>CAWBPO010000003.1:0-117321 GCA_963790795.1 uncultured bacterium | reverse complement strand
GCGGTTTTTTGGTAGAATAAGATAAAATATATGGCACTAATAAAATGCAAAGAGTGCGGACACGAAATATCTGATGAGGCCTTGGCATGTCCCAATTGCGGAAAACCGCAAAGAGATAGACATCCCTCAGTATTATTATCAAGGCAGATAACTGTATATGCCGTCAGTTTATTTTTGCCACCGTTCGGACTTTGGTATGCGTGGAAATATTTGAAACAGAAAGACGGCAAATCAAAAAAAATCGGCATTGCCGTCTTAATCCTGACCGTCATATCTGTAGTCTTTACGATTTGGTTTACTGAAAGGCTTATGGATTCAATTAATCAAGCATTAAACTCTGTAAATATTTATAATTATTAAGATCGTCAATCGGGTGGTTTCTAATAAAAACAAGTTCTAACATCGTCCCTCGGCCGTAGCTCTCAGCCGTAGCTTATGAGCGAGGCCTATGGGCGAGGCCAACCAGGGGAGCCATTACTAGTGGATAATACCGTCTTATTATTGTGGCGGTTTTTTGGTAGAATAATATTAATAAAATGTTGAAAAAGAAACATCATAGAATATCTACATTTGAACTAACTGGTAATCCTTTTTATTTTTGGCTTGATGTCTTTATAGTAGTTTTATCTGTTTTTGCTTTGATTGCAAATCTTTTCCATATTTTTATCGGAAACCTAAACACTGTAATCTTTTTAGGAGTAGCTATAATCGGGCTCTTACCGGTTTTGTTCAGCGCCATTCGCGCCTTAATTAATCGAAGATTAACCATAGACCTTTTAGCCAGTATTGCATTAATTTTTGCTTTATTGAGCAAAGAATTGCACTCGGCAGTGTTTATTAGTTTAATGCTTGCTTCAGCAAGATTTCTTACTTACTTTACTGAAAGTAGAACAAAGCGAGCCATTCAGAGTTTATTAAAGTTGAGGCCGAAGAAAGTTTTAATTAAAACCGAACAAGGAATTATTGAAAAATCAATTGAAGAAGTAAAAATTGATGACTTAGTAGTCGTGGAATCTGGGGAGAGGGTTGCTATTGATGGAATTGTCGTAGAAGGAAATGCCAGCGTTGATCAGTCGTCATTAACAGGAGAATCTGAGCCAGTTGCTAAAACTGTTGGTGACGAAGTTTTTAGTTCAACCCTAAATGCTTCTGGTTCTTTGTTAGTTAAAACAACAAAAGTCGGCCAAGATACTACCTTCGCTAAAATTCTGAAACTGATTGAAAAATCCCAAGAAGAAAAAACCCCCATTACTTCAATAACTGAAAAGTTTGCAAACTTTTACATTCTTTTTACGCTTTTGGGAAGCATTTTGCTTTACTTTATAACTTACAATTTGTCTTTGGTGTTGGCGGTTTTGCTTGTAACCTGTGCTGACGATATAGCGATAGCTATTCCTTTGGCTTTCGTTGCTACCATCGGTACGGCAGCAAAAAAAGGAATAATTATTAAAGGAGCGAGCTTTATTGAAGGATTGACCAAGGTGAAACTGATGATTTTTGATAAAACTGGAACGCTTACTGAGGGCAAGCCTAAAGTGAAGCAGATTTTTGTTTCTAAAAACTATTCCAAAGAAAAGTTTTTAAGTATATTAGGAGGGTTACTCGTGCAATCAAACCATCCTACAGCTAAAGCAATTTATAAATTTTTAAAAGAGAAAAATATTAAAATTGTTGATATAAACCAAGTTCACGAGGAGGCAGGATACGGGATAGGAGGAGTTATAGACAATAAAAGGGTTTTAGCAGGAAACACAAAATTCTTAGAAAATAATAGTATTGTTTTTTCAGATGCAGAAATTTCTGCTATTCAAAAAGAAAAATCTTCAGGCCAGATGTTAGTGGCTCTTGGAATGGATGGCTTTTTAGTTGGGTTTATGGCCCTTTCAGATTCGGTTCGTCCGCACGCTCATCACGTTATTAATGAGCTTAAAAAACTTGGCATAGAAAAAACGGTCATTTTAACTGGCGACAACGAAATAGTAACCAAGCGAGTGGCAGAAGAACTTGGTATTACTGAGTTTCAAGCTAATCTTTTGCCCCAGGATAAGGTTAATTTTGTAAGAAATTCTCTTAATAAAAAATATAAGATTGGTATGCTTGGCGATGGGGTAAATGACGCGGCCTCCTTAGCTTTAGCGGATGTCAGTTTTGCCATGGGGGTAATCGGTTCTGACGCAAGCATTGAAGCGGCAGATATTGCTTTAATGAAGGATGATCTGAAAAACATAGTTGATTCAATTCAGATGAGTCGAAGAACGATGAAAATTGTAAACCAGAACTTAATTCTATGGGGGGTTATTAATTTTGTCGGCTTGGCTTTAGTTTTCGGGGGGGTTTTTGGGCCGAGCGCAGCCGCAGCTTATAACTTTTTGACTGATTTCTTTCCCCCTTTAAATTCCTTGCGGCTTTTCAAATTCCAACATACAAAACCGTAAAAATAAGGTTCTAACATCATCCAACCAGGGGAGCTGATTTCGGCCGCTTTCTCAAGAAGGCGGTTTTTTGATAGGATAATTCAATGAAAAAGAAATTAGTATTTATCGTTTCTTTATCTGTAATTTTATTATTAACATTCATAATAGTTTTATTTTCTTTTTGTCCAAAAAATAAAAACCAAGTCTGTTTTGAAGATAATTGTTTTACCGTTGAATTGGCGGTAACCCCCCAAGAACAAGCTCGAGGTTTGATATTTAGAGAAAGCTTGGATTTGGACAAAGGTATGCTTTTTATTTTTGAAAACGGAGAAGAGTCTTCTTTTTGGATGAAAAACACTTTAATAGATTTGGATATAATTTGGATTAATGAAAAAAAGGAAGTGGTTTTTGTAAGCAAAAATGCCCAGCCGTGCAATTCTATTCCTTGTCCCGTTATTAATCCCAATGTAAAAGCGCAGTACGTTTTAGAATTGAACGGGGGAACAGCAGACAAGATTGGTTTGGAGGTCGGGGATAAAGCTATTTTTAATACAGAATTTTAGAAAATCGCCATTTTAACAATTTTCTGCTATAATAAATTAACATGTCAGGATTCATTGAATTTATAAGAAAACAAGGAGTTGTTGCGCTTGTCGTTTATTTTGGCGTGAAATTGCTTAAATTGGATAGGTTGGATAAAAAGAAATAATATGTCTGTTTTGGAATCCAAATCTTCAAGCAGAATAGCCTTAAACAGAAGCCTGATTGCCATTTCAGCAGGAGTCTTTTTTCTTACAATCAATCTCCGGGAAGAATTATTGTTCCAAAAGATTCTCTTGGTCCAGCTTGTTTTCAGTATACCATTGTTCTTAACTTCCATTTTGGCCTATTCAAAGATCGGCTATAGGGAAAAGGTGGCCAAATGGAACGTTTTAGGGTGGGTTAGTTTCATTTTCGGTTACACTTTTTTGCTTAATGTAATAGGTATTCTGATAGGTAATATTATTAGCGTTAAAATTGCTGTACTATTTTTTCTTTTTTCATGGTTGCTTACAATAATTTACTCTTTAGTGGATGTAATCGATAATAGGACAGCAATAAAGGAAAGATTGGCCAAGGATAGTTTGTTCATTTTAATACAAATTTTCTTAGGCCTATTAGTAGTTTTAGGAATTTTCTGATTATTAGTTTTTAATTATGCTTATTTGAGAGAGATTTTAAAATTGTTTAACCAAAAGAGCAAATCTTTTCCGCCGTCTCGCACAAGAGGCGGTTTTTTGGTAGAATAAATTAATATGAAAAAACCTTTGGCAATAATCCTCGGAGCATTAATGGTAGTTTTTTTGTACGTCATAGCTAGTTTTCAGTTCGTTGGGCAAATGCTAAATGGTTTTTGGAAACCTGTTCTTTTTTGGCTGTCTTATTTAATATTTGTTTTATTGAGCATTGTTTTGATATTTTTAACCCTGAAAAAGAAAGTGCAAGGAAAGTTCAAAAAGTTCTTATTGCTAACCGGCATTTCTCCTCTGGCAATGGTTGTCAGCATCATACTGCACAATCTGGTTTATGGTCTTTTTATTTTATTTTTTGGAGCAAACTTTTGGGAAAGAATCGGTATGGGAGACGAACCTTTCTTTTTTCTTTTGGCAATTGTTGTCTGCCCGATAACCTTTTTAATTGGTTTATTGGGCAGCATTATTCTGTTGATTAAAAAAAAGAGGGAATAAAATATGTTGGATTACGTTGTTTTGGGAGCAGGATTGGAATTTATAATTTAAAAGGTCGTTAATAATTAATTTTTAAAAAATATGCTATCACAATTACCAATTTCACTTGAAAAAGTCAAAAAGGAAGATTTAGACAAAGAGATTTTAAGGCTGGGCATTATTGCCGAGCTTGACGCTGTTTCTCTTTACGAGCAGTTGGCAGCAATGACGGAAAAAGAAGATATCAAAAAAGTGCTTCTTGATATTGCCAAGGAAGAGAAGACCCACGTTGGAGAATTTGAAACATTGCTTTTGCGGGAAGATAGAGAACAGTCAAAAGAACTGGAAGAAGGAAAAAAAGAAATTGAAGAATTAACCGGAGAATAAACCAAATGAAGTCGTTGCATAAAACAATTGAACTTCAGACAAAAGAGGAACTGGATTTTATTGATGTTACAGACCAAGTGACAGCTTTTGTTGCAGAAAGCAAAATCAAAGACGGTTTGGTAAACGTTCAAACTTTACATACGACAGCGACAATCATCGTCAATGAAAACGAACCTTTGCTTATTGAAGATTTCAAAAGAGATTTGAAAGAGACAGCCAGCCGGGACAGGGACTACAAACATAATGATTTTTCTGTCAGGACGGTAAACATGTGCGTTGAAGAATGCATCAACGGCCATGCCCACTGTAGAGCCATTCATTTGCCGGTGGCAGCTGTTTTGAATCTGATAAACGGAAAGTTGCAGCTTGGACAATGGCAGAGAATTTTTTTTGTTGAATTGGACAAGCCGAGGCAAAGGAAATTCCAAATACAAATAATCGGAGATTAAAGGTTTTTTAATATATATGTATAAAATAAACAAAGAAAAGTGCATTGGCTGCGGGCTTTGCGTTACTGAATGCCCGGATGGGACAGAGTTGAAAGACGACGGCAAGGCCGAGGTTATCAATCCCCAAAAGCTGGAAGAATGTGGCGGAGAAAGCATTTGTCCCTACGGAGCCATTGAAAAAAAAGAGGAATAATTACTTGTGGAAAAGCCGAATTTTTAAGAGAAGTTGACAAAGTTTGACTCCTCTTTAAATTTTGGATAAGATGTATTAATCTCTAATTTTTTCTCTAAAAATGACGCAGAATAAAATTACAAAAATTCAAAAAAGAGATGGCACGATTGTTGATTTTGACCAGTCCAAAATTACCAATGCCATTTTTAAGGCTGTTACTGCTACCGGGCAGGGCGACGGCGATATTTCGAAGAAGGTTTCAGACAAAGTAGTCCAATTATTAAGCCGCAGATTCAAAGAAGGGGAAATTCCTACCGTTGAGCAAATCCAAGATATTGTTGAAGAGGTTTTGGTTTTAGAAAACTTAGTAGAAACTGCCAAGTCCTATATCCTTTACCGCGAGCAGAGAAGAAGAATCAGAGATGCAGTGGCAATTTCCGAGGAATCAGTGGAGAGGATGGACCAATATTTGGAAAAGCTTGACTGGGAAGTGCAGGAAAATGCCAACATGGCTTTTTCTCTTCAGGGATTAAATCATTATTCTGTTTCCAACATCACAAAAAAATATTGGCTGAACAAAATCTATCCCCAGGAAATCAGAGAGGCGAATGAGTCTGGAGATCTCCACGTCCATAATCTGGATACCCTGGGCCCTTATTGCGCCGGCTGGGATTTGTATGATTTGCTTTTAAAAGGTTTTTGCGGAGTGCCGAGTAAAATTGAAACAAAGCCGGCAAAACATTTTAGAGCGGCACTCGGGCAGTTGGTAAATTTTCTTTACACTTTGCAGGGCGAGGTGGCCGGAGCGGTCGCTGTTTCAAATTTTGATACTTTGTTGGCTCCTTTTATCCGTTATGACAATTTGAGTTACCAGCAAGTCAAGCAATCTCTCCAGGAATTTTTGTTTAACATGGCTGTGCCTACCAGGGTAGGATTTCAATGCCCATTTTCCAATGTTACTTTGGATTTGAAGCCTTCTTTGGTTTTTGCCAAGCAGCCGGTTATTATCGGCGGAAAACCCCAGAAAGAAACTTACGGAGAATTTGAAGAAGAAATGAAAATCTTTGGCAAAGCCCTTTATGAGATAATGCTTGAAGGAGACAAATCGGGCAGGCCGTTTCATTTTCCGATTCCAACCATTAACATCACCAAGGATTTTCCCTGGGATGAGCCCGCTTTCGATTTGATTTTTGAGGCCTCGGCAAAATACGGGACGAATTATTTTGCCAATTACATTAATTCGGACATGAGCCCGGAGGACGTGAGAAGCATGTGCTGTCGTTTGAGATTGGACCTGAAAGACCTTTATAACAGGGGAGGAGGAGGATTATTCGGTTCGGGGAGCAAGACGGGAAGCATCGGCGTCGTAACAATAAACATGCCGCGAATCGGTTATCTTTCCAAAACTAAAAAGGATTTTTTTGACCGATTGGGAAAGATGATGGATCTGGCGAAAGAAAGCCTGGAAATCAAAAGAAAAACCATTGAAAATTTCATTTTGAAAGGCCTGTATCCTTATTCGAGATTCTATTTGGCGGACATTAAAAAAGCCAGAGGCGGTTACTACGCCAATCATTTTGCCACTATCGGCTTAGTGGGCATGAACGAAAGCGTTCTTAATTTTATTGGCGAAAATATCGCTTCGCCAAAAGGAAGAAAATTCGCTTTGGAAGTTTTAGAGTTTATGAGAGAGAGGTTGGTGCAGTATCAAAAAGAAACGGAAAATATTTATAACTTGGAAGCAACGCCCGCCGAATCGACGGCTTACAGATTGGCTCTTAAAGACAGAGAGCAATATCCGGAAATAGTTACCGCGGGAACCAAAAAAATACCCTACTACACGAATTCCACCCAATTGCCAGTAAATTTCACCAGCGATATTTTCGAAGCTTTAGAGCTTCAGGATCAATTGCAATGCCTTTACAACGGCGGCACTGTCTTGCATCTCTTTTTAGGGGAAAGAATTAATGACGCGCAGACAGTCAAAAGTTTGGTTAAAAAAGTTTTTGAAAACTTTCATTTGCCCTACATAACAATAACTCCGACTTTTTCAATTTGTCCGACCCACGGCTATTTGGCAGGAGAACAATTTTTCTGCCCCGAATGCACGATAAAGCAGCCCTGCGAAGTTTATTCAAGAGTTGTCGGATATCTGAGGCCGGTCCAGCAATGGAACGAAGGGAAACAAGAGGAATTCAAAGAAAGGAAAGAATACAAGGTGCCTAATTTAACAGCAGTAAAATGATTGAGATTGGCGGACTTCAAAAAATTACTCTAATTGATTTTCCTGGCCGCGTTGCGGCCACTGTTTTTCTCATTGGCTGCAATTTCCGTTGTCCTTTCTGTTATTCTGCAGAATTGGTCTTGCCGGAAAAAATTAAGCTGCAGCCGAGAATTTCAGAAAAAGATTTTTTTGATTTTTTGAAAAAAAGAAAAAAGCTTTTGGAGGGAGTGGTAATTTGCGGGGGAGAGCCGACAATTAATAATGATTTGCCAAATTTTATAAAGAAAATTAAAAAACTTGGCTACTTGGTTAAATTAGACACTAACGGTTCCAACCCTGAATTGTTAAATGAATTAATTAATAATAAATTAATTGATTACGTGGCAATGGATATTAAAGCCCCCCTTAATAAGGAAAAATATGATAAAGCAACCGGCGCGAATGTAATTTTGGACGATATTAAAGAAAGTATTGAAACAATAAAGAACTCGGGCATTGATTGCGAGTTCAGAATGACGGTTGTTCCTTCGCTGCACGAAAAAGAAGACGTTATTTTGGTTGTCAAAGAGATAAGTCCGGCAAAAAAATTCTTTTTGCAGAATTTTCGCGCCGAGAAAACAATCAATCCTGAGTTTGAAAAGATAAAACCGTATTCCAAAGACCTTCTTTTGGCGATAAAAGAAGAAATTTCAAAGTTTTTTGACGTTTGTCAGGTAAGAGGATAATCTTTTAAGGGGCTTGACTTAAAATTGTGCTTAAATTAAGCTAAATAAAGTTGTGGATAAAGGTCGGTTTTGAAAAATTTACATTTTTTACAATATTATGGAAGGTTACTGCGTAAAATGCAAAAAGAAACAAGAAATATCTAACCCAAAAGAAGTAGCAATGAAAGGAAAGGGCGGAGTAAAAAGAAGAGCAATGACCGGAACTTGTCCGAAATGCGGAACCAAGATGTTCAGAATCATGGGAAATGCCTAAGCTTTCCTGAGAAATAACGTTGTTTCTTGAGCAAAATCCTGTTTTTACTAACGGGATTTTGTTTTTTAATTCAATTGATATACCATTAAGAAATGCAAAAAAAGACAGGAAACAGGATATTGGCAGTTTTGGCAGTTTTATTTTGTTTTAACGTTCTGGCTTGGTTTGCTGTTTTTGATTTAAGTAAGGAAGGTTATCTGGAAGTGAATTTCTTTGATATTGGACAGGGAGACGCCGCATTTATTGAGACGCCGGGAAACCAGCAAATCCTGATTGACGGGGGACCGGGCTCAACTATTTTGGAAAAACTGGGAGATGAGATGCCTTTTTGGGACAGGACAATTGATTTAATAATATTGACTCATCCGCACGAGGACCATTTGTCAGGCCTTATTGAAGTTTTGGAAAATTATGAAGTTGAAAATGTTTTGTGGACAGGCATTGCAATGGAAACAGCTGCTTTTAAAAAATGGCAGGAAGCGATAAAGGAAGCCAAGGTTTATACGGCTCAACCAGGGCAGAGTGTTATTGCTGGTTCAGTGATTTTGGAAATTATTTACCCTTTTGAAAATCTGGAGAATCAAAAAGTTAAAGATATAGACGACAGTTCAGTTGTTGCCAGATTGATTTTTGGAGAGAATATTTTTTTATTTACTGGCGATGCGTCAAAATCAGTGGAAGAACAGCTGGTTGGAAAAAATATTGATATGTGTTCTGATGTTTTGAAGGTCGGCCATCACGGCAGTAAAACATCAAGCAGTCAAGAATTTATTGAAAATGTTATGCCAGAGGTTGCCATAATTTCTGTTGGTAAAGATAATAAATACGGCCATCCCAATCAGGAAACTTTGGATACTTTGGCAAAATATGGTATAAGAATATTCAGAACAGACGAGCAAGGCGATATTAAAATTATTTCCAATGGCACAAACTATGCAGTTTCCAATTTTTAAAACCAAAGATTCAAAAGTAAAAGAAACTTTTGATTTGAACAATCCCAAAGAAAGAGAAAGGTATTTTCGATTGAAAGCGGGCCAAGAGATAAAAAAATTAAGAGAATATTTCAGAAAAGGAAACACTTTCGTCGCTTATCTTATCGGAAAGAAAAACTCAGGAAAGGGGACATATTCTAAGATGTTCGCTGAAATTATTGATCCGGAAAGAATTGAGCATTTTTCAATAGGCGATATGATTCGCGGAATTGACAGTGAATTGAAAGACAAAAAAAAGAAAAAGGAATTAACTTTCTTTTTGGAAAAGAATTATCGCGGCTGGCAGCCCGTTAAAGAATTAATCTCTATTCTGGAAAAGAGAAGCACAAAAACTCTTTTGCCCACGGAACTGATACTGCCTTTGGTCAAAAGGGAAATCGCAAAGAGGAAAAGAAAGACTATTTTTGTTGACGGATTTCCCAGGGATTTGGACCAGATAAATTTTGCTTTGTTTTTCAGGGATTTGATCGGCTATCGTGACGACCCTGATTTTTTTGTTTTAATTGACGTTCCGGAAAAAGTGATTGATGAAAGAATAAAATACAGGGTGATTTGTCCTCATTGCCAGACTTCCAGGAATTTGAAATTACTGCCCACTTCCAAGATAGGGCACGATTCAAAGAAAAAAGAATTCTATCTGCTTTGCGACAACCCGAAATGCAGGGAAACGAGAATGGTGCGCAAAGAAGGCGATGAGTTTGGTATAAAGCCGATAAAAGAGAGGTTGAAAAAAGACGAAAAATTAATCAATCAGGCTTTTTCCCTTTACGGCATTCCCAAGATTCTTTTAAGAAATTCAATTCCCAAAAAATTAGCCAAAAGTTGCGTTGACGATTATGAAATTACTCCTGAATATTATTACGAATGGAAGGAAGATAAAGCAATTGTCAAAGAAAGGCCCTGGCTGGTTCAAGACGACAGTAAAGAGCCATCATACAGTTTGCTTCCGCCGCCTGTTGTCGTTTCTTTGATAAAACAAATCAGCGATGTTTTGATGGTAAGTCAGGACTTGACTTGATATATTGAGGTTCGTTATAATTAAATTGGCTCTGTATCTAGTTAGTTCTGGTACAAAAGTTTTTTTAGGGAGTCTGAAATGATTCTTGGCTCTTGGGCCGAGACTAGGATTCCCACTTGTAACTTTTTCCGAGAAAACTTCCTAGAAAACGGAGCCACTAAAAATCCGCTATTTCAGCGGGTTTTTAGTTTACTTTTCGGGGTGCCGGGAATTGAACCCGGGTCTTACCCACCCCAAGGGCAAATACTGCCGTTATACTACACCCCGTCAAAAGATTATTTCTTTTTAGCCATTGCTTTAATACATTTTGTGCAGGCTTTTACTCTTTTGCCCGAAGGCAATTTTACCCATTGCAGATTTGGTTTTTTTCTTGTTTTCGTTGTTGGATTATATCTTCCTCGGAGTTTCACTCTTTTCCAAACCATTAGAGTTTTTTTGCCGCAGATTGGGCATTCGTTTGCCATATTCTTGATAATTTCTTAAAAATAATTAATCACGACTTTTTTATCCTAGCAGAAATTCTTATTTCCTTCAAGTTATGTTATCATTAAAAATATGGAAATTGTTTTTATTTTACTGATTTTATTCTTTTCCATTGTCATTCATGAAGTGGCGCATGGAAGCGTTGCTTTGCATTTGGGAGATGAAACGGCAAAACAAGCCGGCCGCTTAACCTTAAATCCTATAAAGCACATTGATCCTTTGGGCACGATTTTTGTCCCTCTGCTTTTGCTTTTTGCCACTTTGGGCAAAGGTCCGATTATCGGCTGGGCAAAACCAGTGCCGGTTAATCCTCTTAATTTCCGAGACCAAAGATGGGGTAATTTAAAAGTGGCTATTGCCGGTCCAGCCACCAATTTCCTTCTGGCAGTGATATTTGGATTGGCTATAAGATTTTTATCTCTACCTCAACCACTTTTGATACTTTTCAGCATAATCGTTATATATAATTTTGCCTGGGCAGTTTTCAATCTTATTCCCATTCCGCCTTTTGACGGTTCTCATATTTTGTTCTCTTTTTTCCCGGGAAAGCTTCTTGAAATCAGAATGTTACTTGAAAGATACGGTCTTTTCATTTTTTTGCTTTTCATTTTCGCTGGAGGCCTGAAATTAATTTTCGGTTCAGCTTATCTGCTTTTTTCTTTGGTAACCGGCCAGCCTCTTGTAATTTAATTGGCTTTGTGATAAATTGTAATTTATGTGTCCGACAATTCATCAGTTAATTAAAAAAGGAAGGAAAAAAACAAAAAAGCGCACCAAGTCGCCAGCTTTGTCTTTTGGTTTTAATGTTTTAAAGAATCGGCCGAAAGATTATTATTCTCCTTTTAAAAGGGGAGTTTGTTTAAAAGTTTTCACTTCCACTCCCAAGAAACCAAACTCTGCTTTGAGAAAAGTGGCCAGAGTCAGATTGACCAATGGCATGGAGGTGACAGCTTACATTCCTGGTGAGGGCCACAATCTGCAGGAGCATTCAGTGGTTGTGCTTAGGGGAGGAAGAGTAAAAGATTTGCCGGGCGTCAGATATCATATAGTCAGAGGCGTTTTGGACACGGCCGGAGTTGAAGGACGAAAACAGCAGAGAAGCAAATACGGTAAAAAAAGAGAAAAATAATATATGGCTAGAAAGAAGAAAAAAAGAATAGCTGTCGTTCCTGATTCCGTTTATGATAATGTTGTTGTCGCCAAATTCATCAACCAAGTGATGAGGAACGGCAAAAAAACAATAGCCGAAAAAATCATTTACGGCACTTTTGATATTATTAAAGAAAAAACGAAGAAAGAGCCGTTGGAAGTTTTTGAAAGGGCGATAAAAAACGTTTCTCCTTTACTGGAAATAAAACCAAAAAGAGTCGGCGGAGCAACTTATCAGGTGCCTCGCGAAGTGAGAGGAGACAGAATGGTGACTTTGGCCATGCGCTGGATAATTAATGCGGCAAAATCAAAAAAAGGCAAACCGATGAGAGAAAAACTGGCTGATGAATTAATTCTGGCTTCAAACAACGAAGGAGCAGCAGTGAAAAAGAGAGAAGACACTCACAGAATGGCGGAAGCAAACAGGGCTTTTGCTCATTTTTCCTGGTAAGGGTCGCTCAAATAAGCTTTAATCCGAAAGCTACTTTAAAACTTGTTGCCTCGCTGAACTCCGAAACGTAGACTGTTGAAGTCTAACTTCAACAGAATTAAAAATTATAACATTGAAAATTATTAAATTATGCCTAGGATTTATCCAATAGAAAAATACAGAGACATAGGGATTATCGCGCACATTGACGCTGGGAAAACAACCGTAACCGAGCGGGTTTTATTTTACACGGGCATCTCCCACAAAATCGGGGAGGTGCACGACGGTAAAGCTATCATGGACTGGATGGTTCAGGAAAGGGAAAGGGGAATTACCATTACTTCCGCTGCCACTACTTGTTTTTGGACGCCTCTTGATTTGGAAAAATCTAAAGAAAACGAATACAGGATAAATATTATTGACACTCCAGGTCACATTGATTTTACTGTTGAGGTTCAGAGGGCTTTAAGAGTTTTGGATGGAGCAGTCGTTGTTTTTGACGGAGTGGCAGGAGTGGAGCCCCAGTCTGAAACTGTTTGGCGCCAGGCAGATAAGTTCCACGTTTCCAGGATTTGTTTTATAAACAAACTGGACAGGATGGGAGCTTCTTTTGAAAAAAGCTTTGACTCCATTTTGCAAAAGCTTTCTCCTTTGGCTGTCGCCCTTCAATTGCCTATTGGCGAAGAAGAGAGATTTGAGGGCGTAATTGATTTGTTGGAAATGAAAGCTTTGAAGTTTGAAGGAGATTTCGGCCAGAACGTTAAAAAAGAAGAAATACCAGGAAACTTGCTGGAAAAAGCAAAAGAGTGGAGGGAAAAATTAATGGAAAAAATTGCTGCTGAAGACGAATCTCTTTTGGACAAGTACTTAGCCAAGCAGGAAATTTCCCTTGAAGAATTAAAAAAAACTTTGAGAAAAGCGACCATCGCTTACAAGCTTATCCCTGTTTTTTGCGGTTCAGCTCTGAAAAACAAAGGAGTACAGCTCATGTTGGATGGGATTGTTGAATATTTGCCAAATCCGACTGAGCTTCCTCCTGTAACAGGAACAGACCCAAAAAGCGGTGAAATCATTGAAAGACAAGCTTCAGATGCCAAGCCTTTTTGCGCTCTGGCTTTTAAAATTGCTACAGATCCTTATGTGGGCACCCTGACATTTTTCAGGGCTTATTCCGGTTTATTAAAGCGCGGCTCTTACGTTTTAAATACGACAACCGGCGAAAGGGAAAGAATCGGCAGAATTTTGAGAATGCATGCCAATGAAAGGGAAGAAGTGGAAGAAGTTTTTGCCGGAGACATTGCCGCTACCGTAGGCCTAAAAAACACTTCTACCGGCCACACGCTTTGCGATGAGAACAGTCCTATTGTTCTTGAGAAAATCGTTTTCCCGGAGCCTGTCATTTCAATCAGAATTGAGCCGAAAACAAAAGCTGACCAGGAAAAAATGGGCACTGCTTTGAAGAGATTAATGGATGAGGACCCGACTTTCAGAGTCAAGGGAGATTTGGAAACCAGCGAAACGATTATTTCCGGTATGGGAGAACTGCACTTGGAAATTATTACAGACAGATTGAAAAGAGAGTTCAAAGTGGAAGCGAATATTGGCAGGCCGCAGGTTGCTTATAAAGAAACCATTAAGCAAGAAGCTGAAGCAGAAGGCAAATATATCAGACAGTCAGGTGGCAGGGGTCAGTACGGCCATGTTTTTTTGAGAGTAGAACCGAAAGAGAGAGGAGAGGGATTTGATTTCATTAACGAGATAAAAGGCGGAACTATCCCCAGAGAGTTTATTCCAGCTGTTGAAAAAGGAATAATTGAAGCAGCGGACAAAGGAGTGGTTGCCGGCTATCCGATTGTTGATTTGTCTGCCACGCTTTTTGACGGTTCTTTCCATGAAGTTGATTCATCAGAAATGGCTTTTAAGATTGCCGGTTCCATGGCTTTCCAGGCAGCAGCTAAAAAAGCAAAGCCCATATTGCTTGAGCCGATTATGAAACTGGAAGTGATTGTTCCTTCTGACTTTTTCGGCGATGTTATCGGCGATTTGTCAGCCAGACGAGGCAAAATTGAAGAAACAAAAGACAGATTGCAAATGAAAGTAATTGATGCTAAAGTACCTTTGTCTGAAATGTTCGGATACGCCACAGCTCTTCGCAGCTTGACTGAAGGCAGAGGAACATTTACTATGGAATTTGACCATTACGATGAAGTTCCTGCGAACATTGCTCAAGAAATCATTGAAGGTAAAAGAAGGTAATCCACAATTGACAAATCTTAAAAGTCTACTAAAATATATATATTATTTAAAGGTTCAAAATTACATAATTAATAATTAATATATAAAAACATATGGCAGAAAAAGAAAAATTTTCAAGGGAAAAACCCCATCTTAACATTGGTTCCATTGGCCACGTTGACCATGGTAAAACCACTTTAACCGCCGCCATTCTTAAAGTTCAGAAATTGGCGGGGATGAAAGCTACGGAAAAATCCGTAGACCAAATTGACTCAGCACCCGAGGAAAAAGCTCGCGGCCTGACCATCAACGTTACCCACGTTGAGTTTGAATCAAACAAAAGGCACTATGCCTGGATTGATTGCCCGGGACATGCTGACTACATTAAAAACATGATTACTGGAGCTGCACAAATGGATGGAGCAGTTTTGGTTGTTTCAGCCCCTGACGGGCCCATGCCTCAGACAAGGGAGCACATTCTTTTGGCCAGGCAGGTCGGTTTGCCGGCAATGGTCGTATTCTTGAACAAATGCGATGCAGTTGACGATCCGGAAATCATTACTTTGGTTGAATCGGAATTAAGAGAGCTTTTAAAGAAATACGGTTATCCCGGAGATACCACTCCCATAATCAAAGGGTCAGCCTTAAAAGCTTTATCAGCCAATTCCATTGATGACGAAGCAACAAAACCAATTGTAGAATTGGTCAAAGCAATAGATGAGCATATTTTAGAACCGACCAGAGAAGTGGACAAACCTTTCTTAATGGCCATTGAAGACGTTTTCTCCATTGCTGGCAGAGGAACAGTTGCCACAGGACGTATTGAAAGAGGTATTGTCCATTCTAACGAGGAAGTGGAGCTGGTTGGAATAAAGCCGACTGCCAAAACAATTGCTGTCAGCGTGGAAATGTTCAACAAGATTTTAGATGAAGGAAGAGCTGGAGACAATGTCGGCATATTGCTCAGAGGATTGAAGAAAGAAGACGTTGAAAGAGGACAGGTTTTAGCCAAGCCCGGTTCCATAACCCCCCATACTGAATTTGAAGGGGAAGTTTATGTTTTGACAAAAGAAGAAGGCGGACGCCACACTCCTTTCTTTACCGGATACAAACCCCAGCTTTATTTTAAGACCACTGATGTCACAGGAGAAGTGACTTTATCGGAAGGCACTGAAATGGTAATGCCCGGAGATACTGTTAATTTGAAAGTAAAATTATTGACTCCGATTGCCATGGAAGAGAAGCAAAGATTCGCCATCAGAGAAGGCGGCAGAACGGTGGGAGCTGGAGTGGTAACGAAAATCATAAAATAAAATTATTTGACAAAAAGTTTTAAGTTAAGGTTCTTTTAAGATGCCAAAAAAGAAGACAATTGCAGTTGAAGAAGAAGTCAAATCCAAAATCAGGATAAAGTTGAGAGCTTTTGACCATAAGGTGATTGATACTTCTGCCCGTCAGATTATCGAGGTGGCTTTGCGTTACGGTGTCCAAACATTGGGTCCTGTTCCTTTGCCTACGGAAATTCACAAGCAAACAGTGAACAGGTCTTCTTTCGTTCACAAGGATGCAAGAGAGCAATTTGAGATGAGGGTTCACAAAAGACTGATTGACATATTAAATCCGAGCCAGAAAGTGATTGACGCTTTAATGAACCTGAATTTGCCGGCTGGCGTTGACATTGAGATAAAAATGTAAAACTCAATCGGAAAGGATTAAGGATTTACGAATTCTTATTTTAGTGCTATTATGAACAGAATAATTATTTCGAAAACTTCATGAAGTAATAAATTAAAAACTAACCCACTTGAAATGAATGCGGGGTTAGCATCCCCGTATTTTGTTTGAGAATCGCTATGAAATTTATTTTAGGTAAAAAACTGGGAATGTCGCAGATTTTTGACGAAAAAGGAAACGTTATCCCGGTAACCATTATTGAGGCCGGTCCATGTTTTGTTACCCAAATCAAGACAAAAGAGAAAGACGATTACCTGGCCGTTCAGATCGGCTTTGTCAAAAAAGAAAAGAAAGCCAAAAAATCGGAAAAAGGCAAAGAATTCAAGTATTTGAAAGAGTTCAGGATTGATGAAAAGTGCGATATGAAACAAGGAGATGAAATAAATGTTGCTGTTTTTCAGGAAGGGGATAAGGTAAAGATTTCCGGCACTTCAAAAGGGAAAGGTTTTCAGGGAGGAGTGAAAAGATGGGGGTTTTCCGGGCGTCCGGCTACGCACGGCACAAAGCACGAGCAACGAACTTTGGGCTCTACCGGAACTTCTTTTCCGGAAAGAGTGATAAAAGGCAGAAAGATGCCAGGCCGAACAGGCGGAGAAAGGACAACGATTAAGAATTTAAAAGTTGTTAAGGTTGATGAAGAAAATAATTTGTTGGCGATAAGAGGAGCTGTTGCCGGAATATCAGGGGGATTATTGGAAATTAAAGGATAATATGAAGATAAATGTTTACAATCAAGAAGGAAAAGAAGTTGGAAATACTTTGTTGCCAAAGGAGATTTTTGAGGTAAAGATAAATCCCAATCTGGTTCACCAGGTTGTTATCTCTCAAATGGCAAACCGCAGGCAGGTTTTAGCCAATACCAAAACCAGGGGAGAAGTCAGGGGAGGAGGAAGAAAGCCCTGGCGACAGAAAGGAACAGGCCGCGCCAGGCACGGTTCTCGTCGTTCTCCTATATGGCGGGGAGGCGGCATAACTTTCGGTCCGAGAAAAGACAGAGTTTTCAAAAAAAAGATAAACAAGAAAATGAAAAGGCAAGTCCTGTTCATGGTTCTATCGGGCAAAGTAAAGAATAATATGCTGGTTGTTTTGGAAGATTTGAAAGTAGAAAAGCCAAAAACAAAATTAATGGTTGCAATCTTGAAAAAGCTTCCTTCAAAAGAGCAGAGCGCTTTAATCGTTCTTCCTAAAATGGACAAAAGTTTGATTACAGCCAGTAGGAACATTCCCAATATTAAAACTATCCAGGCCAAGGATTTGAACGCCCTGGATTTACTTTCTTTGAAATACTTAATTATGCCGAAAGAAGCGATTAAATTAATAAAAGAAACTTTTTTGAAATAATCATATGGCTGTTTTCGACATTTTTAAAAAGAAAAAGAAAGCTGCTGTTCCAGTTAAGGCAGAAAAGAAAGAAAAATTGAAAAAAGTTAAAGAAGTTAAGTCTGGAAAGAAAGCAGTCAAAGAAGAAGGTCCAAAAATCAGAAAAGCGATAAAAATAGGAGAGGCTTATCGGATTTTGAAAACCCCGCACGTTTCTGAAAAAGCCTCTGATTTTACAGAAAAGAATCAGTATGCTTTCAGGGTTTTTCCAAGGGCCAACAAAACAGAAGTGAAAAAAGCGATAGAAGACGCTTACGGAGTTGACGTTGTTTCAGTTAAGATTATTAATATGCCTTCCAAAGAAAGAAGGTTGGGCAAGACTAAAGGTATAAGGCCTGGTTATAAAAAAGCGATTGCCAAAATAAAAGAGGGACAGAAAATTGAAGTCCTCCTAAGATAACCGCGATACCAATTTTTATGGAAAAAATATTATCCAAAAAGGAACCGGAAAAGAAATTGCTTTTATCCTTGAAAAGAAGGGCAGGCCGTGATTGCCGAGGCCGAATTACTGTCAGGCACAAGGGCGGTGGCGTTAAGCGTCTTTACAGAATTGTTGATTTTGGCCAAGAGAGGTTGGATATGCCAGCTAAGGTTTTAGCCATTGAATACGACCCAAACAGAACTTCTTTCATATGCCTTTTGCAGTATGAAAATGGAGAAAAAAGATATGTGATATGTTCTCATGGATTGAAAGTTGGAGACAATCTAATTTGTTCCGAAAAAGCAGAGATAAAAATAGGGAACAGAATGAAGTTGAAGAACATTCCTGTTGGCACTCAGGTCTATAACGTTGAAATGGAGCCTGGCAGGGGCGGAAAACTGGTAAAAGGAGCAGGAACTTCAGCAAGAATTGTCGCCCAGGAAGGAAGATATACTCATTTGATTTTTCCATCTTCCGAAACAAGAAAGATTTTAGCTGAATGTTTTGCTTCAATAGGTCAGGTTTCTTTTCCTGAGCACAAGTTTATCAAAGTGGGAAAAGCAGGAAGAACAAGGCACAAAGGTATAAGGCCGGCAGTCAGAGGAACAGCCATGAATCCGTGTGACCATCCTCATGGCGGAGGAGAAGGAAGGTCTCCAATCGGATTGAAGCACCCGAAAACTCCTTGGGGCAAGCCGGCATTGGGAGTTAAAACAAGAAAAAAGAAATGGACAAACAAATTAATTATTCAAAGGAGAAAACACAAGAAGAAATAACATGCCAAGATCAATTAAAAAAGGTCCTTTTGTGGACGAAAAGTTATTGAAAAAGATAAAGAATTTGAAGGCGGACGGGAAAGAAATCATTAAAACCTGGTCAAGAAGGTCAACAATCACGCCTGAAATGATCGGCTTTACTTTTGGCGTCCACAACGGAAAAGATTTTATTACGGTGAAAGCGGCAGAAAATATGGTTGGCCACAAGCTCGGCGAATTTTCTCCGACCACCAAATTCGGCAGACACGGAGGAAGAATGCAAAGAGAATTGGAATCCAAAGCCTCAGAAAAAGAAGCCGGGGCGCCTGAGAAATAGAAAAAACTATGCCAGTTACAGCAAGATTAAATTATTTAAGAATAGCTCCCAGAAAGGTCCGTTTAATAGCGGATTTAATAAGGGGAAAGTCAGTGAAAGAAGCTGAAACCTTGCTTAATTTTGCCGTTAAAAAATCAACAGCACCTTTGACAAAACTTTTAAAACAAGCTGTTGCCAGCGCCCAGAACACTTTTCAATTAGAACCTGACAATTTATATGTTTCCAGAATTATGGTGGATGAGGGTCCGAAATTAAAAAGATGGAGGGCCAGAGCCAAAGGACAGGCTTATGAGATTCAGAAAAAAAGCTCTCATATTATCCTTGTTCTCGACGAAAAAGTTAAAACCAAGAAAAAAACAAAAAAGGCAAAAATTGAAAAGCTGTCTGATAAAAAACTTCCAGAAACAGAAAAAGTGGAGAAAAAACCATTGAAAACAGAAAAAGCTTTTCCGGACAGGGCCAAATTTAATCCGAAATTTGAAGAAAAGAAACCAAAGGTCCAAAAAGGATTAAGTCGTATTTTCAGAAGAAAAGCATTTTAAAATTGCGTAGCAATTTCTGCGTAGCGGTTAAATTATATGGCGCACAAAGTTCATCCAAAATCATTCAGGTTAAAAAATCTTGCAGACTGGAATTCCCGCTGGTTCGACGAAAAGAATTACCCCAAATATTTGGAGGAGGATTTTAAAATTAGAGAATATCTTAAAGAGAAAATCGGCAAGCTGGGAGTAGAAAAGGTTGAGATTGAAAGATTTCCCGGTAAATTGAGTATTATTATTTCCAGCGCCAGGCCAGGATTGATTATCGGCCGGGGAGGCAGCGGCATTGAAGAATTGAAAAAGGGATTGGAAATGAAAACATTGAAAAACAATAAAACCAAGAAAGAGGTCAGAATTGAAATACGGGAAGTCAAAGATATTTGGTCTTCAGCAGCCTTGTCTGCCCAATATATTGCCCAGCAGATTGAAAAAAGAGTTCCTTTCAGAAAGGTTTTGAAGCAGACCTTGGAAAAGATTTCTACATCAAAACAGGTTAAGGGAGCCAGGATTGAGATGCGCGGAAGACTGAACGGCGCAGAAATCGCCAGAAGGGAATGGCTGCAAAAAGGCAGGCTGCCGCGCCAGACAATAAGAGCTGACATTGATTTTATTCAAGACCAAGCTTTCTGTACTTACGGAACAATAGGTATAAAGGTTTGGATATATAAAGGGGATAAATTCGATTAAAGACCATGTCCATATTAATGCCCAAAAAAGTCAAACACAGAAAGTGGCGAAGAGGACGCTCAAAAGGAGTGGAAACCCGGGGAAACAAACTGTCTTTCGGTTCTTTCGGATTGGTTTCTTTGCAAACCCGCTGGATTTCTGCCAGACAGATAGAAGCAGCTAGGAGAGCCATTCTCAGATATCTTAAAAAAGGAGGGAAGCTTTGGATAAGAATTTTCCCTGACAAACCAATAACCAAAAAAGGAACGGAAGTTCCCATGGGCGGAGGCAAAGGAAGTGTAGACCATTATGCTTTTCCCGTAAAGCCAGGCAGGATTATTTTTGAACTGGATGGTCTGAAAGAAGAAATTGTCAAAGAAGCTTTCGGAAAAGCAACGGACAAACTGCCGGTAAAAACAAAATTGATAAAAAGATAAATTATGAAGAGGATTGACGAATTGCGCAAAAAACCAAAAGAAGAGCTTAAAAAGATTTTAAAAGACAACAGGGAGAAGACAAGGCAGCTTAGGTTTGATTTGGCTGCCGGAAAAGTAAAAAACGTCAGGGAAATCCGCAGAATTAAAAAAGAAATTTCCCAAATATTAACCATTTTAGTCCAATAACTATGCCAAAGAAAAAATTAACCGGAAATATTATTTCAAATAAAATGCAAAAAACAGTTGTTGTTAGGGTTGAACGGTTGAAAGAGCACCCAAAATACAAAAGAAGGTTCAAGGTCCACAAGAATTACAAAGTCCACGTTGAAGAAGGAGAATACAAGCCAGGAGACAGGGTGGTTATTGAGGAATGCAGGCCGCTTTCCAAAGACAAGAGATGGAAAGTTGTTAAAAAATTGGCATAAGAAATATGATTCAAACAAGAACAAACTTAAAAGTTATTGACAATACCGGAGCAAAGATTATCCAGTGCTTCAATATTTTAGGCGGTACAAAAAGGCGCTATGCCCAAATAGGCGATATTGTTGTCGCTTCAGTCAAGGAAGCTGAACCGAGAAGGATAGTCAAGAAGCACGAGATTGTCAGGGCAGTGATAGTCCGCCAAAGGAAGAATTTCCGCAGAGCTGACGGCACATATATTAAGTTTGATGAAAATGCTGCTGTCATTCTGGAAGGCAAGACCAAAGAGCCCAAAGGCGGAAGAATTATCGGTCCCATTCCAAGAGAAATCAGAGAAAAAGGTTTTGAAAAAATAGCCAGTTTGGCGACTGAAATAATTTAAAGTCAATGAAAAATAAATTTTTCATTTCCAACTTCATTTTTTATTCTAAAAAACTTGTTATATGAAATTAAAAAAAGGCGATACAATTTTAGTGATTTCCGGCAAAGATCGGGGCAAAAAAGGAAAAGTTTTGCAGGTTTTCCCTTCAAAAAACAGACTGATGATAGAAGGCGTTAATTTGAGAAAAAAGCACAAGAGGCCGAAAAGCTCCGGAGAAAAAGGGCAGATTATTACTTTGCCTGGCGCCATTTCTGTTTCCAATGTAAAATTGATTTGTTTAAAGTGCGGCAGGCCGACAAGAACAGGATACAAATTGATAACAAACGCCAAAGGCGAAAAATCAAAAGTTAGAGTGTGCAAGAAGTGCGGCCAGGAAACTTAAAGCTTTTACATTTATGATGCATATAATTGAAAAATACAAAAAAGAAGCAATTCCCAAAATGATGGAGAAGTTCGGTTACAAGAGCGTCATGGCCGTGCCTAAAATTGAGAAGGTGGTCGTTAATACCGGCTATGGAAAGCAGGTGGCCGGCAAAACAAATGACGAGCAGAAAAAGACAGCTGATTTTATCGCAGAAGACCTTACTTTGATTTGCGGCCAGAGAGCGGTAAAAACACATGCCAAGAAAGCTATTGCCAGCTTTAAAACCCGCCAAGGCATGGCCATTGGCGCTAAAGTCACTTTAAGAGGCAAAAGAATGGCAGATTTTTTGGAAAGGATTATTCATATTGTTCTGCCCAGGACAAGGGATTTCAGAGGAATTACCCAAGAATCAATTGACAGGCAGGGCAATCTGACATTTCCCATTAAAGAGCACATTGCTTTTCCTGAGATTCTGCCGGAGAAAGCCAGGAATATTTTCGGCCTGGAAATTAGCATTGCCACCAATGCCAAATCAAAAGAGGAAGGATTGGAATTGTTTAAATTGCTGGGATTTCCCATTAAAAAATAGAAAATATGGCCACAAAATCACAAATAGAAAAATCAAAGAAAAAGCCAAAGTATAAAAGTCGAGTAGTCAGGCGCTGTTTCAGGTGCGGCAGGAAAAGGGCATTCATGAGAAAGTTCGGCTTATGCAGAATATGTTTCAGGGAAATGGCCAATCAGGGATTAATACCAGGAGTTAAAAAAAGCAGCTGGTAAAAAACATATGACAGATCCAGTAGCAGACATGCTAAACATAATAAAAAACGCTCAGGCTGTTGATCATCCGACAGTCGAAGTTGCCTTTTCTAATTTGAAATATGAGATTGTCAAGATTTTGGAGAAACACGGTTTTATCAGTGGAATTGAGAAAAAAGGCAGAAAAACGAAAAAAACCATTGAAATTGTTTTGAAATACGAGGAAAAGATTCCGGCAATTTCCGGATTGAGAAAGATTTCCAAGCCCGGCCAGAGGATTTACGTCAATTCAACCCAGATAAGAAGAGTAAAAGAAGGCCACGGCATAGCGATCATTTCCACTTCAAAAGGGTTGATGACCAATAAAGAAGCGAAAAAACAAAAAAGAGGAGGAGAAGTATTATGCGAAATATGGTAGAACTTATGTCGCGTGTCGGCAAAAATTGTTTTTAACAAATATATGTCTAGAGTAGGTAAAAAACCAATTTTAATACCGCAGGGGGTTGAAGTGAAAATACAGGGAGATAAAGTAACGGTTAAAGGCCCAAAAGGCGAAATTTCAAAGGATTTCCGGCCTGAAATTAAGATTGAACTGAAAGAAGACAAGATATTTGTTTCGCCGCGAAAGGAAATATTGGGTGAGAAAAAAATACCCGGCAGAAAGACAAAGCAGATAAAATCTTTCTGGGGTCTGACAAGAATGTTGATTGATAATATGATAAAAGGGGTTGTTGCCGAATTTGAGAAAAAATTGGAAATTGAAGGAGTGGGCTTCAAATCAGAAGTTTCCGGCCAGGATATTGTATTGTATGTCGGTTTCAGCAAGCAGGTGAACATACAAATTCCGGAAAACCTTAAGGTTTCCGTGCTGAAGAACGTCATAACTGTTTCCGGAATTGAAAAAGACCTGGTCGGTCAATTCGCTTCAATTTTAAGGAAAGTAAAACCGGCTGAACCTTACAAAGGAAAAGGGTTGAGATACGCAGGTGAAATAATCAGAAGAAAAGTCGGCAAGAAGGTGGTAACAGCCGGCGGCAAATAATGTTTATGTTGGCAAAACAGAAAAAAAGGCAAAAGCGCCACAAAAAGATAAGAGCAAGAGTTTTCGGTACGAAAGTAAAGCCGCGGCTTTGCGTTTTTAAATCAGGCAGGCACATCTACGCCCAATTGATTGACGATGAAAAAGGAAAGACTGTTGCCGCTGCCAGTGATTTTGATTTCAAAAAAATCAAAACAGGCAAGGCAAAAGAAATCGGCAAATCAATCGCCAAGAAAGCCAACGATTTGAAGATTACAAAGGCTGTTTTTGACAGAGGCGGCTACAAATATCACGGCCAGGTAAAAGCGCTGGCTGAAGGCGCAAGGGAAGGAGGATTAAAATTTTAACGAAGTTAAAATTTGTAGCGAAGCGTTTATTTTTAATGAAGTTAAAATTTGTAGTGAAACATTTATTTTTAATGAAACGTATATTTTTAGTTTCAAAATAAAATGAGAGACAGATTTAGAAGAAACAGAGAAGAAAAAATAAAGGATGAGTTTGAATCAAAGCTTTTGGATTTGGCCAGAGTAACCAGGGTGACAGCTGGCGGCAAACGGCTCAGATTCAGGGCAGTGGTAGTTGTTGGCAACAAGCAGGGAAAAGTAGGGGTCGGCGTGTCAAAAGGGTTGGACGTGGCCCAGGCAGTTGAAAAAGCGACAAGGATTGCCAAGAAAAACCTGATTGAAGTTCCCACAGTCGAAGATACCATTCCCCACGAGATCTACGCCAAGTTTGGAGCAGCCAAAGTTATTCTGAAACCCCAGAGAAAAGGAAGAGGCTTGGTGGCTGGCGGAGTGGTCAGGGTAATTTGCACTTTGGCCGGTATAAAGAACATTTCTTCCAAGATTCTGGGCAGAACCGGAAATAAATTGAATAATGCCCAAGCAACGATTATCGCATTGAAAAAACTGAGAATCAAAAACGTAAAAACAAAGGATAATTAAAATTATGCAGCTGCACGAATTAAAATCATCTGGTAAATCAAAAAAATCAAAGCGCGTGGGACGGGGAGGTAAAAGAGGCACTTATTCCGGAAGGGGCATGAAAGGGCAGAGATCAAGGGCAGGCAGAAGATTTAAGCCGGCAATACGCGAGCTGATTAAAAGATATCCTAAATTAAGAGGTCATCGTTTGGGTTCAAATCCTAAATTTAAGAAGCCGAAAGCTGCAGTTTTTAATTTGGTTGATATAGAGAAAATCTTTAAGGTTGGAGAAAAAGTAACTCCCCAAGCATTGATTGAAAAGGGTTTTCTTCGTAAGATATTAAAAAGAGGGACAAAGGTTAAAATCTTGGCCAAGGGAGAGATAACCAAGCCTTTGGAGTTTGAAAACTGTCTTGTTTCAAAAAACGCCAAAGCAAAGATAGAAAAGGCGGGCGGCGCAATTAAATGACATCCCATATCGGAAGGGGGTCGGGGAAACCCTCCGGTTTCCCTGTGTAGGAAAAGATTAAAAACTGAGGGTTTTTAAAGAGCGAGCCCGAAGCGAGCGACTAACTTAGTATTATCACTATGTGGTACCAGAAGATTATTCAAATATTCAAGATAAAGGACTTGCGCAATAAGATTCTTTTTGTTTTGGGAGTTTTTGCCGTTTTCAGATTGATGGCCAATATTCCCATTCCCGGGATTTCAGCTGAAAAGATACAGGAGTTTTTCGGCGCCAATCAGATATTCGGCCTTTTGAACTTGTTTACCGGAGGAGCTTTAGACAACCTTTCAATCGTTATGCTTGGCTTGGGTCCATATATCACTGGTGTCATTATCATGCAGCTGTTAACAATGATATTTCCGGCCCTGGAAAGAATGTATAAAGAAGAAGGAGAGCAAGGCAAGAAAAAATTTAATCAGTACGGAAGGATTTTAACCATTCCTTTGGGCATTTTGCAAGGATATGC
The DNA here is from genome assembly GCA_963790795.1 of uncultured bacterium. Taxonomy (GTDB): domain Bacteria; phylum Patescibacteriota; class Minisyncoccia; order Minisyncoccales; family RBG-13-42-11; genus BS750m-G71. Next base: position 91,554 of record CAWBPO010000003.1, on the reverse strand, counting down.
CATGCTTTCTCTTTTTCAAAGACAGCAGATAATCGGCCAGCTTTCTTTGGAACTGACCATCACTTCAATATTGACCATTACCACTGGAACCGTGTTTTTGATGTGGCTGGGAGAATTGATTTCAGAAAAGGGGATTGGCAACGGCGTTTCTCTTTTGATTTTTGCCGGTATTATTGCCGACGTTCCCAATAACATCAGAAAGATGATTGTTGCTTGGAATCCGGCCAATGTCCCTGCTTATCTGTTTTTCTTTGGCATGGCTTTGGTTATCATCGCTGGCGTAGTTTTGATTAACGAGGGACGTCGGAACATTCCTGTTTCCTACGCCAAAAGAGTGAGGGGAACGAAAATGTACGGAGGAGTTTCCACTTATTTGCCTTTGAACATTAATCCTGCTGGAGTTATCCCTATTATCTTTGCTTTATCAATTATGCTTTTTCCCGGAATGATTGCTAATTTTTTGGGAGGGGCTGGAGGAACAATAGGTTCTGTTGCTCAAACCATAGGAAACTTGTTTGCCAATCAGTGGTTTTACGGTATTGCTTACTTTATTCTGGTCGTGCTTTTCACTTATTTCTATACAGCAGTTACTTTTGACCCGAAAGCCATTTCTTCCAATCTGCAGAAAATGGGCGGATTTGTACCCGGTATCAGGCCGGGCGAAAACACAGCTAATTTCATGTATTTTATCTTGAACAGGGTGCTGCTGATCGGCGCTTTATTCTTGGGACTTATTGCTGTTTTGCCTTCAATCATCGGCGGCATTACCGGCGTTCATGTTTTCAGCTTTTTAATCGGAGGTACGGCTTTATTGATAGTTGTTTCCGTTGCTTTGGATTCAATGCGCCAGGTTAAAGCTCAACTGCAAATGCGGGAATATGAGACGTTTTAACAAGCAAAAAGCCATAATCGTTCTCGGACCGCCAGGCTCTGGCAAAGGAACCCAGGCTGAATTATTGTCCGGGAAATTTGGTTTTTTCCAATGGGAAACCAGCAGCTTTGTCGGCAGGATTATTGAACAGGCAAAAAAAGGAGGGTTCGTGGCTATAAAAGGCAAGAAATATTATTTTGCAAAGCAGGCTGAAATGCGCGAAAAAGGATTATTATGGGATTCAAATTTTGTATTTTATCTGACCAAGAAAAAAATTGAAGAAATCGCCAGACAAGGAAAGGGTATTGTTTTGTCCGGTTCACCCAGAACTTTGGACGAAGGAAAATCCTTGATTCCTCTTTTGAAGAAATTATATGGGACAGAGAACGTTTTTGTAATCTTTTTGAAACTGACGCCAGCAGCAACAATTTGGAGAAACTCCCATCGCAGGGAATGCCAGCTGGCAACTCATTCAATCTTATACACAAAAGAAACGAAAAAACTGACAAAATGTCCTTTGGACGGTTCAAAATTAATGCGCAGAAAAGACGATAATGCAAAAGCGATAAAAATTCGTCTTGAAGAATTTAAAGAGAAAACCGCTCCTTTGCTTGATTTGTTCAAAAAGCAGGGGTTGAAGGTGAGAATAATTAAGGGAGAGCAGCCAGTAGCAGGCGTTTTTAAAGATATTTTAAAAGCTCTTAAATGATTTTAATAAAAACAAAAGAAGAAATTAAGATAATGGCAGAAGGCGGCAGTATCCTGGCAAAGATTATGCGAGATTTGGAAGGAAAGGTGAAGCCGGGCATTACGACGAAAGAATTAGACAGGCTCAGCGAGAGCCTGATTTTAAAATCAGGAGGAAAATGCTCTTTCAAAGGATACGAAGGTTATCCTAATTGTCTTTGCACTTCAATAAACGAGGAAGTGGTTCATGCTGCTCCTTCTAACCGGACATTGAAAGAAGGAGACATAATTTCTCTTGACTTGGGAATGCTTTACAAAGGTTTTCACAGCGACATGGCAGTGACCTTGGCTGTCGGCAAAGTTAATTCTGATGTTTTGCGGCTTATCCGCGTAACTAAAAAAGCTTTCAAAAGAGGATTGAAAAAAGTCAGACCAGGCAATACTTTCGGTGACATAGGCAACACTATCCAGAGATATGTTGAGTCGCAGGGATTCAGCGTTATCAGGGATTTGTGCGGCCATGGAATAGGCAGAGAGATTCACGAAGAGCCGCAAATTTTAAATTATGGCAGAAGAAAGAGCGGGCCTGAAATCAAACAAGGAATGGTTTTTTGCATTGAGCCGATGGTGGCAATGGGTGATTGGAAAATTAAAAAATCTTTTGATGGCTACGGTTATCAGACTGCTGATGGTTCTTTATCTTGCCATTTTGAGCATATGGTTGTTGCGACAGAAAAAGGCTGTAAAATATTAACAGAAGTTTAAAAAAGTTATATAAATAAAACATTATGAAACCATTAATTGTCGCAAACTGGAAGTGCAATCCCAAGAATTTGTCTGAAGCCAAAAAACTTTTTGATTCCGTTACCAAAGGGATAAAAAATTTTAAAAAGTCAGAAGTGGCTATTTGTCCTCCTTTTTTATATATTTTTTCTCTTAAATCCGGTTTGAAATTAGGCGCTCAGGATTGTTTTTGGAGTGAAGGCGCTTTTACCGGTGAAATATCGGCATCAATGCTGAAAAATGCTGGTATTCAGTATGTAATTCTCGGCCATTCCGAAAGGAGGGCAAACCTGAATGAAACAGATGAAATGATTAACAGAAAGTTAAAAGCAGCTCTAGAATCGGGATTAAGGCCAATTTTGTGCGTTGCCAATTTAAACCAACTTAAAAAGAGCTTGGAAGAAATTGAAAATCGCAAATTAAAAATTGAAAATTTAATTTTGGCTTACGAGCCGGTTTTTGCCATAGGCACGGGAAAAGCCTGCAGTATAGAAAAAGCCAAAAAAATTAGAATTTCAATCAGGAAAGAATTGGGCAAAAACATTCCAATCCTTTACGGCGGCAGCGTTAATTCTCAGAATGCCGGAAATTACATTAAAGAGGGAGGTTTTCAGGGGTTGCTAATCGGCAGCGCTTCTTTAAGCGCAGGAGAGTTTTTGAATATATTAAAAAACATTGATAAAATCTAGGGGAAATGCTAATATTTTTATACCATGGATAAGATTTTAAACGGCTATTTTTTCAATCCGACCAAAGGAAATCTTAAAATTGAGAAGATGGTTGAGGAAGTAATTAATTATATTTCTGAAAAACCGGAAAAGTTTTACGATGTTATTGTTGGTTGCGATTCCTCTTCCGGGATAGAGCCTAATTTTCCTTTGGCTTTAGTTGTTTTGAGAGTGGGCGAAGGAGGCAGGTTTTTCCTCAAAAAAATAGCTTATAAAGGAAGGATTTTTTACAACTGGAAGCAGAGAATTTTGGAGGAGGTTTATCTTTCCTGCCAATTAGCTTTATATCTGAGGGAGAATTTTGAAAAGGTGGTTGAGAAATCCGGAAAAACAAACCTTAATTACCAGTTCCGCTATATCCATGCCGATGTCGGCGAAAACGGAAAAACCAAGGACATGATTAAAGAGGTTACTGGTTTGATTAAAGGAAACGGCTTTGAACCTAAAATTAAGCCGGAATCTTTCGCTGCTTCATCAGTAGCTGATAGATACAGCTAATGAAAACTTTAATTTTAATTTCTAATTTTTAATGAACTCAAACGAATTGAGAAGAAAGTTTTTGGAATTTTTTGAGAAAAAAGGGCATAAAGTCTTGCCTTCGTCTTCCCTTATACCCGCAGACCCCAGCGTTTTATTTACGACTGCTGGCATGCAGCAGTTCAAACCGTATTATTTGGGCGAGAAATCTCCTTTTGGCCAAAATGTCTGTTCTTGCCAAAAATGCTTCAGAACTTCTGATATTAAAGAAGTGGGAGACGAGAGCCATCTGACTTTTTTGGAAATGCTGGGGAATTTTTCTTTCGGCGGTTACTTTAAAGAAGAAGCGATAAGCGCAGCTTTTGAGTTTCTTTTTAAAGAGTTGAAATTGCCTTTGGATAAGGCTGTTTTTACTGTTTTTGAAGGAGATGGAAATGTTTCAGAAGACAAAGAATCAGTTGAAATCTGGAAAAAACTTGGCATTCCAGAAAACAAAATTAAAAAATGCGGCAGAAAGGACAATTTCTGGGGGCCGACTGGAGAGGAAGGGCCTTGCGGTCCGACAACTGAAATTCATTTTAACGGTATTGAGGTTTGGAACTTAGTTTTTAACGAATATTATCAGGATAAGGCTGGCAAACTTGTTTCTTTGAAACAGAAAGGAGTTGATACGGGCATGGGATTGGAGAGATTGGCAACGGTTGTTCAGGGCAAATATTCAGTTTACGAGACTGATTTATTTTTGCCGATTGTTAACTGGATTCCAGGTGAAAATGAAAAAGCAAAAAGAATAATTGCTGACCATGTCAAAGGTTCTGTTTTTTTAATTTCTGAAGGAATTTTACCCTCAAACGTTGAAAGGGGATATGTTTTGAGAAGGGTTTTAAGAAGAGCGATAAGATACGGGAGATTATTGAATTTGCCGGAGAATTTCCTGATTCCTTTGGCGCAAAAAGCGATTGAAATGCATAAAGACGTTTATCCGGAATTAAAATCAAAAGAAAGTGATATTTTGACGGCAATTCAAAATGAAGAGGAAAAGTTTGAGAAAACGCTGGAGGAGGGATTGAAACAATTTGAAAAAGGCACAGATGCTTTTGAACTGTACACGAGTTACGGTTTTCCATTAGAGTTAACGTTAGAGCTGGCTAAAGAAAGGGGGAAAGATATAGATGTGGAAGAATTTAATAAAAAATTTAAGGAACACCAAGAACTTTCAAGAACCTCTTCTTCAGGAATGTTTAAGGGTGGACTAGCCGATGTTTCAGAAAAAACAATTAAATATCATACTGTCAATCATTTATTATTAGCTGCTTTAAGGCAGGTTTTAGGCAGCCATATTTTCCAGAAAGGAAGCAATATTACGGTTGAGAGATTAAGGTTTGATTTTTCCCATCCGGAAAAAATGACAGAAAAAGAGATTAAAGAAGTTGAGAACTTAGTCAATCAAAAAATCAAAGAGGATTTGCCCGTAATCTGTGAAGAGATGACTTTAAAAGAAGCAAAAGAAAAAGGGGCAACAGGAGTTTTTGAAAATAAATACGAAGAGATAGTAAAAGTTTACAGCATTGGCGATTTTTCAAAAGAGATATGCGGCGGCCCCCACGTTAGTCGGACGGGAGAGCTCGGTCATTTTAAGGTTGTCAAAGAAGAGTCTTCCAGCGCCGGCATCAGGAGAATCAGAGCTATTTTACAATAAAACAAAATTTTATATAATAAATGATAGCATCCCATATCGGAGATGGGTCGGAAGAACCTTTCGGTTCTTCCGTGTAGGAAAATATTAAAAACCGAGGGTTTTTAAAGAGCGGTGTTAGCGGAGCGTAAGCGACGCGTGCCGCGACCTAATTAGGTATTACCACTATGAGTAAAAAAGTAATAGACATTTTTCCTCCTTCAAAGATAGAGATAAAAAAAGAGATAGAGGTAGAAAAGGAGGAGGAGCAGGAAGAAAAAAGAACAGAGGTGAAAGCCGAGAAGAAATCTCGGGTATCTCTCAAATCTTTTGTCAAAAAAGTTCCGATTCCGCCTTTTAAAAAGGGTTTGATTTTTTCTTTGTTTTTTTTGTTTTTATTGGGAGCTTTTTGCTACATTACTCTGTCAAAAGCTGAAATACAGGTTTGGCCGGAAACAGAACTTATTAGTTTGGAAGAGGAAGTAAGTCTTGACCAGCATGCAACAGTAGCTGATTCTTTGATGAAAATAATTCCTGCTCAGATTCTGCAGAAGGAAAAGACCGTTGTTCAGGGATTTTTGGCTTCTGGCAAAGTTTTAAAAGAGGAAAAAGCAGAGGGTATAATAAGGGTATACAACTCTTACTCAACCTCTCCTCAGGTTTTATTGGCGACTACCCGTTTTGTTTCAGCTGACGGAAAGCTGTTTAGAACGCCTATTAAATCTACTGTTCCAGGCAGCACTTATGAAAAAGGTAAGTTTGTTCCGGGAGAAATAGACATTAAAGTTGTGGCAGATCAGTCAGGCGAAGAATACAATATCGGCCCGACCAAGTTTTCCATACCAGGGTTTGCCGGCACTGACAGGTATACTAAGTTTTACGGAGAATCTTTTGAAGCGATGACAGGCGGCTTTCAGGAAGAAGTTGCCAAAATGACAGAACAAGATTTAGCTCAAGCTGAAGAATCTTTAACAAAGCAAGCCAAGAAAGAATGCGAAGAGCTTTTAAAGAGCGAATTGCAAACAGGGGAAACTGCTTCAAAATTTGACTACATTCCAGACAATATCCAGACAGAAATCGTTGAAAAGTTTTCTTTGGCTTCTGCCGGAGAGGAGACACAAGAATTTAAGTATCAGGTAAAAGCTCAGTGCCAGACATTATTGTTCAAAAAAGAGGATGTCAGAAACTTTGCCAAAGATATGATTAGTTATCAGCTTGCTCAAGATAAAAAGCTTTACGAGGAAAGCCTGCAAATAGATTATTACCCTGAGATTACAGATGTTGAGACCGGCAAAACCACTGTCTCTTTGAAGATTTCAGCTAAAACCTATTACGATGTTGACGTATATACCTTTAAAAACGCTCTGAAAGACAGGACTTTACTTGAAGCCAAATTGTTCTTGGAAAACCAACCCAGAATTATCAAGACCAGCGTTAAGTTTTGGCCTTTTTGGGTCAATAAAGTGCCTGAGGACTTGAATAAAATTAAGTTCAATTTGGTTATTGATTAACTGAAGCTGGGATTGACCAAATAAACAATTTCTGATAAACTTAAAAATTGCTTACTTAATGGACAAAAAAAACTTAACAAAAACCGGAACCATTACAGAGGCCCTGCCCAGTATTCACTTTAAAGTCAAACTGGACGACGGGGAGGAAGTGTTTTGCCATTTGGCAGGCAAATTAAGGATGTTCAGAATAAAGGTCTTGCCAGGGGACAGGGTTACGGTTGAATTAAGCCCTTACGATTCCAAAAAAGGGAGAATAACATATCGCAATAAATAATTTCTTAAAGTCGCATATTGTTTTTAGTATGAAAGTGCGTCCTTCAGTAAAAAAAATTTGTAAAGATTGTAAAATCGTCCGAAGATCAGGACGAATTTATGTTATTTGCAAAAAAAATCCAAAGCACAAGCAGCGCCAAGGATAAGTTTATTTATGCCAAGAATTGCCGGGATCAACATCCCTGAAAAAAAACAAATAGAAATAGCTTTAACCTATATCTTCGGAATAGGCCGTTCTTTGGCTAGAAAGATTTTAACGGAAGCCGGTATTCAAGCGACAAAAAAAGCTTCTGAGTTAACGGCTCAGGAAGTTGCTCATCTCAAAGACATAATTGAGAAGAATTACAAAGCAGAGGGTGAATTAAAAAGAGAAATTATGATGAATATTAAAAGGTTAAAAGACGCAGGCACATGGAGGGGCATTAGACATATAAAAGGCTTGCCTGTGCGGGGGCAAAGAAGCAGAACCAATACGAGAACTGTCAGGGGTAATGTTAGAAAGACTGTTGGTTCAGGCAGAAAGCCGCCTCCGGGTCCTACATAATATTATGGGTAAAAAACGCGTTATACGACAAACTGAAGAAGAGCTGTTAAAAGAAGGTGAAAAGGTAGAAACGAAAGTGAAAGAGCAGTCCAAAAAAACCCTTAAAAAAATTAAAGAGGGGAGAATTTATATTGCTTCTTCTTACAACAACACTCTTATCACTTTGACAGACAACAAAGGGGATGTTTTGGGGTGGACGAGTTCAGGCAATATCGGCTTTAAAGGAACCAAGAAAGCAACGCCTTTTGCCGCTTCAAAAGTAGCTGAAGCCATAACACAGATCGCTCAGAAAATCGGCATTGAAAAGATAGAGATTTTTGTGAAGGGGATAGGCTCAGGACGGGAATCAGCGATAAGGTCATTGGCTGCCAGGGGCTTAGACATAGTTTCAATAAAAGACATAACGCCTGTTCCTCATAACGGCTGCAGGCGGCCAAAAGTAAGAAGGGTTTAAACTTATGAGAGATTCTAAATGTAAAATTTGTCGTCGGGCAGGAATAAAGCTTTTTTTAAGAGGCGAGAGGTGTTTATCGCAGAAATGCTCCATGGTCAAAAAACCTTATCCGCCAGGGCCCAAAGCGAAGAAAAGAGTAAAAGCACTTTCTGAATACGGCAAAGAATTAAAGGAAAAGCAAAAGCTTAAAAACTGGTATAATTTGGAAGAGAAGCAGTTCAGAAAATATGTAAAAGAGATTTTAAAAGCGCGGGGGAAAGTGGCAGATGTCGGAGCTGCTTTGATTAAGACCTTGGAGAGCCGTTTGGACAATGTGGTTTTTAAATTGGGCTTTGCTCCTTCCAAGCTGGCTGCCCGTCAAATGGTTTCCCACCGTCATTTTATGATAAACGACAGAGCGATTAACATTCCCAGTTATCTGGTCAAAAAAGGAGACAAGATCAGTATTAACCCTCATTCTACGAAGAAAATTATTTTCCAGAAATTATCTTCTGTTTTAAAAAAACATAATCCTCCGTCTTGGCTGAAATTAGATGCTGAGAAACTGGAGGCAAAGGTCATTGATTCACCAAATTTGGAAGAGGCTGTCCCGCCGGCAGAACTCTCCGCAATTTTTGAGTTTTATTCAAAATAATATGATTAATTTATCTCACGCTCCAAAAATCGTTAAAAAAGAAGGGAATAAAGCTGTTTTTGAAATAGAGGCTTTGCATCCTGGCTACGGAGTGACAATTGGAAATTCCTTGAGACGGATTTTATTGTCTTCCTTAGAAGGGGCAGCTGTCACTCAGGTTAAAATTAAAGGCGTTTCCCATGAATTTTCAACAATTCCGGGAATCTTGGAAGATGTTATCACCATAATGCTCAATTTGAAGCAGTTAAGATTTAAATTGTTCAGCGATGAACCGCAGAAAGCAACTTTAAAAGTAAAGGGAGAAAGAATAGTGAAAGGTTCTGACTTCAAATTGTCAAGCCAAGTGGAACTGGCAAATAAAAACTGCCATATTGCCACCTTGAGTTCAAGGTCAGCTGAGCTGGAAATGGAGATTCAGATTGAAAAGGGGATTGGCTATTCCAGCCGGGAAACAAGGAAGAAAACTGCTGGCTCTGTACAGGAGAAACTGGAGATAGGAGCCATTTTATTGGATGCCAGTTTCACGCCAGTAAAGAGAGTAACCTACAGGGTTGAGAATATGCGTGTTGGGGAAAGAACGGACTTTGACAGATTGTTTCTGGAAATTGAAACAGACGGTATTATTGAGCCAGAGCAGGCCTTCTTACAGGCTTCAGAAATCCTGATTAGTCACTTTTCTTTGTTTGCTGATTCTTTCAGACCGAAAGTTGGTCTTGAAACAAAGAAGGTTGAGGAAAAGAAAAAAATTACCAAAAAGCCCAAAAAAGAAAAACCAGTAAGCAAAAAAACAAAAAATGAGAAAAAGAAAAAAGGGGAAAAAACTAAATAGGAAGAAGGACCAAAGATCCGCTCTTTTGAAGTCTCTGGCTTCTTCTTTGATATTGAAAGAAAAAATTAAGACTACCCAAGCTAAAGCAAAAGAGCTTTCCTCTTTTGTCGAAAAAAAGATTACCAAGGCAAAAAAGGCTGATTTGGCTTCCCGGAGATTATTGGCAAAGTTTTTTTCCGCTAAAGTAGTTAAGAAATTGATTGATGAAATTGCTCCCAGATTCAAAGAGAGAAAAGGGGGATACACCAGGATTATCAAGTTTGGTCAGAGAAAGGCAGACGCTGCCAGAATGGCCGTAATAGAGCTGATTAAATAAAATGGAAAGGAAAACCCACACAATAGACGCCAGCAGCAAGGTTTTGGGCAGATTGGCTGTTGAAATAGCCGTGCTTTTACGTGGCAAACAAAAAGCAGATTTTGCGCCGTACAAAGACATAGGCGACATCGTCATTGTTAAAAACGTTGACAAGATGAAGTTTACCGGCAGGAAATTAAAACAGAAGAAATACTATCATCATTCCGGATATCTGGGAGGGTTGAAAGAAATAACTTTGGAAAAGCTGTTTGAGAAAAATCCGAAGGAAGTTTTAGACAAAGCTGTTTTTGGTATGCTGCCCAAGAACAAATTAAGAGCAAAAATGATAAAGCGATTAAAGTATGAAAAAGTTTAAAAAAATAAAAAAAGAAAATCCGAAGAAAGTTAAAAAAGTTAAAAAAACTACTTCGGTTAAAAAAGCTTCCAAAGAAGCGGTCAAGCCCAAAGCAGCCAGGTATTTTGAAGGTATAGGCAGAAGAAAGACATCTGTAGCCAGGGTGAGAATTTCTGCCCAAAAAGAAAAGACTTTTTCAATTAATGAAAAGCCTTTGGAAAAGTATTTCCCGATAAAAGGCCTGCAGTTGATTGTTTTGTCTCCCTTGGGCTTAACTGATTGCTTGGATAAGTTTAAGGTTTCAATAAAAGCAAAAGGTGGGGGGATATCTTCTCAGGCTGAAGCTGCCAGGCACGGTTTGGCTCGTGCTTTAGTTTTATATGATGCGGAATTGAGGAAAAAGTTGAAAAAGGCAGGTTTTTTGAAAAGAGATCCCAGAATGAGGGAAAGAAAGAAATTCGGATTAAAGCGTGCTCGTCGCGCTCCTCAGTGGCAGAAACGATAAAAATATATGTTTTTAAAAGAGATTATTGATAAATTCTATTTGGACAGGCAGAGAGATAAAGAGCAGCATCACTTTTACATTACTGACGCAGGCAAATGCGGCAGAGCTTTGTTTTTTAAATTTAAAAACATTCCCAGAAAAGAAATGGAAGCCAATATCTTAAGGCTGTTTGACCACGGCGACCACATTCACCAGCTCATCATGAAGCCTCTTTTGAGTACCAGAGAAATACATGTGGTAGCTGCCGAGGTGAATATTCCTCCCCAGGAATTGATTTCTGGCAGGGCTGATGCGATAATCAGCGACGGCACGGAATTATATGTTTTGGACATTAAAAGCATGAACAGCATGATTTTCAGCAAGCTTGATGAACCAAAAGAGGAGAACATTGACCAGCTTCAGCTTTATTTGCATTATTTTAAGATTCCTAAAGGCATACTGCTTTATGTTAATAAAGATAACCAGACATTAAAGGATTTTGTCGTTAAATACGATAAAAAACGCGCCCTTTCACTTTTGGACGGTTTGAATGATGTTAAAAAAAAGATTGACAAGAATATTATTCCGGACAGACTAGCGGATTACCCTGACAGTTGGCAGTGCCGTTACTGCCAGTTTAGAGAAGTTTGCGCCATAGCCAATAATGGAGAAATGAATTGGGAAACCTTCAAAAAGAAGATTAAATTAAGGGAGGAGAACGTTAGAACCGTATAAATAGCCGTTTTCGTTTAAAAGATAGATTTTGTCGTCAAGCCGGTTCCAGAACATTTTATTGATGCTTCCTTCTTGGGGAAGTTTTTTTGTTTCAAAGATGTCTATAATATTAATTTTGTCTCTTTCGTCTATTTCGGTTATTTTAATGACATTACCGGCAACCAAAGCCAGATAATTGTCGTTTATCCAGGAAATATCTGTTATCGTGTCTGTTAGGCGGATCAGGAAAAGTTTTTCTCCTGCTTTTTTTTGCGGCTGGTCTGTTTTGTCGCTTAGAAAGAGAATCCAGATTTCATTGTTTGAAGAATACAATAGTTTTTTGCTGTCCGGAGAAAGTTTTAAAACGTTGATTCCTTCAAAGAAATTTTCAAAAGTTTTCAGGTCGTAGTTGAATTTATACAGGCTGTCGTTTTCTTTTAAAAAGATATTGCCGTTGAAAACGTTTAAGGAATATTCTGTTTCCTGCTTTGCCGGGAAAGGCGTTTCTGCCAGCTTTTCTTTGTTTCTGAAAAGATAGCCGAAATTATCCAGATAATATAGGTCGTTGCCAGCCTGTTCTTGAACTAAGATATTTACCGCTGGCTTCGCGGTTAATTCTTTTTTATTCAGGGTCGGTTTTGCTTGATTGAGATCCAAAGTGAAATATTGTACTGCTTCTTTTACGCTGATTTCCAGATTAAGATTCCTTGAATCGTCTGAGAATTCCAGATTGACTAATTGCGGTTCTTTTGCGAAAAAGTCCTCGTCGCTTATTAAATGACTCTTTATATTCTTTTCTATGTCATAGAGCTTTAAAGACCAACTGGCGTTTTCATTTTCTTTCAAGATCAGTTTCTTTTGGTCTGGAGAAAGCCAGAGTTTTTCCACGTTGGCCGACAAGGAGTTGAAGTTGACGTTTTTTGGGAAAAGGACAACGTTTTTAGCTTCAGCTACCTGCTTTTCCCATATTTCCAAGTTTTTCTCCCAGGGATAGTATTCTTCCTGGCCAGTTGGTTTTTTAATTTCTATTTTATATTTTTTGGGAATGAGGTTTTCAATCAAAACAGAACCGAAGAAAAAGTCAGTTTTTTTCTTTAATTTGCCGTCAATGTAAATATCCGTTTGTTTGGGTACGACTTTCAGAAAAAGACCTCCTGTTTGAGTGATTCTTTTTCCGTCAACCGGAGGGTTAAAATCAATTCTGTATCCTTGTGAATACAGGACTATTGAGGGCGCAATTAGGACGAATAAAAACAAACAAGCTAAAAATAGGATTGTTCTGGTTTTTTTGGTCATACCCGGTTAGTAGAAATTCGACAAAAATTATTAATTTTTATTTTACTGCTCCGGCAGTGGTCGAATTTTCACTACCGGGCATAAGATTATTCTATACCAATCTTGACATTTTGAAAAGAGCATGGTAGTATATTGGATTATAAGGAGGGAGGAGGAAGTTCATTTTAATTCCCCAATATGGGTTGATATATAACGAAAAAATAAGAGAAGAAAGGAGTTATTGAAATGGCAGAGTTATTTCTTTTTGTAGGATTCGTATGTCTAGTGGCTTTCGTTGCCGGCTGCAACGGAGTAATTTATTTCTGCTTAAAAGAAGAGCAGGAAACGCGCCGAGAGAAAATAACCGTTGGAGTCTTTTTCGGCCTAATAACCAAAGAAGGTAAATTGCGTCTGCAAAAGCGCACAGAGAAGGGTTCAACGGTTACGCCCGGGGTATCTTATAAAGGTGATTTTGAACTGACCGGCGGGGGAGTAAAAGAAAAAGATTTTAAAAAATTATTAACCTCGCAAGGATTATTCGACGAGGGGCAAAGGGAAAGCAAAGAAGAATTGGGCTTGGCAGTTTCCATGCCCAGTAAATTACAGCTATATCGAGCTAAATTTATTAATCAAGAGAAGAGCTCAGAGGACTGGGCGCTTATGATTCCACTGCCCCCGGAATGCTGGGATGAACAAGCCGAGATGAAACGTCAGACAATTGACATTAACCCCGAAGAACTCTTTTCGCTAGCTATGCAGCCTAAGGGAGAACAATTGCTATCCGGTTGGGGAAAGCGCATGTGCCGGATGAGTCTGGGAGCAATTTTTGCCGCCAGCACAAACCCTAAGTATGTAAACGAGGCAAGGATAATGCTAACGGAGGTAAAACCTGATTGGCGACGGACTGAATATTTCATGGATATAGAAGAGGCTTTATCTCTGTTCCGGAAGGAATTGCATTTATGAAACTATATGCGCTTAATTACGCTGGACGTGGTTGGGCGCATTTTATTTTTTCTTTAAAAATTGCTAAACTTATAAAATATGTTTTTTATTCCCAAGATCGAAAAGATTACCAAGGACGCAACAATAGTCCATTTCTTTTTATTATTCGGCTACAAAACATTTTCTTTATATTTTCCTTTGTTTTTGGTTGCGCGAGGATTATCTCTGCCTGAGGTCGGTTATTCATTTTTGCTGATTTATCTGCCTCTTTCTCTTTTTTCTCCGATTGCCGGTTTTTTAAATCACAAGGTTAATCCGGCGATACTTTCAAGTCTTGGAATTTTTGGTTACGCTCTTTACGCTTTGGGCATGATTTTGATTCAAAACCAGGTTTTGTTTTATTTCTGGCAGGTTTTACTGGGGATTTCCGCTGCTTTGTTTTTTGTTTCAATGCGTTCAATTTTAATGGGATTTTCTTTGGAGAATTCCGACAGGTCTTTCGGCTGGTTTTACTCCGCTCCTTTTTACGCTGATGCCATAGCTCCGGCTGTCGGCGCTTTTTTTGTCTGGCAGTTTGATTTTGTCGGCGTGTTTATCTTAAGCTTAATTCTTCATCTTTTTACAGCTGTTTTTTGCTTTATTAAATTGAGAAAGCCGGCAGCCCCTTTGACTGATGAAAACTTTGGATTAGACGATTCTCAAGACAATTATCACAAGGTTTTTCAGATTTTGAAGAGAAAAAACATTTTGCCTTTTCTTTTGATTTCTTTTTCCGTTTTGCTTTTGGGTGGATTTTACAGAGCATTTTTCGTTTTATTTTTAAAAGACCAATTGGTTTGGTCGCAGAATTTGATTTTAATTTTTGCTTCTGTTTCTTCGGCTTTATTCGTCCCTTTATCTTTATTTCTTATTAAGCGTTTGGAAAAAACCGACAGCAAGACGAACGTTTTTCAGGGCGGATTGGTTGACGGGCTATTTTCAATTATTTTTGGCGTAGCTTTGGGTTTCTTAAATTTTATCAGCGTCTTGGTTATTGACCTAATTCGTTCAGCCGGTTCTTTGATTTGCAATTCTAGCCGTTCCGGATTAGTTTCCAGACGGCTTAAAACAGAACCGGAAGAAGCCAGCGCCATTGATACTATTTTTGCTCCTCTGGGGGTTGCTTTGGGCGCTTTGGTTTCAGGTCTGCTCATTGGTTTTTTAGGATACCGGTTGCTGTTCATTTTCGGCGGAATCTTTGTGGTTTTTGTTGTTTTTTTAGCTAAAGCAGTTGTCAAAAGCCAAGAATTAAGATAAGATAAATTTGAATTAATTATTGATATATTTATGAAGAAAATAGGCATAGATTTGGGTACTGCCAATTCTTTAGTTTTTCTCCCTGGCAAAGGAGTGGTTCTGCAAGAGCCTTCAGTTGTGGCAGTGGCTCTTGAAGAGAACAGAATTTTGGCAATTGGCGAGGAAGCAAAAGAAATGGTTGGCCGCACTCCAGATACAATCAGAGTTTATCGGCCCCTCAAAGACGGGGTGATTGCTGATTTCAGAGTGACTCAGGCAATGCTTAAATATTTTATTGACAAGGTCTGCGGTTTTTGGCGTTTTTTAAAACCTGAACTGATGATAGGGGTGTCAGCTGGCATCACTTCTACTGAGCGAAGGGCAGTGATTGAAGCTGCTTTAAACGCAGGAGCTAAACAGGCATATCTGGCCAAAGAGCCGATTTTAGCGGCCATCGGCGCTAATATTCCGATTAATTCTTGTTCAGGCAATATGATTGTTGATATTGGTGGCGGAACCTCTGAAATAGCGGTTATTTCTTTGGGAGGGATAGTTACTTGCGATTCTGTCAGAATCGGCGGGGACAAAATGGATTTTGCCATTTCAGACTACATAAAGAAAAAATACAATTTAGCCATCGGCGAACAGACAGCAGAAGAGGTAAAAATGAAAATAGGCACTGCTTTGCCGGAAAAGGAGCCAAAATTTATGGAAATTCGCGGCAGAGATTTGATTTCAGGTCTTCCTAAAACCATTAAAATATCTTCCAATGAAATTTCCGAAGCAATCTCTGATATTTTGGGAGATATTATCCACGTGATTAAAACAGTGTTGAGAGACACGCCTCCGGAATTGTCAGCTGACATCATTGACAAAGGAATGATTGTTTCTGGCGGCGGCGCTTTGCTGAGAAATATTACAGAAAGAATTTCTCGGGAGACCGGCGTTCCTTGTTTTCTGGCTGAAGATCCATTGCTTTGCGTTGCAAAAGGGACCGGCGTGATGCTTGAAAATCTGGACGTGTATAAAAAGAGTATTATGAACAAAAGATAGGATATGATAATTGGCCATCAAAAACAATGGAATTTTTTAAAGAAATTAGCTGATAGTAAAAGCTTTTCCCATGCTTATTTGTTTGCCGGTCCTGAAGGACTGGGGAAAAAAACTCTGGCTTTAGAATGGGTTTCACTTCTTTTGGGAGACAGTGTCAGTCAGGATTTTGCTAGTCATCCTGATTTCATTTTTATAGAACCTGTTGAAAAAGAAATAAAGATTTCCCAGATAAGGGATTTGATTTGGCGATTGTCGCTTAAAAGTTCTTTGTCTCCTGTAAAAACAGCGGTCATAGACAATGCTCATTTGATGAACCAGGAAGCTCAGACAGCCCTTTTGAAAACTTTGGAAGAACCGAGGGGTAGCAGCCTTTTAATTTTAATCAGCGATAAAACGCATTATCTTTTTCCGACTATTCTTTCTCGTGTTCAGGTTGTTAAATTCAATCCAGTTAAACACGAAGAAATTAATAATTATTTAGTGGATAAAGGGCTTTCGAAAAAAGATGCAGAAGATCTTTCTTTGCTTGCTTCGGGAAGGCCGGGAACAGCTGTTAATTTTATTACTAAAAAAACAGAAATTAACTCTTTCAAGCAGAAGATAGAAAAGGTTAAAGGTCTTTCAAAATCAATGCTTTATTCACGGTTTCAGTACGTAAAAGAATTAAGCGAAGAGCCACAGGAAACGCAAAAAACTCTGGATATCTGGCTTAATTATTTCAGGGACATTTTGCTTTCCCGTTTTTCTTCTAAAATTCAATTAAAAGATGAAAGCTTTAAAAGTTGCTCGATTGGCAAGCTGAAAAACATTATCAATCTTATCCAAACTACGAAATTGCTGCTTTCTCAGACCAATGTCAATACGAGACTGGCTTTGGAAAGACTGATGCTGGAAATTTAATTTTTATGGATAGCTACAAAACAATTATTCAAAACATCAAACCGGAATTGGACAAGGTAATCGGGTTTCTGGAAAAAGAATTAAGCAAGATTCGCACCAGCAGAGCAACGCCTTCTTTGGTGGAGGATGTTGTTGTCGATTGTTTCGGCCAGAAGTTTCCTTTGAAACAGTTAGCAGCCATTTCCACTCCTGAGGCAAAGCAGATTTTAATCCAGCCTTGGGACAAGTCCTATATTGAGGGTATTGTTTCAGCTTTGGAAAAGACAGGCATTGGCGCCAATCCGATTGTGGACAAAGACGTAGTCAGAATCAATTTGCCTCCTTTAAACGAAGAATACAGAAAGAACTTGGCTAGGACAATTTCCGAAAAAGAAGAGCAGTCTCGCAGAACTATCAGAAAGTGGAGAGAAGAAGTTTGGAGCGAAATCCAGGAAAAAACAAAACAGGGAGAAATCAGGGAAGACGACAAATTCAGGGCAAAAGACGAGCTTCAGGAATTAGTTGACGAATACAATAAAAAGATTGAGGAATTGGGGGAAAATAAAAAAAGAGAAATAGCGGAATAATATGGTTTTAACAATTTTAATCGCTTTTTTCAGTTTAATAGGGCTGATGACTCTTCACGAATTCGGCCATTTTATCGTGGCAAAGAGATTTGGCGTAAAAGTGGAAGAGTTTGGCATCGGTTATCCGCCCCGTATTTTCGGCAAAAAGATAGGGGAGACACTTTATTCTTTAAATCTTCTGCCTTTTGGAGCTTTTGTCAAAATGCCAGGTGAAATAGGCCAAGCAGCAGACCCCAGAAGCTTTTCAAGCCAGGCTGTTTGGAAAAGAGTTTTGATTGCTTTTGCCGGAGTACTTTCTTTCTGGATAATGGCAGCAATTTTATTTTCCATTGTTTTCAATTTGGGAACAGCAGTGGCTGTAGACGATGAAGCTTCTGGCTTGGTTAATCCGAAAGTGCAAATTGCCAGTATTTCTGTTGGTTCTCCGGCAAAGCTTGTTGGCTTGGAGCCCGGAGATACGATAAAAGAAATGACAATCGGCGAGGAACGATTGGTTATCAATAAAATAAAAGAAGTGCAAGAGTTTAGTAATGATAAATTGGGAAAAGAGATTACTTTGACTATTGAGAGGGGTAATGAAGTTTTTGACGTAAAAGTTGTGCCCCGCATTTCACCGCCAGCTGGAGAAGGTCCTTTGGGAGTGGGTTTGGTCAGGACAGCTGTAAAATCTTTTTCCTGGTATCAGGCTCCTTGGCAGGGATTAGTGACCACAGTCAACATGACAGGAGCGATAATCCAGGGTTACGGGCAAGTGATAAAGAACGTTGTTCAAGGCCAGCCCACAGGAGTTGAGCTGATGGGGCCGGTGGGAGTTGTCCATCTTTTTACCCAGGCAAGTCAGATGGGAGTGAGTTATTTTCTCCAGTTCGTCGGAATGGTCGCTATCTATATCGCTATTTTCAATATCCTGCCCATTCCAGCAGTTGACGGGGGCAAGATGTTGTTTTTAGGAATTGAGGCTATCAGGAGAAGGCCGATAAGCGAAAAAGTGGAACAAAACGTGACAGCTGTTTTTTTCAGCTTATTACTTTTATTAATGGTTTTGGTAACGATAAAAGACATTGCCAGATTATTTTAACTATGAGACAATCGCAACTTTTCACAAAAACAATCAGGGAAGCGCCAAAGGATGAGCAGAGCATCAATGCCAAGCTTTTGATAAGAGGTGGCTTTATCCGCAAGCTAATGGCTGGCGTATATACTTTTTTGCCTCTTGGATTTAGGATTCAGAAAAAAATAGAAGCAATCATCAGGCAGGAAATGAGTTCAGTCGGAGGCCAGGAGATTTTAATGCCAGCTCTCCAGCCGAAAAAAAACTGGGAAACTACTGATAGATGGCGCTACCCGGAAATGTTTAAATTGAAAAACCGGGCAGATAAGGATTTTTCCCTTGGCTGGACCCATGAAGAGATTGTTACTCCTTTGGTTAAAGAATTCGTTAATTCATATAAAGATTTGCCGTTTTACGTTTATCAGATTCAAGACAAGTTTCGCGACGAATTAAGGGCTAAATCAGGGCTTTTGAGAGGAGCGGAGTTTTTAATGAAGGACTTGTATTCTTTTCATTCTGATGAAAAAGATTTAGACGATTATTACGAAAAAATAAAGAAAGCATATTTTAAAATCTTTGGCAGATGCGGTTTAAACGGAAAAACCTATTTAACTTTGGCTTCTGGGGGCAGTTTTTCAAAATATTCCCATGAATTCCAGACAGTGACGCCTTATGGCGAAGACGAGATATTTCTCTGCAAAAAGTGCAAGCTGGCCGTAAACAGAGAAATAATCAAGCAAGAGAAGAACAAATGCCCAAAATGCGGCAATAGTAACTTATCGGTTGAAAAAGCGATTGAGATAGGCAATATCTTCAAATTAAAAGACAAGTTTTCTAAACCATTTAATCTTACTTTTTTTGACAAGGACAAAAAAGAAAAGCTTGTTTTCATGGGTTGCTACGGGATTGGCTTGGGCAGGCTAATGGGAGCTGTTGTTGAAGTTAATCATGACGAGAAAGGCATTGTTTGGCCAAAAGAAGTTGCTCCTTTTTCAATTCATCTGGTTCGAATAGAAAACAGCCAGAAAGTTAGTAAGGTAGCTGTTGTTTTATACGAGGATTTCCAAAAGCAGGGAATTGAAGTATTATATGACGACAGGCAGGATAAGAGCGCCGGAGAGAAGTTTGTTGACGCTGATTTGATCGGTCTGCCTTTGAGAATTGTTGTCAGTGAAAGAACTTTGAAGGAAAATTCTATTGAACTGAAATTCAGGGATAAAAAGGAAATAAAATTGATAAAAATCAAAGATTTTGGTAAATTTTTAAACAATTATGTTAAATAAGCTTTGGAGAATATTTTCAGAAGACATTGCCATTGATTTGGGAACAGCCAATTCCCGCGTTTACGTTCAGGGCAGGGGAATTATCATCACAGAGCCTTCAGTGGTTGCCATCAATCAGAAAACAGGACAGATTTTGGCTATTGGAGACGAGGCAAAGAAAATGGTGGGCCGCACGCCGGCTCATATTGTGGCAACAAGGCCTTTGGTTGCCGGTGTAGTTTCCAATTTTGAAGTGACAGAGCAGATGCTTAAATATTTCATTGAAAAAGCCAATGAGAAAAAGTTTTTTTTAAATCCAAGACCCAGAGTGATTATCGGCATTCCTTGCGGCGTCACAGAAGTTGAAAAAAAAGCAGTTTGCGATGCAGTCAAATCCGCAGGTGCCAGGGAAGTTTTCATTATTGAAGAGCCGATGGCAGCTGCCTTGGGCGCCCGTTTGCCGATTCAGGAAGCAGGGGGAAATTTTATCGTTGATATCGGCGGAGGGACAACAGACATTGCTGTAATCTCTTTGGGAGGAATAGTTTTATCCAAGACCTTGCGAATTGCCGGAGACAGGTTAAACCAGGACATTATTCAGTTTGCCCAGGACGAATACAAGCTGTTAATCGGAGAAAGAACAGCGGAAATGCTTAAAATTATTATAGGTTCAGCTTATCCTTTGAAAGAGAAAAAGCAGCTGCCAATGAGAGGAAGAAACTTGGTCACCGGCCTGCCGGAAGAAATTTTAGTTTCTGACGAAGATATCAGAAAAGCTTTGGAAAAGTCAATAAAGCAGATAATTGCCGAGATGAAAACAGCGGTTGAAGAGACTCCTCCAGAATTGCTGGCTGACATTATGGTTTCTGGCATACAGATGGCAGGCGGCGGTTCTCTTTTGAGGGGATTGGCCACTTTAATCCAGAAAGAGACGAAAATCCCGACTAAAGTCATTGAAGACCCGACAACAGCCGTGGTCAGGGGAGCAGGCATGGTGCTTGAAAATCTTGACCAGCTTCACGAAGTATTGGTTGAAACAGAATATTTGGAACCACCAAGATGATTTCAAAAGAAGAAGTCCGACACATAGCCAAACTTGCCAGATTGGGCCTGACTGAAAAGGAAATTGCAAAATATCAGAAAGAGCTTTCTTTGATTTTGGATTATTTTGAGAAACTGAAAGAGGTGAACATTTCCGGCATAGAGCCGACCAGCCATTCAATCAAAGTTGAGAACGTGATGAGACAGGACGAGGCGAGAGGAAAGGGAACGAGTAAAAAATTAATAGATTTGGCTCCTGACAAAAAGGAAGATTATTTAAAAGTAAAGTCAATTTTTAAATGAAGACAACAGAATTAACCATCAGCCAGGCGCATCAGGGATTGGTAAAAAAAGAATTCTCAGCCGTTGAACTCTGCAAAGCTTATTTGGACAAGATAAGGGAAAAAGATAAAGATATTTCCGCTTTTTTATCTGTCAACAAAGAGACGGCTTTATCGGAAGCGAGAGAAGTTGATGATATAATCAAGAAGGGAGAGAATATTCCGATTTTAGCAGGCATTCCCTGCGCTGTAAAAGACAATATTTTGGTTGAAGGGTTAAAATGCACGGCTGCTTCAAAGATTTTGGAAAATTACATTGCTCCTTACGAAGCTACGGTTATCAAGAAATTAAAAGAGGGGAAAGCGGTGATTTTGGGGAAAACCAATTTGGATGAATTTGCTATGGGAGCTTCCGGAGAAAATTCCGCTTTCGGTCCGACAAAAAATCCGCATGACTTAACCCGAGTGACAGGCGGCTCTTCATCAGGTTCAGCAGCAGCAGTTGCTTCTGACATGGCGATTTACGCTTTAGGGTCAGATACAGCCGGCTCAATCCGTTATCCTGCTTCTTTTTGCGGAGTGGTTGGATTAAAGCCAACTTACGGCGCAGTATCCCGTTTTGGTTTGATTGCCATGGCTTCTTCTTTGGACCAGATAGGTCCTTTAGCCAAGAACGTAGAAGACTGCAAAGTTGTTTTTGATGCAATCAGGGGAAAAGACCAATTGGATTCAACTTCAGTTGAAACAAAGGTTAAAAATTGCGCACTGAAAATTAAAGATTTAAGAATAGGCGTTCCCAAAGAATATTTTGTCAAAGGGGTTGATAAGGAAGTGGAAAAAATTATCAAAGAAGCGATAAAGAAATACGAAGCAATGGGTGCAAAGATTACAGAAGTCAGCTTGCCACACACTGATTATGCCATAGCCACTTACTATATAATCATGCCTTCTGAAATTTCAGCCAATTTGGCAAGGTATGACGGAATAAAATACGGTTATAGTAAAAGCTCAAAGCTCAAAGCTCAAAGCTCAAAACTAATAGATATTTATTTACAGAGCAGAGGTAAGGGGTTTGGAGACGAGGTCAGACGAAGAATTATTCTGGGAACTTATGCTTTATCAAGCGGGTATTATGACGCTTACTATTTGAGAGCCCAGAAAGTAAGAACTTTGATAAGGCAGGATTTTGAAAAGGTTTTCCAGAAAGTAGATGTTTTAATGACTCCTGTTTCACCGACTCCAGCTTTCAAGCTCGGAGAAAAAATTAAAGACCCGCTTCAAATGTATCTTTGCGATGTTTTTACCGGGCCTGTCAGTTTGGCCGGCTTGCCGGCTGTTTCTCTGCCTGTTGGCAAGATTGGCAAGTTGCCGGTTGGACTCCAGATAATCGGCAAGCCGTTTGAAGAAGATAAAATTATGGAAACAGCCAAATTATATGGAAACAATTGAAAACTTTTTGGAGAATTTAACGTTGTTTTTTTCTTCTCATGCTTTTGATAATTTGATTTTCTATTTCAAGATTGCTTTTTTGGTTTTAGCTCTCTCTGCGATAGTTTTTATTATTTTTGCGCTTTTTAAAACCTCTTGGCTGAGAATGCTTATTCTGTATGATGCGGCTGAATTTTTGAGCTATCGCCCTTTTGGAGTAAAAAAGATGGAAAAAGACTGGAGAAAGATTATTGTCAGGCTGGATACCGGTTTGGAGTCGGAATACAAGCTGGCCGTAATTGAAGCTGACAATATGATGAACGATGTTTTGAAAAAGATGGGATATGCTGGTGCTTCATTGGGAGAAAACCTGAACAAATTAACCGCAGCCACTCTTCCTAATATTGAGGAAATTAGAGAGGCTCATCATGTTCGCAACAATATTGTTCATGGTCCTGATTACAAATTATCTCTGGATGAGGTTAAAAAAGCATTGGGTATTTATGAAAAAGCATTAAGAGATATGGATGCTTTCTAGTGTTGATTTTTTTGAAAAAGAAAGTATAATTAAAATGTTTTGCCGCGGGGTGGAGGAGTAGTACCTTGCGAGGCCCATATCTAAAAATGTGGCTGAAAATGGAAACATCTTCAGAAAAATCCTTTAAATTGCTGGGAACCCGTTAGAGCGTCTCTTGCTACAACGTTCTCTGTAAAGACAAGCGTGAATGCTAAAAAAAGAGATGATTCGGCAATCAGCAGCCAAGTTTCTCACCACAATATATTGTGGTGAGAGAAAGGTTCAGAGACTATAATAAGGACTCCCTACTTTTAACAATTAGAGGGAGATGGGATAGTCCATTCTTTTTGGAAACAAAGAGCTTTTAAGAACCTCGAGACGCCGGTGCAATTCCGGCCCCCGCAACAATTTCCGCCGGCGTAGCTCAGTGGTTAGAGCAATGCCTTCATAAGGCAGGGGTCGTCAGTTCGAATCTGACCGTCGGCACCAAGGGCGCGTAGTGTAGTTTGGTTAACATATTCCCCTGTCACGGGAAAGATCACGGGTTCAAATCCCGTCGCGCCCGCCATAAATTTCCCGCCTATATTAATGGCGGGTTCTGGTTTGGTGAGCCGTTTTTTACTTTTCTTGTGGATAAAAAGAGTTGATTTTAAGGTAAATTTAAGGTAAAATAAGAACCATGAGGAATAAAAATTCCTCAGAACCTTGTTTCTCACTTGGTTCGAAATAGAAGAACGGATATGCTGAAAATTGACTTAAAATTACTCAAAAAACAGGCAGAAAAGGAAATAGACAGTGCAGGAAATGCTGAGCTTTTGAATGAAGTTTTAAAGAAGTATTTGGGTAAGAAAGGGGAGCTTACTTTAGTTTTGCGCTCTTTGGTTAAGCTTTCAAAAGACGAAAGAAAAAAAATCGGCAGCGAGGCGAACGAACTTAAGGTCTTTTTAAAACAGAAAATAGAAAAAGAATTGGAAAAGATGCGCCTTACTGGCAGTTCTGTCAATGAATCAGAATGGATTGATATAACGATTCCCGGCAAAAAACCATTTTCCGGACATTTGCATCCTTTAACTTTGACTAAAAGAAAAGCGGAAGAGATTTTCCAGTCAATGGGTTTTTCTGTTATTGAAGGACCGGAAATGGAAAATGAATGGTATAACTTTGACGCCTTGAATATTCCCAAAGACCATCCTGCCAGAGATGTTTGGGACACATTTTATCTTAAAAACAAGCTTTTGCTCAGAACCCATACCAGTCCTGTCCAGGTTCGCTACTTGGAAAAGAACAACCCTCCTTTGAGGATAATTGTTCCGGGGAATGTTTTCAGGCACGAGGCGACAGATGCTTCTCACGAATTCCAATTGTTTCAGGTCGAAGGATTGATGGTTGATAAAAATATATCAGTGGCTAATTTGAAAGCTGTTGTCGGAGAATTTTTCCGCAGATTTTTTGAGAGAGACGTTAAATTCCGTTTGAGGCCCGATTATTTTCCTTTTACCGAACCGTCTTTTGACATCGCTATAAACTGTTTTGTTTGTCAGGGCAAGGGATGTTCTGTTTGTAAGGGTACAGGCTGGCTGGAAGTGGCTGGCGCTGGAATGGTCCATCCTAACGTTTTTAAAAATTCCAAGCTTATCCCTAAAAACTGGCAGGGATGGGCGTTCGGTTTCGGCTTGGAAAGGCTGGCTATGCTCAAATATAAAATTAACGACATTAGATTGTTCCGTTCGGGAGATTTAAGATTTTTAAATCAATTTTAACTTATGCTGTTTTCCTATAATTGGCTACAATCTTTTTTCAGCAGAAAATTGCCTCATCCCAATCAATTGGCCGAGCTTTTAACAAAGCACTTTGCCGAAGTGGAGGAAGTCAGAAAAAAAGGCAATGATTCTATTTTTAACATTGATATCAGACCGAACAGGGCTTCAGACTGTTTTTCCCACATTGGAGTTGCCAGGGAGATATCGGCTATTCTAAACTATCAGATTAAGCGTTTTCCCTCGTTAAAAAATGCAGCTGGCAAACAAACTTTTGTTAAAGTGGAAGTTAAGGTGAAAGACGCCTGTCCGAGATATACTGCCAGGACGATCAATAATATTAAAGTCGGACCCTCCCCAAAATGGCTGAGCGATGAATTGAAGATTTGCGGCTTAAGGCCGATAAACAACATAGTTGATATTGCCAACTATGTTATGCTGGAGACCGGCCAGCCTTTGCACGCTTTTGACGCTGATAAGCTTGGAGGAGGAAAAATCGTGGTAAGGTTTGCCAAAGACAGAGAAAGGATTGTTACGCTTGACGACCAAAGGTTTAATTTAAGTCCGGATGTTCTGGTTATTGCCGACAATACTCATCCGATAGCAATTGCCGGAATAAAAGGAGGGAAATCTTCTGAGATTGGAAAATCAACAAAAACAATAGTTTTGGAGTCAGCTAACTTTAACCCTCAGGTTGTAAGAAAAGGTTCCAAAAAATTAAATATTAAAACAGACGCTTCTTTGAGATTTGAACACGGCATAGACCCTAATTTAGCAGAGGCGGCAATCAACAGGGCAGCTTTTTTGATAGAAAAGATTGCCGGCGGCAAGGTTATTGGCGGATTGGTTGACGTTTGTTCTAAAAAAGTTTTGCCCAAAATGCTAAAATTAGATTTGGTTTATGTCGAGAAGCTATTGGGTATAAAGATAGCACCGTTTGAAATAAAAAAAATATTGGAAAGGTTAGGTTTTAAAGTTAAGAATTCGCAACCAAAAGCGTTTAATGTGACGGTGCCGACTTTCAGGCTGGATATTTTTTTACCGGAAGATTTAATTGAAGAAATCGGCAGGATTTACGGCTATGACAGGATTCCTTTGGTTCCCCCGATATCTTCTTTAATACCCGCCAAAAGAAATCTGAACATTTTCTGGGAGGATTTTGTTAAGAATATTTTAAAAGAAGCAGGGTTTGCTGAAGCATATAATTATTCTTTTTTCGGAGAAAAGGAAACAAAGCTTTTCGGCTGTAAGGGAAAAGAATTGATAGAAGTGGAAAATCCGCTTAATCAGGAATACAAATATCTCAGAAACAGTTTGATTCCAGGTTTGCTGAAAAACGCAGAAAAGAATATCAACAACTTTAGTAATTTTAAAATTTTTGAATTGGGTAGGGTTTTCAAACCGCCCTTGACGGAGAAAAGACAGCTTTCCGGTTTAATATCAGGAGAAGAATTTCATTATTTGAAAGGAGTGGTTGATTTGGTTTTTGAAAAACTGGGAGTGGGAGATGTTTGGTACGACGAGCATCAGCCGACTCCTGAACAGAGCAAGCAATCAATCTGGCATCCTCGGAAATGCGCTGAAATAAAAGTCAACGGCCAGGAAATAGGGTTTTTGGGAGAAATTTCCCCGAAGATTCTCAGCGGTTTAAAAATTAAGAACAAGGTAATTTTATTTGAAATTGATTTTGAAAAGCTTTCTCAATTGTCTTCTGAAGAGCAAGAATACCGGCCGATTTCCAAATTCCCGTCAGCTGTCAGAGATATAGCTGTTTTGGTTCCAAAAGAGGTAAAAGTGGCTGAAATATTGAATAAGATTTATGCGGCCGGCGGAAAAGAGATAAGGGACGTTGAATTGTTTGATCTTTACGAAGGCAAGGAATTGCCGGACGGCAAAAAGAATTTAGCTTTTCACATAATTTATCAAGCCGAAGATAAAACTCTTTCTTCCAATGAGATTGATTCTTTGCAAAAAAGAATTATTGATGCTTTGGAAAA
Organism: uncultured bacterium; assembly: GCA_963790795.1. Taxonomy (GTDB): domain Bacteria; phylum Patescibacteriota; class Minisyncoccia; order Minisyncoccales; family RBG-13-42-11; genus BS750m-G71. The sequence goes on along the minus strand of CAWBPO010000003.1, from coordinate 64,892 downwards.
GGAGTTTGAATGGAATATTAGAAAATAATTTTTAAAATATGTCACCAAAGATTAAAAAAACAAAAACTGAAGAAGGATATACAGCCAAAGACATTTATGTTTTGGAAGGCCTTGAGCCCGTCAGGAAAAGGCCCGGCATGTATATCGGTTCAACTGGCGCAGAAGGCCTGCATCATTTAATCTGGGAATGCATTGATAACAGCTTGGATGAGGCAATGGCAGGTTATGCAAAAAACATTGAAGTTATTCTTCTGCCCGGCAACAGAGTGAAAACAACTGATGATGGCAGGGGAATTCCGGTTGAGAAGCATCCGCAGACCAAAAAATCTGCTTTGGAAACCGTAATGACCACTTTGCATGCCGGAGCAAAGTTCGGAGGTAAGGCTTATCAGGTGGCCGGCGGTTTGCATGGCGTAGGAGTTTCCGTTGTCTGTGCTCTTTCAAAATGGATGAGAGTTGAAGTTTGCCGGGACAACGTTAAATATTTCCAGGAATATGCCAAAGGAAAAGTTAAGACAGCTGTTAAAAAAGACGGAGGTTGCAGGCAGTCGGGCACTATAGTTTCCTTTGAGCCTGATTCTGAAATATTCAGCGAAATTAAGTTTGATTTTAATAAAATCTTAAAGCACCTCAGGCAGCAGGCCTATCTGACCAAAAAGGTAAAGATTACTGCCATTGACCAGAGGGAAAAGCCTGAAAAATTCTATGTTTTTTATTTTGAAGGCGGTTTATCTTCCTATGTCAAATATCTGACCAGAGACGTGGTTAAGCGCCATCCCAACATTTATTACGGTATCGGAGAAAAAGAAGGAATTCTGGTTGAGGCGGCTTTCCAATATACTGAAGAATATGAATGTTTTGAAGAAAGTTTTGCCAACAATATTTTTACCGGTGAAGGCGGCAACCATCTGACTGGCTTCAGGACAGCTTTGACAAGGACTTTTAACGACTATGCCAAGAAAAACAGCATCTTAAAAAACAGCGATGACAATTTGTCCGGGGATGATGTCAGGGAAGGGTTTACGGGCGTGGTTTCCGTGAAAATCAAAGAGCCGCAATTTGAAGGCCAGACAAAAGCAAAGTTGGGCAATCCTGAGGCTAAAACAGCAGTGGAAGCGGTTGTTTCAGAAACCCTGACTGATTTTTTGGAAAGAAATCCGCAGGATGCCAGGGCGATTATTGAAAAATGCATTTTATCTTCAAAAGCGAGAAAAGCAGCTAAAGTTGCCAGGGAAACCGTTTTGAGAAAAGGAGCTTTGGAAGGTTTGGCTTTGCCAGGCAAATTGGCTGACTGCAGCTCAAGAAACCCTGAAGAAAGTGAATTATATATAGTTGAAGGAGAGTCAGCTGGCGGCAGTTCGCGTCAGGCCAGAGACAGAAGGTTCCAGGCTATTTTGCCTTTAAGGGGAAAGATATTAAATGTTGAGCGCGCTCGTTTGGATAAGATATTGTCTTCAAAGGAGATAAAGTCTTTGATTATCGCTTTGGGAACGGCAGTGGCTGAAGATTTCAAAATTGAAAAAGCCAGATATCACCGCATTATTATAATGACCGATGCTGATGTTGACGGCTCGCATATCAGAACTCTTCTTTTAACTCTTTTTTACCGCTATTTTAAGCCTTTAATTGAGCGAGGTTTCATATATATCGCTCAGCCTCCCCTTTATCGTATTCAGACAGGCAAGAGATTAGATTATGCTTATACTGAAGAAGAAAAAGAAAAACTTTTAGTTAAACTGAGGAAAGAAAAAACTTCAAGCATTTCCTTACAAAGATACAAGGGTTTGGGGGAAATGAATCCGGAGCAGCTCTGGGAAACCACCATGAATCCGGAAAAAAGGACTTTATTGAGGGTAAATATTGAGGAAGCGAAAGAAGCTGACAGGATTTTTGACATACTGATGGGAGATGAAGTTTTGCCAAGAAAGAAGTTTATCCAGACGCATGCCAAAGGAGTGAAAAACCTTGACATTTGATTTGTTTTCGGCTAAGTTTAAACTGTGGCCGGGAGGCCGTTTTTTAGACCAAAAACATGGCAAATATTATTAATAAAATCATCACTTTTTTAAAAGAAGTCAGACTGGAAATGAAGAAAGTCAATTGGCCGACAAGGGAGACAACTATAAAATACACTTTAATCGTTGTCGGCATTTCGGTTGCTGTGGCCGCCTATTTGGGGGGGCTTGATGTTTTGTTCGCTAATTTTCTGGAAAAACTCGCCTTTTAAATCATTATGCCAAAACAACAAATCACCAGCGAAAAGAATTGGTATGTTTTACATACTTATTCAGGTTATGAGGACGCTGTGGCCAAGGCTTTGAAACAAAGAGTTGAATCTTTGGGCATGGAGGATAAGATTTTCAACGTTATCGTTCCCAAAGAGAAAAAGATTAAGATTAAGAACGGCAAAAGGAAAACGATCGAAGAAAAGATTTATCCTGGATACGTTCTGGTTGAAATGATTGTTACTGACGATTCCTGGTACGTAGTCAGAAATACCCCGAATGTTACTGGTTTTGTCGGAGCAGGAACAACGCCTGTGCCGGTTTCCACAGAAGAGATTGATAATTTAAAAAAACGAATTTCCGGTGAAGAACCGCAATTCAAAATAGAAGTAAAATCTGGGGATCTGGTTAAAATTATTGACGGTCCATTTAAAGATTTTGACGGCAAGATTTCAGAGGTTGACCAGGAGCGAGGAAAGGTTAAAGTGTTGGTTAATATGTTTGGCAGGGACACACCTGTTGAACTTGATTCTTTACAGATAAAGAAAGTATAATTTAAATATGGCAAAAAAAGTAAAAGCAATCGTCAAACTTCAAATCAAAGCTGCTCAGGCAACTCCGGCTCCTCCGGTTGGCCCTGTTTTAGCTCAGTACGGAGTGAACATATCCGAATTCTGCCAGAGGTTTAACGATGCGACAAAAAACAATCAGGGGTTTGTCATTCCGGTTGAAATAACGGTTTTTGAAGACAGAACATACAGTTTTGTCTTAAAGCAGCCGCCAGCTTCAGAGTTGTTGAAAAAGGCAGCAGGCATTGAAAAGGGTTCTGGCACTCCCAACAAAACCAAAGTGGCTAAGATTTCCAAAGCCCAGCTCAAAGAAATAGCTTTGAAAAAAATGCCTGATTTGAACGTAGACAATATTGAGCAGGCAATGAAGACAATTGAGGGTACGGCCAAAAACATGGGAATTGATATAGAATAAAATATGATTTTATCTGACCGCGATATCAAAAAATATATTCAGGAAAGAAAGATTTTGATTATTCCCGAACCCGATTTTTCCGAGCAGCTCGGCCCTTGCTCTTTGGATTTGCATTTGGGCAACAGTTTTAAAACGTTCAGGCCGACTCAGTATCCTTATCTTGACTTGAAAAGAAAAATGAACTTTGAAGAGATGATGGAAGAGGTTGTTGTCGAGGACAACAGCCCATTTATTGTTCAGCCGAAAGAGTTCATTATTACCACAACCAAGGAAGAAATTATTCTGCCAGACGATGTTATGGGAAGATTGGACGGCAGGAGTTCTTTGGGAAGATTAGGTCTGGTAGTTCATTCTACTGCTGCCAGGTTTGATCCTGGCTGGAAAGGTAAAGCAGTCATGGAATTGGGAAACTTGGGGATTATGCCGATTATTCTTTATGCTGGAATGAGAATTTGCGCCATGACTTTTGAAACTCTTTCCTCGCCGGCTGAAATTTCTTATTTAAAACAAAAAGACCACAAATACGCTGACCAGAAAAACGCTACAGCCAGTAAAATAAATGAGGAAAATTTAAAATGAAACCCATTTTAACCAGTGATTTGAAAATAAAATTTTTGGGCATTACCCCGTTCCTGAAAGATAGAAGCGGGGTTTTAAATACTCAGGAAATTGTTGCTCTCTCTGCCTTATTAACCTTCAAAGGCAGGTCAATTAAAAAATTGTTTGAAGAGATGGGAAAAGGGAAGAATAGCGTTTCAGATAGAATTAAAATGATTTTGCAGAAGTCTTCCTTAAGGGGCCATGCTTCTATTGCCACTACGCCTTCTGTTTGTTTAACTTATGAAGGAAGTAAATTTTTAGATTCTACATTAACTGGAATTTATTTTTCTTCCTCCTTGGTTTCTTCCGGAAGAAGAACGGGAACCACGGAGAAGGACATTATTTTCCCGAAAAAAATCTACATAAACAGAGAAGCGAGTAAAATTTACCAGGCAACTTCAGAAAGGATAATCAGTTTTTTCAATTCTCTTTTGGATAAAAAAATTCAAAAGGACGAAGCCAGTAAAATATTACAGTACGGCATTTACGGCACCGGTATCATTCAGCTGCCAATTGAAACAATAGTGGGGTTGAAAAGGGAATATCAAAAGGAAAAAGAATGGATGCCTGACGAAGTGGGACTGCTTTTGGGCCAGGTAAAAAAAGAAGCTAAAAGACTGGGTATTGATTTGCTTTATTCCATGAGAGCTGCCGCTCCCCGAAACGTTTATCCCTACCCGAATATTTTTAAAAATCCCAGTAAAACAAATCTGGTCAGGGATTTAAAAAAAGAGAAAAAATTAAATAATGATCCTAAGGTTGTTTCCGTCGATATTTTAACCGTTTCGGAGCTAAAAAAGAGAATTTCAGAACTAGAAAAAGAGAAAAAAGCCGCTTTTTCCTCGCTGGCTAAAATTAAGCAGAACTGGTTGAACTTACTGGAAAAATACCAAGAAATTTTCAGAGACTATAACCTATCATTAAAGTTAAAGATTTTATCCTCGATTCCTTGGCGTATTTGGGGGGAGAAAAAGAGGCATAGGACCTGTCAGCAGATTATAGAATCAATATATTATTGTATAGAGAGGGCAGAAAAATTATTTCTAAGATTCAGAAAACAGATTAAAGAAGGCAGAGTTAACAATGCTGTCGTTAAAAAAATCGAAGAGGTGTTTTCTATCCCGCCTTCGATGAAACAAAGAAAAGAACTGCTTTCAGAGTATTTATCAGTTGGTTTAAGTTCCTTTGAAGCCTATCGAAAGCTGATAAGAATAGGGATCAAGCCCAGAGACGCTATTTTTGTTATTCCGCGGGCAGTAAAAATTGACATTCTTCAAGAATACGATTTATATAATCTGCTTACCGGTTATTATCCTTTGAGACTTTGCCAGACAGCCGAGGAGGAGATGAGAAGGAACACCATTAAAGAAACAGCCATAATTAAAAAAGCTTTGAAGAGAAAAGGCTTGGCCTGGTTAAATAATCTTATAGTTCCCAAGTGCGGTTTAGTTGGTTTTTGCCCGGAAGAAAAAAGCTGCCCCATGATTTTATCTATCGTTAAAAAATACAATGAGAAATTTCATCAGGAGATGAAAAAAGAGTTGACTAAAGAATTTGAGAAAAATCTCAAAAATTTAGGGAAATGAAATGAAACTTTCAAAATCAGACCCCAAAATATATAATTTAGTTAAAAAAGAAATTGTCAGGCAAAAAAACGGCTTGGTTTTAATTCCTTCGGAAAATTACGCCAGCCCTCGAGTGCTGTCTGTTATGGGTACTCCTTTAAGCAATAAGTATTCTGAAGGCTATCCATACAAAAGGTATTACAGTGGCAATAAATTCATCGATGAAATTGAGCAGACAGCCATAGAAAGAGCTAAGAAATTGTTTAAAGCTGAACATGCCAACGTCCAGCCGCATTCTGGCTCACAGGCAAACTCAGCTGTTTATCTGGCGTTATTAAACTACAAAGATAAAATATTAGGCATTGATTTGTCTGCCGGAGGCCATTTGACGCACGGCTCACCGGTTAATTTTTCCGGCAAGCTATATAATTTTTCTCATTACGGAGTTGATTCAAAAACAGAAAAGATTGACTTGAAAGAAGTGGAAAAAATAGCTTTAAAGTTCAAGCCGAAATTAATTATTGTCAGCACCACTTCTTATTCCAGAACTCTTGATTTTAAAAAATTCAGAAAGATTGCCGATAAAGTTAAAGCGTATTTAATGGCTGATATCGCCCATATTGCCGGCTTGGTTATTGCCGGAGTCCATCCCCATCCCTTTCCTTGGTGCGACGTTGTTACAACAACCACCCATAAAACCCTAAGAGGGCCGCGCGGAGGGTTGATTCTTTGCAAAGTGAAAGACAGGCTGGATTTCAAAGGCAAGTTAAATTTAGCTCAAAAAATTGATAAAGCTGTTTTTCCCGGTATTCAGGGAGGACCAATGGAGCATGTTATTGCTGCTAAAGCAATTTGTTTTTTGGAAGCGATGAAGCCTTCTTTTAAGCGATATCAAAAACAGATTGTTTTGAATGCCAAAGCCATGGCTGATGAATTCCAAAAGCAGGGGATCAAGGTGATTAGTGGAGGAACCGATAACCATTTAATGGTGATTGACGTTTCTCCTTTTGAGGTTGGATCTAAGGAAATTCAGGACGAATTGGATAAAGTGAACATCTACGTTAACAGGAGCGCCATTCCTTTTGACAAAAAACCTCCATATTTTCCTTCTGGTATCAGGCTGGGAACACCGGCAATCACCACCAGGGGTCTGAAAGAGAAAGAATCAAGAGAGGTTGTGAGTCTTATTGTCAAACTTATTAAGAATATTAACAACCAGAAAATTAAAAATTTGATTAAAAACGAGGTGAAAAGAATAACTAAAAAGTTTCTGATCTATGAAGATTTTCAATGGTAAAAAGAAAGCAGAGAGGATTTTATCAGATTTGAAGAAGAGAATTAAGAAACAAGGGATGAAATTAAAGCTGGCGGTAATTTCAGTTGGAAAAGATCCTGCTTCAGAGCTTTTTATCAGGAACAAAAAAATTGCAGCTGAAAGAATAGGCATTGAAGTTCTGCATTGTAAATTTAACAGCAAAACCAAAGAAAGAGAAATCATACGGCAGATTGAAATATTGAACAAGGACAAAGAGATTAAAGGCATTATTGTCCAGTTGCCCCTGCCTTCTGGCTTAAAGGCTGGCAAAATCACAGGGAAAATAAGCTTGCATAAAGATGTTGACGGCTTTAGAAAAAAAACCAATTTTTCTTCTCCTTTGATTTCAGTTATTCTGATTGCTTTGAGAGATTCTACTAAAAACCTTAAAGCGAAAAAAATTATCGCTTTGGTTAATTCTGATTTTTTCGGCAATGTTTTAGAGTCGTCTCTTAAAAAAGAAAGAATTAAAATCAATTATCTTAAAGATAGAAAAAGTTCTAAAATCAAATCAGCTGACGTCATAATTACGGTTTGCGGCTCTCCTAATTTTATAAAAGGAGATATGATTAAGAAAGGAGTTGTTTTGATTGATGCTGGTATTGTTGTTTTGAAGAATAAAAAAGTGGTAGGCGATGTTGACAGAAAGAGCGTTGCCGGAAAGGCCAGTTTTTTGACGCCGGTGCCAGGCGGTTTGGGTCCTTTAACAGTCGCTTTATTATTAAAAAACGTTTATTATGCAGCAAAACATAACTAAAAATATGAATGTTTCAAAAATTATTGACCAGACATTTCTTAAAAAAGGAGCTTCAGAACAAGAGCTTAAAAAAGTCTGCCAGGAAACAAAAGAATACGGCTTCAGGGGGTTTTGCGTTTATCCCGAACACACTAAATTGGTAAAAGAATTGTTAAAAGACAGCGATATCAAACTTACCACTTTGATTGATGAGCCGACAGGAGCCAGTTCTCATGAAGACAGAATTAAAATGGTTCAGCAAGCAAAAGAAGACGGATCTGATGAGGTTGACGTGGTAATGAAGATAGACGCTTTTAAAAACGGGAAATATGAAGAGGTTTCAAGCGATTTAAAAGAGATTTGCAGAGTTCTGCCGACAAAAGTGATTATTGGTTCCGGCTATTTGACTGACGAGGAAATTAAAAAAGCCTCAGAGATTGTCAAGGAAGCTGGAGCAATCTGCGTTAAAACTGCCACTGTTGACGACCCTTTGGACAGTTCAGAGCTTTCTGAAAAGGCAAAGCACGTTAAGATAATGCGGTTATCAGCTAGTGGTATATTGGTCAAAGCAGCAGGTTCCATCAGAAGTTATTCTGATTTGAAAATGATGCTTGAGGCCGGAGCTGACATTATTGGAACGAGTTCCGGCGTAGAAATAGTCGATGAGGTAAAAGGAAAAGAGTTTTCGAATAAAGAAGATTGGAGAAAAATTGAGTAAACCTATGTATAAACCGACAATCGGCCTTGAAATACATGTTGAGTTGAATACAAAAACCAAAATGTTTTGTAGTTGTAAAAATGACCCTAACGAACATCGTCCGAATATCAATATATGTCCGACGTGTACTGCACAACCAGGAAGTCTTCCGGTTATTAACGAGGAGGCAGTGAGAAAAACAATCAAGACGGGTTTGGCTTTAGAATGTCGGGTTCCCGAGCATTCTAAATTCGACAGGAAGAATTATTTTTACCCTGATTTACCAAAAGGTTATCAGATTTCTCAATTGTATCAGCCTCTCTGTAAGGAGGGATTTTTGGAAATTTATGGAATAAAAATTAGGATACGAGAGGTTCATTTAGAAGAAGACACTGGCAAATTAGTTCACCCCAAAGGTGCAGAGTATTCTTTGGTTGATTTTAACAGGGCCGGCATTCCTTTAATGGAATTAGTGACAGAGCCTGATATTTCTTCAGCCAAAGAAGCAAGAGAGTTTGCCCAAGAGCTGCATTTAATCATGCATTATCTTGATATTTCCGATGCTGACATGGAAAAAGGACAAATGAGGGTTGAGGTTAATATTTCTGTGAGCAAAGACGATAAATTAGGGACAAAGGCGGAGATAAAAAACCTTAATTCTTTCAGATCAGTAGAAAGGTCAATTGATTATGAAATTAAAAGGCAAACTGATTTATTAGGTAAAGGAGAAAAGATTGTTCAGGAAACCAGGGGATGGGACGATATCAAAGAGATAACAGTCAGCCAAAGGCAGAAAGAAGAAGCTCACGATTACCGGTATTTTCCCGAGCCTGATTTGCCGCCGCTTCATTTCACTAAAAAAGAAATAGAGGATATTCGTTCTGAAATTCCAGAATTACCACAGCAAAAGCGGGAGAGATTGGCCAAAGAATATCAATTGGATAAAAAAAGCGTTGATATTTTCGTATACAACAAAAGTCTGGGAGAGTATTCTGAGGTGGTTATTAGGGATACTACATCCTCGCCCGATGTTTCAAAACAAGAATTACCTAAAGCGATCAATCTGGCTACCAATTATTTGATTACGGATTTACAAGGGTTAATGAAAAAAAACAATATTTCAGATAGGCCCTCGCCAGAAAATTTCGCCAAATTTATTATTTCCATTCTCAAAGATAAAATTTCAAGCAAGGGAGCAAAGATAGTTTTGGAAGAAATGATTAAAAAAGGAAAAGACCCCTCACAGATTATACAAGAGGAGGGGTTAACTCAGATTAGCGACGAATCTGAAATTGAAAAGATTATTAAAGAAGTAATTTCTGAAAACAAAAAAGTAGTTGATGATTATCAAAAAGGAAAAGAAGGAGGTTTTCAGTTTTTAGTCGGCCAAGTAATGGCAAAATCAAAGGGAAAAGCCAATCCTCAAACAGCGAATAAGCTCCTGAAAGAGATATTGACAAAAATGAGAAAAGTAGTATAATTTAAAGCAAAAGGAGGTGGCATTTGTGCCCAATAATCTAGAAAAAGGCGGTATAATAACATTCCGCCGGATGTTCAAAGACCAGTCGCCTCGGATGGGAGAAATAAGCTTCATTGGCTTTAAGTAGGTTGTTGTAAAAACAGGAATCATGGGGACAGCCGATGAAACAGAAATATTCGTACCGTTCGACTATATATGTCGAATTTGGTAATTGTCGGGGACTGGGTAATTTGAACATTGAAGGACCGAGCTTTATGCCCGGCCCTTTTGATTTTTTAAATAGATATTTTATATTAAAAATTCTTTTACCAATTTTTCTGCTTTATTTTGGCTTTTAATCCAGTTAATACGTTTATCTTTCTTAAACCAGGTCATTTGGCGTTTAACGAAGTGTTCAATTTCTTTTTGAATGATTTTCACCATTTCTTCGTAATTTATTTTGTTTTGAAGATATTGCGAGACAAAACGGTATTCTAAGCCAAATTCTTCCAACCTTTTCCAGGAAACTCCTGATTTATGGAGTTTTTTCACTTCTTCAATCATTCCTTGTTTTAATCTTTTTAAAAGTCTTTTCCTTATTAATTTTTTCAGTTCTTCTTTTTCTTTTTTTATTCCGATAATTAAAACGGGATAGGCTAGGGGATTCTTTTTGAGAGTTGGTATTGGTTTTTTTGTCTTTATTGCGATTTCCAAAGCCCTGATTAATCTTCTTCTGTTGTTTTTATCAATGTTTTCTGCCCTTTTCTTATCCAGTTTTTTTAATTTTTCAAAGAGTTTTTCCGTTTTAAGCTTGTTGAGGTTTAACCTCAACAGCCAGTCTGGCTTTACTTTAGGAATTACTATTCCGTCAATCACCGCTTGGATGTAAAAGCCGCTTCCGCCGCATAAGATTGGAATTTTTCTTTTCTTTAAAACTTTGTTTATTGCTTTCTTTGCCAGTTTTTGGTATTGGGAAACCGTAAATCTTCTCTTTGGAGAAGCGACATCCAGCAGATAGTGGGGGATGCCTTGCATTTCTTTTTTGGATATTTTTCCGCTTCCAATATCCATTCCTTTATATACTTGTCTGGAATCAGCCGAAATAACTTCAGCGCCATTTATTTTAAATTCTTTTTTGGTTTGCCCTGAGCCGAGTCGAAGGGCCAGTTTTATCGCCAGTTCAGATTTGCCCGAAGCTGTCGGTCCTAAAATAACAATTAGTTTTTGTTTCATATTTAACGCTTTTTCTTTAGAATTTCTCTTAATATTTTCTCTCTTTCCTTTTTTTCTTTTAATGGAACATTATCTTTTAATTTAAAGGCGGCTGTGCCTGGACGGGGAGAGTATTTGGAAATATATGCCCAGTCAAATTTAATTTTTTTGAACAGTTTTTCCGTATCTTGGAACTGTTTTTTGGTTTCTTCCGGAAAGCCGACAATTATATCAGTGGATAATTTAATTTTTGGTATCTTTTCCTTAATTTTCCTTATCAGCTCCTTGTATTCTTTTGCGCCATAATTCCGGTTCATTTTCTTCAAGATTTCATCGTTTCCCGATTGGACAGGCACATTAAGATATTTGCCGAATTTTTCGCATTTTGCCAGAACATTAATTAATTCGTCAGAGAAATTCTTAGGGTGGGGAGAAGTAAAAAGAATTCTAAAGTTTCCCGGAATGTCGTTTATCAGCTTTAAAAGCTTGGCAAAGTTGATTGTTTTGTTTATCGGCGAATGATAGTCGTTGACATTCTGGCCCAGAAGCCAGATTTCTTTTAATCCTTTTTTGACAAAGCCTTTAACTTCTTTTATTATTTCCTGGTGGTTCCGGCAGTTCAAAGCGCCTCTGGTGTAGGGGACAACGCAGTAGGTGCAGGCATTATTGCAGCCGTTGGAAATTGGCACGAAGGCCAAATCCTTATTTTGGCATTTAGCTTTTTCTTTAAAATGATTCTTGTTGTCCCAAATTTCGTCAAAAAACTTTGCAAATTTTTTTCTGTCCCCTTTAAGAATGCAGCCTGTGAGAATGGTTTTTAATTTTGGGTTTTTTATTTTCAGTTTTGCCAGATTGTTGATTGTGCCGTAGACTCTGTCAACTGCTGACTGCCTGACAGAACACATATTAACCAAAACCAAATTGGCTTTTTTAACGTCTTTTTCGGGTTTGTATCCTTTTTTCTCCAAAGTTGCCGCAATTCTTTCTGAGTCTGCTTTGTTCATCTGGCAGCCGAAAGTAATAATAGAGTATTTCATATTTTTTAAGCTGTCATAAATCGGAAGGGGGTCGGGGAAACCCTCCGGTTTCCCCGTATAGGAAAACAGGCTTTCGCCGAAGGCGAAAACGATAGAAACAGAGGGTTTCTATAGGGTGGCGAATGGTAATACCATTAGTGTATTTCTTCCTTTTTCTCTTTCAGGAATTCACGCCATTTTTCCAGGAATTCAATGAATGTTTGAAGCGGCATATCAATCAGGAAATTAAACAAAACAACTATTACGTTGTATTTTGCCCACTGACCGGACAGCCACTTGCCCATGCGGATAATCGGCAGAGAAAACAAATCAATGAGAAACATTAGAAACGACTCTTTTCTTTCCATAATTTCCAGTTCGCGGGACCTTTCTCTGAGTTTCATTCCGGCAAAGGAAATCAAAGAAATGAAGATGAGAAAGATTATGATTGAGAGAATGCCGAAATTCAACTCATACAAGCCCCAAATTATTAAGCCGAAAGAAGCCAAAAAGCCCAAAAGATAAAAGCTGTTGATAAAGGCGTTCATCAGCCAGCCTCGTTTTCTTGGCAGTTTGATTGCGTAAACGTCTTTACTTTCGGTCGTATAGGCTATTTTCATCACTTCCATGACTACCTGCTGGAGATTCGCTTTTTTGGGAGGCTTGATGGTCAGAATCAAAAAGAGCATTAAAAGAGCCGGAATCAGAATACTGAATCCCAAAGCTTGGTAGCTGAACTGTCCTGTAACGTATTTGTCAAAAGGCACTTCAACTGCCAGGGCTAAAAGTATCTTGGTGACAAATATGGAAATAGTGGCGTAAATGGCTGCTCTGGTGATTCTTTTTCTTACTGTTTTCAGCCTTTTTTCGTAAGCAGCCGTTATTTTATTTTCCAATTCCTCAGGCATTGATAGTTTTTCCTGGGCAGTCATTGGATCTTCGGAAATTACGTCTCCCAAAATCAAATATGCTGTGTCGTATCTTTCACAGACTTTATAGAATTTTTCCGAGAGACGTCGTTTTAAATGTTTTTCAAAGGCTTTCCAGCTTGAATAAATGTTTTGGGCTATTTCCGGAAGAGGGAAGTCTCCGTTTTTCAAATCCTGCCACTGGGGATATTGTTTTTTTAGCAGATTGTAAACAATTATTGGGTTGTCCAGTTTAAAAAGGGCTTTTTGGACGGCAATATGAATCTGGATGTTTTTTTGTTCTTCAGTTATTCCGTTGTTCAATTTTACCCTTTCTGTCATCGCTTCTGTCATGTAATCAATCAGCGCTCTTTCTCGATGAGGAGGAGCAAGCTGTTCTTCAACTTCGCAGGCAGCGATTGACAAGAGCCAGTCGTAAAGCTGAGCTTTCATTTTTTCAGCCGGAGCTGGAGGAGCATTTTCCAGAATATATACGTATTTTTCTATTACTTTTTTGACCTGGCTGATTGCTATTTCTGGTATTTTGTCGTTGGGGAAGTGTCCGCTCCTGATCAGTTCCAGTATTAAGGGTTCGGTAACCTCCTGGCTTTCTTTGGTCAAAAGCAGCCTTCGTTTTAACATTCTTTCAATGGCCGCCCTTCTCATCAAATGTTCTTCTCTCCAATCAACTACTCCTCGTATCTTTTCGTAAAAAGCAGCCACAGCTGAGGCAACTTCGTCAACGTGGATTGTCGGTATGTTTGGTTTCGGCTGCAAAGAATCATGCCAGGCATGGTATTGTTGAATAAGTTTTTGCGTTTGTTGGGATAATTCCGCCATATGGATTAATAATTTTTAATTTTTAATTTTAAACTTTCAATAAATTCATTTATTTTAATTTCACCGATATCTCCTTTTTGCCTCTCTCTCACTCTGACTGTTTTTGCTTTTATTTCTTTATCGCCGACTACCAGCAAATAGGGGATTTTTTGGATTTCTCCTTCACGTATTTTTTTTGAGACAGTTTCATTTTCATCTTTGACTTTTAATCTGAAACCTGCGGTTTGCAGGGATTTGGCGATTTCTTTTGCATATTTTTCATGTTTTGTTCCCAAAGGAATAACCCAGATTTGTTCAGGTGAGAGCCACAAAGGAAAAGCACCTGCATAGTGTTCAAGCAAAACGCCGATAAATCTTTCAAGAGAGCCCAAGATGGCGCGATGAATCATGAAAGGTTTTTGTTTTTTTCCTTTTTCATTGATATATGTTATATCGAAACACTCTGTTAAATTGAAATCAATTTGAATTGTCGTGCACTGCCAAGGTCTTCCCAAAGAATCCTTAATTTTAATGTCAATTTTAGGTCCGTAGAACACACCTCCTCCCTTATCTATCTGCCATTTTAGCTTTAATTTTTGAAGCGCATATTTTAAAACATTGGTTGCTTTCTCCCAGTCTTTTAAATTGCCCGCGTATTTTTCCGGCCTGGTGGAAAGATAAATGTCGTAATCTTTAAATCCGAAAGTTTTAAGTATTTTAAAGCCGAATTTTAAAAGATTTTCTATTTCTTCGGATAATTGCTCCGGAGTGCAGATGATATGTGCATCGTCTTGGGTAAAGCCCCTGACTCTGGTCAGACCGTGCAAAACCCCAGACCTTTCATAACGGTAAACAGTTCCCAATTCCGCGTATTTTATTGGTAGGTCTTTGTAGCTTCTTATCTCTGATTTGTAAACCTTCACCGTAAAAGGACAGTTCATCGGTTTTAACATATATTCTTCTTCTTCGATTTTAATGGGAGAATACATGTTTTCGCGGTAATGGTTCCAATGGCCGGAAGTTTTCCAAAGGTCTAATTTTCCGATATGAGGGCTGATTATCCATTGGTAGCCCTGCGAACTCAATTCCTTATACAAGTAATCTTCAATAATTTTTCTTAAAATAGCTCCTTTCGGTTTCCAGATAGGCAGGCCGGCTCCGACTTCCTCGTCAAATAAAAACAGTTCTAATTTTTGTCCTAAAAAGCGATGGTCTCTTTTTTCAGCTTCAGATTCTTTTTTAACGCAGTTTTCCAGTTCTTTTTTGTCTTTGAATGCCAAACCGTAAATTCTGGTCAGCATCTGGTTTTTTTCAGAACCGCGCCAGTATGCGCCGGCTATTTTTGTCAGTTTGAAAGATTCAGGATTGATTTCATTTGTTGATTTAATGTGAGGACCCTTGCACAAATCAACAAATTTACCGCTTTGATAAATCGTTACTTTTCTGTTTGGCAATTCGTCAATCAGTTCCAATTTATACGGCTGTCCTTTGAAAAGTTTTTTGGCTTCAGCTTTTGTAATTGATTTTTTCTTGAATAATATATTCTGCTTTATCAGCTCTTTCATTTTTTTCTCAATCTTTGGCAGGTCTTCAGGCGAGAGAGACAAGTCAAAATCATAATAAAAGCCTTTTTCAATTGCCGGTCCAATGCCAAACTTGACCTTAGGATGCAGCTCCCGGACAGCATAAGCTAATATGTGGGCCAATGAATGGCGTATTGTTTCAGGTTTCATATATTATGATTCAACGATTTCTTCTATTTCTTCGCAGATTATTTTCTGGATGCCGTCCTTTGAATCCAGCCTGCCTGAAACCATGACAATTTTATTCTCCTGGAAAATAGAAGGGTTTCTGGCGATTATACTCGGGAAGACAATCACTTCCATTTTACTGCTTAAGTCCTCAATATTGACAAAAAGCATCGGCTTGCCGGTTCTGGTGATTATTTTCTTAATATTAGAAATGATGCCTCCGATTTTCACCCTAACATTCCGCTTCAAGTTGTTATTAGGCAGTTTTGCTATGGCAATAACTTTCTTTTCCAGAATTTTTTCAAATCCGTTCAAAGGATGAGAACTGACAAACAGGCCCAGCAATTCCTTTTCCCAGGTTAATCTTTCTTTTTCCGAAGCCGGAGTGGTGACGGACAAATGAATATTATTGTTGAAATTCGTTCCGTCAAACAGCCCTGTCTGGCCATTGGTTTTCGTTTTCTGGTTTTCTCTGGCATATTCTAGAAGTTTTTCCATATTAGAGAGCAACTGGTTTCTTTCTGCCATTTTATCAAAAACCCCGGCTTTTATTAAACTTTCCAAGGACTTCTTATTTAGGTCTCTGGAGCTGATTCTGGAGATGAAATTATCAATTGAAGCATAGGGGCCGTTGGCTTTTCTTTCATTGACTATTACTTCCACGATATTGGAGCCGACGTTTTTAATAGCTGAAAGCCCGAAACGGATTTGGTTCTTTTTCGGTACCACGCTGAAGAAAGTGAAACTTTCGTTTATATCCGGCGGCAGGACAGTCAGGCCCATTTTTTTGCACTCTTCAATTAAAACAGCGATTCTTTCAATATCGTTTCTTTCTGAAGTCAAAAGGGATGACATGAATTCTGGCGGGAAATTGGATTTCAGATAAGCTGTTTGATAGGCGATGGTGGCGTAGGCAGCTGCATGGCTTCTGTTAAAACTGTAGCTGGCAAAAGGTTCAATCCAGTACCAGATTTGCTGGGAAATGTTTTCGTTTATTTCGTTTTTTTTCATTCCTTCAAGGAATTTTTGTTTCTGAGACATTAAAAGCTTTTTTATCTTTTTTCCGATTGCTTTTCTTAAAACGTCAGCTTCAGCCAGGGTGAATCCTGCCATGTCTTTGGCAATCTGCATAATCTGTTCCTGATAGACCGGAATGCCGTAGGTTTTTTCCAGAATCGGTTTGAGCTTGGGATGAAAGTATTCAACTGTCTGTTTTTTGTTTTTCCTGTCGATATAATCTGGAATCAATTGCATTGGTCCTGGCCGGTAAAGCGCGACCATGGCAATAATGTCTTCAAATTCTGTCGGTTTTAACTGTTTCAAGTATCTTCTCATGCCGTCCGATTCCAATTGGAAGACGCCAACTGTTTCTCCGGCTTGGAAGAGCTTGTATGTTTTTTTATCGTCTGTCGGAATTTTCTCAATATCAAGGTTGGTTCCGTGAATAACGTAAATCCTGGAAAGAGTGTCTTCAATAATGGTCAGGTTTTTTAATCCCAGAAAGTCCATTTTCAAGATTCCCAGGTCTTCAATCGAGTACATTTCATACTGGGTGACAATAGCTTGATCGTCCTGGGTTGGATGCTGGAGAGGTACGATTTCATCCAAAGGAGTGTTTGAGATTACCACTCCGCAGGCATGGGTGGAAGCGTGGCGGGCAACCCCTTCCAGTTTTTTGGCGGCATCAATTAGTTTTCTGGCTTGCTGGTCTGATTCATACAAGGAGCGGAATTCGCTTACTTTTTTCATTGTTTCATCAAGGGTCATTCCAAAGGGAATCATTTTAGCGATCTGGTCGCAGAAGTTGTAAGCGTATCCCATGGCTCTTCCCACATCTCTGACAACTGCTCTGGCTGCCATTGTTCCGAAAGTGATGATTTGAGCCACTTTGTCTCTTCCGTATTTTTGAGCAACATACTGGATGACTTCGTCTCTTCTTCTGTCTGTAAAATCCAAATCAATGTCAGGTAAAGAAATTCTGTCTGGATTTAAAAACCTTTCAAAAAGAAGATTATATTTCAAAGGGTCAACATTGGTTATATTAAGCAGATAAGCGACCAGAGATCCGCCGACGCTTCCTCGGCCCGGCCCGACAACAATCCTGTTTTCTTTTGCCCAATTGACAAAATCCTGGACAATTAAAAAATATGAAGCAAAATCTGTTTGCTTGATTATGGAGAGTTCGTAGTTTAATCTTTCAATAACTTGTTTTTCCGGTTTTTCCCCGAATTTCAATGTCAGTCCTTTTTGGCAGAGTTTTTCCAGATAGCTGTTCGGGTCTTCTCCGCCAGGTACGGCAAATTGAGGAAGTTTTGCTTTTCCCAGTTCAAATTGAAAGTCGCAAAGGTCAGCGATTTTCTGCGTGTTTTCAATGGCTTCCGGCAAATCTTTAAAATCTTTAATCATTTGTTCCGGGCTTCTCATCGAAAAATCATCCATTTTCAAGCTTAATCTTTCAGGGTCGTTGGGATCAGCGCCGGTATTTATCAACATCAGAATGTCTTGGGCGTCAGCATCATCCGGTTTCAAGTAATGGACGTCATTGGTGGCGACCAAAGGAATGCCTGTTTTTTTTGAAAGTTCCAGCAGTCCTTTATTTGCAACTTTTTGGTCAGGAGAATTGGGATGGTGTTGGATGTCCAAATAAAAATTACCTTTGCCGAAAATCTTCTGGTAGTTTTCGGCGATTTTTTCAGCTTCTTCCATTTTTTTTGCCAGGATTAATTTTGGGATTTTTCCGGCCAGACAAGCGGAAAGTCCGATAAGGCCTTCGGAATATTGGGCCAGCAGTTCTTCGTCAATTCTCGGCTTGTAATAGAACCCTTCCAAATGGGCTTTTGTTATGAGTTTGACCAAGTTCTTGTAACCTTTTTCGTTTTTTACCAATAAAACCAGGTGGTATCTTTTGTCGTCAATGTTCGGTCTTTTGTCAGCCATCTTTTCAAAGGCCATGTACATTTCGCAGCCGATAATCGGTTTGATGTTTCTTTCTTTTGCCTTTTTATAAAACTCCACGGCAGCGTAAATATTGCCGTGGTCAGTAATAGCTACAGAGTCCATGCCCAGTTCTTTGACATAATCCAAAAGTTCGTCAATTTTCGGCAGGCCATCCAATAAGCTGTAATGGGAATGAACGTGTAAGTGAGTGAATTTCATGACTTTGTGTTAGTATTATCTAAGTATATTATGAAACAAGGATTTTTTCAAGAAGAGAGAAAATTACGAAAAAAAGGTTTCAAATGCGTGGTTGGATTGGATGAAGCAGGCAGAGGCCCGCTTGCCGGGCCTGTGACCGCAGCTGCTGTTTGTGTTAGGACAATTGATTCTGGCGTTTTTAAAGAAGTAAAAGATTCAAAGAAGCTTTCTCAGAAAAAAAGAGAAAAGCTGTTTAATCTTTTGACTGGTAGTAAAAATATTAAGTGGGGGATAGGCAGGGTTTCAGAAAAAGCGATTGACAGGATAAACATTAAAAACGCTGCGGAACTGGCCATGGAAAAAAGCCTGAAGAGTTTGAAATTGAAACCTGATTTTTTGATAGTTGACGGCAATCATTTGAATTCTGATAAATTGAAATCTTTTAATCATAAGCTGATAGTTAAAGCGGATGAAAAAGTGTTTTCCTGCGCAGCAGCCTCAATCATCGCTAAAGTGGTTCGTGACAGAATAATGGCAAGGTACGATAAAAAATACCCTCAGTACGGCTTTAAGTTGCACAAAGGTTATCCGACAAAAATGCACAAAAAGAAATTAAAAAAATATGGACCATCTGAAATACATAGAATGAGTTTTGCTCCAGTATTAAAACTCAAAACGCAAAAGTCAAAACGCAGAGCCGCAACTTAAAACTATTGAAAGATTTTTTGTTTTCTGCTAATATAAATTTCAGTTGAGTTTTTTCCGATAATAACCCATATAGGTATTACCATTATGGCCGTTCCGAAACAAAAACACACCAAATCAAGAAGAAACAAGCGCCGCATGCACATCTTTATAAAGGCGCCTGTTTTGACTAAATGTCAGAAATGCGGCAAACCTGTTTTGCCCCACGTTGTTTGTTTGAATTGCGGATATTACAAAGGTGTGGAAGTGATTGATGTTTTGAAAAAACTGGACAGAAAAGAAAGAAAAAAGAAAGAGAAAGAAATTGCCGGAAAAGAAGAAAAATCTTCAGCTAAAAAACCTTTAAGCTGGGAAGGCCTTAGCAAGAAATAACTAATTTTTATTATTTAATTATGGCTAGTCGTCATTTATCCAGAAGTATTGCCATGCAGTCCCTTTATGAGTGGGATTTTGGAGGCAGGAAAACTGATTTAGAGGGGATAACTGATAAAAACATTAAAGAGTTCGGTCCTGGCCTGGAAGATTTAAGCCTGGTTTGGCAGATAATTACGGGCGTTATCAAGAACTTTTCAAAACTTGACAAGATTATTGAGAAAGCAGCTCCTGAATGGCCAATAAGCCAGATAACCATTGTAGACAGGAACATTTTAAGAATCGGACTTTTTGAATTGCTGTATTCAAATAAAGAGGAAGTTCCTCCTAAAGTGGCTATCAATGAAGCGATTGAGCTGGCAAAGTCTTTTGGCGGGGAAAGCTCTGGCAGGTTTATCAACGGCGTTCTGGGAACGGTTTATAAAAGTCTGACTCAGACAACAACTTAATATGAATGATTTTTCAACACTTGAAAAACAATTAAATTTTAAATTCAAAAACAAGAATTTGCTGATTCAGGCTTTTTGCCACCGCTCTTATCTGAACGAGAATCCTGAAGCTAATTTGGAGAACAACGAAAGACTGGAGTTTTTGGGAGACGCAGTTTTGGAACTGATTATCACAGAATATCTTTTTGAAAAATATCCGAAAAAGCCGGAAGGGGAGCTGACCAATTGGCGCGCTGCCCTGGTAAATGCTAAAATGCTTTGTGAAGTTGCCAAAGAATTGGGATTTAACGATTTTCTGCTTCTTTCAAAAGGAGAGACAAAAGAAACAGGCAAATCAAGAGATTATATTCTGGCCAATACTTTTGAAGCTTTCATCGGTTCAGCTTATTTGGATTCAGGATACAATGACTGCCAGAAATTTATTAAAAAACATTTGATTGTTAAATTGCCGGAAATTATTTCAAAAGGTCTTTTCAAGGACGCTAAGTCCTGCTTTCAGGAAGAATCCCAGGAAAGAGTGGGCGTTACTCCGACCTACAAGGTTTTGAAAGAACAGGGTCCTGATCATGCAAAGAATTTTGTTGTTGGGGTTTTTCTCAGCAACCAATTGGTTGCTGAGGGCAAGGGTTCTTCAAAACAGGAAGCAGAAGTTGAAGCGGCAAAAAACGCTTTAGCCGTTAAAAATTGGTAATATAATTATATGTTAGTAATCAGATTATTAAGAACAGGTAAAAAAAATCAGCCGTCTTTCAAGATAGTAGTTGTTGAAAAAGAGAAATCTTCGACTTCCGGCCGTTATATAGAAGAAGTCGGTTTTTACAATCCTTTGACAAAAGAAAAGATTCTGAAAACAGAAAGGATAAAATATTGGATTTCAGTCGGAGCAAAACCATCAGAAACAATACATAATTTGCTGATTTCCCAGAAAGTGATTGAAGGGAAAAAGATTGATTTGCATAAAAAATCAAAAAAGAAAGTAGAGGAAAAGCCCGTTGAGGTTTCTCCTCAACAAACTGAAGCTGTAGCGCCGGTTGAGGTTAAACCTCAACAGAAAGAAGAAAAGGCTGTTGAAGAAATTAAAACTGAACCTGCCGAAGAAAAAAAAGAAGAGAAGGTTAAAGAGAAAAAAGAAGTTGAAAAATGAGCTTTCTTGACAAAATGCTTTAAATGAATAGAATACTAATTAGTAGCTACATTTCAGATTTCCTGAAAGGTCGGCGCTACTAGAAATGAATAAATATCAGTAATTACTAAAATTCAGAAAGAACTATGGCTGATACAAAAGGAAACGACAAAGAATTCCTTGAATATCTCATTAAAGCTTTAGTTGATAATCCTAGCGATGTCAAAGTTGACCGCAAGGTTGATGAAATGGGAGTTCTGCTTTCTTTAAAGGTGAACTCTGAAGACATGGGCCAGATTATCGGCAAAGAAGGTTCTACCGCTAGATCAATCAGAAACCTGGTACGCATAGTCGGTCTTAAGAATCACGCAAGAGTGAATTTGAAGATTGAAGAGCCAGAAGGCGGCAGGCCAACTCGAGGAATAAAATCAGAATCTATAGAAGATTTAAAACTGTAAACTTTAAGTTTACAGAGAACAAAAACGGTGCTATTATTCAAAATAGGCCGTTTTTGTTTTTATGCTTAAATTTGAAATTATTACAATCTTCCCTAAAATATTTGATTCTTATTTGAAGGAATCTTTTATTAAAAAAGCCAAAGAGAAAGGTTTGATTAAAATCAATATTCACGACTTGAGAAAGTGGGCGTCAGACCGCCGCAAAACAGTTGATGACAGGCCTTTTGGCGGAGGATTGGGAATGGTACTTAAGATAGAACCGATATATAAAGCTGTTAAAAAGATAAAATCAACCCTTCGACAAGCTCAGGGCAAGAAAGCAAAAGTGATATTGTTTACTCCTCGGGGAAAGAAGTTTGACCAAAAAATAGCTTATCAGTTGTCAAAAATGAACCAGATAATCATGATTTGTGGCAGATATGAGGGCGTTGATGATAGGGTGGCAAAGTATATTGCTGATATGGAGTTGTCAATTGGTCCTTACGATTTGATGGGAGGGGAATTACCTGGCATGATAGTTATGGAAACCACAACCAGATTAATACCAGGAGTTTTGGGAAAACCCGCTTTATTGAAAGAAAGGATAACCAAGGAAAAGGGATTTATGGAATATCCACAATATACCAGGCCTGAAGTTTTTCAGAAATGGCGGGTACCGAAAGTTTTAATATCCGGCGACCATAAGAGAATTGAAGCATGGAGGAAAAAATACGGTAAATCCATTGGCAAAAGCTGAACTTTCTGATAATATATTTTTATAATTATATATAATATATATTTTTCTAATTATAGAAGGGTGCGTAGTCCCATAGGGGGTGGGAGCTGTCTGTAAAACAGTTGTTCGTAAGGGCCCCGTCGGTTCGACTCCGACCGCACCCATATAACATGCCTGGGTAGCTCAGTTGGCAGAGCACGTCTTTGGTAAAGACGAGGTCGCCGGTTCAATCCCGGCCTCAGGCTCATATGGCAACAAAAAAAAGACCATTTAGCAAACTTCAATGCCAGGAATGCAAAAGGATTAATTACTTCACCAGAAAATCAAAGGAAGCCGTTGAGAAGAAGTTGGGTTTGAAGAAATTCTGCAAGTGGTGCAGAAAGCATACCTTGCATAAAGAAGCAAAAAGGTAATTTGTTGAGGATCGACCTCAACAGTACGGGGGCGTGGTGAAATGGCTATCATAGGAATCTCCAAAATTTCTGTTCTAGGTTCGAATCCTGGCGCCCCCGCAGACTTATGGGCACACTATTGGGATTTTTTACAGGTTCATCAATAGGTTATTTAACCGGCAAATTGTTTTCCGGAGATGAAACCGGTCAAGTTGGATTGCTCAGCTTAACTTGGAGTTTGGGGGACTGGTACATTCATTTACATCATTGGCTGGTTTCTTTGGTTCTTTTGCTGTTTCTTGTCTTTTTTCTGAGAAAAAAGTATCGGTTTTCACATTTATTTTTTATATTTTTTGTTGGTTTCTTTTGCGGCTGGATGTTCCAGGGCATCTATTGCTATGATGACTGGCATCAAATTATAATTAAGCAAAATATATGAAAAGAAAAATATTAATAATCGGCGCGGTAATCGTTTTAATAGTTTTCGTTTATCAAGTTTTCTTAAAAGAAAAGAAACCGGAGTTTGATTTAGTAGAGGCTACCTTGGGAGCCGTAAGCCAGGAGATTTTTGAAACAGGACAGGTGCAGAAAGGGGAGAAGATAAATCTTTCTTTCGGGAACGCCGGAAAAATCGAAAAGATCTCTGTTACAGTTGGAGATGAAGTTAAAGCTAGCCAGGAATTGGCGCGATTAGACACAAGCGATCTTGCTATTCAGCTTCAGGAAGCAAGAGCTGCTTATGAGCTGTCTCAGTTGAATCTTGATAAGCTGCTGGCCGGAGCCAGTTCCGAGGAAATTAAAATCAGCCAAGCCCAGTTAAACAACGCCCAAACCGCATTGAAGAACGCCCAGGACGATCTGCAGAAAAGCTTTCAGACAGCCGTGACTATTTTAGACAGTTCCTATCCTTCAATCTATAATGCTTTGGTTTTCGTGAAACAGTTTGTCCTCAGTTACGTTAATACCTTTGACCAAGACACAGGCAAGATAATGACAGCCAGGGACAGCATAGAAGATATAGAAAAAGCGGCAAAAGAGAATTTAGATGCGTTGGAAAGCAATCCGACCAATGAAAACATCAAAGCCTCTCTGGCTGTAATGAAAAACTCTCTTGAAAAAACCTTTTCCCATTTGGAGACGATACGTTCTATTGCCGACACAGCTGCTGTTTACAAAAGCAAGGTTTCAGCAGCTGACAGAACTTCTTTAGATACTCTGAAAACCAACATTAACACTGCTCTTACTAATATCCTTACCAGCCAGCAGACAATCTATTCTGCAGAAGCGAATGTTGAAACAATGAGAGCAAAGCTTCAGGAAGCAGAGAATAATTTTGATTTAGTGGCAGGAGATCCGCAACAAGTAGACGTTGATTTGTATTCAACGCAGGTAAAGCAGGCTTTGAGCAAAGTGCAGCTTTATCAGAACGAGATTGAGCAATCAAAAATTGCCAGCCCAGTGGAGGGAAAGGTTGCCGAGATAAATAAAAATGAAGGAGAGTCGGTGCAGGCAGCTTCCCCGGCGATAGTTGTTTTGCCGGTAGCTCCCTATGAAATAAAAGTGGATATTTACGAGGAAGACGTGGTTAAGATTGCTGTCGGCAATCCTGTTGAAATTTCTTTGGTTGCCTTTTCTGGGAAAACGTTTCAAGGAAAAGTAATTTCAATAAGCCCGGCAGAGAAAATGGTTGAGGGAGTGGTTTATTACGAGACGATCATCGGTTTTGAAGAAACTCCCGAAGGAATAAAACCGGGAATGTCAGCTGATATTATTATTAAAGCTCAGAGCAAAGACAATGTTTTAATTGTTCCTGAGAGGGCAATCCGGACAAATGATTCTAGGAACTTTGTCGAGGTTCTTGTTAACGGAAAAATCGAGGAAAAAGACGTTGAAATCGGATTAAAAGGAAGCAATGACATGGTGGAAATCATTTCCGGATTGGAACAGGGAGAAAAGGTAATTCTAAGATAACAAATGACAGAACCAATTATTAAACTGGATAATGTTTGGAGGACCTACCAATTGGGAAAGACAGAGGTGCATGCTTTAAGAGGATTGAGCCTGGAAATTTTTCCAGGCGCTTTTGTGGCGATTATGGGAGCTTCGGGCTCCGGCAAGTCAACGCTTTTGAATATTATCGGCTGTTTGGATTCTCCGACAAAAGGGAAAGTTTATTTAAAAGGAAAAGACATTTCTGAAATGTCAGAAAGCCAGCTTTCCCAGTTCAGGGGAAAGATACTTGGTTTTGTTTTTCAGGAATTTAATTTGCTTACCAATTTAACAGCTATTGAGAACGTTATGCTGCCCATGGTTTTTCAGGGCGTATCTCAGGAAAAAAGGAAAGAAAGAGCAAAAGAAATTTTGGTTTCCGTAGATTTGCAAGACAGAGTTTTTCACGCGCCAGGCGAACTTTCCGGAGGAGAGCGCCAAAGAGTAGCCATTGCCAGAGCTTTTGCCAATAGTCCTGAAGTGATTATTGCTGATGAACCGACAGGGAACTTGGACTCTGTTACCGGCAGAAAAATAATGGATGTCTTGACTGATTTTCATAAAAAAGAGGGAAAAACAGTTGTTGTGGTTACCCATGATGCCAATATCGCCAATTACGCTGAACAAGTGATAAACATTGAAGACGGCAAAATAATTGAAAACCATTCAACTGCCAAAGAATACTTATGGAAGAACTAAAAGAATATTTTAATATTGCCGTAAGAAACATCAGGACAAGGTCATTGAGAAGCTTTCTCACTATTTTAGGTATTGTCATCGGGGTCTTTTTAATAATTTCCCTGCTTTCCTTGTCAGAAGGATTGAAATCAACAATTAACCAGCAGCTGCAGGCCATGGGAGGAGAAATGGTCATGGTTATGCCGGGCAGCGATGAAGATTTGCTTACATCCATGATGTTCGGCGGCGCAAAACTGCAGAAAGAAGATATGGAAGCGATTAAAAAAGCAGAAGGCGTAGATAAGGTTTTAGGATTTTCTTATACTGGAGCTATTGCCAGGTTTAAGGAAGAATCAAAGCAAATAGCCATAGCCGGCTATGATCCGTGGAAAGAAGGTTTGGATATTTTAAGCGTTTTCCAGGGCTGGAGTTTGTCTGAGGGAAGATGGCCGAGTAAGGGAAACGAAGTTTTAATTGGTTCCCAAGTAGCCAGTGAAATTTTCTCAAAGGAAGTGAAGGCCGGTTCGGAAATAACGATAAAAGGAAGGAAATTTAAAGTGGCAGGAATTTTGGATTCTTTGGGAAGCAAGCAGGATGACAGCATGGTCTACATGGATATGGCAGTTTATCAGGACATTACCGGAGAAAAGCGGGGAACAGCTGCTTACGCTATGGTCAAGCTTGAAGACGGAGTAGATGAGAACGCTGTTGCAGAAAACATTGAAGAGGCTTTAAAAGAAACGAGGAAAAGAAGGTCTGGAACCGATGAAGCTGATTTTTCCGTTATCACTTCAGAAAAGATGGGCCAGATAGCCGGCAATATTTTGGGCGTAATCCAGATTGTCATTATCGGCTTTGCCAGCATTGCCATTATTGTCGGAGGCATCGGCATTACCAACAGCATGTTTACTTCAGTCAGGGAAAGAACGAAAGAAATCGGAATTATGAAAGCAATCGGAGCTAAAAACTCGGCAATCCTTTTAATATTCTTGTTTGAAGCAGGCATTGTCGGTTTGATTGGAGGAATAGGCGGCACTTTGTTCGGCTCTTTACTGGCTAAAGCTATTGAATTGTATGGCCAGATGCATCCTATATTTTATTTTTCAGCTTCCATAAGCGTTGGCTTGATTGTTTTCGGTTTGGTTTTTTCTTTTATTATCGGATGCGTTTCCGGAGTTTTGCCGGCCAGAACAGCAGCCAAATTAAAGCCAGTAGAAGCTTTAAGAAGATATGAATAGAAAAATAGTAGAATATCCGAATCAAATACTGAGGAAGAAATCTTTTGAAATTAAAAAGATTACTGAAGAGATAAAGAAGCTGGCTGAGGATATGGCAGAGATTATGATGGAAAAAGATGGCATTGGCTTAGCTGCTTCCCAGATCGGAGAATCAAAAAGACTGATCGTTATTTTTTTTGGCGGCAAGTCTCGTGTTTTCATCAATCCCAAGATCTTGCGCAAAAGCAGAAAGACAGAGGTTATAGAAGAGGGGTGCTTGAGCTTTTCCGGTTTATTTTTAAAAATTAAAAGAGCAAGAGAAGTGGAATTGGAGTTTCTTAATCTGGAAGGCGAGAGAATCAAAATGAAAGCTGAAGGATTATCAGCCAGGGTTTTTCAGCATGAAATCGACCACTTAAACGGAGTATTATTTATTGACAGAATAAGTTTTTCTCAAAAACTATGCCGCTTATTGAAGAATTAATCGGACAAGGCTGGTTAAAAACGAAAAGGGTGATTGAGGCATTTGAGAAGATAAAAAGAAGCGATTTTCTACTTGAGGATTCCAAGGATTTGTCAGAAATCAATGAAGCTTTGTCCATAGGTTTCGGTCAGACAATTTCACAGCCTTTGGTTGTCGCTTTTATGCTGGAATTGCTGGAATTGAAAGAAGGGGAGAAAGTTCTGGATGTCGGTTCTGGTTCAGGATGGACCAGCAGCTTATTGGCTGAAATTGTCGGTAAAAAAGGAAAGGTTGTTGCTCTTGATATAATCCAGGAATTGAAGGAATTCGGAGAGAAAAACGCTTCAAAGTATAATTTTGTGAAAAAGGGGATTATTCAGTTTGTTTGCGCTGACGCTAATAACGGCTTTGAGAAAGAAGCTCCTTTTGACAAAATTTTAGCTTCAGCTGCTGCTGTTAAAATTCCCGATTCCTGGAAAAAGCAGCTGAAGATTGGGGGCAGGATCGTCGCTCCGGTTGATTCTTCAATCTGGCTCTTGATTAAAAAAAGCGAAACAGATTTTGAAGAGAAAGAACATCCAGGGTTTATTTTCGTTCCTTTGCTGAAAAAATGAAAAAATATTTAATTTTACTATTTATCATTCTCGTTGTTTTTATCGCTTTCTGGCTGATTGTTTTTCCTTTGGAGCCGTATTCTGAAAAAGAAGTGGTTTTCAGCGTGGAAAAAGGCCAGGGCTCAAGGGACATTGCTTTAAATTTGGAAAAGCAAGGATTGATAAGGTGGTCTTCTGTTTTCCGGGTTTACGTTTTAACTAAAGGAATGGCTTCCGGTTTGAAAGCAGGAGAATATGTTTTGTCTCCTTCAATGAATATTCCCGATATTGCTGACAAGCTTTTTTCAGGCAGTGTCATAAAAGAGAAGATAACTGTAATTGAAGGATGGAGCTTGAGGGACATTGCCTCATACTTTGAGGAGAAAGGGTTGTTTCGGGCTGATGATTTTTTTGAGTTGGTCGGTTTTCCAATGACTGATTATTCAAAAAGAAGCGATGCCCCTGAGGACTTTTCCGATGATTTTGATTTTCTTGAAGACAAACCAAAAGCTTTGGGTTTGGAAGGATATCTTTTTCCGGATACCTACGAGAAAATAAGTAAAGAAAGCCTGGAGAGCGTTGTTGAGAAAATGCTGAGTAATTTTGGCAAGAAATTAAAACCTGAATTAAGGGAAGAGATTGATGGGCAGGGTAAAACAATTTTTGAAATAGTGACCATGGCCAGTATTTTGGAAAAAGAAGTAAGGACTTTTGAAGATAAAAAAATCGTTTCCGGTATCTTCTGGGGAAAGATTGAAGAAAGCGAGCCCTTGCGCAGCTGCGCCACTATCGCTTACATTATGGGAAGAGAGAACTGGACTTTTGATGAAATGAGAAAAGAAATAGCTTTGGGTACGGAAGTTGATTCTCCTTATAACACTTATAAATACAAAGGACTTCCTTTGGGTCCGATTTGCAACCCTGGCATTGAAAGCATATTAGCTGCCATTTATCCTCAAGAGAGCGATTATTGGTATTATCTTTCCACTGGGGAAGGGGAAACTATTTTCAGCGAAACCTTGGATAAGCATAACGCAGCTAAAGAAGAATATTTCAAATAACCTTGACAAAAGTTTTATTTGATTTAAAATACATTTATCAAAACTAAGGAGGTGAAAATGTATCCATAGTACATTTTATTTTAAAAAAGGGAAGCAATAACGAAACGATAAAGAAAGGAGGCAAAAGAGGCAAAAGAATGAAAAGAATTGTATTAATAGCGTTTTTGGTGGTTGGGCTTGTAATGGGTTTTGGCGGCAACTTGTTCTTTAATGGACAGGAGGCAGTTTCAGCCGTATCAGATCGCGTTGCTGTTCCTACAGCCTTTTATCTTGATCCACCTAACCAATTCGTCAAAACCACATTTGTCTATCAAGAACAAATGGCTGATGGAACAACCTGGTATGCCTACGGCAAAGGAAGCGTTTTTTCCAGAGATCCTCGACCGGGCGATATGCTTTTCTTAAAGAACGCCAATGAAGAATCCTTCAAAATCAGGGTAGTTCAAGTTTTTCAGGTTCCACCCGGCTCAAAAACTGAAGGCGTTTGGTTGGAATTTGAGAACTTAACTCCTGCACGAGGACAACCTCTCACTGGCCCCGGATTTGTCACGGTGCGTAAATAGAAGACTTTGGCAATTAATAAGCCGATGACCAAAAAGAGTCCTGCGAAAATTAATTCACAGGACTCTCTTTATTTTTAAAGGGGATTGACAAAAATTCTAAAATACGTATTATCTTAATAGATTATTAAATGAAGGAGGTGATATCTTAGCACTCTGTCCAACTGAATAATTTAAGGAGGTATGGTTATGAAAAGATTTGTTTTAATGGTTGCGTTGGCAGTTCTTGTATCTGTTACTTTTGTTCCGGTGGCCTTTGCCGCAAACAGCTCTTCTAATAGGCCACCCAACTGGACCGTATACCAGGAAACTCTAGCCAGCAGGGAAGTCTGGTACGCCTATGGCAGGGCTGATGTAAGGCAGTATGAAGCTATAGAGGTTGGCGACAAGATTGTACTTTCTACGAAATCGGGCAGCATCGAGGCCAAGATTACAGAAATCCTTACTCCTTTGGCTGCTTCGGATTCACGTAGTCCAACACGTATGTGGATCAAGTTCGAGAGCAGTGAGGAGGTGCCCTCGGATATCGGCGTAATATTCAAACGATGGGGGCCGTTCTAGGAATCTCAACACAATGTTTAATCACAAGGGAGCCACTTAATAAAGGCTCCCTTATCTTTTTAAAAAACCCTTGACAAACTTTTGCATATCTAATAAACTGATAATATCTGCAGACAGCGGGCATCCATAAGACCCGCCGAGGAAAAAACGTTGAAGATCGACCTCAACAAGCTATTTTGCCTGCGGAAACGCAGATTTTTTTAATATATATGGCTCAAACCAAACTGCAAAAACAAAAAATACTTGATGATTTGAAAGATAAAATTGCCAGACAAAAAGCAATGGTTTTTATCGGTATCGCCGGTTTGAAAGTGAAAGACATATCCGGTTTGAGAAAAAAATTAAAAGAAATAGGCGGCAATTTGAAAGTGGCAAAGAAAACTTTGATAGAAAAAGCTTTTAAAGAAAGAAAACTGGATTTTGACAAAAATAGATACAAAGAGGAAATTGGTTTGGTTTTTGGTTTTCAGGACGAGATACTGCCGGCAAAAGCAGTTTATCAGTCAGGTCTTAGCAATGAAAAATTGAAGATATTGGGCGGATTTTTTGAAGGAGAATTTAAAGGAAAAGAAGAGATTGTTGCTTTGGCCCAGCTTCCGACAAAAGAAGAGCTTTTGGCAAAACTGGTTGGCAGTATTTCAGCTCCAGTTTCAAATCTTGTATATTCTTTGCAATATAATCTTAAAGGTCTGGTTTATTTATTAAGCTCAATTAAAAAATAATATGGCAGAAGAAACAAAAAAAGAGGAATCATTAAAGGTTCCTGAAAAGTTTAAAAAGTTAGTTGAAGAGATTGAAAAGATGTCTGTTTTAGATTTAGCTGAATTGGTTAAGATTTTGGAAAAGAAATTCGGAGTGTCAGCTGTAGTTCCTGTTGCCGCAGCTCCTGCCGCAGTTGCTCCCGGAGAGGCTCTAGCAGAAGAAAAGAGCGAATTCAATGTTGTTTTAACGGCTGTCGGTGAAAAAAAGATTGAAGTGATAAAAGTTGTCAGAGATGTCACTCAAAAAGGACTGAAAGAAGCAAAAGATTTGGTGGATGCAGCAGCTTCCGGTCCACAGGTGGTCAAAGAAAGCGCGAAGAAAGAAGAAGCTGAAGATTTGAAGAAAAAACTTGAGGCAGCCGGAGCAAAAGTGGAATTGGAATAATTCAACATAGCTTTAAATGAAAAATAGCGCTTTTTGAACAGCGCTGTTTTTTTTATTTTTCCCCAATTTCTATTGACATAATAGTAGAGACAGGATATATATAAAAACAGAAAGCCCTTTTTGGGTTTTGGACAATTTCATATGGATTTGAAAAGGAGGTGATGTTATAGAAAAAGAAAGTTAAATACTAGAACAAAACCACACAATACGGAAAAGGAGGTAAACTAAGGGAAATGAAAAGAATTGTTTTTCCCATTCTTGCTGCGCTGGTAATAGTCTGCGCCTTAATTTTTCCAGTGTTGGCAACACCGTCTGCCGTTCATGCCGCACCGGCGGCCCCGTGTCCTACTGAGACTTCAGTAGCGGTTATGAACCTGTCGTATAACGGCAATTTAGTCGACCGCGTCAGAAGTTCTGGCTTTGACCTTTTAAGGGCACTGCCAGTGAATCTTCTTGTCGACTTTTCGCTTGCCGGCTTCGCGCATTTCGATTTGATAAATACTCAAAATACGGCGACGCTATACCTACTGGGTTCCGGGGCTGAGCTAAGTCCTGTTACTCAAGGAGGCTTATTCGCTGAGCAGCACAAGGTCCTCAATAATGCTGCTCACCTGTCACTGTTATCCTGGTATTGCAACGAAGTCTTCTTGACAACACAACGAAATAACGCTGTACTACATTACGCTGCTTACAATTTCGGAGGCTGCAACTTCGCCGCCGCGACATCTGGTGGGAGTTTAAGCGACAAATTTGCTGTAGCTTAACTCTAGTCATCCGGAATTAAATGTCGGAGTAAGACTTAGGAAGGGTGGCTGATGCTTCTGAGAAGCACAGTCACCCTATTTTTTTAGAGATTTATTTTATACAGCGTTAAGCTGTTTAAGAGCCAGATTGTTTTTCCGTCTTGAGAGATTGAAAAATCCAAGAGATTATTGAATTTTTCGCTTTGGTACTGTTTGATTATTTGTCCTGATTTGTCCAGAATAATTATTCTGTTTTGTTCCGGTTCCAGGATATACAGATAAGTGAGTTGAGAAGAGGTGAAGATTTTTGAAAGGTTTGTAACAAAGGGGAAGATTTCTATGTTTATGGTTTCTTGGAGTTTGCCGGTATGAAATCTTTCAATCGTATTGTCTTTCGTCAAAATCCAGATGGAACCGTCCACTGCTATTGATTTGAATTCACTGGCAGTTTTTGTTTCTGAAGACAGCCAGGACTCAGGATTTCCCCAGTTTATATTTTGCGAAAAAGGATACCTTATAATTGAATTGCTTTTTGTTTCCAAAAAGTAAAGGCTTGAACGGTAAGAAGATAAAGCATTGAAATCGAAATCAGAAGACGGTTCTTTGAGAAATATTGTTTCGCTGAATTGATTGTCTTTGAAATTAATTAATTTGTTCGGTTTTGAGAAAAAAAGTATTGAATCTGAAAGCGTAACTGCTGATTTTATCTTTTCATTGATTTGAAGGATTTCGTCTTTGTTTTCCTGATTCAGTTTAAGCATATTTTCCGATAAAGGGCTGAAAAAATATATTTCATTGTTGAATGAAATCATTTTCTGGGGAATGAATTTTTTAGCTTCAAAGTTGAAAACAGCTTCCGGTTCCGTGATTTCCACGAATTTGTTCAACTGATAAAGGTCTTCTGAAACTGTTTTTTTTATTTTTTGAACCTGATTTGCGACAGCTGAAGGCAGGTTTAAGGAAATATTGTCCAAAGAGGAAATTTCGTCCCAGATTTCCCTGTACAGGATATTGGCGTTTTCTTTGGCTTGGAGATTGAAGCCAGCGATAATTGAGTACGATTCTGCCTGGCTTACTTTTTCTTGAATTTGGATTAGTTGGTTTTGGTATTCTTTAATGTCTTTTTCTTCTTTTTTTCCAAAGATGAAAAAGCCTAAAACTAAGAAGGCGGTTAAAATTAAAACCAGAATGATTTTTTTTCCAAAAGCAGGCGCTTTGATTCTTGGCAAGGAAAATTTTGGTTTGTGTAATGTTATCCCCGGTTTTTTAAAAGGGATTTTTATTTTAAAAGATGGTTTGGGCAGTTTTGCTTTTTTTATCAATTGGAGCAGGGGATTGAAAACTTCTTTGAAGGAAAATATTTTGAAACTTTTCTTTTCTGTAAGCATTTCTTTTTCCCTTGAAGCTGCTTCTTTGGTTAAGGCGATAAGCAGGCAGATTCCCGATGTTTTTGTCAGCTGTTCTTTTTTTGCGTTCAGGATTTCTTTTAACTTTCTTTGGCTGAAGGGAAAGATAGATGATATTTTGCTTAAGATGTTTTCTTCCAGAAAAGCAGCAGCTATTTCTTTGCTTAGGATTAAGATTATGTCGTTTTCCGTCAGTCTTCCGGAAACAATATTGCCGAATATTTTCAGAGGATAAGGCTCAATGTCTTCAAATTTTATCTTTTTGTCAATGTCAATTATGTTGTTTTTTCTGATGAGAAAGATTTTCAAGTCGCCGACTTTGGTGAAATTCAACTCCCCCCCGCCATTTTTTTGGTGGGGGATTAAAGAAATTGCGGCAAAGCTCAAGTTTCCCAACCAGCTGACGTCTCCTGCTTTGGCAAGTTTTTCTAAGTGTTCATTGGCTATTTTTAAAGTATCTCTAAGTGATTTTTCCGGAGAACCGGAAACCGCTTTGTAGTATTTCTCTTTTATTTTTTTTGCCAGCAGGTCAAGGAATTTTAAATTCTGAGGCAAAACGTTTTTTAAAAGCCCTGCCAAATATAAGCTGCCCATCCTTTTTTCGTAGACGTTTGTCGGTTCAAAGCAAAAACTGTCAAAAATGAAGTCGTTCTTTCCCGTGCCTGATTTATTTCTTTTTTGAGGATTGAAATGGAATTCAAAAACCTGCATATTTGCATTATACATTTTTTTTTCTGAAATTTAAACAGAAATTGACTTTTTATAATTTTCTTGATATAATAATGAAATGATTAAAGATTTTTTCGGCAAATTGAAGCTCATATGCGTTCCTTGCCGCAGCAACAAATACAGGCCCAAGTTTCTTGGAAGCAAGTATTTGTTTTATTACGGTATTGGTTTGCTGCTTTTGAAACTGCTTATCGTACCTTTTATAATCAGTTTTCCGGGAACTGTCTTTTTCGCTGACATTACCAAAACCAACTTAATTCAGTCTGCCAATAACTCCAGGCAGTATTACGGCTTGTCGCCTTTGGCGGAAAACTCTGTTTTAGATAATGCAGCTTATTTGAAAGCAAAGGACATGCTTGAAAAGGGATATTTCGCTCATTACAGCCCCACAGGAGTTGCTCCTTGGTATTGGGTAAGCCAGGCTGGCTACAATTACAAGTCAGCTGGAGAAAACCTGGCTATAGGCTTTTTTGAATCAGACCAGGTTCACCAAGCCTGGATGAATTCACCCGGTCATGCAAAAAACATTTTAAATCCCAATTACCAGGAAATAGGTATCGCTGTTTTAAAGGGAAATTTTCAGGGAGGCCAGACCACAGTGGTTGTTCAGTTTTTCGGTACAAAGCAAGCGAGTTTAGCAACGGTCCAGACTCCGCAGCCAGAAACCAAGGTTGTTGAAGAGCAGGAGATTCCGGAAATTCCGGTTGTTGCCGGCCAAGAACAAATAACGGAAGAAACGGAAGAGCCGGCTGCACCTGAAAACCTCGTTCCAGAATCTGTTGAAGTTGGTCTTCAACAAGAGGATGTTGAAGCTGCTGAACCTTCGGAAGTGGTTTCTGTCGCTGTCCAGGAAAAAGCAGAATCTGAAAAAACTCCTTCTTTCTTTTTGTTTCAGTTTATGACGAGCGATTATTATGACTTGCTCCAAAAGGTTATTTACGGCTCTTTGGTTTTGATTCTTTTCTCTTTGCTTTTCACTTTTTTGTGCGACCTTTTCATTTACCGCAAGTTTGAAATCCAATACAAAGACGTCATTTTAAAAGCAGTCGGATTTTCAGCTTTGTGGCTTGTTTTGGTCTTTTTGGACAAAATGATAATCATTCAGCTGCTAGCTTCTAATTTCAGGATCAACTAACATGGAGATTAAAAAACTCTGGAAAGTTTTTGTTTTTTTATTTTTGATAATGTTTTTGATTTTTAATTGGAGCGAGATTTCCTGGATTTTTAATTATCGGGCAGTTTCCGGTTTTTTCTCAGATGTTTTCAAAGGAAACGAAAAAGAAATAGAAATGGTTTCTGATGAAGCTTCTTTTGATTATTACGAAAAAGCAAATGCTTTGGAAATTACCAAGATTGAAATTTCCGCTCCTTTAGTTTTTAGTGAAAGCGCAGAGCAAGGAGACATGCAAAAAGCGCTGGATACTGGCGTGGTTTTATTTCCTGACTCTGTTTTACCCGGAGAAGCAGGCCAGACAATAATTTTGGGGCATTCAGCGCCAACTGGCTGGCCGAAAATAAAATACGACTGGGTTTTTAGCCGTTTGAACGAATTAATTGAAGGCGATGAAATTATTGTTTTTTTCAATAATAGGAAATATGTGTACGTTGTTACCCGCAAGGTATTTTTGGAGAAAGGGGAGGAACTTTCTCAAAATGGATTAACAAATGATAAGAATATATTAGTATTGATCAGTTGTTGGCCTCCGGGTAAGGATCTAAGGAGAATTGCCGTGGAGGCTGCAATAAAATAGTTTAGCTGTTTCAAAAAATTCTTTTTAAAAAAGATGAAAAAATTCCCTTCGAAGATTTGACAAATCATAATAATGTGTTAATTTTAATCAGTTATTGGCCGCCTGGGGTTGATCAAAAAAGAATCGCCGTTCAGGCGGAATTACAGTAATAGCACCTTATTTTTATAACATAAGAGCTAGAGTTGAGAGTAAAAAGCAAAGAAAGGAGGGAAGAATGAAAAAAGTTTTTCTTGTTGTCTTGTCGATCATTGCGTTGCTTATAGGAGGCTTGTTGAGCGGATGTCAACCAACAGTGATTTATGTCCCAACGTCGGCGCCACCACCCGCACCGTCACCACCCCAAGTGATTTATGTCCCAACGCCGGCGCCACCACCCGCACCGCCACCACCTGAGGTGATTTATGTCCCAACGCCGGCGCCACCATCAACTTGGTGTGGATGCGATTTTTGTCCTTGTCAAACGTGTTGCGGTTATAGAGCTTGTGGATCATGTCCTTCGTATCCATCTTATTCTTATCCGTCATACCCGCCTACACCACCTCCTCCACCCCCACCACCTAGACCTCATCCAGGACCCAATCCACATCCAGGACCAGGACCAGGGCCAGGGCCAGGACCTAATCCACATCCAGGACCAGGACCAGGACCAGGGCCAGGACCTAATCCACATCCAGGACCAGGACCAGGACCAGGACCAGGACCAGGACCAGGACCAGGACCAGGGCCAGGACCAGGACCAGGACCTAATCCACATCCAGGACCAGGGCCAGGACCAGGACCAGGACCTTGTCAAGGACCAGACTGTCCTCACGGCGGACCGGTGGATCGTCCTCATTAACAAACTTTCAATTCTCTCAGCTCTTTTCCCCGGGGAACAATGTTGCAATCTAAGCTTTTGTTCCCCACTTTTTTTATTTAGGAAGAGAAATTCATCTTTAGACTTGACAAATAATAAGAATATGTTATTATTAATCAGTTGTTGGCCTTCAGACAAGGATCTAAGGAGAATTGCTATAGAGGCCACTATGGTCAAGTAAAAGTAAGCTGTTTAAAAAAATTTTATAGGAGGTAGTAATGAATGATAATCAGAGCACGACAAAAATAGGCATTGTGTTTATTTGCTTGTTGGCAATATTGGGGGTGGTCGCGATTTGCTGTCCTAATTGTTTTTCTTGGACGCAACAAGCGCCAGCTCCGCCGGCAATGCCGCCGCAACAGCAGACGATAGCTCCGCCGCCGCAACAGACAACGCCTCCGCCGACACAGGAAGTTGTGAAAGAGGTAGTGAAGGTTATCGAGGTTGAGGAATCTTATTCCTGTACCACAAATGTTAACCTCGCGGTCTCTCCGAAGAGGAAAGTATTCCTCTGTCGTGGCGAAGGACTTACCTTTACCGTAACGGTTGGAACTGGAAATGTAGATCCGATTGTTAGGATCTATATTGACGGGAATCTCTACAGGACGCTAGACGTATATTATAGTGCTAGTGTTGATTTCCGAGGATCTCTCGCATCTGGCTGGCATGCAGTTAGAGCTGTATCTCAAATACCGGGCTGCAGTGAAGGCGAGGATTCGGAAAGTTTCGAAATTGGCGATTGTTACAGTTCTTGGGGCGCACCATGTTGCTGTTACTCAGGTTGTGGTACATATTGCCCAACTTGCCATGGTAACCCGCCACCACCGCCAACGGAAGAACCATGCCCCCCGGGTAATCCACCACCACCGCCACCGTCGCCAACGGAAGAACCATGCCCTCCAGTTAACCCAGCAACTCCGCCGCCGCCACCCCCTCCATCTGGTAGTCAACCTAGTGGAGGTGGACAGGCGCCGCCATCAACAGGTCAATCAGCCAGTCGACCCGACTAGGTCGCTTGACAAAATTGAAGGATTGATTTATAATTGATTTATACTCAGTCGTATATCAATCCTTCTTCTCTTAATGAAAATTTTTATAAGTTTTCATTAAAAGGAGATAAATAAATAATTAAATAAATAACATGACTTACACAAACATATTCAAGTCAAAATTAAACATTATTCTAATATTAACCGCATTAGTCGCTTTTGGTTTCGGATTAGCTTTTGAGGCTAATGCTACAACCTGTCCTGCTTGTCCTGAGTTCAATTGCGATTCAGGAGACTTGGAGCTTTTAGTTGTTAAAAACAGAACCCAAAGCACAAGTTGGCAGGATCCTGTTTCAGCCGGTTGCGGAGACAGTATCGCTTTTCAGGTTTATTATCGCAACTGTGTTGATGGGAGCGTGGCTCACGACACTAAAATTAGAATCGACTATCCGGATTACGACGCTACTAACATTGTCAGCACTGCTTATTTATGGGCATATGACGCTGACTATATTTCAGACACAGGCACTGTTAATGTCAGCACTGCTCAAAAATTAACCTTTGATTCTACTGCCAAATGGTATCCTAACCAGACTACCGTCAATCCGACCATTGTTTCTGTCACCCAATATTACAGAAGCGTGGAAGTGAACCTTGGCGATATTCAGGGCGGTTGGCCCTACCAAGGCTATGTCACATTTGAAGCAACCTTAAGCGGCTGTTCTTCTGCTGTGCCAACAGTTGACATTAAAGCTAACGGCTACGACGGAACAGTTACTATTCCCTACAACAGCTCAGCTAATTTAACCTGGACTTCATATAATGCTAATTCCTGTTACGCTTCTGGCGATTGGTCAGGCACAAAATACACTTCAGGCTCCCAGTCAACTGGCAGCTTGACCTACTCAAGAACATATACTATTACTTGCACTGGTTCTGGAGGTTCAGTTTCTGATACCGTAACAGTAAGTACTGATTCTTATTATTACAATTATCCGACAGTTGACATTAAAGCTAATGGTTATGACGGAAGCGTGACCATTCCTTATAACAATTCAGCTACTTTAAATTGGACTTCATCTAACGCCAGTTCCTGTTATGCTTCCAATTCCTGGTCAGGTACAAAATACACTTCAGGTTCAGAATCAACAGGCGCTTTGACCTACTCAAGAACATATACTATTACTTGCACTGGTTCTGGAGGCTCAACTTCTGATTCTGTTACTGTGAATGTTGGCAGCCAGACATATACAGACTTTTCAGTTCAAAAAACAATAAGAAATCTTTCCAAAGGAACAGTTTATTCAGAATTGACTTATGCTGAGCCAGGGGAAGTGCTTACTGTCGGAATAGTGGTAAACGCCGGCAACAGCACTCTTTACAACGTTAATGTCAAAGACACATTGCCCAGCGGTTTAATTTACCAAGGAGAATTGAAAGTTGATAATGTTTCAAACTCAGGAGACATTCTTAACGGTTTGGATATCGGCACTTTATCAGCCGGCCAGCAAAAAACAATCACTTTCAGAGCAGATGTTGCTTCAGCAGAAAGCTTTACTTTCGGCCAGAACCAGTTAACCAACACTGCTTTAGTTACTAGTTCTTCAAACTCACGCTCAGATACAGCTAAAGTCATTGTTTCAAGGGGAGCGGTAGCTGGAGCAGCTACTGAGGTTTCCACTGGTTTGACCAATAATATCTTTTTGGACTCATTCTTACTGCCTTTAATGGCCACTTTATTGCTTATCTGGCTTTTCAAATCAAGAATTGTCAGGTTTGAAGAGTGGCTGGACAGGAGAAAGAATCAGTATGGCGTTTATAAATCAAAAAAAGTGCTTCAGTTCAAGATAGCTAAGATTAAAGCCAGAGAGTTTTTCAGACAAAGGATATAACATTGATTTTGAGAACCTAAAAGAGAGCGTTTATCCGCTCTTTTTTAGTTAGTGCTTGACTTTTTAAATTAAAATGCTATTATATTAATAGTTTTTTAGGAGGTTAATAATGGTAAAACAGCAGGTTATCAAAGAGCCGCCAAGCGTTGAGGAGACTTGGAAAGTTCTTCCCTGGTGGAAAAAGCTTATTGTCAATTGTGGTGGAGTGACCTCTGTTGGGATGTATTCAAAGCCCGGCTGGTCTGGCGAACTGGAATTTTTCATCTTTTGTTGCCAGAGCTGCAAAAAACTGAACATTGATTATCGCCATGGTTACAGCGAATATTTGTCTTGTAGTCACTGCTGAGCTTTTCCACCGAATCGATTCTTCCTCGCCTATGGCGCCTTTTTACAGGCGCCCCTTTATTTTTTTCTAAAATTTAATATGATTACATTAAGCTCGTTGAAAAATATATTAAATGGAGGTAAAAGATAATGAATGAGATAGGAATAAATGCGGGGCTTGTTGTTTTAGCTTATTTCTTAGGCTCAATACCTTTTGGCTATATTATTTCTAAGAAAAAAGGCATTCCTGACATTCGTGAAATGGGCAGTGGAAGTACTGGCGGGACAAATGTTGGTCGGAAACTCGGCAAAAAATGGGGGATATTAGTTGCTCTTCTTGACGGCCTGAAATGTGCTATTCCGGTCTTTTTGGCTCGGCAAATATTAGGCATAGATTTAATCATATCTTTGGCAATGATTATTTCAGCTGTCCTTGGGCATATCTATCCTGTGTGGCTGAAATTTCGGGCTGGAAAAGGAGTAGCATCAGCACTTGGCGGTTTGTTAATCGTTATCCCTTGGCCCTTTTTACTTGTCCCGGCATTAGCTTGGGTATGTCTTTTGGTGGGAATAAGGTATGTTTCTTTGGCAAATTTAGTTTTACTTTTATTCTTAGCCATAGGTCTTGGGTTTGCCTATCAGTCCCTCTTTTGTTTTCTTGTTGGTCTTTTGCTTTTTGGCATCATTGCCTGGGCGCACAGAGAAAATATCAGCAGGTTAATAGAAGGAAAAGAACCAAAATCTGAGTGGCTGAAATTTAATTACTAACAAGCTCAAAAGCCCTGGAATCTTTTTTTAATTTCAGGGCTTTGCTTTTTGGTTTTTTGTGATATAAAAAACATATGGGCAATTAGCTCAGTGGTTAGAGCACTGCACTCACATTGCAGGGGTCGCGGGTTCAAATCCTGCATTGCCCACAAAGTATGTTTAACTTTGAATTTTTTTTAACTTTCATACTTGTCGTCTTGGCGATCTTTTACGGTCTTACCGAGGTTTTCCCACATCTGATTAAATAATACATTAGAATGTTTTTCTTAAAGAAAAAAGAGAATACAGGAAAAAAAGAAAAGATCCGCGCCCATGTTTTTGTTTCCGGAAGAGTCCAGGGCGTTCTTTTCCGTGAAAGCGCCAAAAAAAAAGCTGAAAAGCTGGGAGTTTCCGGCTGGATGAAAAACCTTCCGGACAGTCGCGTGGAAGCTGTTTTTGAAGGGGACAGGGAAAACGTCGATAATATGGTAAATTGGTCCAGGAAAGGCCCTATTTGGGCTAAAATAGACGATTTCAGCGTGATTTGGGATAATTACCAGGCAGAGTTCAAAGGGTTTGAAATTAGGTACGATATTTAATTATGCCCTTAAAAGAATACATTGTTTCTCTTAAAAAGAATATTGTTATATTTTGCTTGCTTTTTATTTTCTTTGCTGTTGCCGGGTTCTTTTCAGCTCAGAGTTCTCCTGCTGAAGCTGACTTGCTTTTGAAAAGAATTATGGAAACAATTGAGCCCGTTGCCGGAATGTCTGCTTTCAGCCAGTTTATATTCATTCTTTTGAACAATGCTTTTACTTTATTTTTGGTAATTGTTCTTGGTTTAGTTTTCGCTGTTTTTCCTTTTTTGGTTTTATCTTCCAACGCGGCTATGGTGGGAGTGGTTGCTTTCTTTGCCAAAACAATGTTTTCCTGGACTGTTTTCTTTTTAGCCACTTTTCCTCACGGTATAATTGAAATACCTGCTTTGATTTTGGCTTGCGCCGTCGGTTTGAGATTGGGACAGACTGTTTTTGACAGGATTTTCAAAAAGCAGGGGAATATTAAAAAGGAATTGAATTATGCTTTGCTTTTCTTTTTGAAAGTTATCTTTCCATTTTTGGTTCTGGCATCGGCCATTGAGGTTTTCATTAGCAGCAGGCTGATTTAACAAAAAACCCCGTATTACCGGGATTTTTTGTTTTTGGGATTATCTGTTGAAATCTCTTTTTGGTCTTTTTTTGGACCAACACTCCTTGCAGTAAATAGGTCTGTCTGCAGCTGGTTCAAAAGGAAGTTCAGTGATTTCTACCCCGCAGTCTGAGCATTTCCAATTGCCCTTGATCATTTCTCGGGGTTTGAATCCTCTATCTGAATCGAATGCCATTTTTTTTTGGAATTTCTTTAAAATTCCAACGTTCTAAACTTATTAAGCGACCTTGAAACTTTAAGTCGCTGTACTTAACTACTACTTTAAATTTTTAGATTAAAGACTCGCTTAAGCAAGCTTGACTTATCGTCTGATAATCATTATACGCCATCCATAGATAATGTCAAGGACTTTTTGTTGACTTTTCTTCATAATTGTGTAAACTGAAATATCTTAAATAATAAGGAGGGATGCACATTGGAAAACACAATACGTTTTAAACAGGGCATGACAGCGCTAGAAGTGGTAGAAAAAATCGTTGCC
Organism: uncultured bacterium; assembly: GCA_963790795.1. Classification (GTDB taxonomy): domain Bacteria; phylum Patescibacteriota; class Minisyncoccia; order Minisyncoccales; family RBG-13-42-11; genus BS750m-G71. The sequence goes on along the minus strand of CAWBPO010000003.1, from coordinate 22,861 downwards.
ACGAACCTGGAAATACCGCATTTGTCCTTCGATGTTTTAAAGCCGACGTATAACGTGAAGGAGACATCTAAGACGTTAAGCCCGTCTCTTGCTAGATTGCTTTACCATAACGCTTCGTCAGAGACAATAAGGTTGACAAGAATTGAGATAACAGCAGAATATCTCCAAGAAATCATAAGTCTTCTGAAACGAAATTCAGTTTTGGCAGTGATTTCAAAGGTAAGAGTGGGAAAAAAGAATTTTCATATCCCTATGATGGACTTCCAAGACGAAGCTTTGATAAACAATCTGCCAAAGATAGAGCGTTTTCTTCGCGTTATTGGCCAGCAGGGAGTTATTCTTTTTTCCGGCAGAGGATATCATTTCTACGGCTTTAGATTAATGGAAGAGCGGGTCTGGAGAAATTTTATGGGCGACTGCGGATTATCCGGGCTTGCTGACTCGCGATATATCTTCCACAGGCTTAAAGACGATTGCGGTACATTAAGACTGTCAGCCTGTCCTTTGCGGCCGAAAACCCCAACTGTTGTCTCTGTTCTTTTAGAAAGGAGCGCAATTAGGAATTGAAAACCAAGAAAAAGCGCTGCAAGCAAAAGATACCGAACAAAAACGGAAAGGGGGCTGATAGAAAAACAGATAGCAAACAATACGTCCGTTAAACGGATGGCAAAAGGGAGAGTGGTTTTACACCCTCCCTTTTAAAATGGACAAAACATTGGGATATTGTTAAAATTAAAAAAGCTTAACAATTTAAAGGTCAAAATATTAATAGTTTAAATAATATGCCATACACAATTTTATTCATCGCGTTGTTCATTCTTTTAATCTCAATCAAGCAGATTACCCAGTACGAAAGGGGATTGAAATTCACTTTCGGCAGGTATTCTGGTTTGATGGATCCTGGCTGGAGACTGATCTGGCCGATCATCCAGTTTTACAAAAAAGTGGATTTGAGGGTGAAAGCAGTGGACGTTCCCAACCAGGAAGCAATAACCAAAGACAATATTTCTGTCAGCGTTAATGCCGTTATCTATTACAAAATCAGGGAGGCTGACAAATCTATCTTGGAGGTGGAGAATTTTTACTACGCCATTTCCCAGCTGGCCCAAACGACAATGAGAAATGTCGTGGGGCAAGTGGATTTGGACGGACTTCTTTCTGCCAGAGACCGCGTTTCGGAAAACATACGGGCCATTATAGATAAAGCCTCCGATCCTTGGGGGATTGAAGTTATCAACGTTGAACTGAAAGACATAACTTTGCCCGAAGAAATGAAAAGAGTGATAGGAAAACAGGCAGAAGCAGAAAGAGAAAAAAGGGCAATAATCATCAAGGCGGAGGGAGAAGTCATCGCCTCCAACAATATAGCAAAAGCCGCCGAAACCCTTTCCAAAGCTACGGGAGGCCTGCATTTAAGGACTCTTCAAACAATTAACGACGTAAGCTCCGACCAATCGAATACGATTGTCTTTGCCATACCTTTGGAAATATTAAGGGCTTTTGAAAGATTCGGTAAAGAGGAAAAAGGAAAAAAATAGTTTTTAAGATGAAAAAACCTCTTAAAAGAGACAACCAGCATAAAAAGCGGAGATGGGGATTGGCCGCTCGTCTTGAACATACCCGGGTAAGCGGAAAAAGAAACAAACGAAAATAATCAAACTTAGGACAAGAAATCAGCGAATTCGCTGGTTTTTTGTTTACCAATTTTATGTCGTCCAATCTATGAGCGAGGAACCAAGCTGACGGAATGACTTGACTTTTTTATTTGGTGTGGCAAAATAAATTATCAAAAAAGGAGGTAGCACATTAAAATGTTTACCCTAAAGAAGTAAACTTCCACCAATTCCTGCAATGCTAATAAATCTAATTCAGAAAGGAGAAATTCAGATGGCTTTAAAAGAACGCAAAGTAAGAGATATTCTGAGAGGCGGAAGTGAAGAAATTACCATTCGTTTCGATGACGATGACTTGGTGAAATTACCCTGTTTTTGCGAGTATGATCCTGCCTTGTGCAAGAAAGACGGCAATGAAGTAATGTTAGTAAGGAAGGTTGAAATCAAGAACCCAGACGGTTCCTGGGGTCTCTATCCCAGTGCAACCTGGCTTGACGGAGTCCAGGGAGAAGAACAACTTGTAAGTCGGGTTTTAATAAAGAAAACCAATGAAGAAGGGTTCGACATTATGTCTTCTTCACAGGGAGTTCCTGATGGAAAACTGCTTGTGGCAGCCGGAGAAGCTGGCGTTTACACAGAAACTATAGACGGATAAAAAGGAGGCAATCAAAATGGCAGTACGATTAGTATTCAGTCTTGGTGATAAAGTTATAATTTCTCCGCCGATCTGGCCCGATCACAAACTCAATATCCAACCTGGAGATCTTTCGCAGTTCACGCCTTACGGTAATGGAGTGTATGGCTATCAGAATCAATTCAGCGAGAACCCTATTAAGAGTGCTCCGTCACAGGAGCCGAGCGGCGGCGTCATTTATTTCGGAAATGATGTTGCTAAAGCCGACTTTGAAGCATTTATCCGATTAATGGAAGTGGATTCCGACAGTAAAAATTACGCTGTATTCATTGCCGAATCAAAACAACTCGGTAAGGACGGCTATCTCGTCCAGATGCGTATTGTAACGAGGTTCGGCCTCCGCTTTATGTTCGGCGCCCTCACCGATGTCGAATATGACAAGTTTCCCGAACAAGAACAAACTATTGGTGAAATCCTCTGGGAGTTTATAAAAAAAGAGTGTGAAAGATGGGGTACTTCATTCACCGAAGACGGCAAAGGTCTTCGCGGGCTTTTTGGCGGAGACGGGGATTATGCCCGAGAGGAACTCGCCTTTGGTTTCATGATGGAAAACCAATATCACGGCGTATACCGAATCTGGAGCCGTGCCTGGTTAGTTACCAAGTGAGTACATCGAGAGACAGGTTAAGGGTGGTGTGACGCTATGTCCCACCGCCTTTTATTTTTTCATCAAATAAGGCTCTAACGGATTCCAGCCCGCAGAGCTGATTTCCGCCGCCTCGCACAAGGGGCGGTTTTTTGATAGAATGAAACCACATGGTTCACATTGCAGTTATGAAAAAATCGTGGGGCTTGACCGAAAAGATTTTAACGGGCGAGAAAACAATTGAATCAAGGTGGTATAAATCAAAATATGCTCCATGGAATAGAATAAAGCCTGGTGATACTGTCTATTTCAAAGATTCCAGTGAGCCAGTATCTATCAAGGCAGAAGTAGTTAAAGTTCTTCAGTTTGACAATCTTACTGTTAAAAAAACAGAACAAATATTGTCTAAATATGGGAAGGTAGATTTAGGAATGAGCCATATAATGCCGGAAATTAGAGAATATGTTTCAGGTAAGAATTACTGTATTCTTGTCTTCTTTAACAATGTGGAAAGAATAAAACCTTTTAATATTGATAAAACAGGTTTCGGTGCTATGTCTGCTTGGATTAGTGTTGATGACATAAACCAATTAAAAAGGGAGATTTGATTAGCTAGGTTCTAACGTCGTCCAACCAGGGGGACCAACAAAAATCGCCATTCAGGCGGTTTTTTGGTAGAATAAACCAACATGAAACGACAGTCTTATTTAGAAGATGACTTATTAGAACGAGCTATTTTTGGAATAGTTGTTTTATATATTTTATATTTGGTATTGGAATATTTTGTTAATAGAGCTAATTTTTGGAAGTGGCTTATTTACGGATTGCTTTTTTGTTGTATTTTAACTGTTGTTATATTTGTATTAAATGACTTAAAACGTCGCAAAAAACAAAATAAATTAAATAATTTACTTAATGAAATAAAGGAAATTAGAGGCGAAGAGTATATCCAAAACTTTATTAGGAGATTTGGATTAGAAAAGAAAAAAGATAAGATATGGAGTTGTAGAAATTACAATTTTGACTTGGATCGTTTAGGTGATTTTCGAAAATTCTTAAAAGATAAGGGACTTAGAGTTTCTTTAGATAAATGGGATGACATTCATCTTTTACTCCAACATTTTATTCAAGATAGAGAAGAAAAGTTAACTAGAGAATTTATAAGTTCATCTCCACAAAAATTTTCTAATCTAACTGGCTATGATTTTGAGGGATTGATTCATCGATTATTTGAGGCGATGACTTACTCCGTGCAACAGGTAGGAAAAGTTGGAGATCAGGGAGGGGATTTAATAGCGAACAAAGAGCAAGAAAGGTTATTAATTCAAGCGAAATGTTGGTCAACTTCTGTTGGCAATAGCGCAGTCCAACAAGCCGTAGCTGCTAAAAATCATTACGATTGCAACAAAGCCATAGTTGTTACGACATCAAATTTTACTCGAGAAGCAATAGAATTAGCAAGAACTAATAATGTAGAATTGATATCAAAAAAGAGATTGCAAGAGATGCTGTTAGAATATCTTAAAGAAAATTGAGATTAAATCAGAATAGATATTAACATTTATAAAAAGCCCATCGCTGCGCAGTTTTTGTTTATTTAAATCTTCATCCAACAGTTCTAACATCGTTCATAGCCCCAAGCCAACAAAAATCCCGATGTGTTTTTTATTTTCTTGACTTTTTTATTGAGTATGGCAAAATAAATTATCAAAGAAAGGAGGTAGCACCTTAAAATGTTGGTAATAGAGTATAAATGTAGTTATTGTTGTAATGAGTTTTGGGGGTCCGAAATTGAAGATTTAGAAGAGGGAGAAGGTTTTTGCCCCCATTGTGGTAGAAAAGGCACCCTAAAGACAGATGGAAGAAAATGGGACGTAGAAATAAGCCCGCTAGATGAAACGACTAAAAAGTAAAGATAAAAAGGAGGAAGAAAATGAAAGAGTCTGTTCATTTACGCACATTCGAAAAGGGTGATTTCCGAGTATTCGAGATGATGGATGATGATGACGAACTAATTATTGCCCTGCCTCATCGGGTCAGCCTTTATTTCCATCGTATGGGAAGCAAAATAAAGTTAGATTGTGACCTAGGCATGATTTCGTCTTCAGTTGATTTTTTGCCAATCGGCCAGATTGATATTGCTCAGCCTGATTATCAGTCAGCTGTGGTTTTTAATGAAGAGTTCATGAGGCGGGCACGCTCTTTTGAAAACCATTTCCACATCGAAAAGTTTGTCCGTTGTCGAAAGGAATTTCTACAAGCTGGTAAGAGCCTGCCGTCGGCCAAAGTCTTTGGACCAAAATGGCAAGATCAGGTTTATATTCATTTAGCCAAACCAACCTGGGAGAGAATGGCTAATCTAGAATTAAGTGTGATTCGGGCTGACCACATGGATGAAGACCCTTTGTCAGAACCAATGTTTACTATCTGTGGATCGCTTCAGCTAAAAGGAGAAATTTCCCATTATTTCTTTTTTATCGACTGGTTTGGAAAAGACTTTTGGCTGTATGAAAAGCAATTTTTCTACAATAACACGGTATTTCCGCCAACCTTGGATTCATTGAAACAAGTTCAAGCGATGGTAGTATAAGCCATCGCTTTTATTTTAATTTGAATTTTGGCAAAAATGGAGGTAAGGTGAAAGCGAAGTCCCGTAGTGAACGCGAAGCGTTCTACTACTGGGAAAGAAATATGAAAATAAAAAACTTGCCAAAAACCTATTAAGAAAGAAAATGATATTTATCGTATAATTTGTGCGCGATTTTTGTGCGTTCTTGCGCGATTATAAAATAGGCGCTATAATATAAATATGTTCAACCCAAAATACAAACTCACTAATTTAATCGTCCAGATGCTAACAGATATCGCTGAATCAAAAGCGGTTATTGAACGCGCCAAAATTTTACCTCAACAGGAAATAAAACTAAGACGTCAGACCTTAGCGAGAATGACGCATAGTTCAACCGCCATAGAAGGGAACAGATTAAATATCAACGAAGTAGGAGCCTTGTTGGCTCGTAAGAAAATAGACGCGCCACAAAGGGATATTTACGAAGTGCAAAATTACCTTAAAGTTTTAAAGTATATAGAAAGAATCGTTAAAGCAAAACAATCTATTAAGGAGAGGGTTTTGCTCAATATCCATAAATTAGTAACAAACGAAACTCTTCGAAAAGAGCAGTGCGGTCGTTACAGAAAAAGCCTTGTTTTTGTGGCAAGACGGCGCCAAGGGTTTCCTAATGAAGTTGTTTATACTGGCCCGGAAGCGAATAGAGTGCCGGAACTTTGCAAGAATCTTATTAAGTGGATAGCTGAAAGTGAAAAAAAAGAGATTAATCCGATAATTGTGGCGGGTATTGTCCATCAAGAAATAGCCGCCATCCATCCGTTTAGCGACGGGAATGGTCGGACCGCCAGAGCTTAGCAACTTTAATATTATATAAGCGGGGTTATGATTTCCTCCGCTTTTCGCGTTAGAGGATTATTACAACCACGACAAGCAGTCATATTACAAAGCGATTAATATTGGAGAAAATTATAAAAAAAGAAAAACTGATTTCACTTTTTGGTTGGAATATTTTGTCAAAGGATTTAAAGAGGAAATAAATAATGTGAAAAGTAGGGTCGCCGCCTTTTCTAGTAGAAAAATAAATAAAAATATCAAATCCCAAATTTTTTTAAGCAAAGAGCAAATGGAAGTTTTAGATTTTCTTGGTCAGATTGGGAAAATAAGCGTAAAAGACGTTATAGATATATTAAATTGCCCCAAAAGAACTGCTCAACTTCATCTGCAAAAACTTAAAAAACTTGGCATGATAAAACAGGTTGGAAAAGGCCCGTCTTCGGCATATATAATGAAATAATTTTTATGAAAATAAAAAATCGCCAAAAACCTGTTTTTAGTTTAGCCGAAGCATTTAAGGCCCGAGGTAGAAAAGGGCTTTTTCTGGAGCGTTTTTAAGTTGAATTTTCCCGAAAATGGGGGCTTGTTCTGAGCCTGTCGAAGGGGTAAAGTGAAAGCAAGTCCCGTAGGATGCTAGTGTTTCATTAGAAAAGAAAAATGAAAAATACTGACCAAATTCTCTTTGCTATATATTCTGTAACTCCTAACAAAGAAAAGTGTAATTTTGAAAGATTAATTAAAGAATGTTTTACTCTTTTTCCTGAGACCTTTAGTTTTCAAAATATCCTCAATGGCCAGATTCCCTTAAAATTCATCGCCAGCTTCGAACTCTAAGAAAATGAAAATTAATCACCGGCGATCCCAAAACCTCATTTTCTTTGACCAAACTTGGAAATAAAATCGCCATCGAAACCGCCAAAAGCTTTAGACAGAAAAAGTTGTTTAAGTGAAAAATTATGAAAAAAATATTAGAAATTGGGGTAGTGGGCTCGACAAATGGAAGTGATTTACCGGCTATTGTTAAAAGCATTAAAAAAGGAAAATTAAAAGGTCTGGCAAGGATAGCTGTAATAATTTCTGATAAAAAAGATTCGGGAATTTTGAAAAAAGCAAAACATTATAAAATAGAACATTATTATCTTGACTCCAAGGAGATGGAAAGAACTGATTATGATAAGAAAATTGCTGAAAAATTAGATAAATACAATGTTCAACTGATAGTCTTAATCGGTTATATGAGATTATTTTAGCAGTTGGTTTGTAAAAAGATATAAAAACAAAATAATGAATGTCCATCCTTCCTTATTGCCTTCTTTTCCTGGTATTGATAGAAGCGTTCATAAAGCTGTATTGGATTACGGGTGTAAAATTTCCGGTTGCACATTATTCTTTATAGATGAGGGTAAAGATACCGGTCCAATAATAATGCAAAAGCTGTTCCGGTTTATGAAGATGATAGTATTAATACTTTAAGGAAAAGAGTGCAGAAAGCAGAACAGGAGATTTATCCAGAGGCAATAAAATTATACGCCAGGAAAAATTAAAAATAAAGACATGAAACTAAAGAATTTACCCAAGGTTGAACGATCGACCTTGCCCTTCCGTAGCTTTAGCGAAGGAGGGGAGAAAAATTAATTCAAAAAGGCCCGCAAAATTTTTATGGCTAGCATCGTGTCTTAACGGTGTTTTTTATTTATTGTTCGTACAATCTATGTACTGCGACACAAAATGGGTCTTCCCTTCCTCAGTCGTATGTACTGCGACACAAATGAGGTCTTCAGTTCCTCAGTCGTATGTACTGCGACACAAAATGGGACTTCCCTTCCTCAGTCGTTGGTATTGCGACCCAAAATTAGGAACAAAAAACCGCCTTCTTGAGAAAGCGGCCGAAATCGGCTCCCCTTGTTGGACACGTTTAGAACTTTGGATTGGGCAAAGATGAGAGAGGAATTACTGGAAATTCAAGGTCTTATGGGATGCCGATTTTGAGTTTTAGGGAATAAAAAAGAGGGTGTCCTTCAAGCGAACAACCTCTTTAATGAGCCACGTAACAGTATAATTGAAGTTATCGGACCCCTTTTTAAACTCCTGCCTCGACTTTCTCACACTCTACCTCAGCAGAACGCCATTTCTCGTCCTCAAAGAACTCCATTGCTTGCTGAATCTGTCCTTGGAGAATCTCCTTATAGAGATGGAATCTCTCAGGCCAAACAAACACTCTGCCGTCTTCCAAAATAAGAATACTTTTAGCTACTGGCCACATACCAGTAGGAGTAGCAATGCCAGGCCTATATTCTATCCTCACCTCATCTTTATCTGGCCAAACATTTGGTAACGGCTCACATTCCATCCTTGCCACATCAAGCAAAACCAGGAAGGCACCTCTCGCATTATCAAACACAATATGGCTTTGTGGCGACTTAATCCATCCTGCTTTTACCACACTGCCTTCGGATTCATCCTGATATTGCCCAATGGCAATTGCCTTTACCCAATACGGAACAGACACAACAGGTTTAGGTATCTTTCTCTCCCTTCTTGGTTTTTGAAAAATACTCTTAAACTTTTCCCGAATTTTCATTTCTCACCTCCTTTTTATGATTTTATATCTTAACATATCTAACAAAAAAATCAAGTTCTCTACCAAAAACCGCCCCTTTTGCGAGGCGGCGGCAAAAAAACAACTAATAAATTTGGCTCTTTTGTAAATGACTATTTGCGCGTATAATAATAAGAATTAAGGAGGTATGATGATTAAAAATCCAATTTTAAAAAACACCCTCTCGGCTTTAGCGATATTGGTGTCTATTCCTATTCTGCTTACTTTGCTTTTTCTCTTCTATGCCTTAATTTTTAATTTTTACGATAAGATCATACCTTGGGCAAAATGGGGCCGAACCCTTATTTTATTCTCCGACCAATTACGCTTTTTGTGATTCTAGCCGTTCTTTCCTGGTTTATCTTTCGTTCAAAATTAGCCACGTTGTATAAGGCGATTTACACAACCGTGCCAGTGGCAACTGTTTTGGCTTTTATTGGTATTTATTTTGATCGTTCGCCAGTCTTAATATATTCACTTGGTGCTTTATTTTCGCTTGGTGTTTTAGCTTATTTATTTTTAACCAAGAAGTCTTGGCTTTATTACTTTAGTGTGATTTTTATTTCAATTGCCTTGTTGCTGGTGATACTTTTAGGCGTGGAAATATAACCGCCAGTCTTGGCATAATAATATTAGTAGAATTAAAAAAATTGCTCCCTTAGCGATTTTTTTTCTTGGTTTCCGGAGGTAGGATTCGAACCAACGAGTTTAAGTCCTCGTTCGTTGGTTATGAGACACAAAAACCACCTCAATAAGAAATCCCCTAACTGGCTGTTAAGGGATTTGAATCCGAAATTTCCGGATCACCTTGCTATTGCAGCACTGCGATCGTGTGGCCCATTAGGACCTTTCTGCTTAATTTTTTTCTTGGGCGCCGGCGGATCAACCTGCTCGAGATCCTCCTCATCAAAGGTTCTGAGCTCGGGAATTTCATTTTTTTTGTTAATCGGTGGCTGAACCCCATATCGGTCGCCTGAGTACATATGCTTAACACGCAGCACGGCGACACCCATGAAACCGGTAAGGCGATCTTTCACCTTAACTCCGAGTTTAAAAGCATTAGGGGTTTTGATTGCTGGTGGTAGGTCGTCCTTGGGCGGAGCGATAATCTTAAGGTCTGGCCCATCAAGAACCTTGATTTCGGGCAACTGGTCTTCCTTATTTATTGTGGGTTGGACCCCATAGCGAACACACTCATTCATGTGTTCCACGCGATAGAGTACAAACCCCTTGAAGCCAGTTATCTTGTCTTGCACCAAAGAACCAAACGGAATAATATCCATGACTTCCTCCTTATAATTATGAAACGCCACATGCTGTTTTCTTCGCTGAATTTCACAGTCGAAGTGCCTTCAGATTTTTCCATGGCGACGAGATATCCACAAAGACCAGTTACTAGTATACTAATTTACGGACATTCCGCCGCCATGAAGATTACTAAAAAGAACTGATTCTTACATTCATCTTATACCACACAAAATACAATTTTGTCAAATGAGTCCTCGCTCATAGATTATGCGACTAAAAGATAGTTGGACGATGTTAGAACCTGTTTGAAAAATAAAAAGGAGGGGCCTTTCGGTAACTCCTTTTTCGTTTCGTAGCGTTAGCTTTATATCCGGAAAGTTACGCTTTCTATCGGGGCTGAATCGGCCTCAAAATCAACTATAACTTCTTTACCTTTTTTTATCACTGCTATTACTGGTGGTAATGTCTTCACTTTGTATGCCTCCAATTTGTCTTTCACCAAAACCAATGAGCCGGGCAATATGGGTTGCAATCCTGGGAGAGAAATGACGGTTTTATTGCCTGAATGGATTCTTGTGGTGTATCGCATACTTTCCTCCTGTCGAGTATTTATTTTTGTTTTGTATTTGTGCTAACAAAATAATACCATATTTCTGTGTTATTGTCAATATATCAGCTCCGGAGGTAGGATTCGAACCAATGAGTTTAAGTCCTCACTTATAGGTAATGCGACACAAAAACGCTTTGGGTCCTCGCTCGTATGAACGAGGACTCAAAGCCCCATTTGTGTCCCAATAACCAACGTAAGCGGACTCAAGTCGCTGAATCTACGAGCGAGGAGCCAAAGAGCCTATTTGGATCCGAATAATCTACGTATGAGGACTTAAGTCGTGCGAACAATCTATGTTGTTTGTATAACGCATCTTGTAGGACGGTCTATATTGCAATACTAGAAGTAGTCAACTAGTGTAACATTAAAACCGCCCGTATTATGGGCGGTTTTAATAATGCTTAAACATTCACTCTATATAACAATAGTTAATATTCGGCAGTCATCTCTGTTCTATTGTCTCCTTTAATGTCTTCACCATAAGAAATAGCATTACCAAGATTACTAAATTTTATTCTAGTGTCGTCTATACTCAAAAATAGCTTAGTGGCTACAAAAACTGCTACTTTATGTTTTGCCGTACTCCAGACTAATTCTATACCAAAAGAAGAGCCGATCTTAAAATCGGGGAAAACTTTTGATGTATTTAGAAAATTCCCTTCAGTATTGTATATTTCTAAAGCCAACTGTCTAGGCTCTTCCTGATTTTTAATAGCCACAAGTGTTATTCTATCTTTTTGTGACTCTGCACCAATATCAATTAAATATAATCTATCTTTACTATTTTGTGTAGGTGTAAGCTTAAATGATATTGTCCCTTCTTGTCCTAATGGTTTTGGTTGAGGTATTTTTGGCATATATTATTTGTTTTTATTGAAAAATTTAATATTTCTAAATCTTTTATTAAATCGGTCCGCTGTATCTTTATAAGATATTTGGTCTACAAGAGCTTTCGCTTTTTTCCTCATTCCTTTAATGTCTTTTACTATTTCTTTCATTTCCTCTAATAATTTTCTAGATTCGTCCCTATCTTTAGTACTAGCCCAAATTAGAATACCTATACTTAAAAAGATTATTACAGTGACTACCCCTAAGATATTAACAAATGAATCAATCCTACTAGCCGATTTATTAAATAATATCATCGCCGATAACTCATTGCTATTCATTTTTTCTTCAACTATATCTCTTATTTCGTTATCTATCTTTTCGTTCAGATATTCTTCCAGTTCTGCATCCTGGTAATAGTTGTATCGAAGGAAAGATTCTGTATATTGCTTTGTGCTATTTACATTATATAAAAGAAAACCGAAAAACAAAAGAATGACAACGAGTGCAATTAAGAACAATAGTTTCTCGTTTTTTATTATGGGGAACATAATATGAATATGCCCTAGGTAAGAATATTATAGCATTAAATGTAAATATTGCAATATAGACCGTCCTACAAGATGCGGTTGAGGACTTAAGTTGGGTGATCTATGAACGAGGACCCAAAGCCCTTTTTGGCTCGCATAACCCTACGAATGACGACTTTCCAGCGAACGAGGAGCAAGAGTCCCGAAAAGAACTCCAAATACTAATGAATAACAGTTAATAGATAAGGGTTGTCGAGGCGAGCCGACCGCCTTCTACTGTTGTACTTTTTTGTTCATCGAACCCTGGTTTTTAGTATTTGTTGTTCTACTTCTTGAACTCCGAGAGGAGAAATTTGAACTCGATGCTCTTGTTTGTGATATTCAATTAACCGAGACCTATGAAGAGGAATAAGAATATCTGTGCGAAATACACTTGGATTACTATGTTCAACCCATTTCATTAAATCTGCCTCAGAGACCCAAGAAGGTTTTCTATGGAGTAATACAAGTACTTGATCAATCTTTTTCATTTTTGGGTCTAGTATACGTTTGATATTTATATCTTCTATTTCCCAAATAAGGGGATGTTTGCGTTCTACGAGCATATCAACAATTTCTTGTGCTTTTTTAATAGAAACTGCATGAAAAATACGGACGATTTCAGCTAGGACCCAACTGGCCATTCCATATACAGCTGTAGCATCAAGAAAGTTTGGATCAACATCGCCACCAATATGGCCGACACCGCGATTGTTTCTGATTTCATAAAGAGCCGAAAGCATCCGCGGAATAAGTACACGGAGACTTCTGTCTCCTACCCGTTTTGGATTTATGGGTATAGTCTCAAGGATGCGGCATGCTACTACCATATCTCTAGGTTTTGACGGTTTCGTGGGAAATCTTCCCGTAATACTGCCGCTGATAATAGAATAAACAATTTCACAGAACTTTCCCCCGTTAAGTTCAGATGGTTCCCATCTATGTTCCAAATAATTAGATACTATCTCTCGATAGCTTTTGAGCAATGGGTCGCGTAAACCAATCGGTAGGCCAGTTAGTATTTTTGTGATGTCAATCATTGATATCTATTTGTTTAATTCTTTCACGAGTGAAGCTCCTCGTTTTAACCCAGGCGCGGTTAAGGTCCAGCCTTTATCTTTAGTTCCGGTGAATTCATTACCTTTTTCTCTTAAATAGCTCGCATGATTTGCGGCATCAAGACATCCAGAAGATTTACAAAGAGCCCGTGCAGACTTATCGTCAAAAACCGGATTACCAGTTGAAAGCAATTTAGCTATTCCGGTAAGTATATAGGCGTTATAGGTTTGCTTCTTTTTACCCCTTCCAGGAATTTCTGAGGCGATGACTTCAACATTACCTTGATCTATAAGAAAAACCTGCTGAAGTTCTTCCATCGAGAGATTATTTTGCTTAATCCACGTTTGTGCTCGGGAAGACCAATCTCCAGTTTCTTCTTCGCCTGGTTTCCTCTTCGATTTACCATTCTTGGAGTCTTCCGCCATTTCGCCAAGCAACACTAACGATGCTTGTATTATGCGTTGCCTTTCATCAGACGCAATAGGCGTTAACATTTCAACAATTTTTTCCACAATATTTGTTATTTTATATTTAGCCATAACTTTTTGTATTATTAATTATTTATAATGTTCGATGTTCATGGAGTCGTCGATTTTATTTAAGTCAATCTTTTTTTTGGGATTGGAGATCATACAAGACGAAATCTTCGCCCGCTTGTGATAGGCGTACGTAACCAGGCTGATCTTTGACGGCTTCTAGGCGTCCATATTTTTTTCTCGAAGACAGATCGCGAAGTGATTGCCCAATATTCTTGGGAGGGCGAATATTTGCGCGTCGATAAACTTCTAAAATATCGTTCTCATTTACGATTAGTTTTTGTTCACGAGTTTTTAACCAATATAGAAGAGCGGGTATCTCTGCGACTGCACCCTTTGGATTGCATGCATTAATGAAATCCCGTAAATCTCCAGTTGTCATTTTAGGCGGTCTTGAAGAACGACGAAAATCGGATGGGGTTGATGTTTGTGAATGCTCTGAAACATCCTGTAATAGGTGTTCCAATGCCTTTTGCTGTAAATGTTCAGGAATCTTAAGTTCACGGATCAATGCCATAGCTTCTTTAAGTTGTTGATATTGAGGGGTATTTTTTATGGCCATATGTTTGTTTATCTTTATTTATATTCTTACGACAATTCAATTCTATCTCAATCCGTAATCTTTGTCAAGAAATTCTTAAGATTTTCTATCGGTTTCGCTTGTTGCCCAGGGTAAAAGATAATTATGTCGTATAATTTGTAAACGACGAACCTTACGCGATCTAATTACAAAGGTTAAAACTCGAGTTAAATTTTTAATTTCTCATTATATTTTCTATTTCCGGACTATTTAAATTGCGTCGTTATGGCATTGTCGATGAATTTCTCTGAGGCGTATATTCGTCACATGAGTATATATTTGAGTTGTCATTATACTTCTGTGCCCGAGAAATTCCTGGACACTTCTAAGATCAACGCCTTGATTCATTAAATCAGTTGCATAAGAATGTCGCAGGGTATGAGGACTAACGAACAGCGGCAGTTCAGATTTTTTAACATAATCTTTAACAATCCTTTCGATGGATCTTGTTGAAAGACGTTCGCTTGTTTTGATAGAGCTTTTGAAATTTATCAGCAGAGGTTCTTTACTGTCATTACGCAGTTCGAGATATTTCTTTAACCAATAAATAGCGCGCTTAGAGAAAAATACTGTTCTGGGATAACTTCCTTTGCCGATAATACACAATTCTAGATCTTCTTGATCTTGTATTGAATCAAATTGGTTTCTATTAAGCGAAGCAAGTTCCGAAACTCTTAATCCGGTAGAGAATAGTATTTCAAGCATGACCTTATCTCTCAATCCTATAAAAGTATTAGTATCTGGCGCATCTAAAAGTTTTTTCACCTGTTCAAAATTTAAAAACTTTACAGGCTTTTCTCGATTTGCATCTTTTGCTAAAGAAACTTTTTCACAGGGTAGGGCAGTAATATCTTTTGCAGAAAAGTATTTAAGAAATGATCTCAATACAATTAGATAATGATTCTGAGTGTTTTTCTTAAGTGGTTCTCCGTTTTTCGTTAAGCATTTTGAGAGATATAACCGATATTGCCAAATATCATCCTTGCTAAATTCATTAGGTTTTATCTCTTGTTTCCCATTATTTTTCAACCAATTTACGAATCCTCTTGTGCAAGTTTCATAAACGTCTATTGTCCTTTCTGCAATTCCTCGTTCAATTTTACTATATACTAAGAAATCCTCTATATAATCGACAATTGGTTTATAGTCTTGTTCCATATTGTTCATCTTTTTGGGTTGATTATTCGACCTTTCAACACAAAGAGATGACGCAATCATGCTATCTAGTCCAGGCCCCCAGTTGGTAAACTGTTGACAACTAAGACTTCGCAAAAGCCTTGAAAGAAGCTAGGGTATAATGAATTTCAAAATTTATTTTAATATTATCGAAAAAATTGTCAGAATTGACACCATATACGACAAAGTTTATTTTTTAATCTTATGACCATTTTATGCTTGACATGCTTGCAAGCATGCGTTATCCTGTATATATAAGGTTGATTATTATTAAAATATAATTATCTATAGAATTAACTTATGCAAAAAGCACCACTCAACGAAACAAAAAGAAATCGATTTAAAAGACTCGCGACCTTAAGAACCAATGAAGTTTTAAGGTCTTTGAAGGTGCTCGGGAATTGTGCAAATAGAAGTGCTTATGACTATAATGAAGAGGATATCCGTAAAATCTTTTCAGAAGTAGATCGTCGTTTAAAAGAAGTAAAAGCAAAGTTTCATTTCCCGGGATATAAAAAATTTAAACTGTAATATGCAATCAAAAGAAGCCTATTTAATTTCAAAAACTCGTTTCCCTGGGGAAATTAAATCTTTGTTAATAAAAAAGGGCATACTATCAATTGATCAGTTATGCAGCTATACAAAGGAAAGATTAAAGAAAACCTTAGGAATAAAAAAACGTGAAGTTAATAAATTAGAGAGATACCTAAAACGAAGGGGTAAAAATTTATTTGAAATCAATACAAAGGATTATCCAAATTTTGTCCAAATAATTATTCTTTTCCGTAGGGGAGAAACCTTAGAAGATATAGGATTAAAATTTGGCCTAACCAGAGAGAGAATTCGTCAGATAATTAATAATACTATTAACAACGAGGATGAGTTAATAGCGTTAAAAGATGAACATCATATTAATAATAAAAATTACCCCAGAGAAGCCAGAAAAAATTTAATAATTTATTTAGAGAATATAGCAAAGAATTTTTATTTAATTACGGATTTTATAAAAGAGACTAAGATTTCCTTAAATGTAATCCATATGTATTTGCCGGAAATAGTTGATCTTTTTAATCAAAAGAGAGGCGGTTATCGTGAAACGGTGATTGAAAATTTTAAATTCAGTTGCGCCAAATGTGGCATATCTCAAACCGAACAAATGATAAAATACGATAAAGACCTATATATTTACCATAAAAATGGAGACAAAAAGGATGCTTCATTAAAAAATCTCATTCCGCTTTGCGTGCATTGTTTTTTTAAAAAATAGAAATTAAAAATGCGATTTATATTTATCTTAAAATAATAAATTTGACATTATAATTTTATGGATTACAAAGAAAATAAAGAAATATTATTAAAACTGTTGTTATCTCAGACCTCTGATGAAATCGAAAAAATAGTTAATACGGAACAATTTTTTAAAAATTGTGAATGGATTCCTTACGGTGGGAGATCAAATAATGTCGGTACCATCGAGGGCCAGATGCGAGACGCAGATAATGCGTTGATAGAAAAAATTACAAATTCAATTGACGCAATTTTAATGAGGCGTTGTTACGAAGAGGGCATCGACCCAAAAGATAAAACAAAAGCGCCACAATCGATGTCAGAAGCTCTAGAGAGATTTTTTGGCGGGAAAGAAAAGTTAAGAGAAAAAAGATCAGAATTTGCAAAAGAATGGTTGCGGGTTACAGCCGAGGGCAAAAAAGATAGACCGACAATCACGGTTATAGATAAGGGAGAAGGTCAACAGCCAAACGAAATAAAAGAAACAATACTTAGTCTGAATAAAGATATAAAAGAGAAAATATCTTTTGTTTACGGTACGTATAATCAGGGTGGTTCTAGTCCGTTAGGCTACGCTGGTAATTCCACATCGTACGATTTTAATTATTTACAATTAATATTATGCCGGCGAGCAACTACGATCAAGGATAAAATTCGTGCCAAAAATTATGATCATTACGGTTTCTCCCTCGTTAGGCAAAAGTTTGATTATGTCGCTCAAAAATTTACTTACGAATATTTTATTGAAAAAGATTCAGAAGATATATTTTCGTTTCCTTTTGATAAACCTATTAAAGTTGATGATTTTGATTTTCTAGAAGGTTGTCTAGTTAAACTATATGATTATCAACTTCCCCAAAGAGGTAACATTGTTTTTAGGGGGATTAAATGAGTTTATCGAAAAAAAATTACCAGACGCGCCACTACCCATTTATCTTAAAGAATTAAGAGATTACAAGGGTGGTATTGATTATACTATCTTTGGTCTCCGTGAAAAATTACTTAGAAAAGAAGATATTTTGAGAGAAGGATACCCACAAAAATTACCAATTGATCTTGGTGAAATAGGCAAAAGAGAAATAGAAGTTTTTATTCTTCAACACAAAACTCAAGTCAAAGAAGATTTAAGTCCCTAATATTGCCAGACAATATCGGAAAAGATATTTTTCATAAAAGACGGCCTTGTCCTCCACACGGAGAATACAACTTGGCTAAGAAATGAGTGTGATCTTGTTGACTTTTCCCCCTATCTTTTCGCTTTTATAGATATTTCAAATATCGATCCTCCCGTTGCCCAAATGCTTCATTCTGGGCGGGAAAAATTCAAAAATAACGCGACAACTCGTTTAGCTCTTGAAAGACTTAAGATTTTTCTTAACAATGAAACATTTAAAGAATTAGATGCTGAATACGGGCGTCTTTCCGTCGGATCGTAAAGCTCCTTCAAAGATGACACTCTAACGCAAACAATTAATGAAAGATTTTGAAGCCCAACCGGAATTAAGAGAATTCTTTGAATTGGGAGAAGATATACCCACAAAAGAAGGTGAAGGAGAGGAGCCACCGTCACCATACGAAGGCACTTATCTTCCAGAAAAGTTTGAATTAATAGGTTTAGATCCTCGAGAGATAGAGGAGGGGTTCTTATTGCAAAATTACTTTTAATACGGGGGCTGATGGAAAGATTGCTCGAACGGCGAGACGATCAGGGTGAGTATGATTGGGGAAAATCAGAAAAGTTCGAGATTGCTTTCAGTTCTTATAAAAGAGGCAAATTAACTTTTAGGGTCGATCCTAATCCTACAAGTACAAAAGCACCAACAGAAGAAGCTATTTTATTTCATTTGTGAGCTACTCATCAAAAAATATAAAATTTAGTAAACAGGTTACTGTCATAATAAAAGAAAAAGAGCAATATATTGGCAAACAGTTTCCCTCGTTTTTTGATAAAACAAAGGATCTATTACGCATTCCATTAGGTTTAACCAGAAAATTAAATTTTGAACACCGATGTCGAAAATGATTATTTTGAGAGAAAAACTAGTCCTGGGTAAGTTAATTATTGAGCAACATGATTTTCTTAAATTCGGGAATCCAAAATTGAAAGAAGGAGTTTTAGAGATCAAAGTCGGATATACTGAAGATAAAATGCAAAAAATTAATGATATTAAAATAGTAATTAGTGACGATGCTAAGAATTATTTTGAGTTAATTACGCCCGTCGAAATTTTTCCCCCCGAAAATGAACCACAAATTAATCTACCCGATCTAAACACTATCGAGAAAAAGAATTGGGATAAGGATACACCCAAGTGGGATGAAAATTGTGTTGCTCGTATTCCTTCTTGGAAAGAATTAAAAAAGATTAAAATCAATATAGATGCGAAACCGTTCAATGAGTTGAGAAAGATGATATTAGCAGATCGAGATTCTGCAAGAGATCTCTTAATAAAACAGATTTATATAAATGCGGTGTGGATGTTTTTAGAGTTTAAAGATTTACAAGTCGCGTCGACTGCCAACAATGGACAAGTAAAAGATCTCGACCCAAAGGAGGAGATCTTTGAAATGGGAATTCGCGCAGTGACAAAAAATTCTCTTCAGAACATTAAAAAGCTTCTACGTTAAAGGCTTTTCCATTATTAAAATGTACTCATATTGATATACTCTTTTCTTGTTTGGATTGTCGGTATTGGTAAATCTGCCATTTTCGGTGTTTCTCCAAGGAGTAATTAGTTTGTTAGACACTTCGCGCTTAATGAACTTTATTGATTTAAGTCCTATATTATGCATTTGCTCGGCGGCAACTTGTGCATTGGTGATATAGCAATTTTGAAGGCTTGTATCTCCAATAATTATGCAAGCTTTATGGCCTGGTTTTAATATTCTGGACATTTCAGTGAATGATTTATTCGTATCAGAAAAATAATGGGTTACGTTATTACAAACACCAATATCTTTTTTTGAAAGTTGCATAACTATTCTTTCGGCGGTGAGACTGTTCAAACCTTCTGATTGATAGCTTTTCTTTAGGCTTGTGCCGATAAATTTCTTTCTAAAATTATCGAAATCTTTTGCATAGTATTTCCATTTTTTAAAATATTTATGATCGTTCCCAAACCATAGTAATGAAAGTTGATGTAAGTCCCATTCATAAGAGGTTACATAGGGCGGAGAGGTAATAATTAAATCAACAGAATTAGATGAAATTGGTAATTCTTTCGTTGAATCGCTGATTCTCATTGTTGCTTTAATTCCGATTGTTCCATTCTTTTGTAATAGAGAATAAAATTGATTATTCCTATTTATCATGGATCGTAAGTGTGGGAGAAAGATATCAATCGGTACGGGGATTACTTTATTAGGATCTACTTAGGTTTTGTACTTTTCATAAGCCACCGGGAGCAATTTTTCAAAATATGAGAAAAAGCACAGAGGTAAAGCCGTCTGACTTTATAATTCTTAAGAGTTTTTATAGCAATATATATTCGATTAAGTTCTGCAATTGTAGAGACATCAAACCAATAATTAATCCTATCTATATCAATAACGGGAGTTGTAGGAAGCGAAAGTTTGTAGACATTAATAAATTTATTTAAAGAATTTTTTAGGGTCTTTGGCTTAATTGGCGTAATCTTGGTTTGAGTAATTAACTTAGCCACCGGGTTAATATCGAATCCATAACTTCTTCTACCAGCTAACTTTGCTTCTACAAGCGTAGTTCCACAACCTCCGAAAGAATCTACAACAACATCGCCGGGCGATGTATATTCTTTAATAAGTTTTTGGACGATTTGGGGAATAAATTTTGCAGGATACCGATGATAACCGTGCGTTATATAATTAGTTTCGGTCCTTCTAGAATCAGTAAAAGACCATTCTTTATTTGGTTTTAAATTAACAAAAGATTTTGCAATGTTATCTATTACGGTTTGCATATTTCTACTTTTATTATACCGTTTTTAGTAAAATTAAGCCAGGTTCAGGAAAACACCCTTAACCAGTGTCTTATTTGTCTCATTTTACGACTAAAATAAGTAAAAATGAGACACAGGCATGAGACAATGAGAAAGGGTCAGATTTCCAAGGTTATCAGATATAAATTATGGTTACAAAAAGAAAATCAATTACAGCTTTAATAAAACGTCAAATTTGGGAAAAAACTGGAGGTCGTTGTCATATTTGCGGGCGTGTTCTTATTTTTGACGCTACTAAAGGAGAAATAGGGAAGTGGAATGTTGACCACATTATTCCTTTTACCCGCGGAGGAAAAGATAATTCCAAGAATTTTTTACCAATTTGTAAAGTCTGCAATCGTCTTAAGTGGCATTTTAAAGGCAGAAAAATAAGAAAGCTTTTTCAATTCGGTATTATCGCTTTACGAGAATCAAAATATCGTACAGGACTAGGTAAAAGTATAATAAAAATTTATAAGAATAAGTCAGTACAAAATAAAAATCGGCGCAAAGGAAAGTTGCCTAGTTGGTATTATCGATAAAATTTTAACCGATTTTAAACCTAAGCCTATGTACGTCTGATAATTAAGCAAGTGCGACCCAACAGATAAGCGTCTGAATAATTAAGGTTATGCGACCCATAAGGGTCTGATAAGGTATATTGTCCGTCCTATCGGGCGGTTTTTTATTACCTTGAATTTCTTATAAATCGGGGCTATCCTGAAATTAGGAATAATCAAAATTTAGCTCTTCGAGGTGCCTCAAGGCAAGCCCGAAGTTGAGGAAAATTTAATAAAATTAAGAAATATTTTTATGGCCTCGTTATTTGAGTGCGAAGTTAGATATAAAATAGAAAGTATAAAAGAATTTGAAGGAAGAATAAAAGAATTAGGAGCCAAGCTTTTATATCCCTATGAATTCACTGATTATTACTACGGGCCGAAAGATAAAAATTGGGATTTGGTTAAAAAAAATTTAAGGATAAGAAAGTGGCAGAAGCCAAAAAATCCAACAACTATTTATTTTGTCAAAAACAAAGTTATATCAATCGGTAAGGCTCGGTTTAAAAGAGCGTTTTATTCTCAAGGAAAAGTGCCGCTTTTTAGCGGTGACTTGAAATCGTGCCAATCTTTACTTAAAGATTTAGGATTCAAAAAATTATTTACCATTAAGAAAGAAAAAGCGACTTTTTGGGAACTACCTCAGGGGTTTAAGACCGTTCTTGAATATATAAAGGGGATTGGTTGGTGGGGGGAGCTTGAGTTTAACGGGAAAAACCTGGCTATGGCTAAAAAAGAGATAGAGAGAGCGTTAAAAATTCTCGGGGTCAAAAAAGAAAATGTTAGTTATAAGACTATTTCTGCAATTTTCTTTGAAAATATTAAAAAATAATCAAAATTTAGCCCTTCGAGGTATCTCAGGGCAAGCCCGAAGTTTAGGAAAATTTAATAAAGGTCAATAAAAATTAATAAGTTTTAATTATAAAAATATGGTAGACGAAGAAAAACAAATAAAAGTCAATCTTGATCCAGTTCTTTATGCGCTTTCAAATGTAAATATTGGTTTTAATGAAGAGGTTTTTGATTTGTTGTTGATTTCGGGAAATCAGGCGCGCCAGTTCCGCGCCTCGCCAAAACACGCAAAAAGGATTTATCTACTTTTAGGAAAACATCTTGCTGAATACGAGAAGAGATTTGGTCCGCTTGATACTCAACTTCCTGAGAAAAAAGGAACTGAATCAGAAGAAAAAATCGGCTTTGAAAAATAACCAAAATTTAGCCAGAAGTTGACAGTAATTTAATAAAATAAAATATGTTTTTAAAAAATTTGAGGACTTTAAGTATTTGGGAATGGTTAGTTTGTGCTTTGGGAATGTTTTTTATTGGTCTGGGAATGGGATATATTGATGTTCAAGTTTATGATTATGGAATTGGATTTTTTATTTTTGGATTAATTTTAGAAATTCCAGCTTTTTATTTGGTCTACAAACATAAGTGAATCAAAATTTAGGCCTGAAACAGTCTGTTGAGGATCGACCTCAACGGGTCGCCAAAGAGGCGATTTTTTGGTAAGATATATGGTATAAATCATTAAAATTATGGGTAATGTAAATCAAC
>CAWBPO010000002.1:0-51553 GCA_963790795.1 uncultured bacterium | reverse complement strand
AATAAAAATCGGCTTCTTTAAAATGCAGCCGATTACTAAATAATTGAACTTTTTTCAACAAATTCTTATAAAAGTTTACGCGGCAAAAATAAAATTATCAAAGCAGATATAAGGGGCAATATTCCCATAATGACGAATAAAATTTTGAATCCGAAAATCGTAGCCAAAACAGAACCTACTATTGCTCCGCCAGCTGTAGCGAAGCTGTTTGTCGCGTCCCAAGAACCCCACTGGAAAGCGGTTTTCTTGTAATCTAAATGTCTTGAATAAACCGCACTAAAAGCTGGGCATTGAACAGCATACCCAATGCCCAAAATTATTTGAATAACAAACAAATGCCACTGAGTTTGAAGAAAAAGATATCCAAAGAAACCAAGGGCAATTATAAAATAACCTGCGCATATCCACAGTTCTGTTTCTTTCAAAACAATGTCTTCAATTTTTCCAATAAAAAGAATTAATATTCCCATTACCAAAGAAAAAACCGCAAATGAAGCTCCTGCTGTCAAAATGTCTCCTCCAATTTCTTCAACAAAAATCGCATAAATCGGACCCAACATTGCAGCAGCAAGCAAATAAAGCCCATCGGTCAATAATAATATTCTTAGCGCTAAAGGCATACTTTAATTATATTTTATTTTCAATTTTTTTCAAAAATGGCGGCAAAGTAAAAATCGCCTTAAAAATGTCAGGACTGAAATATTTGAGTTTTTTCTCTAATTTTTGCTTTCTCATCCTTTCTTGAATGATTTTAGAGGATACATTTAAAGGATTAAATTTCCTATTCGGAGAAGAAATCAAAAATCCCCAATAAGCAGTAAAAAATGGAATATAACTTCGATAAGAATATGTTTTCGGAAAAACTTTCTCAACTGTTCTTTTAATTTTAAAATGGTCTTCATAATCTATCTCATCAAATTCGTAAGTATGCATGACAAAGATTCCATTTTTGTCTAACTTTTCAAAGATAAGCTTATAAAAATTTATTTGTGATTTATTTTCTTTTGAACCAAGATTAAAAAAAGTAAAGTCGCTGATATCAGAAAAAATAATATCATATTTCTTCTCTGTTTTTTTAAGGAAATTTTCGGCGCTGTCAATGACCAAATTCACCCTTTTATCGTCAAAAGACTCTTGGTGCATTTTCGGAAAAAATTTCTTGAATATTTTTACCGCCTCCAAATCAATATCAACGGCAGCTATCCTTTTTACGTTCTTATATTTCAATAATTCTCTTAAAGTTGCTCCTTCGCCAGCCCCCAAAACTAATATTTCTAATTTTTTATTAACCGGCTGCAAAATCAAAGCCGGATGAATCAAAGATTCATGATAAACCCATTCATCTTTTTCCGCACTTTGAGCAATACCGTCAATCACCAAACTTTTTCCATAATCAAACAAATCAAAAATTTCTATTTTCTGAAATTTTGTTTTTTTCTGAAAGAGAAATTTCTTTACTCTGAAGCGAACATGGCAATTTTTAATATATTTATCGGTGTACCATTTCTTTTGCATCGTTTGAAATTATTTCATTATCCCTCTTTTTATCTCTTTTATCACAACCTTTTTGGGCTTTAATTTTCTCCTTAAATATTGCAAGGCTTTTTGGGGCTTGGCCCGGTCCCCGCAGGTGAAAATATCAATGGCCACATAATCAAATTCAGGCCAGGCGTGGATAGCGATGTGAGACTCTTTCAACAAAACAACCCCGGTCAGGCCTTGGGGTGAAAATTTATGGATAACCACTTCCAAAGGAGCGCTCTTTGCTTCTTTAACTGCTGCTATGAGGATTTTTTTGATTTTTTTGGGGTCTTCAATAATTTCTCCATGCCAAAATTCGGCAATCAAATGAATGCCGGCGTATTTTTGTTTTTTGAATTTTTTGACCCATTGAATGGATCTCTTTGTTTTGCCAGTCATAATACTGTAGTCAATCGCTTACCACAGGAAAGATTTTAAACTTTCCCCAGCTAACCGAGCATATAAGTTTGCTGATTATGTGCTCGGAAAAACAAAGAGTGAAACAAAAAGCGATTAACTGGTTATCTTGTTAAAATTATTCTTTTTATCTTTTTAGCATTAAAAAACTTTTTTGTAAAGAGTAATAAAAAAACAACCCCTCACTTTTTAAGTGAGGGGGAGAAAATAATTTATTTCTTCTTTTTCTTTGCTTTTTTCTTTGCCATGAGAATGGTAACGATTTTTAAAAGAGTCTCAGCGAATAGTCGACTAACTATTCGCATCCATTAGTATATTTTTTCATTTTGAAAAACTTTGTCAAGTGTGGAAAACCGAAAAATAGAAAATAAAAATGGAAAATGGAAAAAATCTAATTTTCAAAACCCAAATATTGAATTTCCTCTTTTAGCGACACGCCGAAACGTTTTTTTACCGCCTTTTTTGTAAAATTTATCAAATTTTTAACGTTTTCTGCCCGAGCTCCGCCCAAATTAACAATAAAATTGGCGTGCTTCCAGGAAATTTTTGCTTTTCCTATTTTTTTTCCTTTCAAACCGCAATCTTCAATCAGCTTTGCGGCAGATTTTTTATCCGGATTTTTAAACACAGACCCAGCTGAAGGATAATTTAAGGGCTGATTACTTTTTTTGTAATCAATATTCTTTTCCATTCTCTTTTTGATTTCAGATTTCTTTCCTTTTTTCAATTTTAGAAACACAGATACTATAATTAAATTCTTTTTTTTCTTAAAAACGCTTTCTCGATAATCAAATCTGCAGTCTTTTAAATTATATGTTTCAAATTTCAAATTTTTTGCATTGAAAACTTCAACCTTTCTAATGACATTTTTCATCGATTTTCCGAAAGCTCCGGCATTTCCAAAAATAGCTCCTCCGACCGTCCCGGGAATTCCAAAAGACCATTCTAATCCAGACAGACCATGTTCAGTGGCAACAATAACCAATCTTCCCAAAAGTATTCCTGCTCCTGCAATAATCTCGTTCTTTAATATCCGGTAATCATCATTCATCATTTTAATAACCAATCCTTTGTAACCTTTATCAGAAACCAACAGGTTGCTCCCTCCGCCCAAAATAAAAACCCCTCCTCGCTTTGCTCGTCGGGAACTTTGACTCCCTCGTTTTACTCGGGAATTAAAAAAAGGCAAGTTGAATCTTTTTGCCATCTTCAACGCCAAAAGCAAATCATCTTTGCTTTTTGCTTCAAAAAAATATCTGGCTGGCCCGCCGATTCTAAAGGCAGTGTGATTTTTCAGAGGAATGTTTCTTTTGACCGAGGGCAGAAAATTATTGATATCCATTTTTGTATTCTAACAGAAAAATTGCTAAAATAACATCGGGCCAACGGACAGCACTCACTAAAGACTTTGTTTTGGAGTAAACTCGTTGGCCCTTTCAAGAACCCAAAAAACATTTGGGTTTTTGAATTTTAAAAAGCAAAAAACCTCGCTTAAGGGAGGTTTTTCGCCGACTTTTGAATGGAGCCCTTTCGGGTCGCACTCACTGATTCAATGATAGCAAATAGCGTAAAAATTGTCAATGCTTAAAGCTTAATAGCCCAACTCTTTTAGAAACTGTTCAACCTGGGGAGAAAGTTCTGGTTTCAACTCCAAAAGCTTTTCTACCGCATTTTTCGCTTTTTCTTTTTCCCCTACTGCCGCATAACTATCAGCCAAATTTGCCCAAAAATAGTAATCTTTAGGACTAATTTCTGCCCCTTTTTCATAAAGAGCAATTATAATCTTGATATCCACGCCAACTGCCTTAAGAACCTCTATACCTTCTTTTAAGGTGGAAGCATCGCCCTGCCAGCTGAATCCCAAGCCCTCCACTTCCTTTAATTCATAAAAAGCCAGCTCGTATTCCCCTGCTGCCTTGTAAACTTTCATTAAATACCAATGCGACTGGGCCAGGTTCGGTTCAAGTTCAACCGTTTTCTTACAAGCTTCAATGGCCTTTTCGTAATCGCCCTCAAAAAGGAAAGTCTGGGCCAGAACAAAATAGGCTTGCTGGTTTCCCGGGCTTAATTCAATTGCCTTATTCAAAGTTTTTTCAGCCAATGTCAGTTTTTCCTTATCGGCGGAAAACTGATAAAAATTATTGTAATACCTTCCTAAAGACAAATAAAGGCGAAAATCCAAAGGATTCTGAGTAATGCTTTTTTCAAGCTCTTCCTCAGCCAAAATGAATCCCTGGTTTAACAATTCTTTATTCTGGTCGGCCTGGGAAGACAATGTGCTCATTCTTGAAAAAAACTGCTCAGAACCTTCAAACTGCACCATTGGCGAAGCTTTAAAGGCTTTTTGGAAATAGGAAATGGACTGATCTAAAGGAGAAATTATTCCTTTGAGTAAAAACTTTGAAGCTTTGGCAACCTGGATGTTTCCGAAAAAAAGAACAAAGACAGTTAGAATTATTAAAAAGCCGGCAGTAAAAGAAGGCAAAGGAAAAATTTTCTCTTTAACTTCTTCTTTATCTGAAGAAATCAGAAAGCCGGCAAAAGCCAAACTTAAGAAAAACATCATATGGGTGGAAATCATATCAAAGACAAAAAGATTCTGAAAAAAATAAACCAAAAACAAGGCAACCATAGCCAAAGGAACAATAATGTTCTTTTTCTCGCTTATTCTCGGCAAAAGCCTTAATAAACCGAAAATAGCAACGCCGAAAACAGACAAATAGCTTAATAACCCGATAATTCCAGAGTTAATTCCCGTATCCAGAACAATATTATGGACCCTATCGTACCAAATGTCGCCGGAAAGAGGAAGTTCAGGATTATAATGCTTGGCAAAAGGAACATTGAAATTCTCCAAGCCCCAGCCAAACCAAAATCTTTCCTGCCAGCCATGCCAGCCAATATTCCAAACTACCAATCTTGCTTGAACGCTGTTTGACTGCCACAATTTATCCATTTTTTCCTTAACAAAATCAAGCTGGGAAAAACCAAACGCTGCCAAGACGAATAAAATCATCAAAGAAAGAACAATGATTTTAAGCTTTTTCTGGTCGGACGAAAATAAAACAAACAGCAGAAAACCAAAAAACAAAACAAGCAATCCCATAATGAAAGCGGTAACAGCCCCTTTGGTAAAGCCGCCAGGATTAAAAAACAAAGAACAGATAAAAACAATGAAGGCGGCAGCGTAAAAAAACCGCCAAACTCCTTTCTTAGTAACAAGAAAGATTATGGCAAAAAACAGATTGAAAAGAATGTAAGCTGAAAAAAAAGAAGAATTGCCAAGCGTTCCTCCTCCTCGGGTGGCCGGGTTTGTTGAAGTCAAGGCGTTAAAAGCAATGAAAATTCCGACTAAGATTGAAACGGACAAAATTCTTTCCCAATATTTTTTCTCTTTAAAAACGCTGGTTAAAACGATGTAAAAAGCAAAAAGATGAAAAAAGGTTAATAAACCTTCCATTCTTTCAAAAACGCTCCAAAAACTCCTTGTAAAATTTACACCGGTAATGGAAGTTAAAACAAGTACTGCCAAAAAAATAAAAACAGCCACAGTCAAAGGAGTAATTCTCGGCCTATACTTAGCGTTGACAGTCGCCAAAAGAATAAAAGCAATAAAGATAACATCAACAATAATTCTGAAAAAAATTGTTTTAGGAACGACAAAAGGAAAAAAATAATCATTTATAAAAATAAAAGGGGTAAAAAGAACAAGATAAGTCCCCCATTCAATTATTTTAAAATATATCTTTTCCAAGCTATTTTTGTCTGCCATAATCAGTGACTTCTTTCAATATCTTTATTGTCGTTTGCTTGTCTCCGCTTTCAGCTGCTTTTTTTAATTCTGACAACTTAGCATCCATTTTTTCTTTGTTAATCACAGATAATTTTGCCATGAAAATCTTTTGGCTCTGGGTGGCAACCGTTCCTTCTTCGGCTGTCAGAATCTCTTCAAACAGCTTTTCTCCTGGCCTGGGTTTGGTAAAAACAATGGGGATGTCCACATCCGGCTTCAACCCTGAAAGAAAAATCATTTTTTTCGCCAAATCCACTATTTTAACGGCATCGCCCATATCTAAAATAAAAACCTCTCCGTCTCGGCCCATTGCTCCTGCCCTCATAACCAAAAGGCAGGCTTCAGGAGTGGTCATAAAGAATCTGGTCATATCAGGATGAGTAACTTCTATTTGCTCTCTTTTCTTGATTTTCTCTCTAAAAATCGGAATGACGCTTCCCCGGCTGTCCAAAACATTGCCAAATCTGACTGAAATAAAGCTGGTTGAGTTTCTCTGGCTGAAAACCTGGCAAATCATTTCTCCCATTCTTTTGGTCGCTCCCATTACTGAACTTGGATTTACCGCTTTATCAGTACTAATGAAAATAAAATTTTCTACGCCGTTTCTTATTGAAGTTTCAGCAACGATTTTCGTGCCAAAAACATTGTTCTTAACAGCTTCGTCTGGATTTTCTTCCATCAAAGGCACGTGCTTGTAAGCAGCAGCATGAAAAACAATATTGGGACGAAACTCCTTGAAAACGCGCTCAATCTTTTCTTCGTCTCTAATATCAGCTATTAAAGAGGATTTTTTCAGTTTTGGAAAAGTATCTTCCAATTCTTCGGAAATATTAAAAATGCCTGTTTCATCCTGGTCTAATAAAATTAAAGACAAAGGCCTGAATTTGGCTATTTGCCGACAAAGTTCAGAACCAATGGAGCCGGCAGCACCTGTAACCAAAACTGTCTTATTTTTGATAAAATTCTCAATTGGTTTTTGCTCGGAAGAAACCTGTTCCCTATCCAGCAAATCGCTCATTTCCACTTCGCGAAGCTGGCCGATGCTTACTCTGCCAGAAATCAATTCTTCTATCGGCGGGACTATTTTTATCTTTCTTAAGCCTGCTTCCCTGCCTTTTTCAACTGCTTCCTGTATGATCTGCGAATCGGCAGAAGGCATGGCAATAATTAAGCCTTCAACTCTGTTTTCCCTGACAATCTTGGGAATGTCTTTAATCGCGCCAAAAACCTTCAAGCCATGAATTAAAACTCCCAGTTTTGCCGGACTATCGTCAACAAAACCAACAGGCAAGTAAGGACTGGAAGAAAAAACTGATATGCTTCTTAAGAGCTGTTCGCCAGCATCTCCAGCGCCAACAATCAAAGTTCTTTCTTTCTCTTTTTGTTTTTTAGAGGGAAAAACCTGCAAAAAAACTCTTTTGCTGAAACGAAAGCCGCCACAAAGCACAAAAACAAAGAAATAAGTGATAAAAAGAGTGGAACGGGGAAAACCGCTGAAAATCGGATGGTCTCTTAAAACGAAAAAGGTGGCGGTTAAAATAAGAAAGCTTAAAAATACGGCCTTGACCAAAGCAATCATTTCTTCGGCGCTGACGTACGACCAGGTGAAATAATAAAGTTTGAAAAGATAGAAAATGAGAAGGGTAATTGATAGAGCTAAAATTATTATCCCTTCAATATTCAAAAGATAGCGGGCTGGAATATATCCTTCAAAACGGACAAGAAAGGCCAAAAGAACAGAAACAACAATTAAGAGTCCGTCAGTAAAAGAAAAGAAAAACAGCTTGGCAAACGGCCTTTTCTCAAATAAGATTTTTTTGAAAAAATCATTCATAAAAATTTCTGACGCATTCAATAACGTATTCTATTTGCTCCTGGGTTAATTCAGGATAAAGAGGTAAAGAAATAACTTCTTTTGCCAGTTTTTCCGTGTAAGGAAGCTTAAAATGAGAAAGTCCCAAATTCTGATGAAGATGGTTGGCAATCGGGTCTTTAATCAAAGTTTCCACTCCTTTTCCCTTCAAAAAATTAAAAAGTTCGTCTCTTTTTTGCGTTTTTAAAACGTAATTCTGGAAAACGTCAAAATGTTTATCGTCAGAATCAAGAGCAGGAGGGAGTTCCACTCCAGAAACGCCGCTCAAACCATTACTATAAATTGCAGCAACCTCTCTTCGCCTTTTTATCCATTCTGGCAAATATTTGAATTTAAGATTAAGAACAGCTGCTTGAATATTATCCAGTCTTGAATTCCATCCATAACAAACAATTTCAGTTTTTGTTTTTTGCCCGTGATCTCTGAAAAGCCTTATCTTTTCTGCAATCTCCTCGTCGTCGGTGGTCACTCCGCCAGCATCGCCGTAAGCCCCAAGAATCTTTGCCGGATAAAAACTGAAACAGCCTGTCTTACCAAAAGACCCTGCTTTTTTGCCTTTAAATTCAGCTTGTAAGGCCTGGGCAGCGTCTTCAATGACAATTAAATTGTTCTTTCTGGCAATGTCCATTAATTTATCCATCTGGCAAACTCTGCCGTTCAGATGAACGGGTATTATGGCTTTTGTTCTCTCTGTTAAAGCCTTTTCTATCTGCTCAACGTCAATCGTAAAATCTTCTTTTACTTCTATTAAAACCGGCTTGGCTCCAACGTGAACAACAGCGGCGATTGAAGCCAAAAAAGTGTGGGAAACTGTTATCACCTCGTCTCCCGGACCAATGCCAACTGCCCTTAAAGACAAAATTAAGGCATCTGTACCAGAATTCAGACCCACTGCGTATTTAGTGCCGGCAACCGAAGCTAAATTCTTTTCAAACTCTTCGACATCCTGCCTTAAAATCAAATCTCCCCTGCTCAGAACGCCTTGGATCACATTGTCTACTTCTTTCTTCAAATTCTGATATTGCAATTTATAATTTACGAAAGGAACCTCAAGTTTCATATTTTTTTAATTTCATTTAAAACAACTTCGCTTATCTTCTCCGGCGTCAAACCAATCTTTTCCAATAAATAATTTGGGCCGCCAATTCCAAAATCAGCTGAAAACTTGTCCGGAATGCCCAAACGACGAAAAACCCCAGAATACTTTGTTTCAGCCAGAACTTCAGCCACTGCCGAGCCCAATCCGCCGATGATATTGTGCTCTTCAATGGTAAATACGGCTTTATAGTTCCTGGCGCAATCTTCAATCAGTTTTTTATCCAAAGGCTTTAAGGTGTGCAAACTAATTAAAGTCGGATTCAATCCTTGTTTCTCTAAAATTTCGCAAACCAGCTTGCTAGGATAAAGCATGGTGCCAATGGCAATTAAGCAAATATCTTTTCCTTCTTTAACAACAATCCCCTTTCCTATTTCAAAATGAAAACCTTTTTCATGGACAACAGGATCAATATCGCGGCCAAAACGGACAAAAAGGGGTCCTTGAAAATCAATTGAAGCTTTAGCTAAAGCTTCAGCTTCTAAAGCATCTCCCGGCGCAACAACGGTCATGTTGGGCAGAGAACGCATCACAGCCAAATCTTCCAAAGCATGGTGAGTCACTCCCTCAGCTCCGTAAATGAAACCTGAACCTGCTCCCAATAATTTAACGTTCAGCTTGTTATAGCACAAATCAATTTTAATCTGTTCTAAAGTTTTATCTATCAAGAAAGGAGTAATTGAATAGCAATAAACATTTTTGCCGGACATGGCAAGGCCAGCGGCAATATCTATCATATTGGCTTCTGCTACGCCGACATTTAAAAATCTTTTAGGATCAATGTTTTTGAAGTTTTGGAAGAATTTCACTCCTAAATCAGCGGCCAGTATAAAAATGCTTTTGTCTTTTTTTGCGTATTCTTCCAAAGTTTGAAAGAAAATTTTCCTCATTTTAATTCATTTAAAGCTTTTTGATATTCTTCGTCGTCAGGATACTTATCGTGCCATCGAGGCTCGTTTTCCATAAAGGAAACTCCCTTGCCCTTTATCGTATGAGCAACAAGGCAAGAGGGCTTTCCTTTTTCAAAAGGAATATTTTTCAAAACAGAAACAATTTCTTCAACATTGTGTCCGTTAACTTCTTTGATATTCCAGCCGAATGCTTCCCATTTTGCCTTTAAAGGCTCGAGATTAATGATTTCCGAGCTTTTTTCCATGGCTTGAAGCTTGTTGTGGTCAACAATAGCCACTAAATTATCCAAATTATGCTGCTTAGCAAACATCATCGCTTCCCAGTTTGAACCTTCGTTAAGCTCGCCGTCTCCCAAAAAAACAAAAACTCGCCAAGGAGCATTGTCATATTTTGCAGCCAATGCCATACCAACGCCGATTGACAACCCATGGCCCAAAGAACCGCTGGTAATCTCAATTCCGATATTCGGGTTGCGCGTAGGATGCTGTTCCAAAGTTCCGTTTTCTTTGGCAAATCCTTCTAAAAATTCTTTATCAATAATCCCTTTTTTAATCAAAACAGCATATAAAGCAGGACAGCCGTGACCCTTGCTCAAAACAAACCTATCACGATTCTTATCTGCTGGATTGTCAGAATTAATATTAAGAATTCTGAAATACAAAGAAACCAATAATTCAACCATTGAAAAAGAACAGCCGATATGAGGACTTTTTGTGCGATAAATCATTTCCAGAATTTCCTTTCTGGTTTCTTTGGACAACTCCTCCAGCTCTTCAATATTGTTCTCTTTTGTTTTATCCATACAATATCTTAATTTTACTCAATTCCAGACAAAGAATCAATATTTGACAAAAAATATCAATTTAGTTATGATAATTTCAATCGGAGGGAAAAACAGCCCTTTAACATCAGAATCTTTCCGAAATAAGAGTAAAGGAGCAAAGAAATGGCTTTTAGAAGAGCTATTGGAGTTTGTGACCACGGAAGACATAAGCGAGAAGAAGATGCCATCATCATGAAATATCCTTTTTACGGAGCGATTGACGCTTTAAGCGCACCTCATTCACACAGGGAACCGCCGATGCTTTTTGACGGCAGGACCGGCGGGGAAATGATCGCTGCCACGGCAGTGGAAGTTTTCCAAAAAGCAAAAGCTAATATCTCTCTAGAGTCCTATACTTCTATCATAAATATAGTAGTCGGAAAAACCATCAAAGCTCACGGGTTACCCCTAGAAAATGCCGGCCGCATTCCAGGAGCCTGCTTCGCCATCGCAAAGGTCAAAGAAAATGTACTGAATTTCTTGCAGTTTGGCGACTGTCTGATATTCTGGCGCTATCGATCAGGGAAAATTGGTTATACTCCCAATCCCGTTTACAGTCATGAAAAGAAAACCATGGAAATCCGGGAGGAAATTCTTCGAAGAAACGGCAACAACGAGGAAGAAATGTGGACGGAATTCGCGCCCATACTTGCCAAACTCCGGCAGCAAGATATTAACAATCCCCAATCAAAAGACAGCTACTATGTTTTAAACGGCCAGCCGATTCTGGAAAAATACTGGAATTCCTTTTCGCTTCCCATTGAAAACCTTGAAATTATTATTCTCTGTTCTGACGGTTTTTTCCCTTATGAAGAGACTTCTCCTGAAAGGCTGCCTGGACTAGCAAAAAGACTGATTAACGACTATCAAGATAAGGGATTGACTCTTGAAGAGATGCTAATCAAAAAGAGGACGAATGGAAAAAAGCCTGATGAAGCAACAGGTATAGTTCTGGAATTCAGCTAAGTTTCGAAGAGAAACAACAAACAACCCTCCATACGCAAAATATGGAGGGTTACTTTATTAAAAAAGAAAATATTTAAAAAATCGCAGATTTGAGGGTTTTAAGAATAATCTTAATATCCATTAAGAAAGAGCGCCTTTTCACGTATTCTTTGGCCAGTTTTATCTTTTGGGGCTGAATCAACCTTCTGTAAGCTTCGTGGGGATCTTGTGCTCCTCTTAAAATTTCCTCTTCATGCACATTTTCCAAAGTTGCCAAATCAGTCAATCCCGGCTTTACGGATAGAATCAATTTCCTGTCTTCCTTGTCATATCTTGCCACTTCAGAAGGCACTTCCGGCCTTGGTCCGACAAAGGACATTTCTCCCTTTAAAATATTGATAAACTGGGGCAGCTCGTCCAATTGGTATCTTCTTAAAATCCTGCCGATTTTCAAAAGCCGAGGGTCGTCGCCGGAAGTTGAAGGTCCACCTATCTTTTCAGCATCAACGACCATGGTTCTGAATTTGAAGATAAGAAATTCTTTTCCTCCTTTTCCTGCTCTTTTGCCGCGATAAAAAACAGGCCCCGGTGATTCCCGTTTTATCAAAAAGGAAAAAAGCAAAAACAAAGGAGAAGTTAATATCAATCCGAAAAAAGAAAATACAATATCAAATAATCTTTTCGTCATTTTTTTATCTTCTTTGGGTTTTTAAAGATAAATACTACTTTAAATGCGTACTTATTCAAAAATGATACCCTAAGAAAAGGTTTTTCAATTGCTTCCAGAATCTTCAGTATAAACTTTCCGCCAGGCAATCTTAAAAACGGAAAAGCCAGCCAAGATATTAAATGAAAATGATGAGCTTTAATTTCTTTAAAGTATTTTTCCGCTTCTTTTAAATCTTTAGCTTGAAAAATATGTTCTGCCGCCCATCCAGTTCTTTTACCGATCAATTTGTTTATTTTTCTCTTCAAATTGGTAAAGGGATTGTGTCCGAAAGTCTCAATTCCGATTAAAATGCCTCCTGGCTTTAAAACGCGGAACAGTTCAGGATACGCCTTCTTCAAATCTAAAGAAGAAAAAGTTCCCCCGTCTAAAATAACATCAAAAGAATTATCAGGAAAATCCATTTTCTCGCAATCCATTGCTAAAAATTCTGTTTTATCTAGCACTCCTTCTTTTTTTGCCCTTTCTATGGCTATTTTGAGAGAAGACTCTGACAAATCAATGCCGACGAGTTTTTTTGCTCCCATTTTTACGGGAAAAATGGAATGAACGCCGTTACCGCAGCCAAAATCCAAAACTTTCTTTTTCTGGCAGTTTCTGCTAAGAAGCTTGTAGCAGAATTGAAAACTAGATAAAACCAACGGATTAAAACCTTCAAAGTCCCCTTCTTGTATTTTATTCGGATTGTCTTTCAGCCAATTTTCTGCCTGCTTATCGTAATATTCAATTTCTTTCTTTTTTCTAGATTCCATTATTTTAAAATAATAATTTTACAATGCCCCAAATTGAACCTAATCCATATCCTATATGCCTAGCAGCAAATACCAAGGGCATTATGAAAAACAATTTGATATCTTTTTCTCTAACTGCGACTTTAAAGGAAAAAAACAAAGAAAGCAGAATATATGGCCAAATGCTCAAAGGCAAGGTCAAAACTAAAATCAAAGGAATATAATGCCTTAATTTTAGGGGAAATTTAACAAATTTCAAAGGATAAATCGCCCAAATCCCGTCTTTAATATTGTGAACAAAAAAATCTTTAAGAGTGGATTTGGGATAATAATAACTTACAATATCTGGAGCTAAAAGAATTTTACCTCCGGCCTTTTTCAATCTTAAATTAAATTCCATATCCTGGCTCCGGAACAGGTTTTCGTTGAAAAGCCCTATCTTGTCAAAAACCTTCTTTTTAAAGCATCCGCCAAAAACCGTATCCACCCAGCGAGGCTCTTTTACCCCGATCCTGAAATATGAACCGCCCACGCCAAAAACATTAGACAAACAATAAGCAATGGCCTTTGCCATTAAACTCTTTCCGGCCGGCAAAGTTTTCATAAATCCGCCAACATTGTCTGCGTTGTACTTAATGGAGTATTTTACGCATTTTGAAATATAATCTTTTTCATAGCCGGCATGAGCGTCCATCCTGATAATAATATCGCCTTTAGCATTTTTAATGCCGACATTCAAAGCAAAGGGGGTAAATTTCTTCGGATTATCCAAAATCTAATTTTTATTTTTATTTCGCAATTTTGAATTTTTCTACTGATTTCCCTGGTTTTATCTTTAGAATCGCCGTCAACTACCAAAACCTCTGTTTTCTCTTTGGGACAGTCCTGTTCCAATAAAGAACTCAAGCATTTTCCAATGTATTTTTCTTCGTTGAAACAAGGAATAATAATTGAAACAAAAGGAAAGTTTTCTTTCATATTCTAAATTTCTCTTTTACGAAATTTTACTAATAAAAATGGTGGAAATAAGCCGAACATTCTGGAAACAATCAAGTCAAACCGATCAATAATCCAAGAAAAAGGAAAAACGTATATCTTATTCAAAAAAGGAAATACGTTTCCTTTTGAAAAGCATGTCTTTATCTTTTGAGCCTCCATATCGTATTTTTTAAAAAGACTTAAAAGCTTTTCTTTATCAAAAGAATGCAGATGGCCGTCGCGGGGCGTCAGCTTGTGGC
This sequence comes from uncultured bacterium, assembly GCA_963790795.1. Taxonomy (GTDB): domain Bacteria; phylum Patescibacteriota; class Minisyncoccia; order Minisyncoccales; family RBG-13-42-11; genus BS750m-G71. The sequence goes on along the minus strand of CAWBPO010000002.1, from coordinate 37,477 downwards.
AAAAAATGCATTCTTCAAGCTTTATTTTCTGGCAATAAGGAACGGAAACGACCAATATTCCGCCCGGCTTTAAAATTCTGGTTATTTCTTTGGCTGCTTCTTCCAAATCAGTAAGATGCTCAATTGTTTCGCAAGCCATAACAACATCGAATTCCTCGTTCTCCAAAAGAGCTTTTCAAAATATCCCCTTGGCGCACATCAGCTCGCAATCCCCTTTCTTTTAATACACTTTGGACAGCCTTTACGTTCTCAAGCGAAATATCAAGGCCACTGACGATAAAATTATTTTCAGCCAATTTAAAAATTAAATCGCCTCTCCCGAATCCTATTTCAAGTATTCTTGCAGCAGCTCTTTTATCCTTGGAAATGTCGCTACGTATCAAATTAAAAACGGTTTTTTCCACTCCGGAGCTGCCCATAGTCTTTAAATTCTGATAGTGATTTTGATAATTGAAATTATCGTATTTTTCCATTTTAATTGCCTTAATAATTTATTCTATGCCAAAAATAGCCAAATCGCTAAAATTCTCGCTGTATTTTCCGCCGTTGGCATGGTGCAGAACTGTTTGAGCAAAATACTTTGCTCTGACGTCGGCATTGTGGTATTTCCTGACTTTTTCATAACCTGTCTGAGCAATCCGTTCTGCTTTTTCTGGATTCTTCAGATAATATTGGTATTTTTCTTCCAGTTCGGGAAAATTCCTGAAATAAACCACTTCTTTTCCATCCCTGAAGAATTTTTCAATTCTTACCCTGCCTTTCTTCGGAAAATGGCAAAAACATAATCTTTTACAAGCCAAATATTCAAAAATCTTGCCCGGTATATATTGATCAATTATGCCTACAGGACAAAGCGTATATTTATATTCGTTAATCAATCTAGCCAATTCTCTGACGTTTTCTGCCGGATCACTTTTGAACTCAGTGTTTCTTGCCTCAACAATCTTGTTTTTGTCTTCTTTCAAAAAATCTGCTCTTGTGCAGTGGAGAGCGCCGACAAATAATATTTTATCGCTGATCGGCTTGGTAATATCGTCTAATAGTTCCGTATGCGCCCAGCTTATGAAAAAATAACAGGGTTTTCCAAAGTATTTGTCCAGGTCTTCTTCTAAACCGGAAAAATACAAGTTAAAATACTTTGATCTTTCTTTCAATAATTTATAAGGATATAAATAATCTTTTAAAATATTCACATTAAAGAACATTTTAATCTCCTGCAGAAATTCCTTGTATCTCTGCTGCGGAGAAGATTTCAAAACACTAAGATATCTTTTTAGCCGAGACAATTTTGTAACGAGCGTATTCTTCAGTCCTTTGTAGTACTCGCCTTTGAATAAGAGTTCCGAATTCATCTCGGCTACGAACTGCCGTCCTGGCAACCGATTTTACAATACTAAAAACAGGCTCCCACGAACCGTTAATGCATAAAATCGGATACTTTCAAAAGCTCTTTCATATTCAAAGACTCTTTGCCGCCTGCGCCGAAAGCGTAATGCAAAAGGCCGTTTCTTTCCAAAGCTCTTCTCAATCCCTCAAAATAAATGTAGGAAGAATAAATTGACGTTGGCGCGCGGTATAAAAAATTAATTTTATCGTATTTCATTTAAAGCTATTTAATTATTATTTTAGTAACTGCTTCTAACAGATTTTTAGCAATAAAATCCGGCTTAACGGCGTTCTTGTAATTTTTCCCGAGACCGGTTCTGACCAGAATAGTCTTACAGCCGATTTTCCTGCCAACCAGAATATCCCTTTCCTGATCGCCAACCAAATATGACTTTTTAAAATCAATATTGAAGTCTTTGCGCGCTTTCAGAAAAAGACCTGGCAACGGCTTGCGGCAGCTGCATTTAATTTTCAATTCCGGCATTCGCCGACAAACCCCTTTTCCGGATGATGGGGGCAATAATAAATGGCATCTATTTTCGCTCCCCTTAAGCCGAGCTCTGTTTCCAATTTTTTATGTATCTCACTTAAATCGTTCTCCGTCATAAAGCCTTTAGCAATCATCGGCTGATTGGTAACTATAATGGTCAGATAATCGGAATCGTTAATCTTCTTTACGGCCTTGGCGGCAAAACTATATAATTCAAAATCTTTTATCCTAGAAAGCTGATCTACTTCCTTATTAATAACGCCGTCTCTATCGAGAAACACGGCTTTCCTTTTATTTTTAAGGTTAATCCTCCTGATCTTCCCTGAACTGTAATCTCCCCTTACTTCTTTCAGCCTTTTTAAAGTCCCGATATCCTTTATGTATTCTGGAGTATTATAGGCATAAATTTTCTCTTTTAATTTCAAAACTAAAGGCAATATATCTTTTTCGATATCGCATTTTCTCCTTTGGGGTATATATTTAAAAATCTTTGGTGAAAAAATATAAACGGAAGCAATGCTTAAATTGCGGAAAACACTAGCTTTAGGATGAGGCCGTTTTAATAAAGAAATAATTTTCCCTTGATTATCAACTTCAACCAAATCGCTGTCTGCCGGATGGTCGTTGGGATGAACAATGATTGTAGCAGCTTTCTTTTGGCGGTGATAGTTGATAAACCTCTTAATGTCAAAATCCAGCATTACGTCTCCGGACAAAACTAAAAAACCATCTTTCTGTATTAGCTTTTCCAAAGTCTTAAGGGCTCCTGCTGTTCCTAAAGGTTTTTTCTCCTGCAGATAATGGATATTAACATTCCATTTTCTGCCGTTTTGAAGATATTCTTTCACTTGGCTGCCCAAATAGCCGGAAAGTATCCAGATTTCTCTAATCCCGTAATCCCTCAAAAGCACAATTTGGTGTTCAATAACCGGTTTTCCGCCTATTTCCACCAATGCCTTTGGAATCCTTCTAGTCAAAGGAAATAAGCGCGTACCCTTCCCTCCAGCCAATATTACTGCTTTCATGATTTTTTAATGTTTTTATCTCCAAAAATTTCCTTTTCCACTATTTCGCAAATAATATGTCCGATCAAAGTATGAGCTTCCTGAATTCTCGGAGTGTCAGCTGATGGCACCTTAATCAAATGATTGCAAAGATGTCTCACCTTGCCGCCGGTTTCCCCAGTTAAGCCAACTGTAATCATTTTCTTCTTATTAGCAGCTTCAATAGCTTTTATAATATTCATTGAATTGCCAGAAGTTGAAAGGGCAACCAAAATATCTCCTGGTTGACCTATAGCATTTATTAATCTTGCAAAAACCTCTTCATAGGAAATATCATTGGCCACTGCAGTCAAAAAAGAAGTGTTGATATTCAAGGGTTCTGCGGGCAAAGGATCTCTGTCTAAGTAAAACTTCCCGGAAAGTTCTGCTGCTAAATGTTGGGCATCGGCCGCGCTTCCGCCGTTTCCGCAAAAAAGAACTTTCTTTCCGCTTTTGAACGCTTTTATCATTTCTTCAGTGATTCTTTCAATCATTGACAAAATCTCCCTGTTTTCCAAGATTTTTCTTTTTGTTTCACAACTGTTTTTTATTGCTTTGTTGATTAAAAATATTTTGTTCATATTTTTTAAAAAAAGTCTTGAGCGCTGTGAAAAATTATTTGGCTGCCTAAATCGTCGAAGCGAAACGGCACATACAAAAGATGTTTCAATCTTTCTTTTATTTGCGCCTGCGCTTCGGGCGGCGCGAAAAAGAACATAAATCCGCCGCTGCCGGCTCCGCATAATTTCCCTCCTAAGGCTCCCGCTTTAAGACCTGTTTCGTAAATACTATCAATTTGACCGTTTGATATTTTATTAGTTAAACTTCGTTTAATTTTCCATGATTCGTGAAGAAGCCTGCCAAAATCATCAATTTTATCAGTATCGCTATTAAGAATATCAATTGCTTCATCTACCATCTGCCTCATTGTTTTTAATTCCTGTCCCTTTGAAGGAGTTTTTTTAATCTGCTCTTTGGCAACCTCTGAAGCGTCTCGGGAAAAACCGGTGAAAAACAGCATTAAATGGTCCTGAAGCAACTTTAATTTCTCTCCACTGATGGTTATGGGCTGAACGAGTATTTTCTCTTGTCCGCCAAACTCTATTTTGTTCAAACCGCCAAAAGCAGCGTTTGTTTGATCTTGAGAACCAACGTTTTCTTTAATTAAATCCTGCTCAACATGAATCGCATCAAGAGCCAACTGTCTTTTGGTTATCATTTTCCCAATTAAGGCATATAAGCTGTGCAAGAAACCGACAGTAAAAGCGGAACTGGAACCAAGGCCTGAGCGAGCTGGTAAGTCAGCCGCATGAACCATTTCAATACCGCGATTAATATTAAGGTATTTCAAACATTCTCTGACAGAAGGATGCTTTATTTCAGAAATGTCTTTGGTTTCCTCGCGGAGAGTGTATCTTATCCTGTACTTGTGATTAAAAAATGGAGGAAGGTATCTTGTCGTTATATAGCAGTATTTGTTTATAGTGGTGCTTAATACGGCCCCGCCGTTTTCTTCATACCAAACCGGGTAATCTGTCCCTCCCCCAAAAAACGAAATACGAAAAGGCGTTCTAGTAATAATCATATATTGAGTTTCCGCGAAGCGGAAACGAAGATAAAGAAGAAATGCATTTCTTCGACTTTTTTAAACCTGTTTTCTTTACCAATCTACCGTTTTTTTAATACCCTCTGCTAATGGTGTTTTAGCCTCAAAACCTAAAAGCTCCTTAGCCTTATAATTATCAATCAATCGTTTTGGTATCATAGTCGGTTTAGAGACATCAAAAACAATTTCGGCATCCTGATAGTTATCTGCTTCCAAAATGGCCCTTAAGACATCTTTAATTGTGTATGATTGACCAGAAGCTATATTTATCGGCTCAAAATTATCAATTTTTTCCATTGCCAACAAATCTCCTTCAATAAGATCATCTATATAAATAAAATCTTTTATATCATTGCCATCACCCCAAACAATTAATGGATTCTCTCTCTTGACCACTCTTCTTATTAAAGCAGGTATTACATGAGATGTTTCTGGATCAAAACCGCTATACGGACCGTAAATATTTGCGGGCCTAGTAACTACTGTTTTCATCGGATTCTTTATCTTTGTGTACATTTCGCAAAGAACTTCAGAAAACTGCTTCATCCAAGCAACAAAATAATATTTTGAGAAAACATCGCCATATTTCATATCCTCCTCCTTTGCAGGACGATCTAAAACTGGATAAACCGTATTGCTGCTATGGAATAAGAATTTTTTGACCCCAGCCTCATACGCCGATTCCAACATCAAGCTATTCATAATAATATTTGGGGTAACGTGAACTAGTGGAGTTTTCTCCATAACCGCAGCGCCCGAAGTATTCGCCGCCAACATAAAAACATATTCAATATCCTTAACTGCTTTCTGGCAGTCTTCTTTTTTTGTAAGATCACCCTGGAGATACTCAACGCGATCGTCTTGGATTTGTAATTCTTTTATATCAATAGCTCTTACTTTCACCCCTATTTCAAGCAATTTTTTAATTAAATTTGTGCCAACAAAGCCGGCCCCGCCAGCTACCAAAACTTTTTTATTCTTAAAATAATTTGTATTAATAGACATGATTTTTATATGTGTCCCTGTTCGTCTCTTTTGGAAAGAATCGGATTTTTTACTGGCCAGGGAATATTAAACCTTGGATCGTCATACTTATAAGTAAACTGCTTTTCCATGCCCCGGTAATAACAAGACTGCTTATAATGGAAAACTGCTTTGTCGCTCAAAACTGCATAGGCATGGCCGTGTTTTGGCGGAATTAAAACCTGCTTGCCGTTTTCTCTTGTTAAAACAAACTTTTCCCACTTGCCAAAATCTTTTGATTCTTCGTCGCAATTGACAACAACAATGTAAAACTCTCCGAAAAGACAGGTTACCAGCTTCCAGGTTCTGTTATCTCCGTGAATCCCCCTTATAACGTTTTTCTTGGAAAAAGCGTAATCGTCTTCAAGAAATTCCACTTCTTTATCCAACTCCCTTTTTATCGCTTTGGCAAACTCTTCTTTATTGTAAATTGAAGTATAAGTGCCCCGGTGGTCCTTGAAATGCTCCAGCTGGAAAAGTAAGACATTATTTAATTTTGTTTTCGATATTTTTATCATGATTCTTTAAAATAATTTTTTCTTTTCAAATACTCGTCTTGATTGTTTATAAACCAATCCCAAGTTTCTTTCAGGCCGTCCAGCAAAGAAGTACTCGGATTGTAGTGAATTAACTCCTCTGGCCAAAGAAATATCCATTACCCTTCTTGGAAAACCTCCTGACTTGCTGGCATCAAATTCATAGTTGAAATCAATAAAACTTCGTAAAGTTTCAACCAGTTCTTTAATGGAATATCCTCTGCCCGCTCCCCAGATTTACGAATTTTGATTTGGTGCCGAAATGCAGAGCCAGAATTATGCCTTCAGCCACATCGCGGCTGAAAGCAAAATCGCGAATGGCTGTACCGTCTCCCCAAACAACTACCGGATTCTCCTTGTGATAAATTCTGTACATCAATGAAGGGATAACCATGGCATTTTCCGGATCAAAATTGTCTCCAGGACCGTAAACATTGCACGGCCTGACAATGGCGAAATTATCCAGCCCGTACTGAATATTGTATGCCTGTATCTGCAATTCAGCCATTCTCTTTGCCCAGCCGGGAAACATATCCATGGGAGGCCCTTCCAGATTCTCCCCTTCTTTAAATACTTCAGCCGAAGCATAGGCGCCAATTGAACTGGTATATACCACTTTCTTAACATTGTTTATCCTGCAAGCTTCCAAAATATTGGTATTCATCTGCAAAAGCGGGACGAAAAAACTGGCAGGTTGCCTTTTTGTTACCTCAACTGAACCTTTGATTCCAGCTAAATGAAAGACAAAATCCATGCCTTTGGTAATTTTCTTACATAACTCAAAATCAGCAAGGTCGCCGAAGATATGTTTGACTCTCTTGTCTACCTTTATCTTATCCAAAGAAACAATTCTGACATTTGCTCCGGCCTTGCATAAAATATCTACTACCTGCCTGCCGATCAATCCGGTTCCTCCGGTTACTAAAACATTCTTTTTGACAAAACTCTTAAGGATATTGTCTTCTATCATAATTATTTTGACTGCCTAAATTATTTTATTCAACGACAAAATAAGAAGTCCTTGAAGCGTATGGATATCTCTTTAATTTTATGTTGTTTAATCCGAAAACTTCATTAAGCGCTAAAGTTTCACCGGGAGAATCATGATCGTTAAGCTCGTCAAATCCCAAAACGCTTCCCTTTACCAATCTAGACTTAATTGCTTCCAAACATTTTTTAGTGGGCTCGTAAATGTCAAAATCAAAATAAGCTAGAGCAATAATTGTTTCCGGATTACCCTCAAGAAACTTATTTATCGTTACCGTAGCGTCTCCGGGTATAATCTCGAATTTCTTAATATGGGACAAAGGATTATCTTTTTCCTGAAGTTCCATTATTTTTCTTAGATATTCAACATAATTTTCGCTTAAGGCAAGATTGCCTTTAACCATAAGATCGGAACCGCCATCTTTTTCCGAGATAGAAGGAAAACCAGTAAAACTATCAAAACCAACTATCTTTCTGTGACGATTGAACGGCTCATATATTCCTCTAAGGGCAGCAAATAAAGACGAATTCTGGCCCCACCATGTTCCAAAGTCAATGACAATTCCCTGAACATCAACAATCTGTCTGTAAAGGTGGTCCATAAAAAGGATCCTTGCTAAGGTTTTAGAATTCAAAAATAACCCAAGATTGGAAAGAATTTGATCGTCTGGAATAGGACAATTTCTGAAATGTTCGACGAATTGTTCCCGAACTTTATTTTCTTCAGAACTGCTGTAAATTTTTGGTATATTTTTTTCCATAGCTTTTTTGATTAAATAATTATTTTAATTCGACTTATTAATAATTATTATTAAAAAATTAAAGTTTTGCTCTAATATATGCCGGAATGGGTTTTTCACCCTTATCTGAGCAATAACCCAAGCCCAATAACGCACTCTTCCTTCTATTAAATCATATTTAAATTTACTGTCTTGGGCAGGAACCAGTCTAACTGGCTTTATTTCTTCCTCGGAATGATTTTTAATATATTGAGCTAAATTTGTAGGACTTGGAACGAAACTTAGTTTATTTTCTATTGCCTCTGTTATAGTCTGATAAACTCTCCTATTACCTTGTCCAGTCGTACTCACGTTAATTTCTTCTGTTGGTACATATGTTGTTTCGTTAGTATAAATTCTGGCAATTTCATTAAAATCTTCTTTACTTATCTCAAAATCGGCAGCTAGGGCATTTTCTTTAATATATTTTTCTTCGGTTGCTTTGGGAATGGCAATAACGGTGGGGTGTAAAACCAACCAATTCAAAACTATTTGAGAAACTGTCTTTTTGTATTTTCTGGCGATGGATTGTAATACTTTTAACTTATTCTCTTCGTTAGAGACAATCCTTCCCTGATCTAAAGGACTATAGGCTACAGTTATTATTTTTTCTTTTTCACAATAAGGGAGTATATTTTTTTCAATAAAACGGTCAAAAAGATTATACTCCATCTCTGTTGAAAAAAGCTTATTTTGCCGAAGTGATCTTTGGGCCTCCTTCATTTGTTCTAATGAAAAATTGCTAATTCCAATGTACTTCACTTTACCTTGTTTAACGAGATCTTCCATAGCTGCCATTGTCTCTTCAATAGGGATTTGAGGATTAGGCCAATGAACCTGATAAAGATCGATATAATCTGTGTTTAATCTTTCGAGGCTCCTTTCAGCTGCCTGTAATACTTTTTTATAATTATTGTTTTCAGGAGAAAATTTTGTCGCGATGAAAACTTTTTTCCTCATTCCTTTTACTGCCTTACCAACCAATTCTTCAGAGTGTCCAGCCCCGTAACTTTCTGCCGTATCAACAAAAGTCATGCCTATCTCTATGCCCAATCTTAAGGATTTAACACTCTCAAAATCGTAAGTAGTATCTTTAGATAAAAAACCACCCATCCCCATAGTGCCTTGGCCGATTAAAGGAACACTAGAAAATCCTTCGTTAACTTTTTTATATTTCATATTAATTTTTTGCGGATATGGGCTTCCAAACCACGAAAGAATATCCTTCTTGATATAAACTACCTAATGATACTCTATTTATTTTAATTATTTTAATTTTATTTTTTGCCTCTAGTTTTTTCAAACTAGCTAAATAATTTCCTAGGTACCTGCGTTTTTTGTGAAATTTAATAGCTAGATAATCAAATAAAGAATCCTGATTATATAATTCAATAAACGGCTCCATGTGTATATAAACCAAAGGTTTTTTTTGCAAAAGATATCGTAGAAATTTTTTATAATTTTCTCCTAATTGTTCCAATCCGCCCATTGTTAATACCGCGCTATTCGCTTTAAAATTGAGTTTTTCGTCGGGTGAAAACATGTCAAATAAATGACCTTTCATATTATAACCATAACGTTGGGCCAGTTTGTTAACTATCTTTCTTGAAGCGACAACCCAATCTAAACCATGTAGTTCTTTTTCGGGAAACAACTTGGCTAGAATAGGCAAATTATAACCCGAACCACAACCAAATTCATAGATAGCAGCTGCCTCTTTCAGATATTCTGAAAAAAACCAAATCCTAAAAATGGTATACCAGTTAATTTCAAAGTGGGGGTCCAAAGGTATAATATAGTCTCCGTAAAGTCTCATTGGTTGGTTTGATCTCACATACCGAGGAACAAGTTTTTCTATATTGTAGTTATGTTCAATAAAATCTTTCAGATTTTCCGACCATCCCTTCTCCCAACGAGCCTTATTTCGTTTACCAGACTTCGGTAACTCATTAGAATCCAATCGCCTCAAAACTGACAACATAATTTGATTTCTTTGTAACTGGTTAATTTTTCTATAGCGAAAATCAAATTTATTAATTAAATCTCGGCACTCTCTAGGTATTGCTTTAGGACTTGTTCTCAACAATCTAGCAAAATCATTCAGAACTAGTTTGTAAATCTTTTCTTTCATAAATTAAATAATTATAAAAATCTTAACTTCAACCAATTTAAAATTTTTTTAGCCTTGATTTTCCTTCTAGTTTTTAAAAATTAAAACGGTCCTTTAAACTTTTTCTCATGACTATAGAATTCTTCTTTAGATAAATCTGTTGGGCTCAATTTTAGCATTTTCTCAACCATTCTTATGATTTTTACAGCATTAGGATAAAATTCGTTTTCTAAATGCCTTGCCGTAGGACAAGGAGTTGAGATAAAACCTATTCTTTGAACCGGATATTTTAATTTGCCAAAACACTTCTCCGAAACCCTAGCCGCCACCTCAGCGCTAAACCCACAATGCAGCCAGTCGTTATCCGCTACAATGCAGCGACCTGTTTTGTTTACGGATTTAATGATAAGTTCGTCGTTGAAAGGAGCTATTGTTCTCGGATCAACTATTTCAATTTCTACACCTCTTCTTTCTAAAATCTCCGCTGCTTTAAGGGCTTCTACGTTCATCCAAGAAGTGGCCACAATTGTTAAATCTTTGCCTTCCTTTAAAACATTTGCCGTCCCTAAAGGTATGACAAAAGGTTTTTCCAAAACTTCTCCCTCCTGCCAATAAAGCCATCTGTGTTCAATAAAAATTACCGGGTTGTCGTCTCTGATTGCCGCAATCAGAAGTCCTTTAGCATCTCGCGGAGTCGTAGGCAAAACAACCTTTAGTCCCGGAATATGAGCAAAAACCGAATAGGCACTCTTACTGTGCTGAAAACCCTGTCCCCATCCCCTGCCGATAATAGCTCTTATAACCAAGGGCACTTTCAATTTTCCGCCAGAACCGTACCGAAAACTGGAAACCATATTAACAAGCTGATTCATTGCTAAAAGCAAAAAATCTACCCGGATATGAATATTAATTGGTTTCATTCCATTAAGAGCCGCACCCAATCCAAAACCAACCATACTATCTTCACAAAGCGGGGTATCAAAACACCTTTCTTTACCAAATTTTTCTACCAATCCAGCAGTGCTTTCAAAAACTCTTTTATGGTCGGACACTCCTATCCCATAGACAAACACATTTTGGTCTCTTTCCATTTCCTGAGTCATCGCTTCATTTAATGCCTGACAGTAAGTGATTTTTCTATTTTTGACTGTGTTCATGGAAAACATCTTTATAAACCTCACTAACCTTAGCAAGGGGCGCTTTTTCGGCCAATATTATACTTGTTTTTATCTGGCCATCTATTTCTTTTTCCAATTTTATTATCTTTTTTTCTTTTATGCCCGATTTTAAAAGTTTTTTTCTCTGGATAGCCACAGGGTCTTTTTTATACCATTTCTCAAACTCTTTTTTTGAACGATAACCGGCATCAAAATCTTCATTAATCCCAACGTGTTCTAAATACCTATAATATTTTAAGTGTAAAAAGCAAGGCATTTGGCTCTTTTTCAGCGCTCCAATCGCCTTGCGGCTCAATTTATAAATAACTTCCGCGTCTGTGGTTGATTTCTGAAATACTTTGCAGTGAAATTTAGAAACAATGTCAGTAATAGATTTATACCCGTGTCTTATGAACCCAGGAGTATGAACCGCAAAACCGTTGTCTTCGCAAACAAACAAAACAGGTAATTTCATTAAACAGGCAACGTTCAAGCTTTCCCAAAAATTACCTTCATCAATGGCGCCATCGCCAAAAAATACAGCCACAATCTTGCCGTTTTTCTTTTTTTTATTTGCGAAAGCCGCGCCTACCGCCACGGGAATAATACTCCCGACAATGGCAAAGGCTCCCATCATTCCATCTTCTGGCGCGGATAAATGCATGGAACCTGCTTTTCCTTTGGCGCCACCGGTTGTTTTACCATACATTTCAGCAAAAAATTTATCAGTTTCCGATGCTTTTGCCAAATAAAGAGCGTGCGAACGGTAAGTGCCGAAAACCTGGTCTTTCTTTTTAAGGGCCTGGCAAACCCCGACAGAAATAGCTTCGCCTCCCATAGACATGTGCATAGGCGTTTTCATTTCATCTTCTGGATAATGTTTGCGAATCTCTGCCTCAGCTTTCCTGATTAAATATAACTTTTTATAAAGTTCTAAATTCAACTTAGACATTTTGCTTTTCTCTTTTGTAATAATCCCGCCAATAATTCAGAATATCCTCCAAGGTTTGATCGAATTTAATCTCTGGCTCCCAGCCGGTTGCCTGCTTGAACTTATCAACGCATGGAATCTGCAAGGTAACATCCGAGGGCCTTAAGCGGACAGGGTCAACTTCAACTTTTATATCCTTTACGGTTGAAAGCTTTAAAAGCTTATCCAGCATTTCGCCCACGGTCATAGTCTCTTTTCCGCCGACATTGTAAACTTCGCCGGGAGAACATTTGTTTATTAACAGCCAGTAAGCTCTGATAGCGTCTTTGATGTCTAAAAAGGTTCTCACACTGTCCAAGTTCCCAACTTTAACTACCGGCTCTTGCAATCCTGCTTCGATGGCAGCAATTTGTTTGGCAAAATTGGATTCAACGAAAACTTCTCCTCTTCTGGACCCGGTATGGGTAAACATCCTCGTCCTGATGGTTCTAACTTTCCAGGACAACCAATACTGAAAAGCCAGCATGTCTTCTGCCACTTTACTTACGGCATATGGAGAAGCCGGCCTGAAAGGATTTGTCTCTTTTATCGGAACTTCATTTTCTTTTACCTGACCGTAGCATTCTGAAGAACTAGCTATTTGGATTATCGGATCGTACCCTGAACTGGCTTTCAACTTTTTTACAGTTTCCAATAAATTCGCTGTGCCTATCACATTGGTGTCCAAAGTGGTAATGGGCGCCCAGAAACTGAAATCTACGTATGACTGGGCAGCTAAATGGAAAATTACGTCAGGCCTGTGTTCCTGTAAAACAGTTTCAAGTGATGGTAAATCTACCAAATCGCCGTAACATAATTTAATCTTATTGGCGCTTTGCTTGATGTTTTCTCTCGGCTCCCACCAGCGCGTCAACCCCAAAACCTGAACATTAGGAAACTTAGTAACAATATAATCTGCCAAGTGGCTGCCGACGAAACCGCCTATGCCGGTTATTAAAACTTTATTTATTTGAATTGAGTTGTTTTCTTGCATATTTTTATTTATTTAATGAATTAAACTACTAAAATATTTTATCACATATTTAAAGGCGAAAATAGCAGCAGAATAAACGGCAATGCCGATCAAAATGGAAAGCAAAACATGAAGATTATAAATCTGCTGCTGGATTATCGTGAAATACATCACTGCGCTGGAACCAATAACGCCGAGAAAAAACAGAAAAGTTCTTGAAGTAAAAAGATTAATGGAAGTAAATTTCAAAGTAAATCTAAACAGCAAAAAGAACACTAAAATTTGAGCGATTACCGTGGCTACAGCTGCTCCATATAAGCTGAACTTCGGAATTAAAATTATATTCAAAATAATGTTTATTATTGCTCCTGCCAGAACTGCCCAAAAAATATTTTTTTGCTGGTCAACTACCACCAATACTTGGTAAAAAGCGTTGTAAAGAAACATAATCCCTGACGTTGTTATCAAAATTTGAAAGGCCAAAATTGAAGGGACAAAACTTGAACCGTAAATAAAATCAATGATTTTCGGAGCTAAAATTACTCCTCCGACTGTTAAAGGAATTGCCAGGAAAATCATTATTTCATTCTGATAATCCCAGGCTTTCTGGAGTTTTTCTTTTGACTCTTTGAAACATCTGCTTAAAACAGGAAAAAAGCTAACGGAAATCAGGCTTATCGGGATTAAAGTCGGCCAGACAATCCTGTAAGCTGCGTTATACCAACCGGTTTCCGTAATCATCCCCCAGTAGCCCATCATAACCGAATCAATCTGGTTATAAATCGTGCTTAAAATTGCCACCAATCCCAATGGCCAGGATATATATAAATATTTTTTCCAAACTGACTTATTCCAATTGAAAGAGATTCTCTGAAACTTAAAGTGAAAAATAACTAAAGCAAAAATTAAGGCAACAAAGGCACCGAACAAATAGCTGTAGCTTAAATTGATTATTGACGGGCAATAAAACAGGGTAAAAAGTCCGACGCCAACCAGTATTAAAGACTCTAAGGTCTTTACAAAAGCTTCATACTCCATTTTTTGACGAGCCCTGAAAAAAGCAACAAGTATTTCAAAAAGACCTTCAATGAAAAAGCAAACAGCTAAAATCCAGATTATCTTTTGAATTAAAAGGCTGGGAGTAATAAAGAAAGAAACGATTAATATCAAGGGCAAGGTTCCTAACCCCAGAATAAGCTTCAAAGAAAAGAGAGAGGGAAACTCATTTTCTTTCTCTTTTTCGCGGGAAAATTCTCTAGTGGTAATTTGCGCCAGACCAAAATCAAAAAATATAAGAAACAAACTAACAAAAGCCAAAGCGAAAGTAAATTTTCCGTAATCGGTGGCTCCCAATATTCTTGCCACATAGATAAGCAAAACCAGCTTTGCCAGCTTACTTATGCCTTCATTTATTGCCAACCAAAAACTATTTTTAAATATCGTTTGTTTGGTCGTTTTATTATGAAAGAAAATTGATTTTATGTCTGGCAAAATAGCGTTCATCTTTATTTTTTCTTATATTCAAGAATTAGATCAAATGCTTTGCTTTTCAGATATTTGCTAATAATTTTCGTATTATAAATAACGCAATGACCGCCGATACCGCCTTTTGGCGGATAAAGAACGGGTCTAATAACGTTCAGCTTGCCCAATTTATTGTATCCTTCATTGTATGTTCTGTTAAAATCAACCACAGCTTCGTCAAATTTTATTTTGGCTTTATCACAAATTCTTTTCATTTCTCCATGCCAAGCAATACATAAAGCATAGTATGAAGTATCTAAAAGCTTTCCAACTTCAGTGGTTATGGAAGGGTAAAAAACTTTTGTTTTTATTCCCAACCTTTCTAAATGCTTTTTGGCCATTTCTCCTGCTTTTTTGCTGTCAGCGCCAATATATTTTACAAAAAGCTTAATCCCTTTATATAAACGGGGATGCATGCCCCTAATTGGACTATGAACGATCATGCAGCCTTTGGGCAAACCTAAGGCAATTTTTTTTGTCGTTCCCGGAGCCACGGTAGAATGATTTATAGTAAGCTTTGGTCTTGTTTTTTTAATTTCCTTTTTTACGATTCCGACAAACTTCTTGCTCCAGGGAATACAAATGTGCAAAATTTCAATTCCTTCCAATCCATCATCTCTCTTTAAATCTTTTATTTTTGCTCGTGGTGAGCCTGCCAAACCATAAAACTCGGCTATTGCTTGGCCCACTTCTCCGTAACCCAATATTCCGATTTTTGAAACATTATTTTTCATAAAATTAGCAATAAAAAATCACCACTTCTCAATGGTTTCTCTTGTTTTATCTTTGACCTTTTTATAAACTCTGTAAACTTTTTTCTCCAATTTCGGAGAAACCAATTCTAAAATTTCGCTCCCCCAGATCCGGTAAGTGCCGCCAACCTTATAAGCTTTGATTATTCCCCGTTTCAACAGTCGTTTAATCGTGCTCGAACTAACTTTCAAGAAATCCTGTGCTTCTTTGGTTGTATATACTTCTTTTGGATTAATTTCTGACATATACTTAATATTAAAACACCCAAGAAAGGGTGTCAATAGGTGTCAAAAAGTATCAAAATACGAACAAATTTATTCTTCCTTCTGTTCGAAAAGAATCGGTTTTTTGATTATAACCTTGAAAATATTTTCCAGAAAATCTCCTCCGGCATACCCAACAATCAAAGCAATTGCCGGAGAAAGCACTTTAATCTCAAGAAAAGCAATGCCCATTTCCTGTATTATCCAGGCTGAAATCAGTCCGATAAATCCGGAAATAAAAGCCAGGGAACTAAAATACCCCCAGCGTATTTTCACGTCCTTGTAAGAAAGAGTGTACTTAATAATGCCAAGAAGTCCCCTTATTGCGCCGCCCAGAAAGCCGGCGAAGAAAAAAGTTAACATATTTTTATTAATTTTTAATTTTTAATTTAAAAATAGCGTCTATTTACCGTAGTTTTTTAAATAAGCTTCTACATTGCGTCTAATTGTGCCTGTAATCTTCTGCCAGCTTACCTGTTTTATAAGTTGCGGCATGATAGAGCCTTTTGCATCTTCAAAATAAGTCAGCGCTTTTAAAAGATGAGTTTCGTTATATTCAATATTGGCAAATTTTTTGTGCACAAATCCAAGAAGTTCTTCTAAAGAATAATGTTGCAAAAGAAAATATATATCAATAAAATCTTTGTGAGAACCTCTCCTGCCGATAGCTTCCATCTTCATTGCCGCTATATCAGGAATACCAGCCAGATAAATATTGTCTTTGTATCGTTGCTTTGATGCTACCAAGGGATATGGATATTCAAAAAAGCTGATTTTTACTCTGTTCAATGTGCCGTTAAAAGTTTTTTCAGACTCGCTGTCTACGCCCAGTTTTCCAAGTTTTTCCAACTGCCTGCGGAAAGAGAGATTGTAATCAAATTTCTCAGCAAACCAATCAAGGTCAACAGAAAAACGATGCCCAAAATAAAGAGCCAGCGCCGTTCCGCCCGCCAAATAAAAATTCTTTGCAATACCGGAGGCGTTTAACGCATTGAGAACGCTCTTGGTGTTTTTAGTGAGAACTTCTTCTTGCATTGTAAATTTTTTAAATTAATGCCGAATATCATTGCCCAGAAATTAGCGCTGCGCGGGTCGGAAAAAATATGCCTCAGGACCGTCTTTTTTATCCTGGCTAAACCATAAAAATCTTTTATAACTTTCCACTCTCTTAAATTGCCGAAATCCAAAACCCGTCCGATGACAAACTCAGCGTCTTTTTGCTTATCAATCTTTTTATGGTTTACATCCCAAAATAAGGTCGGCCTCAACGCTAACTGTTCTTTCATATGCCGAGTCCGCCTCTGGCGGACGAAGGTGGAAAAGAAGTAATCTTCTTCGACTAGGTTAATTATATCATAAAATTGGTAAAAAAGGAATGAGGTAGACTGTTGAGGTTAAACCTCAACAAAAAGCCGGCGAACATAATTCGCCGGCTTTTTCGTTTCAAACAATTTCTGTTTTCCTACTGTCCCAATAACGTATTTAATTTGGTTCTGGTAGAAGGACCGACAAATCCGGTTCCAGCGCTAAGACCTGCCGGGGTCAAGACTTCAGCTTTGTATTTTTCCTGGAATTTAATCACTGCTGCTTTGGTCAAAACGCCAAAGTAATTGGTTTCGTGCCCTAGAGAACCGACTCCTGAAGCTGCTATCTGGGTGTCCAATGACTGGTTTAAGATTGACTGCAGGCATTTGACATCATCTCCTATCATGCCTTCAGATAAATTCCTGCTAAAGGATATACCAGCGCAAAGCGAAGAAGAAACCGCCCCTCCGCCCTGGATTTGGGCTATTTGAGCCTGTAATTGGACAATTAAGGCAGTAATTCTGGCAATCTCAGCCTGAAGCTCCGTAATGCTCATTTCAGCCAGTGTTTTGGTCGTTGAAGTCATTGAAGCGCTGGTTATTGCGGCAAACTTGGAAAAAGAAGTGGTCGTGGCAGTAATGGTATTGGTAGCAGTATTAATTGTGCAGGTTAAAGCAACCCACTGTGTACCATTCCAGCGATAAAGCTTTAGAGTTGATTCGTCAATTCCAGCTACTTGCGCATCAGTATATGTAACAGTAATGGTAACGGCGCTTGAAAAACTAGTTACAGGATTTCCGCCAGAAGTAGCAGTAATGGTAAAGCCACTGATTATTGTCTGACCTGTCGGAGTGGGAGCACCAAGAACAATCGTACCTGTGGCCGCTTCTTCAACTTTTATAACAGTATCAGATGTTACTGCTCCTGCTGGCACTTCAACTGTGATTTTGGTGCCGTCTGACCTGGTCAAAGTTGTCTTTCCTCCGAGTGAAGCTGTAGCTGTTACCTGGCCATTGGTTGTTGTGGGCATTGTCGGAGTGGTTACAGTCCCTCCGCCGCCAGGAGGAGTAGTAGAAGAAGAAGTGCTAATGGTGTAATTATAGGTGGATACTGTTGAAGAAACACTGTTATCTGAAACATAGCAGGCAATAGCTTTCAGTGTTTTAGTGGAAGTAATGCTTATTGCTCCGGTATAAGGAGTTCCTGTGTTTGGACAAGCAGGGGCGGCTCCGGTTAAAGTGTAGCGAATGGAATTTGAACCGGGCGCTGTTAAAGTCACTGATTGCGATGAAGTATATGTGCCTGAAGCTACTGATGCGGTAGGACTGACCACTAATGTGCCGGGGGGCAATCCGGGGTTTAATGTCTGGCCGCCCAAATTGCCAGTTTCTTCCGAAGCAAAAACTCCGCTCAAGGTTAAAAACATCGCGAACGCAAAAAGTAAAATACTTAATTTAAGTTTTGGCATAATTATTTTGTCTTAACTAATAATTATTTAGGCAAAGCGAGGACAGAATTATCCTCGCTTTCCCATAGAAAATTCAAAACATCTTACAATTCCTCCTCAGACGATTGAACAGAGAACTGAGCTGAATATGCGCCGCCATCTGCTGTCGTGGGCACTTTAACCTGAACTGTAACTACTATCTGCCACCCGTCCATGCCCAGCTGAGTGTCACTGTCTACGTCAAAAGTCATAGAATCCTCTCCATAATCATTAGCTCCTTCAACAGTTATCGCTGTGGTTGTACTGTTAACGTCTGTTGATCGTTCGGAAAAGTATCTTATGTTGTCTGCAGCAGCAATCTGGTCTGAAGGGCCGAAAAAGTCGCTGAATTTCAGTTGAACAAGCGGCTCGTCAGTCGGAATAGTCAAAGAAATCCACCATTCCCAGCCATCGTCATAATCATCGGTTGCAAGGGCATAGGTTCTTAAAGGATTAATTCTCACATTATCAATATTCAATTCTCCTGTCGGTGTTTCTGCGGTAGTGAATGAATAATTACCTTTTATCCAGCCGTCAAAAGGATTTCCTGCCAAATCAGTAACATCGGTAGAAATGGTTACATAATAAGTAGTGCTGGCATCCAATATAGTGGCGGGAACAATTTCAACATAGGTTTTATATACTCCGCCAAAAGCTATTCCAGACAAAGCAGTTACACCATAGTCAGGGTCCAAGACAATTTCTTCGTCAGCATCGTTATAAAGTTTAATGTTGTCATTAATAATGGTAGTGACATCCATTCCCTCATTAAAGAATATTTGGATTGGAGCATAAAAAACATTCACGTCTTCAGCTCCATCAGCAGGATAAACATCCTCAACTTCCGGAGGAGTTATGTCGCCATTTCCCGTACTGAAATAGGATATGTCATCGGAATTGATGTTACCAACATCATTTTTAACAGCCCCAGATAGAATATTAATTCTATAGGTTTTATCAGCTTCCAAACCAGAGTAAGAAATATCAAGGTATTTGGAATTACCATCGCCATCACGAACTTCTACTCCAGTTTTCATAGAAATACCACTGGCATTATCAACCAAATTAACTTTGTTAGCGTCCAATAAAGTAATAGTTGTGGTTGAATCTTCCGAATCTCCAAAAGTAATAGTGGCTGTTCCATCTGCTATGGCAACACCAGAACCAAGTGGACTATAAGCCCAAATGGGAACATTAAGCCAGCTCCAAGTAAAGGCAACTGTATCAGTGGCACTATTTCCGGTATTATCAGTCACAGTTAACATTATCTCATAAGCACCAGGGCCAGCTGCAGATACATCAGGATCTTCTATATCAGCCGTAGTAAAAGTTACGCCATAAGGACCGCTTACTTTAGTCCAAGCGTAAGTGGCAATACCCGAACCGTCGTCTGAAGCTGTGGCGTCTTGGTTAAATTCTGCGTATACTGTGCCCGGGCTTTCTCCTGCATCAACTGCCGGAGCAGTAGTGTCAATAACAATGTCTTTGTTAGCGATTAAATTAGTTGCCGGGACAAAATCAATCACCAAGTTACCTGCAGCATCAGCTATGACGCCGGCAATGTTCGCAACATCCAAATCAGCTGAATTTTCTCCCTCACCCACCGTATAATCGCAGGTAACAGTGTCAGTTGCTGCAGCTGTAGTAATACAGCTTCCGCCTGTATCTAAAGTGACTGTAATTTCCGCGGAGGTGACATTCTCAGAAAAAGTAACATCAATGTCAATAACTTCTCCTATTGTGTAATCGTCGTCAGCTTTATCTGAGTTTACATCGGTGATTGTCGGAGCTATCGTATCTATTTCAAAAGTAGTTGAAACACACTCTCCTTCAGCATTGCCTGCTGCATCTATAGCAGCTCCTGTGCTGCTGGCAGTAACAGCTGGTGTTTCTTCTTCAGCATCAGTAACATTGAATGTTTCTGTCCAGGTGGTTGTACCAGCGTCCCAAGCACCATCACCTGCAGTGGCAATGGCACCAGTGTTTCCATCAAAGGTAATAACTGGAGTAGACGCTCCATCCATCTCTTCATCATAGGTAATAGTAACTATCTGAATTAAATCAGTATCATATACTGGGTCAGTATCAACAGCAACGGTACCTGTGGGTTTCTGAGTATCTATTTCGAAATTGGCAGTATTGCCAATATCAGTGTTGCCGGCTAAGTCTTTGGCTCCGCTAGTTGAAGAAACAGTGGCTGTGGCTACGGCTATCTCTTCTTCATCTCCAGGGTGCAAGAAAGTAGCTGTATAAGTGGTGTTGGTTGCTGACCAACCGACTTCAACTTGAGGCCCCCAAGCAACTCCGCCGTCAACAGTAATAGTCGGGGTAGCAGTTGGGTCCATCTCTTCATCATAGACCACGATTACGGTCTGAGTTAATGAACTTTCAAATATCGTAGGAACGCCTACATTAACTGTGGCTGTCGGATTCTGGGTGTCAATATTAAAGGCGTCTGCGCCAGTTGAATCATCTTCAAACATTGCATTCCCGGCCAAATCTTCGGCTTCGCTTACTATAATATCAACATCTGTAAACGTCTCTCCGTTATCCGTTAGGTCAAAACTTTCAGAATATTCAGTACTACTTGCCCAAACTCCGGCTCCTGCGCTTGTCCAGGTGCCATTACTAAATACTATGGTTGGGTCAATCCCTACATCCATAGCTTCTAAGAAAGTAAGAGTAACTTCTTGGGTTAAATCAGTATCATAAATAATGGCTGTACCCACTGCGACATTAGTAACGGTTGGTTCAAGCGTATCAACGTCAAGAGGATTGTTTGCTCCTCTGACAACTAAAGGTGCTATAACATTACCTGCTACATCTTGGGCTCCGGCAATGGCGTAGAAAGCGTCATCAACTTCCTCATCATCATCATATAAAGCGAATGTTCCTCCCCAAGTTGTAGTTGACGTCCAATCTCCCGCAACAGGAATCGAGGAGGAAGCAGTTAATCCTTCAACAGTTGCCACAATGACGCTAGTCTGATCCATATCTTCATCAAAAGTGATTGTGAAAGTAACTGCTGGCCCAACCTCATTCCGGTTTAAAGTAGTCGGCGTAACGCCGGTTACTGTCGGCTTTCCAGTATCAACTACAAACGGGTCTGAAGTGTCTCCTATTTCATCATTGCCTGCCAAGTCTGTCGCGCCACTGGCATTGGCTACTGTGGCGGTTTCCGCAGCTATCGTTTCTTCATCGCCGTCATGAGTAAAGGTGGCAGTAAAGGTATCTCCGGGAGCAGTGCTTGTTGACCAACCTACATTGGTCTGGGCTTCCCAATTAGTTCCAGTCAGAGTGATTACCGGAGTAGTGCCGGTATCCATTGATTCGTCGTATACGACTTGCACGGTTTGAGTTAATTGACTTTCAAATATCGTAGGAATTTGTGCAATAACCTCCACAGCTGTCGGATTTTCGGTGTCTACGTCAAAGGCGGGTGCTACTTCATGGGTTCCCCCTTGCGAGTTGCCAGCTACGTCTACACCGTCGGAAATAAGTACAGAGACGCCTGTTACTTCTTCGTTTTGATCATCCAAAGTAAAGGTCTCTGTCCAGGTGGTCGTACCAACGTTCCAGGCGCCGTCATCATTGCTTGTCCAAAAGCCAGTAGTAGTGGCAAAAGCGATAGTCGGCGTAGCTGTACTATCCATTTCTTCGCTGAAAGTAACAACCACTTCTTGGGTAGTAGTACTGTCACAGATAGGGTTTGTTTCTACTGCAAAATCATCAACTGTTGGCGCAGTGTTATCAGCAATAAAATTATCGGTTGTGGGAGTTCCT
This sequence comes from uncultured bacterium, assembly GCA_963790795.1. GTDB lineage: Bacteria > Patescibacteriota > Minisyncoccia > Minisyncoccales > RBG-13-42-11 > BS750m-G71. Next base: position 15,303 of record CAWBPO010000002.1, on the reverse strand, counting down.
GTAGAAGTAATATCTACCGGAGTAGTTGCTTCTCTTATTATTACATCGCCTACTGCCATACTTACTGTAAATTGGTCGTCAGCACCAACTCCGTTATCGCTCCAAGAACTGCTGTCAGTTTTGAAAACTAAATAAAACCAGTATTCTGTAGAAATGGCCGGGAAAATATTGTTTGTTCCCGTTGCAGACCAAGAAAAAGTGGTTAAGGAACCATAGTTTATTGAACCTGCGCCTTTTGAAGCAACCAATGTATCCTCCGAAGGATCCATTGCGTCATCATCACTTCTGTAAAGAGCGATTGAATTAATTTCATCGCCGTTAAAAGTGCCGCCACCCCAATTAATCGTGAACTGAACTTGCTCCAAATAATCATCTGTACTGCTCGCTTGGGCAGAAAAATAAATCATATTCTGCCAGTCGCTGCCAGCCTTAACCGTCACATTGGCTGAGGTTGATTCTATCGGCTGGGTGATAAACTCAGTAACTGCGTCTGCCAAAACATACCAAGCTGCGACACTTAAAACCGTAACGACAGATAGAAAAATAAAAATTTTGTTAAATTTGCTTAATTTTTTTATTGTATTCATATGTTTTTTTTCGCCGCGAAGATTGATTTTTACTTGAAATCGACCGCAAGCAAAAATAATTCTGCGGCTTTAAAAGTTAATTAATTTATTATATGTATGTATTTATTCGACAATTTTTTGATTAATTTATTATATAGCAAATTATACCACAGGTAAATACAATTTTGCCTGTGGAAAACTCATTTATTCATTGTAGCATAAAAATTATTGTCAAGCACTCATAATTCGCTGTTAGCGGCTGCCCTGGTTAAAGGACCAAAATAGCCTGTCTGGATTATTCCTTTATTTGCCTGGTATCTTTGAACAGCGGTAAAAGTCAAAGAAAGAAAGTTTCCAGTCACCAATCCTTCAGGATAAATATCGGAACCCTTGGATTTCAAAAATTGCTGCAAGCAGGAAACTTCCTGGCTGTTTTTCATTCCGTAGTAAAGATCGTTTCCAAAATTCTTGCAAGAAGAAAAATTCATTTGTTCCTTGCCTTGCGAAGCCAAAAAAGCGTTAATGGCTGATTGCACCCTGGCAATCTCAGCTTGCAAATAAGCTATCTTGTCAAGAAGGCTCTGAATCAAAGCATCTCCATCGCCTGACACTTCCCTTGTTTTTATTTCCAAAGAAAAAGGATAATAAGATCCGTTACCCGTAAACTCTGACTGCCTTTGCTGGACAGAGGGCACCAAAGTCAGGGAAAAGTACTTTGAGCTGAAATCGGAAATCAATATCTGCCCATTCCCGTCTTTATCCAAAGTTAAGATTTTAACAAAGCATTTGTTGTCAAAATCACAAACAACGTAAGGAATTTTAAAATTGATTCCTACGCCTCCGCTGAAATTCAAAGTTAAGCTTCCTTTGCCACCGAATATTCTTTGCCACTTGGCTGACCAATCCTTAATCTGGTTGTAAGTGATCAAGGTGCTTTCGGCAGTTGTCGGAATAAAGTTGGTTTCTGGAGTAATCCTGAAATTCTTCAAATTGCTGTTTTTATAACAATAGCTACTTCCCAAAGAGCAGTCATTGACCAAAACAGTTACCGACCAGTCGCTGAAAATCTGGGAAAAATCCTTCTGAAAGCCGTTTCTTTGCAGAGCGTAATTTATCGATTCAATGCCCACTTTTGAAGAAAAAAGAGAATCCTGTAGGACTTTAAATCCATAATGGTCAATCAAATACTGGACGAAAACGTTCAAAACTCCATAGCTTTCAACCTCATTCTGCCGCTCAATCAGAGAAATAGAGGGATTGTTTAAGAAAGTATTTACTCTTTTTTGAAGATTGGACCCTTCGTAAATATCATCATATCCCAAAAGAGTGGGAGCATACTCTGCCCTTAGTTCATTGAGCCAGACGTCCTCTATAACGTTCCTCAACCTGTCTTTCTGGTTGAAAGTTATCAAATGGACGAATTCGTGCGCCAAAAAGCTCTTGGCAAAGGAAGCGGTAATAAACTGGGAATTAAGATACAGCATTTCTGCCTCGTTTGAGCTGTATATCTGGGGCTTGTAGTATTCATCGTGGTTGCGGAAATATCCTCCCACGCCTCTTTCCATTTCATGAATCAAAACCGTGATTCTGCTGTCATTGTCAATTCCTGGACTCCATTCAGAGCCGAAATTGGAAGTTAAAATAGGATAAATCTTATTTTTGAATTCTTCTCCCAGATTATATAAGGAAACTCTGATGTCGTTCTGCTCTGCCGAAGAACGATTATCCCACCAAGGCTTTTCAACGTAGAAATAGAGATTGTCGGAAGTGCGCACCAAAACCGTTTCAACACTTTTTCTGGCGTACAAATCATATGAGCTTTCAACGTAGAAAGACTTTGTTTCTGACTGGGCGTTTACTCCAACAGCAAAAGCGCTTCCCAAAATTAAAAAAGAAAGAAAGAGAAATAAAAAATTTGCCTTAAAAATGCTTTTCATTAGCTCAATATATATATTATCAAATTATAGAATTTTGAAAACCAGGTTAGCAGAAAAAATCGTTAATAAATGAAAATTGTCCGGTATGACTCGTACTGCGCATCAAGTTCCAAAGCTTTCAAAAAGAATTCTTTTGCCTTTTCTTTTTCTTCAAGATTGAAATAGCCAACAGCAATATTAAAATATGTATCTGAATCTGGCCCTTTCTCCTCCAAATGCCTTTTAGCCATGTCAACTATTTTCTGGTATTCCTGCATTTGTTCAGCCACGGTCATATAGCGGCTGTATTCCGCCTCAATCTCGCAAAAATCATAGCCCACTTCCCTTGCTTTTTCATATTGTTCCAATGCTAAATCGTACTTGCCTGCCACAAAATAAAAATGTCCTAAAGTCAAAAAGGGGAAATAATTCTGAAAATGCGTCCTGTTAACATAATCCTTGACCAATGCTTCGCCTTGTTCAAATTTTCCCTGAGAAAGCAAAACCTGGGCCAATTCACTGAAATAATCAACTCTTAAATCAGAATATGCGAATCCTTTTTCAAGAATATCTACTGCTTTGTCCAAATCATTTCTATCTAATTTCTCAGAACCCAAACGGTAAATCCTGCCTAAAAGATAATATGTCTGCTGTTCAGAAGGCCGATTTTGAGCAAGCCCTTCAAGTTCAGGAACAATAAAATCATAAATGTCTTTGACTGTCTGAAGGTCTCCGGAAGTTGTATTCTCATCCACCTCGTAATCAAGAATTTTTAAAAATTGCCAGCCAGCCCTTTTTCTTGTTTCCCAAAAAGTATATGGCGACTGTACTTTGAAAGATTCTTCCAAAAATAGCTCAGCTTCCTTGTAAAAGCCGTTTTCCGTAGAATTACAAAAGTTTAAAAGCGCAGCATTGGCTTTGTAAGGCAAAAAACAAGAGGTAAAAACGACGAAAAAAGAAAAAATACCGGCAAGAATCAAAATAAACAAAGGAGGATTTCTTTTTAAATTGCTTCTTTCTGAAAAATCTTCTTTTGAAGAACTGCATTTAAAAACCAAAAACGCCAGAAACGGAAAAAGGCCGAGATACGAGGCAAAAACGTCAAAAAGAAAAAGCCCTTGCGTAAAATACGCCAAGAACAGGGAAGCCAAAAGAAAAGAAAGAAGTTTTTTCTCTTTATATATTTTAAAAATAAGAAAAGCTGCAGCAGCCAGCCAGAAAAGATAAAAAGAAAAAAGAATAATGCCGCCTGTTGCCAGAATCTCAAAAACATTGTTGTGCGCCCTGTCAAACCAGGCTTCTCCCCTGCCTATCCGGTAATCGTAATATTTATTAGAAACAACTCCAAAGTTCTCAGGACCGTACCCGAAAATCGGCTTTTCCTTAAAAGCTTTCAAAGCGATTTCCCAGGTTAAAAGACGCTCTCTGGTAGAACCTGTTTCCCAGATATTAGTTACCTCAGTTACCCTTGATAAAAGAGGAGTGCTTTTAACGAAATTGCTCTCTCTAGCGGAAAAAAGCAAAGCGATTGAGCCAAAACCCACTAACAGCAAAATGCCGCAAAAAACAGCCGCTTTTTTGTTTTCTTTTCTTAAAAACAAAACAGATAAAAGGCAAAAAAGAAAGACACCGGCCGCCAGTCCGGCATAAGCTCCCCGAATCTGAGTAAAAACTAAAGTAAGAACAAAAAAGCCAGCTACCGTAATAAACAAATTATTGATAAGACGGCTTTCAAAAAACTTTCTTTCAACCGCTAACAAAGCAAAACCGATAGCAAAAAGCAAAAAAGAGGCAAAATAAGCGGGATTGCCGAAAATTCCCTGCAACTGGCCCTGGCTGCTAAGATTCAGCCAGGAATAGCAAGAAACCAAAAAAGCGACAATCACAAAAATCGAAAAAAGCATTTTCCAATCTTGGCTTCTTTTTAAAACGGAAATGAGCATTAAAAAATATAAAAGCCAGAAGCCGTACTGTAAAACTCCTTCTCCCCTTTCAATACTGGAAAAAAAAGAATATGCAGTGTCAACACTAAAAAAAGAAACCAAAACCTGGGCTAAAAAAAACAAAACCAAAGCAATTACCAAAATGTTTTTAAAATTTGGGCTGCTTGCCCCGAGAGAAGTCGAGGGACATTCCCTTTCTTTCAGCATCAGCCAAATCCAGAAGAAAAAAGCGAGTATTACCAAAAGCCGGAAAACATATATTTTCCCTGAAACGTAGGGAAAGTAAAGAGAGTCTACTTTTAAAAAAGGAGTAATGATTATTACGAAAAACAGCAGTATTTTTGTCACTGACTTCATTAAAATATTTTACCAAAATACAAAGAAAACAAAAAGCCCCAGCTTTAAAGCTGGGAGCTTTTTGTCTTGCCCGCAGAACACACAAGGAATATTCTCGGCAAGAAACGAAAACTTTACAAGAAAGTTAAAGCTGAAACTATCCTTGAGCCTGTAAGAAGATGTCGCTTGTCTTGAATGTTTCAAGACCCCAAGTCCAGTTGTGATCAGGCGTGGTAGCTGCTGCGTCGCTTATATCCCACTTGAAGTTTGTTAAGTATACTCGGGCAAAAGCAGCGTTTCCAGCGCTGGTTATCATGCATGACACCTCAAACCATTTGGTTTCACCGGATGAAACCAACCAAGAATTTGTTTTCTCGGTTGCGTTGCTGGTGAAAGTGCAAGTAGGAGATGCTGCTGTGTTTCCGGTAGCGCTAGCTGAAATACCGCTAGAAGCTACTAAGGCAGCGTACTTAGGCACGTAAATGTCTCCGCCCTGAGCAGTCACATTGATCTTAATCTTGCCTTCTGCTTGCTGAGGTGAAGCGCTTCCTGTTGCTGCAATTCCTGTGATGGAAGTGCTGACCAAAGCCAAGCTCGGAGCTAGAGTGTAGAAGTGAGCTGCATAACCTAAAGCCTTTGAACCGGTAATGGTTGTAACTGTTGTGTAGTCGCCAGCATCTTCGGCAACGATTGCAGTAACAGTAGCCGGTAAGGAAACTGAAGCTGCATAGCCTTCTGTGCTGGTAGCCAAAACGTCACCTTTTACAATCAATGTCTTGGTAGTATCTTTGTTAACTCTCAAGCTAAGGTCAGTGAAAGTAGAACTGGCTGAGCCTGCTGTGCTTGTAGCAGCCAACAGAGTGGAGCCGTCATAAAGCTTCAAAGCTCCTATTCTGCTGTTAGCGTCTACCAAATCAACAACGACTGTTCTTATAATAGCATCGTTGTATTTTGCCTTGACATTAGCTCTCAACATCTCAACATTCTCTGTTGTTTCTGTTTCACTGATGACAACTGCTTTGGCTAACGGGTTGTCAGCGGCAGCAGCGACATCAAGCTGGGCAACAGTACTTCTCGCTATAATAAAGGTTCTTGCGGTTAAATTGCCAAGCGGAGCGTATTGTGTCAAACCAGCTCCATCAATTCCACGAATTGCGTTAGCAAGAACCTGGTAAGTGATGGTTGTATTAGCAGATATTCCCACAGGCAATGTAACATCAGCCTTTATAACAAGAGATACTGTTGTGTCTTTTGGAATGTTGAGGTTCAAACCTTCAATACGAACAACGTAATTTGAACCAACAGTCACTTCAATGGTGCTGGCCTGAGTTACATCAAAGGTGGCTAAGATGTTTGTGCCATCAGTGATTGTAATCTTTGGAACATAAAGCCATGGTCTCTGGATAAATTTGATGTCAATACGATTGACCAATACGTCAGAGCCAACAGCTTTTATATTAAGGCCATTTATCGCTATTTCAGCCTGTCCAGCATAAATAGTCTGCCCGGTAATCGGTGTGGCAGCTGTTAATGCTGAAATGCTACCCTCTGCGCCTCCTGTTGGAGTTGTCGGTGTTACAGTGGCACAAGACACGCCTGTTGTTGGGCTGTAACCAGCGGTTGATGTACAACCAGCTGGAAGTCCTGTCGGAGTTGTTGGGGTTGTTGTACCTGTTGTCAATATTTCGTTTAATTTGGCGCGAGTTATAGGACCAACAAAACCGGCTGTTGGAGAAATAGCATTGTTTGCCTGGAAATTAGAAACAGCAGCTTTGGTTAAAGTACCAAAGTACGTTGTTTCATTTCCAGGAGAACCTGCACCGGTTGCAGCAACTTGAGTTGCTGCATCGGTGTTCAATAATGCCTGAAGGCATTTAACATCAGCACCAGTGGAACCCAGTGCCAAATTGACAGTAAAGGTTATACCAGTGCAATCTGTTGGAACTGTACCCAGCGGTTGTTCCCGTTAAGGATGTTAATTCAGTTTGAAGAGTAGCTAATTGAGCGGTCAAGGTAGCGATCTGAGCCTGAAGCTCTTCAGCGGTTAAAGCTGAAGCGATTCCAGGACTGATCATCCAGGCTGCGCAAGTAACTGTTGTTACGATTGCTACAATTTTCTTTGTTAAACTAGTCATTTTTATAATTTTAATTTAATGATAATTTATCTCAATCGCGTCGACCTTGTATCTTCGCGACCTTACGTATTAGTCACGAGATTCGCGAATTTTCAAATTTACTGTTGATTTACCAGATAAAGCTCCAAAGCCTGCTGAAAATTGCCAGCTTCAAAAAGCTCTTTCATCTGGCTTAATATTTCCTGTTTTTCTTCGGTTAAAGTTCTTGTTTCCAAGTCTTTAATTAAGCTTTCAGTCAAACTTTTATAAGCATTGTCCAATTCTTCAGAATCAATCTGAGTGGCTAAAATCTGCTCGGCATTCTGTTTGTTCTTGCCTAATTCAGCCAGCTTTTCAAGCATTTGCGTATCTGAACTGTTTGATAAATTCTTGACTGCTTCAGAAATACTGGCCTGAACTTCGTTTATGGCCTGAGGCAGATTTTTAACCTGGTTGTTTTCCGCTATTTTGGTTAATTCTTCCAGTCTCTTGTCAGCTAAATTAAAGCTGAATTCTGTTTTTCCTTTATCCGATACAAAAAGCGCCTGGCTTTTTTCAGTAATCTTTTTTATAGAATATAAGAAATTGCCAGGTAAAGAATTTTGAGCAAAACCGAACAAACCGACAAAGACAAAAACAGAAACCAGGCCTACTAAGGCTGGTTGAAATAAGGGAAAAAGTAATCCTGGCTTTCGCTTGCGCTGAGTTTTGTCGAAGGGCCTAAAATACTGATTTTATTAGAAAGAACCCAGTCTTTTCTGGGTTTGATTTGGCGGAGTTCCTGTATTTTGCCAATGAGTTCTTTCTCGGTCATACTATTATGACGAAAAATCACCTGTTTTATTACACTTAAGAGGTTTGAATACGGTTAATCTCGTTTCTAAGATTTTTTAAGGCCCGGCAAAGCATTACTCTTGTGGCATCTTCTGTTTTTCCTGTCATTTTAGCTATTTCCGGTATGGACAACTGATCCAAATAATGCCAGATAATCATATTCTGGTAACTTTCCTTTAAATCTGCCAAAACTATCTTAATTTGGTCCATATCGGAATTCAAGGCTGCTTTTGCCTCTATTTCCTGGCTGGGGTCAATAATCGGCACTATTTCAGGGGAAACAAACTGTATCCTAGCCTTTTGCCTATAATGATCAATTACCAGATTCCTTGCTATCCGATATAAAAAAGCAGAAGGATTTTCAATCTTAGGGTTGTTTTTGTATGATTCCCATCCTTTTAAAAAGGTTTCTGAACATAAATCCTGGGCAATCTCCTCAGAATTCACTTTCAAGAATATGAACCGATATATTTTACTGATGCACTGGTCGTATATTTTTCCGAATTTTTTTTTATAGTTTGCCATATCTGATAGATTGTTGAAGTTAGACTTCAACAGTAACTTACAGAAGGTAGGACACTCTGTCCTACCACCTATTATGTATGTCCTACCTATGACTCAAGATTTTTAATTTGATAAAAAGTATTGTTTCTTTCGCCTATTCTTTCAATATTTCCTATACCTAGCATATTCTCAAAATCACGGCGTAAAGTCCTTTTACTGACTTCTGGCAGAATTTGCTTTATCTGCCAAACTTGGGCTCTGCCGTTTTCTTTCAAAAACTCCATTATTTTTTCCTGCCTATCTGAATTGTGCTTTGCCATTATTGGCATAGCCTCAGCGTAAACTTTTATTGGCCCGGGATTGTCTTTCTTTTTCTCCTGTTTTGACTTTTTTAGCTCTCCAACCAAATTAGCATATTCTCTCTTAATTGCCAACATGTCAGAAGGGCTTACCCAATTTTGAATCAAAGCCACCTCAAAAAAGCTATCCAAAGCTTCCAGGTCTTTCTCATTCGGCTTGATTAAAAAACTGTCAGCCAATTCCCTCATCTTATACCGCAAAGGCTCTTTTTTGGGGAAAAACAAAGTCAAGCGGTAAAGCGTGTTTGTTAATTGTATTAAAAACTCTCTGTTCATTGAACGTTTTTTTAATATATCAGAAATTAAAAAAGAGGTCAAAGTTAAAAAACTTGTTGAAGACTAACCTCAACAGTCTTATTGGGGCTAAGGTGAAAGACACTGATTATCTTTCATAATATGGCAATGAAAATTTTGGAAAGTATTATTCTCAAGAATATTCTGGTCCTGACCAACAATATTAATTGCCGTCCCTTTTGCTATTTCACTATTGTCAAAAAAGGAGTTTCTAACCGTAGAGCTTGAATTTTCCAAATAAAGGGTATAACCCGAGGGACCTGTGTTCTTAAAATAGACATTCTCAAATTCAACTCCTGTTCCCAAAACATAAACCACTCCCCGATAAGGATTTGGACTTCTAGGAATTCCTCCATATCTAATTTCAGCATTCTTAATCAAAGAACATTCACTGCCTGCGCTAAAATAAATTTTATCCCAAAAAGAAGAAGTCGCCTGAGTTGTGCTGCCATCGTTGTTGGTATCGCCGCCGTATTCGTCATCAGCCACTGAAGTAAAAACAATTTTCTTGTCTAAAGACCCCTGGGCAAATAGCTTTCCATCTATATTTATCTGGTCGCGCTCCTGAAATTTTATTATTACTCCCGGCTCAATAATTAAATTGCCGCTGTTAGTCACTTGAAAGTTTGCAATGTAAGGAAAATCATTGTTTAGATAAAGCGTGCAATCTTTGGCAATTGGACCGAAAAAATAAATTCCGTTTAAAACATTATTTTGGCCGGTATTATCTTTCAAAATCGGGCAGCTGTTGCTGGCGAACAGCGCGCCTTGTAAATATTTTATTTCTTCAAAACGGTTTCCAATAACTTCTGCCTCGCTGTCTTCCTCAATAATCATTCCGCTGTAAGTATTTTTAAAAATTGAATTTTTGATTATCGGCGCGCCCCCTGAAATACTGATTGCCGAACCCGCCGGCGCGTTTTGAATTGTTGAATTCTCTATCTGGCTAAAAGAATCAATCAATTTTAATCCGGAAACGTTAAAATTTTCCAAAAGACAATCTTTGAACTCAATTGAAGTTGAATCAACTATTATAATAGAAGCATTATTGCTCTTTTTGCCTCCATATCTAATCTGACAGTGCTCTAAAATAGAATTCTGACTGGAAGGAGAAAAATAAATCTGACCCCACCATCCCGTTCCTTCTGACGGTTCTGAGTTTGAAGTAAAAACAATTTTCTCATTTTCACTTCCTTGGGCCGAAAGGGTCCCATATACTATCAAGTCGACGTTTTTATAATCGTTTGGGCCGCTTCCTTTAAATTGTAATATTACTCCAGGCTCAATATCTAAAGTAGAACTAGCAGGAATAGTTAAAGTATTTTGAAAAAAATAAGGACTCCCTAGATAAGTTAGGGTAATTTCAGGAAATTCATCAAAAGACAAGCTGGAAACAGTTGTTGAAGAAACTGAAACTGAATTTTCGGCTTTTGGCGTGCCGTTTATTTTATTATTGTCAGTATCCAAGCCATTTCTCATGATTAAATTATTATTCTCCCAGTTGGCGGAATCGGATCCGTATTCGTTAGAATTAATACGTTCCATTGTTCGTTTTGTATCACTGTTGCCAGAAAACCAATTAGAAGAACAATCAACTAAATCAATCAAATCGCCCAAAGCATTTCTTAACTCTAATCTTTCGCCAATGTTCTCTAAAGCGCCATTATAAATTAAATCAGCTGAAATGTTGCTAATAGTTGTATCATCCGTTCTTTCCAGTAAATAATAATCGTTGGCTGAAATACTTGATGTAGAAAAAGTGATGTCCGGGCTGCCGTCAGAAGAAATTAAACGCCAGCCAGTAATATCAATGGTTGAAGTTGTATTATTATAAAGCTCAATCCATTCATCATTCGCCGAGCTATTTGTCCCCATCCAGGCAATTTCATTAATAACTACTTCTAATGTTGTTGTAGCTTCTTGTGGCTGCTCTTGTTCTTCTTGCTCTTGTTCTTCTTCATCCTGTTCAGAAGTAGAAGTTGCTTGTTCCGGATCAGTAATATTAATTTTTCCTTTAAATTCTGAATAACTGCTTTTCCCGCTTTCTCTGACCCTGGCAAAAATATCTGCTTCACCCCTGAAATCGCTTTTTTCTTCTTTTATTTTTAGTTTAAAATTCCCGGAAAATGAGGTTTCAGAAAAGAATTCCTTTAAATAATATTGAGAAGACTGCCATTTATCTTCTCTTTCATCATAAATTTCAGAAAGGACTTCTTCTTTTTCTATTGAAATTTTTACATCATAAGTGGCACTTTTTAGATTTGAAGCAGAAAGTTCAACTTTAATTTCTTTATTTACGGGATTTTCTTCTGAATAATTAAGAGTAATTTGAGGAGAAGAGGAAGTATTCAGGATTAGAAGCGGAACCGACCCGCCGCCGGCGAAACCCAAAGCATAAACGCAGTCTTGCTCTATTATTCCTTGCAAAGTCTTTTCTCCAATTCCATTAACCTTTAATAAATCATTAAGAGAATAAAATGGCCTTGCTTCTATTATCCTTTGGGCTAATACCGGTCCAATACCGGTTAATTTTTGCAACTCTTCTTTTGAAGCAGTGTTGATATTTATGCTTTTAAAACAAATATCATCTTCTTTCTCTTTTTTATCTAAATCTTCGTCTAAAATTTCTTCTTCTTCAACTTCCTCAATTTCATCAATTTCTTCTTCAACTTCTTGTTTTTTTACTTCCTTTAATTCGGCAATCTTTTGGGTAACAATATCTATTTGTTCTGCAATATCGTCTAACATCTCCTGCATTTTTTCCAATGTCGGTACCCCTCTGTCTGTTGAAGACTAACTTCAACAGAATCTTGGAGAGGTCGATCCTCGTCAGCTTCTTCCTTATTAGATTGTTGAGGACCAACTTCAACAAGTCCTTTGGTGGTTTCTATTCACTGTTAAAGTCCCGATGCCTTTTCACCCACAAGGTTATTCTTCTTTAGTTGGTAATGTTTCACTAATATCAGCTGGAGAAAAATCAATAATTTCGGATATAAATGATCTTATCTTGTCCCAAATATCGCTTAATATCGGAGTTTTCCCAACGGTTTTAGTTATCAATATTTCTACTTCTTTAATTTTGTTTGTTATCGGCTTTAATAAATACTTTTCCCAAAAACTTAAAGGTTTGATCCCTAAATCCGGTACGTCTGGCGGGAAATCTATTTCCATTGAAGGACTTCCAACCCATTGATAATTCTCTACAGTGCCCACGAATATCAACGATAAAAGGAGGAAGATTCTGTTTTATTCAGTATAAGAGCCCCAACTTCCTCCAATACTACCTTCATGTTCTTTGGTGGATCAATTGGATTGCGGAGAATAAAATCTTATTAAAACCTCTCCTCTATTGTCTAGAAGGTTGATAAATTATTATGTATTGAAAAATAACTTTTTTTCTTCTCTGTTTCTTGATTCATATTTTAATTCTATCGCACCAGGCGTCATTCTAATTTCATTCCCAAATAAAAAATTAATTCCGTAGGCAACTGCTTTTTCAACGCTTTCTTTTTCCAATTCATTTAAAATTCCTGAAGGGTCCTGCGTTAAAAAAAGCTTAGCTATTTTTGTCGCGTTTTTTATTATCGCCCAGCTAACTTGTATAGGGGCATCTATTAAAAGATGATTTAACGCCTGGATTCTTACCGCTTCTCGCATAATGCACGGCACTGCCCTTTCTTCATCGTTGAATAGCCGATATGACTTCCAAATCCAACCATTCAGAATTAAATAAATGCATAATGAATCTAATAAATTTTCAACTTTATCTTCTGGCAATTCCAAATATTTTCCAATTTCTTCAATGGTAATATTTTCAAAATCATCTGCTAAACAAATATTCGGTAAAACCAAAAATCCCGTTAAACAAATTAGCGTAAGAATATAAAAAAAACGGCTATTTTTCAGAAATTTTTCCATTTAAAAATTGATGAAATATCAATTTTCTTTATTGAATTTGTTTTTACTTTTCAAAGAACTATATGCCTCTCTCTAGCCGAGGTTCGCTTTGTTGAAAAAAGAACTGAAAGAGCTATTTAATCGATTATTGTTTCTAAAAATTTATCAAATTCTTGCATACATTTTTCTTTTTCATCTAGTGCAAAATATAGATCAAAATCGTATAATTTGTTTTCTCTGGGAATATAAATAACTAAAACAGATCCCAAAACTTCACTATCAAAATTGTTTTTTAATGCCAAGTAATTATTTACTGTAATTTCTTCAAATTCCTCAGATTTTATATTTAACCCCCAATGGATTGCTAAAGCTTCTTGTTTAATTTCTTCAAAAGTCATTTTTTTATACACCACTGATGTTTCTATACCACATCCCTTGGTTAAAGGAGGTACCACTTTGCCATCCCATTCTTTACCCTCTATGTCTAAAGTATGAATTAATATTGATCCTTCTCGTGCTTCTATTTTTTCTATTTGCCATCCCTCTGGCACTTTAATACTAAATCCCGCTTTTTCATTTTCCACAATTGTTCCTTCCGCAGTTTCTTTAATTATATAATCATCAACATTTCCTTTTGTTTCTCTGTTTTGCCACCAAAAAAATAATCCTCCGGTAGCAAGGATTAAAACAAAAATAAAAAGAAAAAGAAATTTTTTATTTAAAAATTTTTTGAAATTTGGCATATTTCCCTATCATACAAGTCCCAAAATAAAAAACAACCTTCTATCTGTGGAAAACTAAAATAAAGTTCTCTGTTTAGTCTATTAAGGCTGAACCTCAATTATCTTGCTCGCCCTAGCAGACGATTTTAGAACTTTGAGATGAGAAGAGGCGTTCGGTTATTCAGAAGGGATATTAAAATAAAGGTATTTAAATAATACTATTTCACCTTAGTATTTGTATCCACTTTGATTTAGGTGCCAAATATGGTAAAGTTATCTATATGTACGAATAGCATATTTTTTATATAATAAGAGTATAAATGGGTGCTCAATAGTAACGAAATTGCAACTAGCTGACACCCATTTTGACGCTCTCCACACACTTATTCATGTCTTATATAAATCTTGGCCAAGTTGAAAATGCCTTAATCAAGTTAGGAATCTCTGTTTTTTCTACTAGCGAATTCAGTAAAATTTTTAATATTAAACCAACTACAGCAAGGTCATTTTTAAGTCGGAACTCTAAAAAAAAGGCTTTCATTTTTCAAAATTAAAAAGGGGCGTATATGCTTTTTCTATTAATCCACCAACAGAATTTGAAATCGCAAATAAAGTGTATCAACCGTCCTATATTTCTTTTGAAACTGCTTTATCTTATTACAATATTATCCCAGAAACAGTTTATATAGTAACTTCCGCTACCACAAAAAGAAGTAGAGAATTTACTATTAAAAATTCTGTTTTTAAATATTGCAAAATCAAAAAAAGACTTTTCTTTGGTTATCAGCCGCAAAAAATTAGAAATAAAACAATATTAATAGCAGAAAAAGAAAAAGCATTATTAGATTACATTTATTTTCTATCACTTAAAAAACAACCATTTATTGAAAGATTAGATTTAAGTAAAATAAATAAAGATCGGTTGGGTTATTTTGTGAATTTTTTTAAAAAAGCTGTCAAAAAGAATAAAGTGTTTTTAAATTTAATTAATAAGATTTATAAACCTATATGATTACACGACAATTTGTAACAGAACTTGCTACAAAACTTCAAACAACCGAAGGAAATATTGCAAGAGAATATTGTCAACATTTATTTTTATCCTATTTTTATAAAAAAAGAGGATCTGAGAAAATTGTTTTTAAGGGAGGAACTGCTTTAAGAATAATTTTTAATAGCCCGAGATTTTCAGAAGATCTTGATTTCTCTGCCTCAAACGGAGGAATGGTTACTATTTCAGAAATTAATCAGTTAGTTGATAGTGCGCTCGGTGACATTAAGAACGAGGGTATCGAATTTGAAAAAGAAGTTAATCCTGGCACTCAAGGAGAAACCAGTGGAGGCTATTTTGCTATTATAAAACTAAAAATGTTGGAATTTGATTCTGAAATAAAATTACAGATTTCTTTCCGTTCTCCAGATAAAGTGATAAGCAACACTATGTTAATCCAAAATGAGCTTATTGCTCCTTATGTAGTTATTTTCTTGACAGAATCTCTCTTGGTTTCTGAAAAAATACAAGCTTTATTAGAACGAAAAAAACCTCGTGATTTTTTTGATTTATATTTTATTTTAACACATAGTAAACTAACAAAATTTATACCATCTATTCCTAATTTAGGAAATCAGATTTTAGGGATTATAAAACAACAAAATGGTTTAAAGGGAGAATTGAAAGTTTTTTTACCTATAAGTTATCATTCAATCTTAAAAGATTTGAAAGAACGTTTACAAAAGGAAATAGAAGAACATCTATCATAATTTTAGGATTAATCCTCTCAAATAATTAAATATTTTGTATTTAATATTTAATTTAAA
>CAWBPO010000001.1:0-538786 GCA_963790795.1 uncultured bacterium | reverse complement strand
AGCAGAATTTAAATTTTTATGGTCTCGGGATAGCTCCCGGGATTCTTGAGATTTTGAAAAAGATTCGTTATGTGACGCCGACTCCCATTCAGCACCAATCAATCCCCATTGCCATTCAGGGAAAGGATATAGTGGGTATCGCCCAAACAGGTACGGGTAAAACTCTTGCCTTCGGTATTCCGATGATTCAGCGTTTGGCAGGCAGTAAGGGTTCAGGATTAGTGCTTTTGCCGACCCGAGAGCTGGCAATGCAAATTGATGCGGAACTTCGTAAAGTCGGCAATTCTCTCGGTCTTAGAACCGCAGTTTTGATCGGCGGGGTTCCCATTAGGCCTCAAATAGTGTCTATTCGGAGAAACCCGCACATTATTATAGCAACACCCGGGCGCCTGATTGACCATTTGCATCAAAAAACAGTTAATCTTAAAAATGTAAATATTTTGATTCTTGACGAAGCTGACCGCATGCTGGACATGGGATTTTTGCCGCAAATAAAAGAAATTTTAAGATCGGTTCCGAGAGAACGCCAAACAATGCTTTTTTCAGCTACGATCTCCTCGGAAATCATGAGCATTGCTTCGGCGAATATGAAGTTTCCGATCAGCGTTGAAATAGCTCCTACCGGTACGACGGTTGACAGCGTTTCTCAGGATATTTTTATTGTCGCCAGAGAAGCAAAACTGCGTTTGCTTGAAAAGGTTTTGGCCCAGTATTCTGGACCCACGCTTATATTTACAAGAACGAAATACGGAGCCCATCGTATCGCGCGGGCAATCAGGCAAATGGGTTATTCGGCGGCAGAAATACATTCAAATCGCACCTTCCCTCAGAGAAAAAGCGCTTTGGATGGTTTTAAAACCGGGAAATATCGCGTGCTCGTGGCAACCGATATTATGGCGCGGGGGATTGACGTAATCGGAATAGAATTGGTTATAAATTATGATTTGCCTTCGCAAGCGGAAGACTATGTCCACCGGATAGGCAGAACTGCCCGTGCCGGCATGAAAGGCCATGCGATTTCTTTTGTGACGCCGACTGAACAAGGAGAAATTCGCGCAATCGAATGGTTAATCCGAAAGAAACTGAACGTATCTACGATTCCTGAATTTCCGACTATGCAATTTGCAAAACCCCGGTTAGTTTATTCCAGTAAGAAGTACCGAAGGGGGAAAATGGGATGAAACAGATAATAAAATAGTAGAATAAAGTATATGAAAGAATTAACATTAAGAGAAATACAAAAACGGATTTGGGATAATAAAGTAAAGAAGAATTTCAATACTACTGACATCAGCAAAGAGTTTTTGTATCTTACCGAAGAATTAGGGGAAGCGGTAAAAGCTTATCGCAAGGATAACAAAGATGAGCTAGCAGAGGAAATTGTTGATTTAATAATTTATTCTTTGGGTTTATTTGAAATGCTGGGTAAAGATGGGTATGAAGAGATCATAAAAAAAATCGAGAAAAACGAAAAGCGGGAATATCAAGGAGAGAAGGGAGGTTTCAGGCAGCTTCGGAAAGACCAAAAATAATAGTCTGTTGAAGACTAACTTCAACAAGCCGCCATATAAATTGACTTTTACCCTTTAAGGTGCTATATTATAACAGCCTGTATGTTAGGCTATTTTAGTTCATTGGAGGTATAAAAATGGATACAGTTCAAGAAGCAATCGATAAAATCGTAGATAACAACTGGATTGATGCTCTGCGACAATGCAAAAGTATAAAGGAGGCGCTTGATAAACTTATGGTACTTTTGCCTGAGATATTGGCCTGGGATACAATGCCTGCTAGACGGCTTGTATGCTATCTGCAGCGTATCTATCAAATTGATTTCGGAGTCTGCAAGGCCTATATCGTAGAAGGGGACGAACAATACTGCACGATAGACGGGCTTAAAGTTGAATGTCTTTGTGCTATTCCAGAGGCCTATTGCGTTTTCCGGGATAAAGACGGCAAACCGAAATATCCTGAGTTCTCGCATATCGTATTATTGGAAACGATGGAAGACTATAAAGGGTGTGCTGGAATGTGAACAAACAACGCATAGCGCGGCTAAATAAATAAGCCGCGCAATTTATTTATTGATTCTGTTGAGGATCGACCTCAACAAGTCGCCAAGGGCTTCTTCCTGTAGTCCGAGGTTTTTCATTTGATTTTTTATTTATGTGCTTGACTTCTTGGTCGCTTTTTTGTATTCTAAATTATCTAATTTGCACACTACACAATTTAAGGAGGATAAAATGAAAGAAAAAGTTGAAAAGAAGGGGAAACTTGAGCTTGTTTCTACTTCTCTCTCAGGAGTTGCCTTAAAGGTAAAATCCAAAATAGAGCTTCCGCTGAAGGAAATCCAAAGCTTTCTCCGGTTGGCAAAAAAGTATTGCCGGTTGGACTTTCAAATTAAAAAACTGGCTAAAGAACAGGAAAAACTCCGGAAACCGATAATTGCATTAGTGGCTGGTCATAAGGAACTTCGCGGCATTCTATCAGAAGATGATGGCTTTAGCTTAACCGTTTCTCCAAGAGAAACTATAACTTGGGATATGGGGCTGCTTGAAAAATCTCTTGGTAAAGCTGAATCAGTTGTCATACAATACGATTTATTAGCCCATATCTCAATTCCAGGTCAATTGGTTACTGCCGAAGGTCTTGTTTCTGAAGAAACACTTAGAAAAGCTATTGACAATGCTTTAATAGATTTGGGAATCGGGCCAGACGATCTTGATAAAATCAGGTTTCTTGAAACGAATCCACGTATTGACGAGGAGAAGCTTGCTGAAATGATTAAGCGGGGCCAAGTGAAACTTTTGAAAGGCGCCAAATCCATTTATACCACCTGGGCAGTTACACCGGAAAAGCTCAAATAAAGTAAAACAGAGATGCGGGTCATTAGTCATTGATGACCCGCTAATTTTTTTAAGAAATTATAAATTACTCTTATTGATTCTGTTGAAATTCTGTTGAAGACTAACTTCAACAAGTCGCCAAAGAGGCGATTTTTTGGTAGAATAATATTAATCCAATGAAAGTTACCATTAAAGCGACAAATTTAGAATTGACTCCAGCGATAAAAAAAGCGATTGAGGAAAAAATTGCTACTTTAGATAAATTCATTTCTCATACTGATACTTCGGTTGAGGTATTTTTTGAGGTGGCTATTGAAACTCGTCATCGCAAAAAAGGAAAAATCTATTATGCCGAAGCAGATATTAAAGTCTCGGGAAAAATTATTAGATCCGAGGCGAGAGAGGAAAATATTTACAAAGCAATCAATACGGTGAAAGACGAACTTCAAAGGCTTCTTAAAAAGCGCAAAGAAAAAAAGATTTAAAAATCTATGAAGATATTCGTTAAAGCAAAACCGTCAGCCAAAGAAGAAAAAATAGAAAAGATAGATGAAATAAACTTCATTGTTTCTGTCAAAGAACCGCCGAAAGACGGCAAGGCGAACAAAGCGATTATTAAAGCAATTGCCGCATATTTTAACATTGCTCCTTCGTGTGTGAATCTTATTTCCGGATTTTCTTCAAAGCAAAAAGTTTTTGAAATATCAAACTAAAAAATAAAAGCAAGTTCTGTTGAGGACGAACTTCAACAAGTTGTCAAAGAAATGGTAAAGGCGGCTATCGTAGTAACGAAGTTGATAGCCGCCTTTTATTCTGGTTCCTCGGGCAAACTTGCCTCGAGTCGTGAAAGAACTGCAGAGGTTTCTTCGATTGTCTGTCTCGCTCTCTCGCGCTCTTTCTGGGGAAGCAGTTGCCACAGGTAAGGGAGAACTTTCGCTTCCACGTCAATCAATTTGCGGTAGACTTTGACGGGACTGCGATGCGAGAAGGGAACGTCCTTCTTTCCCAGTTTTCCCTTAATGAAAAGATCAATGACTTTATTGAGGTAGAAGATGAAACTGTGGATGGCCAGAATGGTATGGCGTTCCACCACCATTCTTACGGCAGATCTCGCCATATAGCGGTCTTCTGCCATGGAGAACAGGGACATTTGGTCGTATCTCTGGTTAAAAAGTAATTTATCAACCCTTTCCCGGAATTCCGGCACCTTCAGGTTTTCGGTGATTGCCTTTATCATCCACTGTTCCAGTTCTTTCTCGTCCAGTTTGCTTTGGACCTGAAGCCGCGTAGCTTCAATGCCTATGCCCCACTTGACCAGGCCTGTCTCTATGTATTCCTGGATTTTTTCCGGCAGTTCGCAGAATCTCATTGCCAGTCTTATGGACTCTGGTCTTTTTCCCATTCTTCGGGCGTGTTCGGCAATGGTATAGCTGGGGTTTCTGCGTTTGCGGACCTTATACAGGTAGTCGTAGAAGTGCGCTTCTTCGTGGGGCGGAACGCGATGGTGGATATTGGCGGAAGCCTGTATATCAATGGCTTCATCCGGGGATATGTTGTCTTCCACCCTGGCGTCAACCTTAAAATCTCCGAAGTGGCGTTTATAGCAGCCGCCTGGTCCAAATCGCTCTCTGCACAGAGAACAGCCGATGTCTCGCAGGTAGATGCAACTTCGGTATCTTCTTTCACCGTCCAACAGGATATAGAAGACCAGCTCGCCGTTTTCCCGAAAGGAAACCATTTCCTCTATCCTGAAAGCTGCTCTCCAGACCTCGTTGACCTCATTGAGATATCTCTGACAATGTTCTGTGTTAAAACGAGCAACCCTCAGCAGTTCGTGGAGATTCTTTGCAGCAATATCGTCTCCAAGGACATCGATTTCCAGGAAGGTTTTTCTCGGCTGCGGCAGGACGTTGATAACACTTAGGGGGAGTCGAGTATTATAGACGCGGCAGGGATGAGCACTTTGCATCCTTTCAACTTCTACTCTTTCAATGATTATCGTACTTTTAGATGATGACATTGGCTACCTCCTTTCATTCAATAATTGAAATTGTAAAAAAAGCAATATTTTATAATATCAAATATTTGTTTTTTGTCAAGATTTTGCCATGCCAGTTTTCTTGGATTGTTGCCATAAATAAGGTTCTTTGCTAGAATTATGTAATTACAATTAAAAACAAACGCATGAATTGGAAAAGATTAGAAGTATTTCAAAAAGTAAAATAAAAACATATGAAAAACAAACTCTTAATAATCATTTTAATATTAATCGTTGCAGGTTTGGTGTATTATTTCGGTTTTTACCAAAAGGGAACAGAACAAAAGACAAGCTCAGAGCAAACAGAAACCGGAAATGAAACTGGCCTGGTTAATCCGGGGGGGATAGAGCAAGAGATAAGATCAGAACAAACGGAAATCATGGAAGAAAACGGATCTGTTGGCCTTGCCAATCCAGCAGCAGTTTACTGTGAGGAACAGGGGGGTCAAATATCAATTAAAACGTTTGAAAGCGGACAAAGAGGTTTTTGCTTGTTTAACGATGGTTCGCAGTGCGATGAGTGGGATTTTTTCCGTGGAGACTGCGCTAAAAGCCAATTAAAGATAGAGGTTTTGCAAGAGGGAACAGGAAAATTAGCCGATGACAATAATACAGTCACTGTTCATTACACAGGATATTTAGAAGACGGAACTAAGTTTGATTCAAGCGTGGACAGGGGACAGCCTTTTGTTTTCGTTCTTGGAACAGGCCAGGTCATACAGGGCTGGGAACAGGGCGTTTTGGGAATGCAGGTTGGCGAGAAAAGAAAATTAACCATTGCTCCTGAATTAGCTTACGGCTCAGCTGGAGCAGGCGGGGTTATTCCGCCTAACGCAACTTTAATATTTGATGTGGAGCTTCTGGAAATTCAATAATATGTCTAATAAAAATATCTTACTGGCTATTTTTTCAATTTTAATTGCTCAAATGACAGGAATTATTGGCTCTGTTTTTACAACTGCCAGTATCCAAAACTGGTATGCTTTTATTGATAAACCTTTCTTTGCTCCGCCAAACTGGCTTTTCGCTCCTGCTTGGATAACCCTTTATACTTTAATGGGCATAGCTGCTTTTCTGGTTTGGCAGAAAAAAGATAATTTAATTGCCAGGAACTTTGCTTTAAAACTTTACGGAGTCCATCTTTTATTCAATGCTTGCTGGTCAATTATATTCTTTGGCATGAGAAATCCTGGATTAGCTTTCATTGAAATTGTTGTTTTGTGGTTTTTAATATTAATTATTACCATACAATTTTTCAGAATCCGCAAAACAGCTGGTTTTCTTTTTCTTCCTTATTTGCTTTGGGTCAGTTTTGCTTCGGTTTTAAACTTTTTTATCTGGATGATTAATTAATTATATGGAAAAATATTTAACCGCAGACGGTTTGGCAAAGCTGAAGAAAGAATTGGAATATTTGGAAAAAGAAAAAAGAAGGGAAGTTTCAGAAAGATTGAGACAGGCTGTTTCCCAAGGCGACTTAAGCGAGAATGCCGGTTACGATGCAGCCAGAGATGAGCAGGAGTTTGTTGAAATAAGAATTAAAGAATTGAAAGCGACAATCGCCCAGGCAAAGATTATTGAAAAGGAAAAAAGCAACAAAGTGCAGATAGGCTCTTTTGTCTCATTAAAATCAAAAGAAGGCAAAGAAGAATTCCAGATTGTCGGACCAGAAGAAGCTGACGTTTTGAATAATAAAATTTCATTCCAATCTCCTTTGGGAAAGGCGATATTGAACAAACAGGAAGGCGAGACAATGAAAATTAACACTCCCGGAGGAGAAAAAGAATATAAGATTCTTAAAATAAAATGAAAATATTAATTTTTATTTTAGCTCTAATAATCGTTTTTGTTGTCGTCTTTTTTGTTTTGAACCATAAGACGGTCGAAGCACCGACCTCTGTTGTTAATTCTTTTGAAGAGTGCGCAGAAGCAGGATATCCGGTTATGGAATCGTATCCCAGGCAATGCAGGACAGACGATGGAAAAACTTTTACAGAAGACATCGGCAATGAGATTGAAAAATTAGACTTAATCAGAGTTGAAAATCCCAGGCCCAACCAAAAAATCACTAGCCCTTTGAATATTAAAGGCCAAGCAAGGGGATATTGGTTTTTTGAAGCCAGTTTTCCGATTAAGCTTTATAATGGTAAAGAAGAAGAAATCGCTTCAGCTATTGCCCAGGCTAAAACTGATTGGATGACAGAAGAATTTGTCGCCTTTGAGGCAATTTTGCAATTTCAGACTCCTGATAAGGGAAAAGGAACAATCGTTTTTGAAAAAGACAATCCTTCAGGTCTTCCGGAAAACGATGACCAATTAGAAATACCAATCAATTTTTAATAAATATGGATAACAAACCGATAAAATTATCTCCCAGTTCTTTGAATCTGTATTTAGAATGCCCTTGCTGTTTTTGGCTGGATAAGAAAATGGGTATCAAAAGACCTCAGCCTTATCCTTACGCTTTGAATATGGCTGTTGATCTTCTTTTAAAAGAAGAGTTTGACAGCTACAGAAAAAGAGGAGAACAGCATCCTTTGCTTTTAGCTCACAATATTCCGGCAAAGCTTTTTAAAAACCAGGAGCTTTTGAACCAGTGGAGAAATAATTTCAGCGGAATTAGATATTTTGACGAAGAATTGGAAGCGACGATATTCGGCGCTGTTGACGATATTCTGGAGTTTCCTGACGGAAAGCTGGCTCCTTTGGACTACAAATCAACCGGCAGCACTGTGGCCAATGTCTATGACCGTTTCCAAATACAGATGGATATATATACTTATCTTTTGGAGAAAAACGGCTTTCCAACAACCAGAAAAGGATATCTTGCTTTTTATATCGTTGATAAAAAGAACGGATTCAATGACAGGCTGCCTTTCAGAAAGGAAATCAAGGAAATAGACACAGACCCTTCTGACATTCCTCAATTGTTCAGGGAAGCAGTAACTCTTTTGAAAAGAGTTTCACCGCCTCCTCACAGCCAGGATTGCCAGTACGGACAATGGCTGCAAAGAGCGATAAATCTTTAGAGGAGGATATATTGCTTTTACCATTGACTTTTTTGAGAATTTGGTGTATAGTTATAAAATTAAACAAAAAAAGGAGGTGATGCCCCTTATAGCACATTAAAAATCAGCGTTTCAAAATTTATAGTAATTAAGAAGGAGAAAAAATGGTCAACGAACAAGTCTTGGTTTCTAACCGGCGCCACTTGGAAGAAAATCTGAAAAGAGTGGAGGAACTTCTTACACATTCGGATGACGGGACTTTTTGCAAAGGAGACGAAGAATTCGAGAAAGGAGGTGCCCTAAACCAGAAAGCGGTAGCCAGACAAAACCATAAAGCGACAAAAGAATTGCGCGACAACTTGGTGGTGGCATTAGAAAGGATGAAAGAAGGGACCTATGGCATCTGCGTGGATTGCGGCGGTGAAATAAGCGAAGACAGGCTTATCGCCCTGCCTTATGCGGGCACCTGCTTGGCTTGCCGGAAGAAACGAGGATTGAAGATTAAATAATCTTTTCATGTTCTCCAAAGGAGCTGATGTTTTTAGCATCAGCTCCTCATTATTTTGAACTTGACTTTTTCAAATAATTTGATATACTAATATAGTACCTTAATTTTAAAATAAAGAAAGAAAGGAAAGAGCAATGAAAGAAAAAGTTGATCTTATTTTCAAAGATGGAGACAAAAGTAAAGAACTTTTAACGGTTGTCATCACAAGCGAGAAATTTGAAGGATTACAAGCTAAAATGTTTTTTAGCCAAAAAGGTCCTAAAAAGAATGGAACCTTCCTTCTTTATTTCAAATGGATTGGGGACTACATTCCCAAGGGAGATCTTAATTGGATCCCTCAGAGATTTTTTAAGCCTGCTATAAGGCAGGCACGGGCAATTTTTACCAAATATCGACATAAAAAAAATACTAATCAGGCACGGTGAATTCATCAATTCTTACGCCGTGCTTTTTATTTTGGAATGTGGTAAAATATTAAAAGGTCGTGGATAATTATTAATTTTTTAAAATATGTGCAATTTAAGAGAAGGAGTTAAAAGTGTATTAGCTGTAATATTCGGATTATTATTAGTTGTCTTGATTGTTTCCTTTGCCATTGATGTCAAGAACAAGCTGGAAGAAACGGAAAACACAATCACTGTTTCTGAAACAGGAACAGTATATACCAAGCCTGATTTGGTTTTGGCTTCCTTTTCCGTGGTAACCGAAGAAAAGACAGTGGCTAAAGCAATGGAAGAAAACACAAAGAAAATGAACGATGTTATTTCTTTCATAAAAGAACAGGGAGTGGAAGAAAATGATTTGAAAACAACTGCTTTCAATATTTCACCCCGTTATGAGTGGCATGACAGTGATATTTATTATCCTTCCGGAAGAAGGGTTTTGGTAAGCTATGAAATAACCCAAACCCTGGAAGTGAAGATCAGGGATATGAGTAAAATCGGCACAATCATTGAAGGCGGCACTTCTGTTGGAGCAAACGAGGTCAGTAATTTGCAGTTTACAGTTGACAAGCAGGACGAATTTAAAAAGCAAGCCAGGGAAGAAGCAATCAACAAAGCAAAAACCAAAGCAGAAGAACTGGCCAAAGAACTGGGATTCAGGTTAATTAGAATAAGCAATTTCAGCGAAAGCACAGATCTTCCTTACTATGTTAATTTGAAAGAATCTGCTTTAGGAATGGGAGGAGGAGAAGCAGTGCCAGCCACGCCGCAGATTGAAACCGGAGAGAATAAAATAGAAGTGACGGTTTCCATCACCTATGAAATTCATTAAGAACGATAAGGAGAAGATATTCTGGACTCAGCATTCAAAAAACAAATTAAGGCAGTATCGTTTTTCGGAGAAAAGGGTTTTGGGAATTTTCCGCAAACCCAATAGAATAGAAGAAGGAATAGCTCCCAATACCATTGCCGCCATGCAGATTACAGGGACAAAAAAGCATCCGAGCGAGGCCTGGACAATGTATGTTGTATTGAAAAGGCCAAAAGGAATTAAGATAATTTCCGCTTGGCGTTATCCCGGAAGAACACCAATCAATGAAAGGCCGATTATTCCGGAAGACACTTTAAAAGAGTTAAACTTAATTATATGAACTATGCAAAGATAAGCGGCTGGATTCTGTTAGTGGTCGGTCTGGTTATTATTGGCTGGACACTGTTGACTTCATACAATATCTTTACTGTCAAAGCTGATTTTCCGGAGGTTTTTGAAACGCCGCAACAAGAAACTGCCGTTAATAAATCGGGCGTTCTTGACATACAAGCCCAAATGCAGGAAATGGTCAACGAGCAATTAAAAGGATTTCTGCCTGTTGGCTACATAGCCAGGCTTTTCAATCTGGCTAGCTGGTCAATACTGGCTTTCATTTTGGTTTTCGGCGGTACACAGATTTCCAGTCTCGGCATAAAATTAATCAAGAAATAGCATTTAATGGAAAGTCTTAACGTTTATCTTAAGCAAAATATTGTCATCCAATGGCTTTGCTGGCAGTTTTTTGACGTTCCCAAAGAGATTTTAAAAGCTTGGAAAAACTTTCTTTTGTTCAATTTCAATTATTTTTCAGTTGTTCTGCTGATTAAAACATTTTTCTCTCATTGGAGAAGATACAGCTGGTCTTACGGAAGGGGATTTGACATCAAAAGATACGTTGAGGTTTTCTTTTCCAATCTGCTCTCCCGCATTTTGGGAGCAATGGTCAGAAGTGTGCTCATAGCTGTCGGGCTTTTAATAGAAGCTTTTATAGTTCTTGTCGGAGCAATAATTTTTGTCAGCTGGCTGATACTGCCCGCTCTTTTAATTATGGGACTGGTTTTCGGTTTCAAGGTTTTATTATGAAGAACACAACTGATTTCAATTTTGATTTTAAAAATACTGCCATTTACCACTCATTATTCTGGGAAAGAAATCTGTTTTTCAGATTGGCCGTGATTTTGAAGAAACTATTTTTAATTTTCTTCATTGTTCTTTTGCCGATTTTCCTTTACGGATTTCTGACTGACGCATTCAGCATGAAAAGCCAGTCCTTGTTTTTGGGTTTTTCGATAATTGCTTTGATTTTGTTTTTAATCTGCTGGATATTGGTATCTTTTTTGAATTCAAAAGTCAAAAATCCTTCTATTTCTTCTTTTAAACTGGAAAATATGGAGAAATATAATTTGGCTGACTTTTTAAGTTTTGAAGCAGCCAGAGCTGTTTTGGATTCCATTAATTTTGCCAGAAGAAAGAAGCTTGATGAGGTCACTTCAACTTTGCTTTTCTATTTTCTTCTTTGCAATGACCGGTATGCCAATTTCATATTTTTGAGAGCGCTTTTGAGCGTAAAACAGATAAAGAACCTTCTTAAACAGATTATTTCAGAGCAAAAAGGAAAAAGCTCTTTAGAATTGGCTTTTTCCGAAGATTTCAAAAAAACAATTGTTAAGGCCCTGAAAGTGGCTCAAAAGAAAGGACATTTGAATATTGAAACAGGCGATATTATATCAGCTTTAGCTGAAAATGATTTTGTTTTTAAAAGAATTTTAATCGACAACAAGCTTAAATTCCAGGATATTGAGAATCTGACCTGGTGGCTGGAGAATCTGCAGACAAAGATAAAAGAAATGAAAAGATTCTGGGAGTGGAAAAACCTGGTTAAAAAAGGCTCTTTGGCAAAAGAATGGACTTCAGGATACACAGTGACTTTAGACCGCTTTTCAATTGATTTGTCGGAAATGCTCAGAAAACGGGGTTTTTCGGAAATCATTGGCCATGAAAAAGAGATAGCTGCTATGGAAAGGATTTTGGCTGGCAGGGAAACGAATAATGTTTTGATAGTCGGGGAATCTGGTTCGGGCAGAAAAAGCATGATTCATGAAATGGCAAAAAGAAGCGCTTTCGGAGACAGCATGCCGGAGGTAAATTACAAAAGATTTGTCCAGCTGGATTTGAACAATCTCTTGGCTCAAATACAATCTTTTGAAAACGTGGAAGTTACTTTGGACAGGATTTTCAGGGAAGTGATTGCAGCTGGCAACGTTGTTTTGGTTATAGACGATTTTCATAACTTTGTCGGCGGAGTTTCCAGACCCGGAGTAATAGATATTTCA
This sequence comes from uncultured bacterium, assembly GCA_963790795.1. Lineage (GTDB taxonomy): Bacteria > Patescibacteriota > Minisyncoccia > Minisyncoccales > RBG-13-42-11 > BS750m-G71. The sequence goes on along the minus strand of CAWBPO010000001.1, from coordinate 526,799 downwards.
GGGGTGCTTGCTCCGTATCTTGCTTATCCTTCTTTCCAGATTGTAGCCATTTCCACTTTTGAAGGTTTGCATAAAAACATCGAACAGAATTCCGGCGTTTTGTCTTTATTTGAGAAAGTTGAAGTTTCCGAAGTTTCTGAAAAGGAAACTTTAATGCTTTTGGAAGATTTGGCTTTGAGATTGGAAGCCAGAAACAGGAAGTTCATCTCTTATCCTGCTTTGCGGGACATTATTGTTTACTGCTCCAAGTATTTGCCAGCCATTCCTTTTCCTGAAAAAGCAATGGATTTGCTTGACGAGGCAATAGTTCACCTCAACCAGACAAAAGACAAAGTTCTTTTGCCAAAACACATAGCTGCCATTGTTTTTGAGAAAACGCAGATTCCGGTTGGAGAAATAGAAAAAGAGGAAAAGCAGATTCTTCTTAACCTGGAAAGTCTGATTCACCAGAGAATCATCAATCAGGAAGAAGCAGTCAAGGAAGTTTCCGCTGCCTTGAGAAGAGCAAGGGCGGAAATTACTGTCAGGTCAGGGCCGATGGGCACTTTTCTGTTTTTTGGGCCGACAGGCGTCGGCAAAACCGAAACTTCCAAAGCTTTGGCTGAAATTTATTTCGGTTCTGAAACTAAAATGATTCGGCTTGATATGTCAGAGTTTCAAAATGTTACAGATATTCCTCGTTTGATCGGTTCTCCCGGCCAAGAAGGGCTTTTGACCACCCAGATAAGGGAAAAGCCTTTTTCTTTGATACTTTTAGATGAAATAGAAAAAGCTCATCCCAATATTCTGAATCTGTTCTTGCAGGTGCTGGACGAAGGCCATCTGACAGACGGGTTGGGCAGAAAAGTTGATTTTAAAAACTCAATAATCATTGCCACTTCCAATGCCGGCTACCAGATAATTCTGAAAGCTTTGAAAGAAAATACTGATTGGCAGACACTAAAGCAAAAAATGCTGGATTATCTTTTCGGAGAAGGCCAGTTTCGTCCTGAGTTCATCAACCGGTTTGACGCAGTGGTTGTTTTCAAGCCTTTAAGCAAAGAAAATCTTTTAGATATTTCTGATTTGATGCTGAAAAAACTGCAGAAAAACTTAAAAGTAAAAGACATTGAGTTTGTCATTACCGAGCCTCTCAAAGAAAGGATAATTGAATTGGGATATAATCCGACTTTCGGCGCAAGAGAACTGAAAAGAACAATTCAGGACAAAGTGGAGAATGTTCTGGCTTCTGCTGTTTTATCGGGTCAGATACAAAGAGGAGGCAAGGTGGAAATTAATCCTGATGACTTCAGCTTGGTTGTAAAACAATAAGGCGTTTTTATTCATATATATAACAGCCTTTAGTTTAATTGGCTGTTTTTGTTTTGGGGCTGTGGATTTTCTGTGGAAAAACATAAGGCAATTATCTTGTTTTGTTCTTATTTTAAGCTGTTTATTGAATGGAATATTGTGGTTGACTTGGAATGACTGGTGGGTAATAATAGAATATGAGTGGGAAATTGTGGAAAAGTATGTAGATAACCGACCACTTCTGTGGATAACCATGTTTTCAGGAGAATACACATATTCAATAGACGAAAAGAAAAGACTGGCTGTGCCGTCTAAATTCAGGCAGCTTTTAGGCAAGAAAGCAGTTATTACCAGGGGACTGGACCAATGCTTGTTCCTTTATCCTTTAACAGAGTGGTCAAAATTGGCAAAGAAAATATCCCAATTGCCTTTGGCCCAGGCTGATGCCAGAAGCTTTGCCAGGTTAATGCTTGGTGGAGCAATGGAGGTGAAGTTTGATAATCTGGGAAGAATCCTGATTCCTGATTATTTAAAAAATTATTCAGGACTGAAAAAAAGAGTTGTTTTCGTCGGGCTTTACGACAGGATTGAAATTTGGGACGACCTGGAATTTCAAAAATACAAAAAGAAGACGGAAATGGCGGCAGGCGATATAGCAGAACGTCTGAAAGAACTTGGAGTTTAAAAAATAATGGTTCACATGCCGGTTCTTCAAAAAGAAGTTCTTCAGAGCCTTGACCCGAAGCCAAATGAGAATTTTATTGACTGCACGATAAACGGCGGCGGCCATGCTCTGGCAATATTGGAAAAAACAGAGCCTCAAGGAAAACTGCTGGGCATTGACTGGGACCAGGAAATCGTCCTGCAGCTTAAAGCAACAGTTGAGAAAGCAAAACTGAAAAACAGATTGATGCTGGTAAGCGACAACTTCGCTCATTTAAAAGAAATCGTTAAAAAAGAAAGCTTTAAGTCAATTAAAGGAATTCTTTTTGATCTGGGCATGTCTAGCTGGCATCTTAAAGAATCAGGCAGGGGATTCAGCTTTCTGAAAAACGAGCCTCTGGATATGCGATACGACCTTAAAAATCCTTTGACTGCCGAGAAGATAATAAACTTCTGGTCAGAACAGGATATTGAGAAAATACTTAAAGAGTTTTCAGAAGAGAAATTCGCCGGGGAAATAGCCAGGCAAATCATAAAAGAAAGAAGAGCATTGCCAATTAAAACAACCTTTCAGCTGGTCATTGTTGTCAAAAAAGCTGTTCCCTCAAAGCATCAATATCCAAAGATCCATTTTGCCACGAGAACCTTTCAAGCTTTGAGAATCGCGGTCAATGACGAATTAAACAATGTGGCAAAAGCGCTTTCCCAGGCAACAGAGATTCTCAGTCCTGGAGGAAAGATAGCAGTGATTTCCTTTCACTCGCTTGAAGACAGAATAGTTAAAAACTTTTTCAAAGAAAAATCAAAAGAAAACGCATTAAAAATAATAACTAAGAAGCCGATAATACCAAGTTTAAAAGAAATAAAAATTAATCCCAGTTCTCGGTCCGGAAAACTGAGAGTAGCAATAAAAATATGAACAAATCTTCTTTAGTTTCAAGTCTGCCGATTTCAATGCCTTCTGTCAGATTCAAGATGAATTTAAGCTTGAAGTTTCTCTTGGCGTTTGCTCTGACAATAATTTTCTCTCTTTTGATTACTTGTGTTTATCTGCTTAATGTATACACTTCGGAAGTGTATACTGTCAGCAAGTATGGAAAAATGATGAATCAGCTTTCGCAGGAAAACAAGTTTTTGGAAATCAACCTGACTAAAGCTGATTCCTTGCAAAACATGGGCAATTACGTCCAGAACTTTGAAAGAGCGGGGAAAATAGAATATATACGCGTTTTGGAAACCACAGCCTTGGCAAAGTAAGAAAATATGATTCGCTGGAGAATTAATATTATCTTAGGACTGATGCTTATTTTTGGCATGGCCATTGTCGGCCGCCTTTTTTATATCCAGATTATTAAAGGCGACTATTACAAGGCTTTAGCCCAGGGAATGTTCGCCATTGAAGAGGAGATTACCGGAGAAAGAGGAGAGGTTTTTTTTAAGAATGGCGAACCTTTGGCCATAAATATGGATTGGCCGTTGGTTTTTGCCTCTCCGGCAGAAATATCAGAAAAAGATGAAACAGCTGAGAAACTATCTGAGGCTCTTTCTTTGAATAAGGATGCTATTTTGGAAAAACTGGGAAAAGACAATGTTTACGAGGTTATTAAGAAAAAGATAACTGATGAGGAAAGCCAGAAGATAAACGAGCTTGATTTGAAAGGAGTTTATTTGGGCAAGGAAACAGGAAGATATTATCCTCAGGAAGCTTTTGCCTCTCAGCTAATCGGCTTCATAGACAACAATTTGCAGGGCCAATACGGCATAGAAGGTTATTATGACGATGTTTTAAAAGGGAAAAGAAACCAGAAAGGGAGCGACCTTGTTTTAACCATTGATTATTTCATCCAGTTTAAAGCTGAAGAGCTTTTAGCCAAAGCAAAAGAAGATCTTGATATTGAAGGAGGAGAAATTATTGTTATTGATCCTGATTCCGGTGAAATTCTGGCTTTGGCCAATTTCCCTAATTTTAATCCCAACCAGTACTCATTAGTTTCTGATTTTAATATTTTCAAAAACGGAGCAACGCAAAATATATTTGAACCAGGCTCCATTTTCAAGCCGATTACCGTAGCTTCAGCTTTAGAAGAGGAAAAAGTCACTCCCCAAACCACTTACATTGATACGGGTTCAGTGAAAATCGGAGGGTATACAATATATAACTATGGCCAAAGGGTCTGGGGAGAGAGATCAATAATAGAAGTGCTGGAAAAATCAATCAACACAGGAGCTGTTTTTGTTGAAAGGCAGCTCGGAGACAATCTTTTTTTGAAATATATCGAGAAATTCTCCTTTTTCAAGCCGACAGGCATTGACCTTGATGAAGTTTATTCGGAAAACAAGGAATTTAAAAAGGGCTACGAGATAAACTTTGCCACAGCTTCTTTCGGCCAGGGCATTGAAGTAACGCCAATTCAGTTAATCAGGGCCTACGGCGCTATTGCCAATGAGGGAAAGCTGGTAAGACCGTTTCTCGTTAAAAAGATAGTGCAAGGCGAGGATGTTTTAGAAACAGAGCCGAAAACAGAGGAAGAGCCGGTTATTTCTCCGAAAACAGCCAATCAGCTGACAGCCATGCTGGTCAGCGTAGTTGAAAACGGCTATGCCAAGTCTGCTGGCATTCCAGGATATTATATTGCCGGCAAAACAGGAACAGCCCAGATATCTTTTGCTGCTTTAGAAATAGACAAAAAAGGCTATTCAGACAAAACCTGGCAGAGTTTTGTCGGCTTTGTCCCTGCTTTTAACCCGCAATTCCTCATTTTAGTGAAATTGAACAATCCGAAAGCCAATACAGCGGAATATTCAGCTGTGCCTGTTTTCCGCGAGCTGGCAAAATCGATTCTTGACTATTACCAAATACCTTCAGACAATGAATAAATTTTTAATTAAGATTAAGTTTTTCTTTAAAAAGCCGAAAGTGGTTATTATTGTCGGCCAAAGAAGAAAAAAAGCCGGAGAAATCATCCTGCGGGTTTTAAGCCAACATTTTCAAATTGGCAAGGATGTTTTCATTTTTGAAACGGAAGAAAAGGACGTTAATAAGCTTTCCTTTTTTATCAAACATTCCAAACTGCCGATTTTGGCAGACGATGAAAAGATAAAAGCAATTCACGATCTTTTTGATTTCAAAACATTAAAATTTGGATTTGACGAAAAAAACGATGTTTTTGCTTCTGACATTAAATTGAACGGCGGAATAAATTTTAAAGTCAATTACAAGGGTGGCTTTGTTCCTTTTTGGACAGCTGCTCTGACTGATGTCGGCTTTGAAGAGCAGATTCATCCTGTTTTGTCAGCTGTTTGCGTCGGCACGGTTTTCGGTTTGAACCTGGTTGAGATTTCCCAATCGCTCAAAGGGAGATATTGACATCTATTGGAAAAAAGGTTAGTATACTATCGTTCTTTAGTGAGTTCTTTTAGTTAGTTCTTAATAATAAAACAAAAATAGGGGGAGAAATTGCCGAAAAAAACGAACAATCCAAAGCTGTTATGTACATGCGGGGAAGAGGTTTCTGCTGATGCTGCCTGGGTACAATGTAGCTGTGGCGCACTACACCATTTTAAGAGGAATGGAGACGGAAGACTAAAGAAGGCCTGCTGCCATACTGGAAAAAGAGCCGCTTATTTGCTAAATCGGCTTAAAACTCAAAAGATCCCTTTTATCCAGCCATAAAAAACAGGGTTAAGAAACGAAATTAAGTTGAGGTCCTCCTTTTCATCGGGAGGACTTTTTATTTTACTTCGCGGTTTTACAATACTTAACTTTTATGTTAGATTAAAAAACGGTTCATACTATCATAAAAAGGGAGGTGATGATCAAAAATAATTCAAAAAGGAGGTGATGCGATGATAACAGCCGAAAAACTACAAGGGGCGCAAACCCGCAAATGGCTCAAGGCTAATATCTATTGTATAGCAACATACCGTCGGTTGCTTCACGAACAACGCAGACAAAAAGAGATACCAGATGTTTCCGAAACTGAGAAAAATAAACTTGCCAGAAAAATCAGACATCTCGATGTGAAGGTTGATAATTTTATAACAACCGGATTAACTCTATCCCTGGAAAAAACCCAGATTATAGAGATAAATCGGCAGATTGTCGAAGAGTTAAATAAGAGGAGGGACCCAATGGCAATTTTTCATCAGTTTCTTGACGGAAAAGCGAGGAGATAATTAGATCATCACCTTCTCTGCTTTTGGCCCTATCGTCTAGTGGCCTAGGACGCCAGGTTCTCATCCTGGTAACACCGGTTCAAATCCGGTTGGGGCCGCTTATGAAAATTGCCTGCGCTTTGGCCGTTATTGCCGGAACTTGCATTGGAGTGGGCTTTTTTGTTTTGCCTTACATTACCCTAAAAGTGGGATTCTGGGTTATACTCGGCTATTTTCTTTTATTGGGTGGATTAGTAATGGTAGTCCATCTGTTTTTTGGAGAGTTGGTCTTAAAAACGCCTGATTTTAAAAGGATGCCTGGTTTTGCCAAGCTTTATCTGGGAAAATGGGGCCAGGGTTTAGCATATATTTCAACGATCGCTGGCATTTTGGGCGCTCTTTTAGTTTATTTAATTGTCGGAGGAGAGTTCCTTTCTGAACTGGCTTCGCCTGTTTTCGGCGGAAATTCATTGATCTACACCCTGTTATATTTTGTTGCCGGAGCTCTTTTTATTTTCTCCGGCATAAAAGCGATTGCTAAAGTTGAATTTTGGGGACTCCTTTTGTTTTTTTTGATTTTATTTATCATATTCTTTCAAAGCAAGGAATTCTTGACTGTTAGCAATCTTTTTACTGCTCCCGATAAATCGTTTCTGTTTTTACCTTACGGCATTATTCTTTTTTGCCTTTGGGGAGCAACTATGATTCCGGAAGCAGAAGAAATGCTGGGCGAAAAAAGGAAATTGATTTTGAAAATAATTCCTGCAGCCATTCTCATTCCGATAATCGTTTACCTCTTTTTCATTTATCTGATTCTGGGAATTACCGGTCCCGAAACAACTGAGTCAGCTTTGTCCGGACTGAGAAGTGTTTTGGGAAACGGAATGGTTTCTTTGGCTTTTTGTTTTGGCATCTTGACTACCTTTACCTCTTTTATCGCTTTGGGTCTGACCTTGAAAAAGGTTTTCCATTTTGATTTGAAAATCAATGAGAAATTAGCTTGGGCAATTACCTGCTTTGTTCCCTTAATTCTCTTTTTAATCGGCATCAAAAGCTTTATCACCATAATCTCTTTGATCGGTGGCGTTATGCTGGGAATTGAGGGCATTCTCATTCTTTTGATGTGCAAAAAGTCTTATACTAAACTTAAAGAATCAAGTTTCAAATGTTTGCTGGTCTATCCCTTGATTTTGATATTTCTAATCGGCATTATTTATGAGATAATATATTTTATAAAGCGATGATATTCTTATACATACTAATCTTTCTTATCTCCTGCGGCCTGCTTGCTTTGGCCGGTAAATACCTGATCAACGCTTTGATAAAAATAGCCAAGGTTTTATGCTGGAAAGAATTTGTCGTTGCTTTCTTTATCATGGCTTTTGCCGGTTCTTTACCCAATCTTTTTGTCGGTGTCAGCGCTGCTTTAAGAGGGATTCCGGAGTTGTCTTTTGGCGACGTTGTCGGAGGAAACCTAGCTGATTTGACCTTGGTTTTGGCTCTGGCTGCTTTGTTTGCCAAAGGCATACCAGCTGCCAGCAAAACCATCCAAACGTCCTCCATATTCACTCTGGTGATAGCGGTTTTGCCTTTACTTTTGATTTTAGACGGAAAATTGGGAAGAATCGACGGAATAATCCTCATTCTGTTCTTTGCTATGTATATTATCTGGCTGTTTTCAAAGGACGAAAGATTCCAAAAGGTTTATGATAGGCCACCTTACCCGATTGGCAAGCAATTAAAAGATATTTTAAAGAGCGGAAGCGTGGTGATTGTCGGCATTCTTTTGATTTTATTGGCTGCTCAGGGAATAGTTATTTCAGCTTCTTTTTTTGCTGACTATTTCAGCTTACCTTTGGCTTTAATCGGTATTTTAATAGTCGGTTTGGGTAACTGTCTGCCTGAAACGTATTTTTCCATAATTTCCGCTAAAAAGGGAGAAGGATGGCTGGTGTTGGGAGACCTGATGGGTTCGGTTATCGTGGCCGCCACTTTGGTTTTAGGAATAGTTGCTTTAATCAGCCCCATACAGATTGCTGATTTTTCGCCTTTTGCCATTGCCAGAATTTTCCTTATTTTGGCAGCGCTTTCCTTTTTGACGTTTGTGAGAACCGGCCAGAAAATTACCCGGAAAGAAGCTGTTTTTTTACTTGGCCTTTATATCGTCTTTCTTATAACTGAAATTTTAGTCAAATAATTATTTTAAAAATAATTGCAATCAGCAGCAATTTATGGTAAAGTAAATGCCGTTATGGAACAATTAATGCTTCCATTTTTAATTTTAATTTTTGTCGGCTTGATAATAGTTATTTTTTTGTTAATTAAGAAAGGTTCTAATAAAGAGGAAAGTTCTTTAATAATGCAGCAGTTGAATCACATGAATCAGGTTTTAGATAATAAATTATCGGAATCAACAAGAACCATCCAAACTCAATTCAACCAAAGCGCCAAGATTATAGGCAGCGTTACTGAAAAACTGACAAAATTAGATGATACCAACCGGCAGGTGATTGGTTTCGCCGACCAGCTTCAAAATCTCCAGGACATATTAAAAAATCCCAAACAAAGAGGTGTTTTGGGAGAATATTATCTGGAAACCGTATTAAAGAATGTTCTTCCGCCAAGCTCTTATCAAATGCAGTATTCTTTTAAAGACGGAACAATAGTGGATGCGGCGGTCTTCGTAGATAAAAAGGTTATTCCCATTGATTCAAAATTCAGTCTGGAAAATTATAACAGAATTTTGGAATCGCATGATCCTGGCGAGAAAAAAAGATATGAAAGCTCTTTCATGGCAGATATTAAGTCAAGAATAGACGAAACGGCGAAATACGTGAAACCCGAAGAAAAAACAATGAATTTCGCATTTATGTTTATACCCTCTGAAGCTGTTTTCTATGATTTGCTTATAAATAAAATCGGCGCGGTGACGGAAGATACGAATAATTTAATATATTACGCGAGCAAAAAGAAGGTGGTGATTGTTTCTCCGACTTCTTTCCTCGCTTATCTGCAAACTGTTTTACAGGGATTAAGAAACCAAAAAATATCTGAGCAAGCTCAGGAGATAATAAAGGAGGTGGAAAGATTAGGCCGCCATATGGTAACCTATAGCGAGTATATGAAGAAAATAGGAGAGCATTTATCAACGACTGTAAGCAGCTATAACAGGGCGAGTAAAGAGCTTGCCAAAGTTGATAAAGATGTGGTAAAAATTACAGATGGAGAATCTAAGATAAAAATTAAAGAAATAGAAGCTCCGTCAGAAGAATAAATAATATGTTAGCTGTTATTAAAACCGGAGGCAAACAATATATTGTTTCTCCCGGACATAAAATAAAAATTGAAAAGATTGAGAAAAAAGAGGGAAGCGAAGTTACTTTTAACGATGTTTTGTTGCTGGAAAAGAATAAAAAAGTGGACATCGGCATGCCTCATTTAAAAGGTGTTAAAGTTTTGGGTAAAATTTTAAAACACGGCAAAGCTAAGAAAGTTATTGCTTTCAAATACAAAGCGAAAAAGCGCTATAAAGTAAAAAAAGGCCACAGACAGCCTTTTACAGAAGTTGAGATTACTCAAATCCAAAGCACATCCTGATTTTTATTTTCTTCCCTCAAAAGCCGCTCCCAATGTTTCTTCGTCTGCGTATTCCAGTTCAGCGCCGACCGGCAAGCCTCTTCCTAAGCGGCTTATTTTTTTATTTAAAGGCTTTAAAGTCCTTTCTAAGTACAAAACAGTGGTCTCTCCTTCTGTTGTCGGATTTAAAGCGATAATGATTTCTTTTATCTCAGATTTATTAACTGCTTCTAAGAGTTCGCTTATCCTTAATTTTTTAAGCTCTGCTTTTTTAAAAGCGGAAATCGTACCGCCCAATATGAAATACCTGCCAGCATATTTTTTGGTTTTTTCAATCGGTATTAAATCGGTTTCTTTTTCAACTATGCAGAGCAAAGATTTGTCTCTGCCAGGATTATTGCAAATTTCGCAAAGTTCACCTTCTTTTTCAAATGATTTATGACAGAAACTGCACAATTTTACGTTTTCTTTCAGTTTAGCTATCGATGAAGTCAGTTCCTCAATTTCTTCTTTGGTTAAGCCTAACAGATAAAAAACAAACCGAGCAGCTGTTCTTGGACCGACTGTCGGAAATTTTGAAAACAATTCTATTAATTTTTGAATGGAGCGAGAGTACATTTATTATTCCTCGTAATATTGTTTTTCCAAATTTCTGAAAGAAACCATGCTTTCGTCAAAATACAGCTCAATTTTGCCCACAGGCCCGTTTCTGTGTTTGGCGATTATAATATCGGCAATGTTCTTTCTGGTGCTGTCTTGTCTGTATCTGTCTTCCCGGTAAATGAACAAAACAACGTCGGCATCCTGCTCAATAGCGCCTGTTTCCCTTAGGTCTGATAAGCGAGGGATCTGGGGACTTCTTTGCTCAACTGCTCTTGTCAGCTGGGAAATAGCCAAAACAGGCACGTTCAACTCTCTGGCCAATGATTTAAGAGAACGGGAAATCTCAGTCATTTGCTGGACCATGGGGGCATTGGTATTCCTCGGCTCCATCAGCTGCAAATAATCAACGACAATAAGGCCAAGACCTTTTTCAGCTTGAAGACGTCTAGCCATGGCTCTCATTTGCAGGATATTGCAGACAGCTGAATCATCAATATATATTGGCGCTTCTGAGAGCACTCCTAAAGCATGCCGTATTTTAGTAAAATCATTGTCAGCTCCTTCGCTTGAAAGCTTGCCTGTTCTTAATCTCCACAAGTCAATTCCAGCCTGGTCAGCAATCAGCCTGTCAACCAATTGGTCTTTTGCCATTTCCAAGCTGAACAGACCCACTGGCGTTTTTCCATTAATGGCAACATGGCTGGCAATGTTCATAGCCAGAGCGCTTTTTCCCATAGAAGGTCTGGAAGCTAAAACGATTAAGTCTGATTTTTGAAGGCCAGCCAGTATATTATCCAGCGCAGTGAATCCTGTTGCCAGACCCCTGAGGCCTCCTTTGTGTTTTGACAGTTGGTCAATTCTTTCAAACGCTTCCTCCAAGCTTTCTTTGATTGCTACGAATTTCTGGGAAAGGCCTTTTTGAGCGATGCTGAATATGTTTTTTTCCGCCTGGTCCAGCAGAACATCCGGATCTTCTGCCTCATTGTATCCTGAGACCGCCACTTCCGAACCGACTTCTATTAAGTCCCTGAGAATTCTTTTCTTTTGAACGATTTTGGCATAATGTAAAACATTGGAGGCAGTGGGAATACAATTAATCAGTTCTGTCAGATAGCTGCTGCCGCCGATTTCTTCCAGCTTGCCTGATTCTTTCAGTTTGCTGGCCAAACTGAGCAAGTCAATTGGCTCGCTTCTTTCAAAAAGTTCCTGGCATTTATTGTAAATTTCCTGATGAATTGGTTTGTAAAAATCTCTGGGAGTAATAAAATCAACCACTTTGACTATGGCGTTTTTGTCCAGCATCAAGCAGCCCAATAAAGATTTTTCCGTCTCTATATCTTGGGGCGGCAGCTTGTCCGGCAATTCTTTGTTCGAAGGATTGCTCTTCATCAGGTCTAATATAGCAAGCGCTACTTTAAATGTCAAAATACAAAAATATATCTCAGGATATAATTTTTCACCATCGTTCAAAATTATGAAGGTAGGACTAATATCTTTTCATTCGTTTTTGCAGCCAGGCGGAGTAAAACGCCATATTTTAGGCTTGCACCAGGAGTTCAGAAAAAGAGGCATTGAATCAAAGATTATTGCTCCCCGCCGCTCAAGAAAAGAGAACTACGGAAAAGACGTCATTTTGCTTGGCACTTCTTTTCCCTTTAATGTCGGAGGAACGCAGGGTGATTTCTGTCTGAATTTCAATCCTTTTAGCGTTAAAAAGCTTTTAGATGAAGAGAATTTTGACGTTCTGCATTTTCACAACTGCGGGTTTCCTTCAACTTTGCAGATTTTGGAATATTCAAAAGCTCTGAATGTCCTCACTTTTCACGCCAATCTTGAGAAAAACAATTTCATAATGTCTTTTCCCGGGCTTCTTTATCTTTTTGACAGACTGGTTCAATTGAAAATAGACGGCATAATCGGCGTAGCTCCTCTTTGTTTGGAATTCTTTAAAAACTACAAAGGGCCAAAAACCGTCATTCCCAACGGCATAGATTTGAGCGAGTTCAGCGGGAAAATTCCAAAACTGAAAAGGTTTTCCGATGACAAGCTGAATATATTATTCTTGGGTCGGATTGAAGAAAGAAAAGGTTTAATTTATTTGTTGAAAGCTTTTAAGATTTTAAATAAAAGCTATCCGAATTTAAGATTGATTGTGGTGGGTGAAGGCACCTTGAAAAGCAATTGTCAGCAATGGACAAAAAGGAACAGATTGAACAACGTTGTTTTTGAAAAAGTGGCAAAAGAGAAAAATGTGCCACAATACTACAAAACAGCTGACATTTTCTGCAGTCCGGCAATTTACGGAGAAAGCTTTGGCATTGTTTTAATTGAAGCTATGGCTTCCGGCGTTCCAGTGGTCGCTTTCGCCAACGAGGGCTACAAAGGAGTGCTGGAAAAAGGAAAAGGAAGCATGTTTTTAGCTGAAGCAAAAGATTACAAAGCTTTAGCTGAGAAATTGGAGATTTTAACAAAAGACAAGAAATTAAGAAAAGAGATGGGGGAATGGGGGATTGAAGAAGCAAAAAAATACTCCTGGCCAAAAATTGCAGACCAGGTGCTTGATTTTTATAAATTGTGCCGTAAGCAGAAGAAGAAAATTGCTTGACAAAAAGGAAAAATAGTGTTAGAGTTTTGTTATCTAAGCCGCTGTTTTCCAATCAGAAAGGAGGGGGGAAAAGAATGTTAGAGATTATCACAATAGCCACGATACTTTTGGTTTTTCTCTTGATCGCAATTTGCCTGACATATTGTCTTTTGTATGTCATTTGGCAACTATTAAGCGTTTCGTTTGTTGCGCGTGCATTTGACGAAGCAAAAGAGGCCAGGGAATTATTAAGGAAGATGGGTGACCAGAATATCTTGGAATTTCTTGGACCCGAGCCAGATTCCGCTAAGGTTCAAATCCTTCTTCAACTTGTTTATGCGTTCAATCGTATAGGCGCAGGAATACAGAAGGGTTACCTGAATCAAAAGGCAATCTTCGACCTGTGGAAACCCTACTGGTTCTACCAAAAATGGATGGACCTTAAAGCCTTAATTGAGCAGGAGAGAGACAGGCGCAAAACGCCAGATCTATACGAGCATTTCCAGTGGCTGGCTACAATTAGATGTCCCCAGATAGTTCTCAAGAAAAAAGAATAAACAGCGGCTTAAATTAAAGGCACCTTCTTCGGAGGGTGCCTGATTTTTTTGCTTATATCTTCTTAATCTTTGAACCGTCTTTCGTGTCTTCAATCCAGAAGCCAAGCTTCTGTATTTTTTTTCTTATCTCGTCCGCTTTCTGCCAGTTGTTTTCTTTTCTATATCTTTCCCTGAGCTTAACTAAGTTTATAACAGAAGAGGGGATTTTTTCTTTTGCTTTTTCTTGAAAGATAAAATCAAAAACTTTATCAATTTTCTTTAAAAAGTTTAGAATCTCTTTGGCGTCAGCTGAAGTTAACTTGTTTTGACTGATTAAAGAATTTCCTTTGTTTATCAAATTAAATATAACAGCGATTGCTTTTGGCGTGTTAAAATCGTCTTCCATCGCCGCCTTAAACTTTCCCTCAACCCCCTTCAGAATCTGTTGAAGACTAACTTCAACAGTCTTGACTCCAGACAATTTATCTACGAATTCATCTATTCTTTCCAGTTCTTTTTTGGTTTGGGAAAGCAGTTTTTTGTTGTAATTAAGAGGGGAACGGTAATGGCTTTTAATAACAAGCAGTCTTAAAACCCTACTGTCATTTTCTTTTAGGAAGTCTCTAATAGTGATGAAGTTTCCCAAAGATTTTGCCATTTTATGGCCTTCTACCTTAAGAAAGCCTGTATGGAGCCAGTATTTGACCAGAGGATGTTTTTTAGATATTGCTTCCATCTGGGCTATTTCCGCTTCATGGTGGGGAAAGATAAGGTCTTGTGCTCCGCCATGGATATCGTATTGAGGGCCGAATTGTTTTTCAGTTATGGCTGTATCTTCAATATGCCAGCCAGGCCTTCCTTTAAACCAGGGTGAGGACCACTTAGGCTCTCCTGACTTTGACTTTTTCCATAAGCAGAAATCTCCTTTGTTTCTTTTTCCTTTGGCTTGGTCTATTCTTGATACGCCGTCTTCTGCCTGCAGAACAGTTCTTCTTGAAAGCTTGCCGTAGTTTTTAAATTTGGAAATATCGTAATAGATTCCGTCTTCCAATCGGTAAGCATATCCTTTTTTTATTAAGCGCTTGACCTGGCTTAATATTTCTTTGATATAATCTGTTGCTCTGGCGTATTTTGAAACGCTGGTTATTTTCAGGTCTTTTACGTCTTTTAAATATTCTTTTTTGAATCTTTCAGCCAATTTTAAAGGTGAAACTTTTGATTTTTTGGCTCTTTCAATGATTTTATCGTCAATGTCGGTAATATTCTGCAAATAGAAAACATCAAAGCCTGTTTCTCTGAGGTATTTTACAATTGCGTCAAAACTGATGTATGTTCTGGCATGTCCGATATGCGAGAAATCGTAAACCGTTGGCCCGCAGACAAAAAGGTTTATTTTTTTGTCTTTTCTCGGTTTAAAAGTTTCTTTTTTTCTCGTTAAAGTGTTGTATAGTTTAAGCATCGTTTTTATTATATCACATGATTTAACTTTTTGTCTCTATCTGAGTAAAGTGCTACTTGATTTTTGATTTTTTACAAGTTAAAATAATATAGATGATATATACTTTTTTATCTTTTGTCAGTTCTTTTATCGTTAATTTCATTTCAGGTTCAGGCTATTTTGGAATTGGTATTTTGATGGCTTTGGAAAGTGCTTGCATTCCCATACCTTCTGAGATAATCATGCCGTTTTCCGGCTATTTGGTTTTCTTGAACAAGTTTTCTTTGTGGTGGACGGTTATTGCTGGAACCGTCGGAAACCTAATCGGCTCTATTTTTGCTTATCTTGTGGGATATTACGGAGGCAGGCCGATAATTGAAAAATACGGAAAATACGTTTTGTTTTCTATTAATGATTTAAATAAGGCAGAGAAATGGTTTAAAAAATACGGGAGCATCAGTGTGTTTTTTTCAAGAATGATTCCTGTGGCAAGAACTTTCTTTTCTTTTCCGGCTGGTATCGCTAAAATGCCTTTTGCCAAGTTTTCTTTATATACTTTTTTTGGTTCTTTGCCTTGGGTGATTTTTTTGACTTTTATCGGAATTATGACTGGTGAAAACTGGCAGAATATTGAAGTTTATTTTCGAAGGTTTGACTGGTTAATGCTGATTATTGCTATTTTTGTCTTTGGCTGGTGGTTGTATAAAAAATCAAAAAATAAATAATTATGCCTTTAGTTTTATATCGCAAATACAGGCCACAGGTTTTCTCAGAGGTTGTTGGACAGGAACATGTTGTCCAAACTTTGACCAATGCTGTTTCTTCCGGAATAATATCCCACGCTTATTTGTTTTCCGGGCCTCGCGGTTCAGGGAAAACGACCGTGGCCCGTCTTCTGGCTAAATCTTTGAACTGTCAGAACAGAAAAGAAGGGGAGTTTGAACCTTGCAACAAATGTTCTTCCTGCTCGGAAATAATGGAAAATCGGTCTTTGGATTTGATTGAGATTGACGCTGCTTCCCACCGGGGAATTGATGAAATGAGAGAATTGAGAGACGGAATAAGATTCGCTCCTTCAAAGTCAAAATACAAGATATTCATAATAGATGAGAGTCATCAATTGACCAAAGAAGCAGCCAATGCTCTTTTGAAAACCTTGGAAGAGCCTCCCAGCCATGCCATTTTCATTTTAGCGACTACTGAAATACATAAGATGATTCCGACCATCATTTCCAGATGCCAGCGCTTTGATTTCAGAAAGCTTACTCTGGCTGAAATCGTCAAAAAATTGGAATTTATTGCCAAGAAAGAAGGTATTAAAATTGAAAAAGCAGCCTTGGAATTGATTGCTTTGAACGCTGCCGGCTCTATCAGGGACGCAGAAAGCATATTAGGACAGGTTTTAAATTATCAGGGCTCCCAGGAGATTAAAACGGAAACCATTAAGGAAATACTGGGTTTGGTGGAAATAAACGTCATAAGCCGGTTCTGCGACTTGCTTTTGCAACAAAAGACTTCAGAAACGCTTAATTTTCTGAATGAAATAGTTGAAAAAGGTATTGACCCTCAGGAGTTTACCAAGTCCTTGATTAATTATTTGAGACGGGCTTTAATAGTTAAGATAACTGGTGCTGGTTCTAACTGGTGGGCAGCTGGCCTGACTAAAGAAGAATTGGAAAAGCTTCAAAAACAAGCAGGCATTTTAAAAGAAGAACAATTGCGAAAGATTATTGGTCTTTTTCTAGAAGCTGAAAATACGATGAAATATTCTTCAATACCGCAGCTACCTTTAGAGTTAGCTATAATTGAAACAATCAGGGAGAAAGAGTAAATCATTGCCGGGTCGTCTAACGGTAGGACAAGACCCTTTGAAGGTTTATATCTTGGTTCGAATCCAAGCCCGGCAGCAGTCTTGTGAGCCCTTCGAGGGACCGAAACGCCTCATATTTTGGGAACGGTTCGAGAAATCGAAAGCCGTACCCGTCTAGAACATCGAACTTTTAAGAACAAAACGATTTTATTAGAATCCAAAGGATACATAAAAACACGAGGTTATAATCACCTCGTGTTTTTTGTTTTAAGTCTTTTCTAAAGTGGGGCTACCTCCACCAGCGGTAAGTTCTGTGGGTAAACTCGAATACTTTAATTTCTGAATCTCTAGAGTACTTGTTCAAATATTCTTCTCCCATTTTCCATTCCAAAGTATTTTTGCCCACTGGAAACATTTTCAATATCCTTTTTAAGGGGAGAATAAAGCAATAAATTTTATCTTTCGCGTCTACCACGATGGCGAAATAAGGAACGCAGCCGAAAGAATTACATGCCTTTCTGATTTTATCGAAATCCTCTTTGCCGATGCTTACGGATTCTTTTTCTTTACCTTCGCCTCTGCTTCTGCTTTTGACCGAAATCCCCATTAGCTCTTTTGTATGTGGGTTCTTGGCAATTATATCTATGCCCGTATGGTCAACATTCGCACATTCGAAATTATATTTTGATAGCCAATATAAAATTAGATTCTCGCCGAAGTTTCCGGTAATTTTGGAATGTCTTGAACTTTTTTGGATTTTCATAATTTTCCTTTTTGGGCCGGCGGAAACCACAAAGCTCGCCGCCAGCGATCCCTTGCGGGACCCATACCGGTTTCCCGATATGACCCATCGAAGAGTGCTCTGACGACGAGCTTAATATCTTCGATGGGTTTTTGTGCCATGCCTTATAGAATTATAAGGTTTAGGCGATATTTAATTTTATACTTTTATTATACCCGAATCTCTTTATTTTTCCAGATAAACCACCTTATGCTTCAGTATCAATTTACTCCTGAGGTTATAAAGAAGCTCCCTTTTTTCCAATATGGTTCCTTCCGTAAGGACATATCTGGCGTAATTCTTGATGTTAATTTCTTTTACCGCCTGTTCGTCTTTCTCTCTTAGGCCCAGTACGGCTTTTCTGAATTTATCGTATCTTTTTCTTTCTTCTTCCAGATTTTCTTTTACGCCGAGCTTATTCAGATTTATTTTATCCAACAGGTCTATTAGCTGTTTAATTAAATCTTCTTCCCGTATATATCCGCATTTGCAGTTCAAATCTCTGCTTCTGGTGCAGCCGTAATAAACGTGACGATTTACCGAGCCGTCTTTGAGCTTTTTAAACTTTTCTTCGGCGGTAACACCCGAACCGCACAAACCGCAAGTCAGCAGTCGCGTAAAAGCGAATTCTTTGTTGTTTATTCTTGCGTGAGATTCTTTTGCCAACTGCTCCTGTACCTTATCATATAATTCTTTCGTGATTATGGGGGTATGCTTTCCTGCATACCAATTTCCGCTGTTCTTGGGGAATTCAAAGGTTCCGTAATAGAAAGGGTTTTTTAGAATCGAATAGACGTTACTGAGGGAGAGCGGTTTTCCGCTCCTTGCCTTAAATCTTATGTCCTTCAACCATTGGTATAATTTTCTTCCGCTCAATTCTTCGCGTGCAACCTTTTCAAACATTTGCTTGATAACAGGGGATCTATAAGGATCTATTATTACGTATCCTTTTCGATCGCTTCTTTTTTCGTTCAGGTATCCGGTCGGTGCAACGCTCGGCCATAACCCCATTTCAACTTTGGTTCTCAAGCCGCGTTTTACATTAACGCTTTTATTGTCGTTTTCTAGTTTTGCCTGGCTTCCCAGAATCATCAGTAAAAACTTTTCGTTTGGAGAGTTGGTAAATCTTTGTCCGTAGGTTCTAATTTCCTGAAGTATCTTCTGATCCATCAAATCAACCAAACAGCCAAGATCTCCTGCATTTCTGCTGAGTCGGTCTGGTGCCCAGGTGAGGATGCCGCCGAACTTTCCTTCGTTAATTTCTTTAAGCATCTGGGCAAATACGGGTCTCCGACCCGAATCTTTTGCCGAATGAGATTCTCTTTTTATTTCTACAACTTCTAGATTGTCTCGCTGGCCAATTTCTAACATTTCTTTAACCTGACTATCGATGCTGAGAATTTGTCTTTCTTCGGTTTCGCTTGATTTCCTGGCATACAGACAATACTTTATATGAGGAGCAATAATAGGTGATTGGGGAGTATTCGGTTGTATTGTTGCTTGTTCCATGGTCTTAAACGCTCAATTAGTTATATTCTCGACCTTTGGAACAAGGATGCCGCAACCCTTCTAGGGAGTCCAGACCCCATCAGTTGATAACTAAATCCAGGTTATACTTGGAATTGGGCGATTATTTTCCAATGTTTTAAAAACAAGCATGGTAAAAGCATCTACTAAATCATCATGTTTTTCAATCCCAAAATTAACCAATTGTTCAATAAGTTCTTCTGCTCCTTTTCGCGGAAAAAGAATGGTGCCGTTTTCAATCAGCGGACTAACAAGATTGAGTCTTTCTTTTTTATCTCCCGATGTTTTTACGCTTTCTACGAGGTAATTTTGGTATTTTAATTGTTGAGCTAGAGAATCTTGGAAAGCATTACTCTCAATAAAAACTTTAGTCGGTCTTCCTTTGCCGAGGATTTTTGATATTCTTTTAATTTGTTCTACTGCAGTCGGGAAATCCATTCGTTTATTAATTGGATTGGGTAAGATATAAATTTTTAAGTTTTCTTCACTGCCGTGTATCTGGGCCGAAACCATGGCTGTAAAGTCCGCGCTGCTTTTTTCTGAAATAGCCGGGTCAACAGCCGTCCACGTATACTTATATCCATTACCTCTTTCTTGGCTCGGTAATCCGTCGTAATAATGAATATGTTCAGGATGAACAATCTGAAAGTCATCGGGAATAGCACGCAGCAAGAAGTCTCTTTGCCAGGTTATTTCGTTGCCAACACTTTGCCTTAATTCTTCTACCGCTTCCAAAGAAGGGAATTTTCCCGGCCAGGCAATCTTGTTATTTTTATCAACAAGCGGAACGTGAAGAAAAACTCCTTTCATTTTTCCTTCTTTAATCATTTCTCCAAGCCTAAAAAGAACCGAGTCCTGATAAAGGAAATTGCCGAGGACTATTACTTTGGTATCGGTTTCTCCTAAAGGTATGAGTTCTCCGGTAAACCAGTTGAATGTTTTATCTCTCATCTCTCTTGTTTTCACGGAATTTGAGTCTTCGATGTCGTCGGCGATAATCAAATCCGGTCGGTTAGGACCTTCTTTAAGACCGCGGATACCTTCTTCTACCGAGATGGCACTAATTCTCGCTTTGTAAGCAGGAATTATCAAAGTGGTAGCACCCCACCGATCTTCCCCAACACTAAAAGGGCCGAGGTTTTCGCTTAATAACTGATTGCCTTCGATTTCTTTCCTGATATTCATTAAATGGTCTTTGGATCTTTGCTGAGTTTGGCTGGCTATGACAACGTGTTTCTTTTGAGGTGTGCCCATAATGGCCCACAGACTGTAAGCGGTGTTTAGAATCGTCGACTTTGCGGAATTACGGAAAGTCATTACTCCGGCTCGCTTCACTTTTTCATTCTGAGCGATTCCAAACATTTCAAAGTGAAAGGGTGCAATTGGACATTTAATGTAGCGACCAAAATAAATGTAGAAGAAGTAAAAGAAGCTTCGTTGGGTAATGGCTATCATTACTTTTCTATCCTTGAGAATTTGTTTTAAAATCTCAAGATTTATTCCCTCCGGTAGATTTTGAGGTATCTCCTTCATGGTTTTGTTGAATTTGTTTAGTTTCTAATAATCCGGCCAACCCGAGTGCTTTTTCAACCAATTCTTCCTGCTCGGGAGTTAAAGGTTCTTCCTTTATATTAAGGTGGCCGGTCAGTTCGACTTTATTGCTATACTTCGGATGGTGTGCTTTGAGCCAGAGTTGCAGGGCTGGGAAATTACGGTCGCGGATAAGAGAAATCAGCTGAGACTGGCTTAAATCCGTAATTAATGCCTCGCCCTCAGCAATGGCTGCATCGGCTTCTTTGGCAAATTCCGGGTCTTTCATCCACCTGTAATAACTGGCCCTGCTAATACCAGCTTTCCTCAAAGAGAATTGTAGGATTGGCATTTCTTTCAACTGCTCAATTAGTGAATTTTTGAGTTTATCTCTTTTCATAGTTTTTTAGCTTTTATATTAGTAAAACGTTCGAACCTATTTATAATTACTTCCCCATATATGTCTGAAATTTCTATCGCGAGGCATTTTCTATGCATGATTTCTGAAGCTAAAATTGTTGATCCGCTTCCAGCAAATGGCTCGGCCACTATTCCGTTTCTTGGAGAAAGGATTTTGACAAAAGGCACCAATATAGGTAAGGGTTTCGTCCCGAATACGACGGATTGTCCGCTGGACGATCCGGTTTCCGCTGTCCAACTTATATGGTCGTTTACTTTAGCCCATCTTGTTCCTTTCTTTTTATCCCAATAACTTTTACCTTTTTGACCATAAAGAATTACTTCGTATGTATCTAATAATCTTTGTCCTTTGGTTTCCAAATATTTTTCAAGTTCTTCTTCATATCCTTCGTTGTGTACCGCCCTTCCTTTATCGGCTAGGGGAGCGATGTCGTACTTCGAAAAAAACTTGTGTTTTGCCGAAAAACCTTGGCATCTATTGTACAGAAACCAAATCACCATGTTTCTTATCTTCCAATATTTTTCAATAGCCTGCCATAATCCCACCGTATTTCTCCAATTCTCAAATATCATTATATTGGCGCCGATCGGATTTTGATATTTATTTGCGATACTTAACCAATCATCATATTCTGGTACCCCTCCTAACTGTTTTACACCTAAATATTCTCTGTTTTGTTTAAATCCGAATTTAGTGTTTGGTGGATTATTTTTTAATGGTTTTCCGTCTTTGGTTGTCGGACCGATTGTGTCGTATGTCCTAAATTTTTGAATGACCATTCCTTCTTTTGTCTTCTGCTTCCTGTTTCCTATTCCATATCCGATTCGGTACGGCGGATCACTAAATAGAAAATCATATTTTTCATCTCCAAACAATATCTTCCAGCTTTTTTCTTTCGTACAGTCTCCTATAACAAGTTTATGATTTCCCAGTTCCCAGAGATCGCCGTTTTTTACACGTCTCTTGCCATGAGTAATTTTTTCTATTTCCTTATTTAAGTCAAAATTATCCTCTGTTTCCAATCCAAAAATTTGGTCCATATCTTCATCGTTGAATCCCGAATCTAATAATAAAGATTCGTCAAATTCTTTAAGGAGGTCTAAATCCCAGCCTCCTGCTTCAACCAGTCTATTACTTAACAGCATGTATTTTTCCTTTTGCTTTTCGGTTAACCCTCTTTTGACTATGACCTCTATTTCTTTAACCCTGTTTTCTTTCAATACTTTTAATCTACCGTGGCCGGCCAGAATCATATTATTCTCATCCAACACAATCGGTTCTACATATCCCATTTCTTTCATGCTCTCCGAGATTTTTTCTACCCAGTGTTTTTTAGGATTTTTAGGATTTGGCCTTATGTCTTTTACTTTTATTACTTTCGTTTCGATATTAGTGTTCATGGTTAGTATCTGCGTTTTTGATTATTACCTTTAAGTTTAATGTCAGTAATAAATCTTAGACGCAGAAAGTTTTTATTAATTATTTTTCGTTATTTATTCATTTCGACCATTAACGAATAAATGATAGGGGAGTGTCGACCATTACTCTTTGGTAAATAAAAACGCCCGGACACATACCCATACTTTCGTATAGATACATGTCCGGGCGTTCCGGACTTGCTCGATTAAATTTTCAACTTACATTTTAATAGTAACCTGATTATAAATCCGTGTCAAGTACGTGCGTTTATTCACTTTTGTTTTTGATAGCATACGTCATCTCAAGCGCCTTTACGGTAGTTACCAAATAGCCGCCGCAATCACAACTTATCTCAAAACGTCCTCCTGCATCGTGATTAACTTCAAGTTTTACATACATTGGTTTTCCTTTGTTGTATTTCATTAAGTAGATTTGATTTCCTCTTTTTTCGGCGAGGGGTTTATTACATCTTGGGCAACGGATTAGTTTCCTCGCGAACTTGTTTTTTTCTTTGAAGTCCATATTTTACTTTACTTTTGTCTTAATTGATTGTAAACTTATGGTAGGTTTACCTTATTTTATACCGAATTATGGATAAAGACAAATTACCAGAGATTTTAACAATGAAGCAGGTTTGTGAACTATTAAACGTTCACCCGAATACCCTTAGAAACTGGGACAATAAAGGCGTTCTCAAGGCCATTCGTTTTGGTAATCGTAGAGATAGACGGTATAAAAAATCGGATATCTTGAAATTATTAAAATAAAATTAGCAACTTAATGAAGCAAAAAATATGCCATCAATAAATTTCAAGGGTAAAAACGTAATTTGGAATCATCACTTGTCTGTTCCTTATCAGATCTTAGAAAAAGATAAAAAATTATCATTAAAAGGGGAGAATGAAGATGAGAATTTAATAATCGAGGGAGATAATTTAATTGGACTCAAAAGCTTGCTTCCTCAATATCAAGGAAGAATAAAATGTATTTACATTGATCCGCCCTATAATATCGGAAATGAAAATTGGATCTATAGTGACAACGTAAATAGTCCCCTTATAAAGGATTGGATAGGCAAAACGGTTGGTGCTGACGATTTGACTCGGCACGATAAGTGGCTTTGCATGATGACGCCGAGACTAAAATTGTTGCGAGAGTTGTTATGTGAAGACGGTGTTATATTCATAAGTATTGATGACAATGAATTGTATAATTTAAAACAATTAATGAATGAAATTTTTGGTGAAAGTAATTTTATAGGTAATATTACAGTAAAATCTACTCCCGGAGGCAGACAATCGGGTAGCAGTATCTCGTTAATGGGCGATTATATTTTGATATATGGGAATTCAGAAAATACCATTCTCTCTGGATTGCCTTTATCAGAAAAACAAATAAAACAATATAAAAGACAAGAGTGAAAAAGGGGAAAATTTCTAACTGAAAGATTAAGACAACATGGCGTCGCAGAAAAAAGAGAAGATGTCCCTTCTTTATATTTTTCAATTTATTACAATGATAAAAAAAATAAAATTTCAACTATAAAAAAAGAACTTGGCTATGACATTGAAATTTTACCGATTCTTCCAGAAGGAGGGGATGGTCGTTGGATTTGGAGTAGGGAAAAAGTAGAAAAAGACAAAGAATTTATAGAAATTCGTAAAGTTAAAAGAAATGGGGAATATGTATATGACGCTTTCTTTAAAAAATATTTAAAAGATGAGTTGAGAGCAAAAACGCCAAGTATTTGGACAGAGAAGGATTTCAGAACAGAAATAGGGACAAGGGAACTAAAAGAGCTTTTTGGAAATGAGAAAATTTTCCCTTACCCTAAACCAGTAAATACGATTTTAAGATTACTGGTTTCGTCAACTTCTTCTTCTGATATAATCCTTGATTCTTTTGCTGGGTCTGGAACTACGGACACGCGGTTTTAACTTTAAATAAAGAAGATAGAGGAAATAGAAAATTTATTTTAGTCCAATTACCAGAAAAAATAAAAAAAGATAAACCTGCATATAAAGCGGGATTTAGATATGTTCATGAAATTACAAGAGAAAGAGTAAAAAGAGTAATTGATAAATATAAAATTAGATGCCGGTTTTTCCTATATGAAATTAGGGCCAAAAATTGATGCGGACTCAATTTTAGCTGGTAAATTGCCTACCTATAAAGATCTTGCTAAATATGTTTATTATTTGGCAACCGGCAGAACAATGATCAATGGAAAATCGATAAATGAAAAGGGTTATCTTGTAGGCAAAAACGGCAAGGAATCAATTTATCTAATATACAAGAATAATAAAGAAAAATTAAAAAACTTAGCTCTCACTCTTGAATGGGCGGAAAATATAAGTAAAAACAATAAGAGGAGAAAAATTGTTTATGCTCCCGCCTGTTTCTTAGATGAAGATTATTTAGAAAAATTCAATATCACTTTTGTAAGTATTCCTTATAGTCTTTTTGAAAAGAGATAAAACAATGGTCTTAAAAGATTATCAAATAAAAGTAGTCAAAGCGCTTAAAAAATTTTATACCGTAGCCGAAAAGAACAAAAGCGCATTAGAAAAGATTGACGAAAATCTGTATGTTGATGCTACCTATAGGGCACTGAAGCGAAATTTTGCAGATCGCCCGCAAAATGGTTTAGGTAAATCCTATCCTCGATTTTGTATAAAAGTACCTACCGCAGGTGGGAAAACACTTTTAGCGATAGAAGCCATTCGTGAGTACCAAAATATATTTGCAAAGAAGAGAACTGGACTTGTGGTTTGGATAACCCATAGAGAGACTATTTATAGGCAAACAATCGAGAAGTTAAGAGATAAAAACCATATTTACCGGCAATGGCTCGATCAATGCAGCGGTAACAGAACTTTAATTATAGAAAAAGGGCAATCCATACGGAAACAAGATGTGGATGAGAATTTAGTAATTTTAATGCTCATGATTCAATCCGCCAGCAGAACCACCAAAGAAAACATGAAAGTATTTCAAGATAGTGGAGGATATATAGAATTCTTTCCTTTTGATAACCAATATAATGAACATCAAAAACTATTAGAAGAAATTCCCAATTTGGATTCAATATTAGATAAGTTTTCTAAGAGAAGGATTATTAAAACAAGTTTAGGAAATGTAATCAGGACACTCAACCCGCTAATAATTGTAGATGAATTCCACACTATGTTTTCTGATATTGCGAAAGATACCCTTGATGGTTTAAATCCATCAATGATTATCGGATTATCTGCTACCCCAAGAGAACGCAGGCAAATGAATGTTTTAATTGAAATTACCGGCAAAGAATTGGAAAAAGCAGGCATGATTAAACTTGATATGCATTTACATTCTCCAACGATAAG
The DNA here is from genome assembly GCA_963790795.1 of uncultured bacterium. GTDB lineage: Bacteria > Patescibacteriota > Minisyncoccia > Minisyncoccales > RBG-13-42-11 > BS750m-G71. The sequence continues at coordinate 501,101 of CAWBPO010000001.1, read as the reverse complement.
TGGAAATTGGCATGAAATGATAAACAATATAAAGAGGAAAAGAGAAGCGCTTGATAAGATAGCTACGGAATTAGACAGGAATAAAGGAGTTTATATTCGTCCTATAGTTTTAATACAAGCAGAAAGAACGGGTAATGAACAAAGAGGCAAAAGGTTTGTCCACAGTGAAGATGTTAGAGAATACCTAATCGAAACAGGGTCCCATCTTTTGAGATAGCTGTTAAATCAAGCGAATTAGATGAAATTAAGGAAGAAAAACTATTATCAAGAGATAGCGAAATCAGATATATTATCACTAAAGAAGCTCTAAAAGAAGGTTGGGATTGTTCTTTTGCTTATATTCTTGGGGTTATCCCAAGGCTAGATCAGAGTCATCAATGACTCAATTAGTAGGGAGAGTTTTAAGACAACCTTATGCCAAGAAAATAGGCATTCCAGAGCTTGACGAAAGTTATGTTTATTTCACAAAAGGTACGACAGGAGAGGTTTTTAATAATATTAAAAGAGGCTTTGAGCAAGAAGGACTTGAAGATCTATTCCAAAATATTAGTCCAGAGTCTGGTCCAACTGGAACGAGAAAAATCAAAATTAAAATTAAGAAGAAGATTTTAAATAAATATCCCGAGTCGTTATATTTACCGGTATGGACGGTAAAAGAGAATCGCAACTATCGCAGATTTTCTTATGATGTAGATATAAAACCCAGGATTGATTGGAAGAGTTTTGATTATAGCAAATGGATTAAAGAAGAACTTTTTCCCTTGCTTGATGAAAAAAGCATCAATTACGAATTTCTAATCAGTTAGATAGTTATAGAAAAAATACCTACATGAAGAAAATGGCGGGATTATTGAGATTTCCTATCTCACACGTAGGATTTCTGATGTTGTTGATAATGCTTTTATAGCTTATGATTTAGCAAGTGACTTTATAGAAGAATGTAAAAAATACACAAATCAGAAAAAATTAAAATCCAATAGTGGATTTTTGACACAAGAGATTATCAATAAATTATCACAGGAAAAAGAAAGCAGGAAAGCATGATTTTTAATTTTCTAATTAAATTCAAAAAATTAATTTTGGCAATTTCCCCAGATAAAACTATAGGCTATTCATTACCGAAAGAAAATGAAATATATCCAGAAGGAATAGAAACATTTAGTCTTAACCTGTTTGAAAAATCAGATATCCTTTCCATGAATCCATTGGAGAAAAAAGTTGCTGATTTGATAGACAAAAAGGAAAATGTATTATGGTGGGTGCGGAATATAGCAGAAGATAAAAGATGGTATGCAATTAGAGGATGGAGAGAAGATAAAATTCATCCTGATTTTATTGTCGCAAAGAAAAATAAAAATAACTCGTTAGAGCTTGTATATGTGATAGAAAGCAAGGGAGAGCATTTAATCGGTAATCCGGATACTCAATATAAGAAAGCAGTCTTTGATAAAATGAATATTCAAAAAATTGAATGAATAAACTTAAACTTGTCCAGTTTAAATTAAATAAGAAATTTGAGTTTGAATTAGTTGAACAAGGAAAAGAAGAATTAACAATTAATAAATTTTTTAATTTATAGTTTTTCACTCAAAACTTATAAGTAAGAAAAATTATGAATGAAAAGGAAAAAGAATCTTTCGAAGAGAAAATGAAATCAATGGAAGATATCTTGAAAGGATTTGGGTTGTCTGAAGATATGATTGAAGACCCGGAAAAAATTAAGAAGGCAATGTCGGATTTTGGGAAGGCATGGTCGGCTAAAGAAAAGCTCGAAAACGAAAGCGAATCGTTAAAATACTCAATCAGAGCAATATGGTCTCTTTTACCAAGTATAAGCGCTCTTTCCGCAATGCTTTTGGTTGTAGCTACTTTTAATCGCGATCTGATTGAAATAACTCTTTCGGTCAGAATAATATTAACTATCTTATTGGCGTTAATTCCGCTGGGGCTCTGGGGAAATTATATTGATTCGAAAAAAGGTGTGGATGCTGGTTTAAAAAGGATAACAGATATTATAAAAGAAGGAATTGGTAAAGATATTAGCGAGCAAATAAAAAAATTAAAGAGACCGAGTGTTTTGGGAGTCTTACCATTTTTTATTAATTTTACTTTTACGCTTGCGATAATTTTAATAATTCTCTTAATTTGGAAAATTGATTTAATTGAAACTTTAATACAAATTATTTGATTATTAAAATAAAAGATGCAAATTAATTTGCCTAATATAGACACGTTGGTAAAAAAGATTTTACCAATAAAAGCTTCTTTTACTGGAGATTTTATCCATCCAGATTTGGGACGAACCACGATGCAAAGCATAGAACAATGGAGACTAAATTATTTAAAAGAATTAAAACTAAATAATTCCTTTGATAATATTAAGAAGTTTAAAGTTTTTATTGCTAGTTTATTATTAAGGGCTAACAGAGGAGAGGTCGGCGGAAAACTATACAATGCTTTCAATAATAAGGTTAAAAAGTTTAAGGACTTAAATAAGGAAAATATTAGAAGTATTTTGAAACATTCGGGTTATCGTTTTCAACCTCAAGGGCTAGAAACCGTATTGAATGCTAAAAAATTATTATTTAATAAATATCAAGCCAAATGGGATAAATATTTTGAAGAAGCTAAAGAAAACTATAAAAATAATTTTCTAGATGATGATTTTTTAAAAATAAACGGAGTCGGTTTTAAAGTAAGAGATTTAGCTTTAAGTTGTTTTTTAAAAGAATATTCTGCCAATGATTTTCATGTAGTAGATGTTCTGGTAAGAACAGGTTTAATTTTATATGGATACGGCGATTTAAATTTTGGTACCAATCCCAATAATGATGAAAATTATTTATTTTTAAGGAATTTAATAATCAATATTTCTGAACAAACACCTTATTCGCCCGGAGAAGTTGATAGAATTTTTTGGCATTTTGGTCGAGCAATTTGCAAAAGCAAACCATTATGCGAAAAATGCCCCATTAAAAACATTTGTTTGACCTATAAAAAACTAAAAGTTAAGAGATAAAAATATGCCATTGAATCAACAACCGCCTCAAGATTATCGTCTAATAAGAGCAGAAGATGAACAACAAAAGAAGGGATTAGAAGATGTTGCCACTCTTAAAAAACTCTTAGAATCAAGAGGGCGTAATGATTTAGCAATACTGCTAGAAGGTTGTACTTCTGAGGTGGAAGAATCTAGTCAGTATGGCAGTTATACATTTTCAGTAATTTCAACCTTTTGGATTTATGTGCCTCCGGAAAAAATTGAAAAAGTAGAACAAATTTCTGAAGAAGATAAAGAACTTTTATTAGAATTGGTAAGAAAAATTTATCCTCCAAAAGAATATTCCCCAGAAATAAGAGAAATACAATCTCGAGTTTTAACAAAAAACATCAAAGAAAGAGAAGATAAAAACAAACAACAAATTAAACCATCCCAAAACAAAAAAACTTACATCAAGGGAAAAAATGAAACATTTTTACAGAAATACCTAGTTCAGATAATTATAGGAATAATTATTACCGTCGCCGGAGGAATTATTCTACGATTAATTTTAGAATAAATAATAAACGCCAAAGGATAAAAAACAACAAAAGAAAAGACCAATAGAGGAGGCGGCAGAAAGATTAGCCGAAATTTTTGTTATGCAATTAGAATACAATAAAAAATCTAAAAAATAAATAATTTATGTACAAATTAAGTCCGTCAGATTTTAAATATCTTTACGAAGTATGACTAACCCAACGCCACAAAATAATAAGGGTTATTCTGTAAATCTCAATACGGGCAATCCAAGAAGAGATGAGATTTGTGATTTTTTAGATTCTTTTAATGACTTGGAAAAATTTTGTGAGGTTAGACCATCTATTTTATTGAAGGGAGGATGGTACGCGATGCAGAAGGAAAACAGGCTTCAGAATTTAGATTGGATGGCTCAATCGGCCCATTCATTTAGAGAGATTCATTACGGAATTACAGAAAGTAAATCAATCGTTTTTAAGCTCAGAAGACTTCTGGTTTTAAGTGCGATTAGATTTTTAAAATATAAAGCAAAAAGTATTCCAAAGAATAGAAAAGATAAGATTTCCGATTCACTAAAGACATACATTGCTGACGAAGCAAAAAGACAGGAAATATCAACAGCAATAAATAAAGTTTACACGGCTTTTACGAAGATTGCTCATCATTTTAATAAAAAGAACAGCTTCGGAGATTTTTTAAGAATTCTTATATTTCTTAAAATTACTCAAAGCAGCCAAACCAATGTTGAGCCTGAAACTTTCGAAAAACTAGTAGACAACTTCGAGAATCTAATTCTAGACATAAGACCAAGGGGTTTAAGGTCTCATAAAATAATAGACGAGATTTTCTCGAAAAATAATTTTGATGAGAAAAAGATAAAAGCTAATTGTTTTTCGGGAGGTAGTTTAGATGCAAGGAGATATTTTTTTTCTAAGGCAGATGAAATTTGGTTGAAATGGATATGGGAGAAAGGATTATTAGATGAGTTAAAAAAATCCGCCTCCGATGTTACTAAACATTCATATCGTCTTCCGGAGCTCGAATATCTGACCCGAATGGCCGAGAAAGCACCGAAAATAGTTGCTGAAATAATAAATTCAGTTTCAATTTCAAAAGAGACGTTTAATTCCGAAGTTGTAGATAGATTTTTTTGGATCACTAGTTTATTACCAGTCGAACAAATAAAATTAATTTTTCCCAAAATATTGCGGGAAGATTGGGTTCGGCTCATGGCTCCTACTAGTCGATATGGATATGATTATCAAGAAATGGTTAAAAAGCTTAAAGCGGCAAAAGTATATGATGCCCTAAACGAACTTGCCAAGATAATTTTAGTCGTTCGTGCGAAGGAGGAATTTGATGCTAACGAGAGATTTTCTCTTTCAGATAAATTATTCTATCTTCACGATATAACCGAAACGGGTATTTTCGAAGCGCTATTGGACCCTGACAATAAAGAAAAGGAAGAAACATTAAAGGTTGTCTTGGAGATACTATGCGAGGTGGTCATGTTGGGTAAAGACATAAAAGAAGAAGGTGTTTTTGCTGAGTCTGAGCCGTTTAATTTATTTGGGGTGAATCTTTTTACCGCCGAGCTTAATAAAGAAAAAGAGCCGTATTCAAAAGATGATATAGAGAATCTTATTGTAACGGCAAAAAAACTTATCGGAGACGTCTTGGGCTCAGTTTGTGGCAATATTGCCGAAGCACGAAGAATATACACTACTTATATTTCAACACTTCCAGATAGCCGTACTTTATATAAACTGAAACTATTTGCCATTACTCGTTGTCCAAATCTTTTTAAAGAAGAAATAAAAGGGGCTCTTTTGAGGATATTTGATGTTGGCGAAAGATATTTTGAAATAGAAGAAGGAGCCGAGTACCACCACACGCTTATCGCCGGTTTCGGTTTACTTGATAACACAACGAAACGTGAGTATATCGCAAAGGTATTTGATTATTTTGGCGCAAACCTCACGGATGAGGATAAAAAAGAGTGGAGGAAAAGGGATGGTTTAAAGATATTAATGTATATCAAAGGTGAACTGAATGGACCAGAAATAGCCCAAGCTGAATCACTTTTGGGGAAATTTCCTGGTGGTGATATCCCTGCGCCAGAACCAGACCACTTCGGGGGTGTCACAAGTGGTTTAGTGTCCCATAGATCGCCAGTTAATCCGTCTGATTTTAGTGTTCAGGACATGGCGGAACGCTTGAAGACCGAATTATCGCCTAAGGCGTTAAGGGAGCAATTTAAGGACGATGATTTTCTTAACCCACGAGGGGTGGAGGGCCTCGGTGATGCGCTAAAGGAAGATTTAAAAATAAGGACCACAGATTACCTTACGAATTTTGCAAAATTTTTCGATCGTGAACTTATACATCCTCACTATGTATATTCTTTACTGCGTGGAATAGAGGAAATATTAAGGGACAAAAAAACATTAAGCGATGATCAATATAATTTACTTGTCAGTTTTTTTGATTCGGTACGCGTTTCAGGGGAGGGAAAAGAATTTGAGAAAGGTGATGACAAATCGTGGCTTGGTGATTGGATCACCGTTCATAGGGTGATGGCCGATATTATTTTAGAGGTTCTCGCTGGCATAAAAGATTCCGAGTTATTTAAGAAAAATCGTGGGCCCATTCTATTGATTCTCAAATACCTACTCACAATAAAAAGTAGCCCGGATATTGAAGACGAAAAGCGTGAGTCAAGTGAGCCTTTCTTTGTTGCCATCAACTCGGTTCGAGGGAGAGCATATCAAGCGTTTGTACAATTTACATATAACGACGGTAAAGTTCTCGCGGGTGACGTAAAACAAATCTATGGAGTGGTGCTCGATAGGGAAACATCAAATGCGCTTAGATTTGTGATAGGCCATTATTTAGCTCCATTCTATTTTCGTGATATCCCATATATTACCGAACTGCTTCCAAAAATATTCCCAATCAACGATCCGACAAAAGAAAATCTCTACTTTGCAACGTGGGAGGGGTATCTCGCTAGCTCTTTATATAAGGAACTATTTATTGAATTCCAGAAGTACTACGAATATGCGATTAAGATAAAAACGGAAGATTATCCGGAGAGGAAGTATGCGAGAGGAATCGATGAAACTCTTGCAACACATCTTGCCCTCGCCTACGCGCATGCTGATTTAAAAATCGGTGACCCATTATTTGATCTGTTTTGGAAGACACCAAACGAGGCGCGTCATTATGAGTTCGTTTCGTTTATTGGTAGAAGCTGTCTCACCAGGGATCAAGCTGGCGATAAATGGTTTGAGGAAAACGGAGTATGTAAACAAAAACTTATCGATTTTTGGGATTGGATATTGCAAACAGATATTTCGGTTGAACCAAAGGCCTTCTCTGGTTTTGGTTTCTGGGTAAATCCAGACAAAGAAGTAATTGATGAAAAAACAATCATTAAAAATTTGGCTGTTACGTTAAAGAAATCAGATGGAAATATAGATTGGGACTACGGTTTAACCCGTCGCATAAAAGTTTTTGCAGGAATTGACCCCTCAAACACGTTAGAAATTATAAATAATTTCCTACTTCTTAATGGCGAACTTAATCCTTATAGACGGACACCCTTCTTCAGTCTTGAAAACGAAATCAAGGATGCCCTTGTTACTATCTATAAAGACCTGGGCTTGAAGAAGGCAGTGGAGGATTTGATAAGCACCCTTATAGAAAAAGGCAGTAGCGCGTTCTGGTTTCTTAAGGATATTCTCGATTAAATTATGGCTTCCACATCTACACTATTCGGACCTGAATTTGCGAAAGACATTGTTAAAATGTTTCTTAACACCGTTAACGAAGAAACTAAGCAAGTGGTACGCATATTTTGGGATATTTTAAAGTCATTTTTAGTAGACCATTGGTTAGCGGTAATGATTGTTTTTTTTATTATTCTTGTTATTGCGATGCTAAAAGCCGTAATGGGTCGTTGGGGAATGTTGGGTAGTGTGTTGTATAATTCTTTATACTTTGGAACTCTATTCATAATCGGACTGATATGGGGTCCAGAAATCTTCGTTGGCGACTTTTTTAATGTCGCATGCGCCATTATCCTTTATCCTGTTTGTTATTTCACGGTGGGATTAATTTTAGATAAGGTTGGTGTAAGAAGATTTTAGGTTATCAATATGAATAATTTTAGAGAAAAATACATTGATTTATTTAATTTTAACGAAGAACTGAGGGTAATTATCGAATCAGTCCTTGATAAACATCCTGAGCCGAAAGATCTCAAACAAAGTTTTTTGTTATATGCACTAGCTAAGAGTCATAAAACACAAGCCGCTATTTTATTTCTTAGCGAAAGGGGTTTTGGTCAGGATGCCGGAATACTTGCCCGGTCAATATTTGAGTTAGCCATCACAACCCTCTTTATTGTGGAAGATGATACTGGGAAAATTGTTGAAAGATTTTTTGACTACGATTGGATAATGCGAGCTAATATGTATGATTCTGTGTCTAACGAAGTGAGATATAGGGAAGAGTTTGGGAAGAAGGACCCCACGGGAACAACAATAAAAGAGGTACTCGAAGAGGCGGAAAAAATCAAGAAAAAATATCGGAATGTAAACAATATTAGATGGTCGGAAGAGGGCTTTAGGGAGATGGCAAGAAAAGTGGGCCGTTTGGATACTTACAAAAAAGCCTATAAACTTCAATGTAATCTGACCCATCCCAATCCAAGAAATATGAATGACTATTTCTCCGAATCAGAAGGAAGATTAGAGGTTAAATCAGGCCCCGACGATAAGTGGATTTCAGAATCATTAGTCATGACATTCGATTTCTTTATTCATATCGTTGATGCTTGGAATAAGGAATTTGCATTCGGACTGGACGCCAGAATAGATGATTTAGTTAAGCGATATTTGAAAAAAGTTGAAGAAATCAATAAAAAGGGTGAACACGAAGAACCTTAAAAAAGAAGAAAAGAAACAAAATAAAGATAATCTATGAAAAAGCAAAAATTTTATGCGTATTTAACCAAGAAAACAAAAGGGATAGTTGATAGTTGGTCTATTTGTGAGAAGATTGTTTCGGGCGTGCCTGATGCGAAATATAAAGGATTCCTTACGGAGGATGAGGCTAGAAGATGGTTAGATGCCGGAGCAGATTATAATATTAAACACATAGCCGCTGAAAAAGGTATTTATTTTGATGCCGGAACGGGTGCTAACTATGGAGTTGAGATTAATGTGACGGATGAGATGGGACACAGTTTATTGGGAAAAATACTACCCAAAACGCACTTAAATCGTCGTGGTCATCATTGGATATTCAAAGATGTTACAAATAATTTTGGCGAACTATTAGCATGTAAATATGCTTTACAGATTGCGCTTAAAGAGGGGATTAAAAAGGTATTTGGGGATAGCAATTTAATTCTTGAAGCTTGGTCTAAAGGATTTATAAAGTCAAAAAATAAGTCTTCAGATACAATTAATTTAGTAGCAGAAGTTAAAAAATTGAGGGATGATTTTAAAAAAGAAGGAGGAAAAATGGAATATATACCTGGCGCAAGTAATCCTGCGGATTTAGGTTTTCATAAATAATAATTCATGCAATTGTCCGAGAGAACAATTAAGAAATGGCAGGATATTTTTGAAAAAGATTATGGAAGAAAATTAACTAAAAAGGAGGCCTTTGAGGCCGCCCATAATTTATTAGGATTTTTTGATTTACTTCTTAAGATTGATAGGAGAGTAAATCCTCGAAGATATAAATCAAAGAAGAAGATTTAATTAAGTCAAGTAATAAATAACTTTTTATGGGGTTTCCAAGCAAAGAACAAAAAGCGGTAATTGATCATAGGGGAAGACCCCTTATTGTTATTGCCGCGCCTGGCACGGGAAAAACTAGTACGATAGTAGAGCGGATGATAAAACTACTTATTGATGATCCCAATCGCGAAGTATCATTTATTACATTTACTCGGACAAGCCGTAGAGATACAGATAAAAAAGTAAGAAAAGAGGTTGGCGAGGATGCTTTCGATGAAACAAAAGTTCATTTTGAATTTCCAAGGATTAGCACCCTACATACTTATGCTAAAAGTATAGTTCATAAATATGCATCTCTAATTGAGCGAGATTCAAGATTCTCAATCTTAATTAAAGACCGAAACGAACATAAGCTTTTATTGGGTGAGCTAATTGACGATCTCAAGCTTGATATTTCTATAGATCGTTTGGATTTGGACATTAATTATTATCAATGCACTAATTCTTTTCGGACAGATTGTCCCATACCTGAGGATAAACGACAAGAAGTTTTAAAATATCTTGACTACTTATTTAAATTTTATAATACTTTTGATTTGGATGGAATTGTTAAATATGCATGTGACATTCTGGAAAAAGAACAAGCCAATTTCCCACCAGTATTTTTACAAATTGATGAATATCAAGATTTGAATCCAATGGATCAAAGATTAGTTGACTTATTAGGTTCTAAAAAGGGAAGTGAAATTATAGTTGTAGGCGATGATGCCCAGAGTATTTACGGTTTTCGCCATGCGTATCCCCAGGGAATACAAGAACGTTGGGGATCAGAAAAATGGGAAAAAGTATGTTTTTCGGATTCTCATAGACTACCATCCCATATTCTACGAACGTCACAAGCCTTAATTTTGGGTGAAAATTATCTTGGTGGAAAAGTTAATATTCCAGCTAATAACGGGCAAAAGATTTTAACTTTACAATGCACAAAAAGTAATATCCAAATTAAAAAAGTTGCCTCGCTAATAAAAGAGACAATGGAAAAAAAGACCAATAGGAATGGGAAACCACTTACTTATAATGATTTTATGATTCTTTGCCCTATTTCAAAATTTGTAAAAACAGTAGCGTCTACTTTAAAAACAGAATTTTCTTTACCCACAAAACTAAAAGAAAAAACTCAAATTCCTAATGATTATTGGCGACTTCTCTTGGTATTAAAAATGTTAAATTTTTCTGATAGCATTGCCCTTAGACAATGGTTAAAAATAGTTGGACTAAAAGCAAAAGAGATTACTGATATTAGACGAAAGGCAATGGGGGCCGGGAAATCCCTTTATGATTATTGTTCCACCCTAGAAATACCTATTATAAAAGAAATCTTTACTAGTCTTAATAAACTTCATGAAGTTATTGATAATATCGGCGAATTTCAGAAGGAGTTAAAAGTTTTTCCTCATCTACTAATTGATGAAACATTATTCTCTCAAGTGAATATTACACTTAACGAAACAACACAAAGGCCTTATTCTATTGGGTCGGTTATCAAATTTATTTATGAAAAATTCGGTCTTTTAGATTCTGAAGATGAAATTCCAAAAGAAAATAAAATTCTGGTAACAACAATGTATTCAGCGAAAGGCCTAGAGGCAGAATTTGTTTTTGTACTGTGGCTAAATGATACTTTTATACCCGCGCGTCATCACGACTTGAAAGAAGAACTTAGAGTTTTATATGTTGCCCTAACTAGAGCAAAACAAGATGTTATTTTATCTTTTCACGAAAGATACGAAAAATCTAAATATCTGAAAACCGAAGCGATGTCGCCATTTTTAAAAAAGATTAGTAGCTATTTGAGCATTGAAAGAATTACCAAAGATAATTTTAAATAATCAATGCTTTTAAGATTACATACTGGATTAATCTCGCCATTTTGAGTGGGGTAGAGGAATATCTAAAACGGTACACTCCACTGTCTCAAATGAGACAGTCCCAATAGTGCCTTTTCGTGTCTCATTTGTCTCATTTTAGCTTTAAAACACCCCGACCGAGAGGCATTATGAGACACCCTTAAAAGTCGTTGAATTTACCCTTAAAACTAGGGTTCTGGACCATACTTGCCAGCAATTATGAATAGTTTTATAAAAGAAAATATTAAATGGATAGACGATTTTTTTAAAAAAACAAAGTGGTTGTTTGAAACTTTGGGAATTTTTATTTTGTTGGAAACTTTTTTATATCAATTTCCTGAAGATTTTGCAGGGACTTTCAGTAAAGCAAGTCTTTTGGCATTACAAATCGTTTTTTGGGTATTTATTCTTATAATTACATTTCTACTTTACGCAAGATCAGAAATAGAAATTATTTCCGAAGAACAAATAATTTTTACCAGCATACATAAGGGAACGATCCTTAGTAAATTTATATTAAGAAGCTTACTTTTGGTTATTTTCATTATAATCGGAGAATCCTTGTTCAATCTATTAAAACATGATTTTAAATTTATCCATCTTATAACGGTTTTAGTAATAGTTTTTATATTAATCTTGATTGAGTTGATTAGATTTTTACATAAAAAAAGAAATGGTTTCTCGACGAGAACTTAAGAAATTTTTATTACATAGGTTCTAACATCGTCCCATAGCCCCAGCTACCTTGAGCGCGGTTCGAGAAACCAATCCGCCCATCCCTGGGCAGTTTTTATCGCCAAAAAGGCGGTTTTTTGGTAGAATAGACAAAAAAGAATATGCTAAAATTTGAATTTCGTTGGCGCTATATTAGATATATTTTAACCATTATCCTAACAGGTGTTGCTTTTTTTATAATTTTTTCAAAGTTTAAGAATGTCTATTATGATATTCCTTCGCTATTAGAAGAGGCAAATAAACCACTTCTTCTTTTTTTATTGATTTTTCAAATAATTAATTATCTTGGCGACGGTTGGTTATCTAAAATTCTATTGGCCATAGCCGGCTTTAAGGTGAACTTTAAAGATACATTAAAGATTGCTGTTTTAGGAGTTGTGGGTAACCATGTTGCTCCTTTTGCGGGTGGCACAATAATTACCTTTTATTCTTATAAAAAATTAAATATCCCCTCGGCGGTAATTTCTTTCTTGGTCTTTACTTGGTCTTTTTTTATTTGGGCGAACTACTTTCTTTTTTTTATTTTAAGTTTATTATTGCTACCCAGTCTATTTTTAAAATTCGTTTCTTTCAAAGAGACCATAATAATTATTTTAGGATTTTCTTTGATTTTTGCTATCTTATTTGTCTTATTTAGAAGAAGGGGAAAATATTTTACTTGGTTTTTAAACGTTTTTTCCAAATCGATAAACAAAATAATTAATTTTTTTAATAAAAGAATTTTATTAAGGCCACGTTTGTTTAAAAAATTTATTTCTGATTTTCATCAATATTTTGATTTTTTACAGAAAAATAAAGATAAGATTCCTCGACTATTGCTTTCTTCTTTTTTGTTTTATCTTGGCGATATTCTTACTCTTTATTTTTCCTTTTTGGTTTTTGGTTTTCAACCAAATCCAGCTTTATTAATTTTTGGCTACACCATTTCTTTAGTTTTGACTTTATTTACACTGATGCCAGGCACGCCCGGAATAATGGAAGCTTCTTTAACGATGGTTTTTATAAAGATTGGTTTTCCCGCGCACATCGCACTTTTTGCCACTCTTTTATTCCGTTTGTTTTCTTACTGGTTGCCATTGCCTGCCGGCATATTTTCTTATTGGCGGCTGAAAAAAATACCAAACACAGAAATAAAGAATTAATTAATCAAACAGGTTCTAACATTGTCCCATAGGGACAGCCACCTTGAGCGTGATTCCCGAAGATTGAGCCACGTCAATCAATCGCCAAAAAGGCGCTTTTTTGGTAGAATAAAAATATGAAAGTAAAAATTTTAATTATTTTAGTTGTTTTGGCCGGGGTTTGGCTCGGGTTGAGGTTTTTAATCGGCGAATCGCCGGCAGAGCCAATTGCCTGCACAATGGACGCAAAACTCTGCCTGGACGGTTCTTATGTAGCCAGAATTCCGCCGAAATGCGATTTTGCGCCGTGTCCAGAAACAAAAACAATAAAACTTTATTATTATAATTACGAACTGGACAAAGATGAATCAGGCAATATCGCTTGCAGTAGAAATGGATTGGTGGCGGTTGAGAGAGAAATTCCAATAACTCAAACGCCGATTCAGGATACCATTAAGCTTTTGCTTTTAGGCGAACTAACCGAAGAAGAAAGGATTCAAGGAATTGATACCGAATATCCGTTGGAAGAACTTTCATTAAAAGGTGCTTCGTTGAAAGACGAAGTTTTAACGCTTGAATTTAATGATCCTAACAATAAAACAGTCGGTGGTTCTTGCCGAGTGGGCATTCTTTGGTTTCAGGTTGAAGCAACAGCAAAACAATTTCCAGAAGTCCAGCAAGTCCGTTTTCTGCCTGAGGAGATTTTCCAGCCGTAAGAAAAACTATAAGTAAATTATGGTCAGAAATAACCAAACAGGTTCTAACATCGTCCCATAGCCCCAGGGGAGCGCCAAAAAAAATCGCCAACAAGGCGGTTTTTTGGTAGGGTATAAATATGAAAATATTTAAAGCGGAATTTATCAAAGGAGTTATTGGCGACGATTATAGCTTGGGAGACAATTTCCCGCAGATCGCTTTTTTTGGCCGTTCCAATGTGGGAAAATCAAGCGTAATTAACTCCTTGGTTGATAAAAAAGATCTTGTCAAAGTAAGTAAGGTTCCGGGCAAAACCAGCGAAGCAAATTTTTTTCGCATTAATGACTCTTTTTATTTTGTAGATTTTCCGGGATACGGATATGCTAAACGTTCAATAAAGGATCGTAACAAAATGATTAAAAGGATTTTTTGGTATGTGAAACACTCCAATGTTAGACCTAAGGTGGTTTTTTTAATTATTGACGCTAAAGTCGGCTTGACTGTTCTTGATCATGAAATGCTAAAAATTCTTGAAGAAAATAAACATCAAGTTGTTATTGTCGCGAATAAAATTGATAAGATAGGGAAAATTTTTGCAGAAAAACAGCTTTCGTTTATTCAAAAAGAGGCGCCGTATACGCTCGTTTTGCCGTATTCCGCAAAAACAAAAGAAGGAAAAGAAGAATTGATCGAAAAAATTATGAGTTTTATTTAAAAAATGAATTTTATGGTAATTTTCTAATATTTATAGTCAATCGTGACAACAAAGAATCGCCAACAAGGCGGTTTTTTGGTATAATAAAAATATGAAAAAAATAATTATAATACAATTTATAGTTTTACTTATTGGAACAGTGTTTGCTTGGTTTAATTTTTCCAAGGAGCTTATAGATTGGTTGGCAAAGCGTGCCTGCACCACGGGGTGTGCAGCGGGTCTAGTTAATCCATTTTTAGCACCTTGTTTTTACGGAGCAATATTTTTCACTATCGCATTTATCTTAAGCGCAATTATCTTCAAGAAAACTCAGAAATAACCAAACAGGTTCTAACATTGTCCCATAGCCCCAGCCAGGTAGTTTAGTTGACGGATCGGTTTTTAAATGGTAAGCTATTAGAGCAAGATAGTTGTCTAATGAGAATTTAGTCGAGTTTATTTAGAAAACTAAACTTTAGGATAAAACCTTAAAACATTAATTAAATTAACTTTATAATCATGGAAGGAACAATTAAAAATCTTACAGATAAGGGATTCGGATTTATTACTATTGAAGGCGAAGAAAAAGATTTGTTTTTTCACAAGAATGAGCTAAAGGATGTAACCTACGAAGAATTAAAAGTAGGTGACAAAGTTTCTTTTGAAAAAGCCGATTCTCCAAAAGGACCCACTGCGACAAACGTAGCCCGTATTTAAGAATCGGTTTTGCAGGATTAAATAAATGAAAATCAGTCCCGCTTCCGGCGGGATTTGATTTTTAATGCGGATTAAAATAAATATGCTTATTGATGATGTAAAAATACGCGCAATGGCCGGAGATGGTGGAAAGGGGGCAGTATTGTTTAATAAAAATATGATGTCCCTGGGACCAACTGGAGGAAGTGGCGGCAAGGGCGGTAGTATTTATGTTGAAGGAACTTCTGATTTGAATGCGCTTAACAAATTCCGTTTTAAAAAAGAATTTAAAGCTGAAAACGGGCAAGACGGTCGTTCACAATTCCGCGATGGCCAAGATGCGAAAGATTTAGTTTTATTAGTTCCTGTGGGAACGGTGGTGCACAAATTAGAAACCGCGGAAGACGTTGAAATAACTAAAATCGGCGAACGAGTAGCAATCGCTCAGGGAGGACGAAGGGGAAAGGGAAATTTTCATTTTCGTTCTTCTACGAATACTACGCCAATGCAGTTTGAATACGGAGGACGGGGGGAATCATTTGAATTCCATCTTGAATTAAAATTGATTGCCGATGTGGGATTTGTGGGATTGCCCAATGTCGGCAAATCAAGTTTGCTTAATGAATTGACCAACGCCAAAAGTAAAGTGGCCAATTATCCGTTTACGACTTTGGAGCCGAATTTAGGCGTTTATTTTGATTTGATACTGGCTGATATTCCCGGGCTTATTGAAGGAGCTTCTTTAGGCAAAGGTCTTGGGATTAAATTTTTGAAGCACGTGGAGCGCACGAAAATCCTGTTTCATTTTGTGGCTGCCGATTCGGTCAATCCGGTTTTGGATTATAAAACGGTGCGCAACGAATTAGGGACATACAACAAAATGCTTTTAGAAAAACCGGAGTATCTTTTTATAAGCAAAAAGGATTTAGTTTCGTCTGATACTATTGCCGAGATGATGGAGAAACTTAGAGAATTAAATAAAAACGTAACGCCGATTTCCATATTTGACTGGGAAAGCATTGAACTTGTTAAAAAAATACTCAACGATTTGATTTCAGAAAAGACGGAAAAGAAATAATAATTAAGAAATAAAAACTGTGAATGAACAAAAAAGGGAAAAAGTAAAAATTGGTTCGGAGGTAGAAGTTATACTTAAAGCAGATCAAAAAACCGGAATGCTTACTCATGGAATAGTAGCAGAAATTTTGACGAACTCCAGTTTTCATCCGCACGGGATTAAGGTACGGCTAGAAGATGGACAAATCGGCCGCGTGCAAAATATTATATCACCCTCAGATTAACATACTTAAAGTAGTGTCTCGTTTGTCTTAATTCAGCTTTAAAACTCCCGACCGAGACGCATCGGCGAGACACGCCGAAAGGCCCCCAATTTCCCCCTAAAACCTTGGTTCTGGACTAGGGGATTACAGCCATTTAGGACAAACACTCTCTTTGGGTGTTTTTGTTTTACTTAAGGGATTTTGGTAAAGTGGATTAATATGAATTATGATGTGGCGGTAATAGGTGGAGGTCCTGCCGGAATAATGGCGGCAGGCAGGGCAGGCGAGCACAAAACTCGCGTTGTTTTAATTGAAAAAAACAATTCTTTGGGTAAAAAACTCTTGGTTACCGGAAAGGGGAGATGCAATATTACTCAAGCTGAATTTAATAATAAAGAGCTGGCGGATAAATTCGGAAAAGAAGGAAGATTCTTATTATATGCTTTATCTGTTTTCGGTCCGAAACAGGTTATTGAGTTTTTTAAAAATTTGAAATTAAAAACAGAAACAGAAAGAGGGGGAAGGGTTTTTCCCAAAAGCGACAAGGCGGAAGATGTTTTACAGGTATTGCGATGCTATTTGGTTAAAAACGGGGTAAAAATATTAGTCAACAAAAAGGTGAAAAAGATTATAAAAGAGAATAACAGAATAGTTGCTGTTTTAACGGAAGACGGAGAAAAAATTATCGCTGATAAATATATTATAGCAACTGGTGGAAAAGCTTATCCTATGCTTGGCTCTACGGGAGATGGCTTTGTCTGGGCAAAAAACTTAGGTCATACAATTATAGAACCGAAGCCCGCTCTGACTCCCATAAAAATACAGGAAAAATGGCCGAAAGAAGCGCAGGGCCTTACGCTAAAAAATGTTTTGCTGTCAATTTATGAAAATGGCAAAAAACGCGACAGCAGGTTTGGCAAATTACTGTTTACTCACTTCGGGATAAGCGGACCAATTGTTTTAGATATTAGTAAAACCGTTGGCGAGTTTTTAAAATTGCGAAAAAATAACGGGGAGATTAAGCTATCCTTAGATTTGAAACCGGCCCTTGATTTAGAAACACTGGACAAAAGAATACAAAAAGATTTTATAAAATTCAACAGAAAATTATTTAAAAATTCTTTAGACGACCTGCTTCCCCAAAAGCTTATTGATATTGTTGTAAAATTATCCGGCATCAGCGGAAACAAACAGGTTAATGAGATTACAAAAGAAGAACGCCGTAAACTGGTTAAACTTTTAAAGAACCTTGAGATGACACCAATAGAGTTATTGGGATTTAATAAAGCGATAATTACTGCCGGAGGGGTTTCATTAAAAGAAATAAACGCCAAAACAATGAAATCGAAAATAATTGAAAATTTATATTTCGCAGGAGAAATAATCAACTTGGACGGCCCAACAGGGGGCTATAATCTTCAGCTTTGCTGGAGTACTGGTTATGTCGCCGGGGAAAACACTTCTCAATAAAAAAATTAAAACGGCACCTAAAAAGAGCCAAATTTCCCTTAAAATCTCGGTATCAGACTGGGGGACACAGCATCCTACTATATTTTCTAGTATTGTATGATATACTGAAACTATGGAATACGACACTACCACTATAGAAAACACGCCAAAAGATGTTTTTTTGCATCTTTTGAATATTCTCACCTTTTTTATAAGCGTTATTGGTTTTATTACGCTTTATATCCAGTATATCAGCGCTATTTTTCCCGACCCCCTCAATTTTTATTATACGAACATAGCAAATGCGGTTCGTTTATCAACATCAATGCTTGCCGTAGCGGTTCCGGTATATCTTTTAACCTCATGGCTATTGGCAAAAGACATTGCCAGTAATCAAGAAAAGCGGGAGCTGAGATTAAGAAAAGGGCTGATTTATTTCACTCTTTTTATATCTGCAGTTACTATCATTGTAGATCTTATTACCTTTGTCTATAACTTCTTGAGTGGCGAATTGACTATTCAGTTCTTTTTGAAAATGCTTGTTGTGCTTTTGGTGGCTGCGGCTGTTTTCGGATATTATATTTGGGAGCTGAGACGGAAAAACATAAAGTCCAAAACTCCCAAGATACTTGCCTGGATTCTTTCTTTTGTGGTGTTAGCAAGCATAATTGCAGGTTTTTTCATTATTGGCACGCCAGCAGAGCAGCGGGACAGAAGATTTGACGAACGAAGAGTAAATGACCTTCAGATACTGCAGAGCCAAATTGTTAATTACTGGACACAGAAAGAGAGTCTTCCTCAAAGTCTTAACGGACTAGAAGACAGTATTTCCGGGTTTATTGTCCCAAAAGACCCTCAGGGCGATGCCTCATATGAGTATAATATTCTTAGTCTTGTTTCATTTGAATTATGTGCAACATTTAAAACTTCAACTAAAGACTTCAACTCCACTTATAAGGGTTCAACATCTTTCTACATGGAGGAGCCGTTACCCTATGGTTCATTTCAGCAAAATTGGGATCATGAAGCAGAGAGAACCTGCTTTGAAAGAATAATTGACCCCGACTTATATAAAAACAATGAGCAATTGAAAGTATCCGTGCCAGGGCGAGACTGATAGCACATGCTAAGTCAGATGACTGAGGCTTGAAGCTATTAGAAAATACGGAGTTATAGCAACTCCGTATTTTCATTCTGGGAGTTAATGATTTTTCCATAAGCGCAGCTTGACATCTTGTATGGTTGAGAATATTATAATTACAGTGTTATACTTTTCCTACTTGTATGATTAATGTAAATAATTTATACCAATAATATGATGAAAGAACATAAAAATCGCGAACAATTTTACGGCGTCGCTAGTGTAGGCGAAAAAGGCCAAATAGTTATCCCGGCGGAGGCTCGGAGAAAAATGGATGCTGAAAAAGGAGATAAACTTTTAGTATTTGGCATGGGAGATGATATGGTCGCAATTACCAAACTTTCAAAAGTCGAACAGTTTGCCTCGCATCTTTCAGCTCGATTAAACGCGATTCGCGATATTATCAAAAAAACTAAATGAATATCATTGAAGTTAAAAACTTAACTAGAAAATTCAACGGCCTTACGGCCGTTGATCATATATCTTTTGAAGTTAAAAAAGGGGAAATTTTCGGTTTTCTCGGACCAAATGGCGCCGGCAAGTCCACTACCATCAATATGCTTTCAACGCTTTTAATGCCGACAGAAGGCGATGCAATAATCAATAATTTTAATATTCTTTCTCAAAGAGACGAAGTGCGGAAGTCCATTGGCCTCGTTTTCCAGGATCCTTCGTTAGATGACCGTTTAACAGCAGAAGAAAATCTTCGTTTTCACGCAAGATTGTACGGCGTGCCAAGTGACGAGTATAAAAAACGGGCAAAAGAAGTATTGCAGTTGGTGGATCTATGGGATAGAAAAAATGAAGTAATAAAAAACTTTTCCGGCGGAATGAAGCGACGCCTGGAGATAGCGCGCGGACTTATCCATTATCCTGCCGTGTTATTTTTGGATGAGCCAACAATTGGGCTTGACCCGCAAACGAGGGCCCATTTGTGGAGTTACGTTTTGAAATTGAAACGCGAAAAGGAAATGACAATATTCATGACCACGCATTATATGAATGAAGCTGAAAACTGCGATCGAATTGCCATTATAGACTATGGAAAGATAGTGGCGCTCAACAGCCCAGACAATCTTAAAACAAAAGTCGGAGGAGATGTTATAAGTATGAAAACCGTGGATAAGCCCTCTCTGAAAAAAGAGCTTGAAGAAAGATATGGGGTAGAAATTAAGGAGGAAGACGGCGCCTTGCGAATGGAAGTAGCGAATGGCGATCAATTTTTGCCTAATATTTTCAACGAGCTAGCCACTAAGATTGATGCAATTGAGTTGAGAAAACCGACATTAGATGATGTATTTTTGCATTTTACGGGGCGTGCCATTCGGGAAGAAGAAGCCTCCGATAAAGAACATATGCGCCAGCAGATGCGCAGGAGAAGAAGAATATAATTTTTATACATCAATAAAATATATCTTATGAAATTTATTCAAACAATTTACACAATTTGGCAAAGAGAAATTATTCGATACTCGCGAGATAAGACACGAATTATTTCCACGCTTTTTCAGCCACTTATGTTTCTTGCTATCTTTGGTGCCGGCTTAAGCAAGACGCTTGCGACAGGAAATTTTGGTGTTGATTTCGTACAATTTATGTATCCTGGCATTATTGCGATGAGCGTTATGAGTGTTGCTTTTTTTTCTACCATCTCCACTGTTTGGGATAGAGAATTCGGCTTCCTAAAAGAAATTTTGGTAGCACCCGTCTCTCGCGTGGCGGTTGCTTTTGGCAAAACGCTTGGAGCGACTACCATTGCTTCAACTCAGGCACTCATCTTATTAATTTTTGCTCCGCTTATCGGCGTAACAATTCACTTTGCCGTCATTCCACAACTCGTTATATTTATGCTCCTGCTCGCTTTTGCGATTTCCGGTATGGGACTGTTTATTTCTTCTCTCATGAAAACAACTGAGAGCTTCGGGCTTTTTATGCAGGTTTTGATTTTCCCTATGTTTTTCATTTCCGGTGCTTTCTTCCCACTCACCGCTGTGCCGTCGTGGATGAGCGTGCTTTCCAAAATCAATCCTTTAACCTATGGAGTTGATGCTCTCAGGCAAATTATTCTTAACGCCCAAATTCCCTCGGAGGTTATAAATAAGATTGTTTTATATCCAATTCACATCAATGCCTTGTTCCTTATTGTTTTTTCTGCGGTTATGATATTTGCGGCCGTATTCGCGTTTAATCGGAAATCATAAGGGTACCCGTCTAGATTTTGTTGAAGTCTAAGATCAGCCGAGTTTCCAATTTCCGCCGCCTCGCAAAAGGGACGGTTTTTTGATAGAATTGAAATATGAAAGAAAAAATTAAGAAACCATGAAAAATCACTTTGGTTTTATTGATGAGACCGGAATTTTACAAATAGACCCAAAACAGAGATTCTTTGGTTTGGGACTATTGAAACTAGAAGATGCCGCTGAATTTTATAATCTTCTTTCAAAATATTACCATAAAATAGTCTCTAACATTGAGGCGAAGAGACAATCAAAGATTAAATCTCTTCCAGACCCCGTTAATAAAAAGGATATATTTCATCTACTTCATAGCAACAAGCGTTTCGAGTTTAAATTTAACAAGTTAGATGAGATTTCTCTTTCGGATTTTATGGGTTTAATAGATGTCTATGTTCAATTTCCCAATAATTATTTCTGTACGCTTGTAATTGATAAAGACGATCCAACCTTTGATTTTAGGACATATTTTCCTGCCGCTTGGGAAGCTTATATTGGATATTCTAAGACATTAATAAAATGCAATGTAAAAAAAGACGAAAACATAGCCATTGTCGCGGATTATGTTGATATGCCACACAGATCAACTAAGTATTACGAAAGAGAGTTAAATATGGTCCCCGAAGTATATAATACGTGCCGAGTAGAATCTGATGCCTCGTTATATATACAAATGATTGATATTTTATTGGGTTGCGTCGTTTATGATTTTAAACTACAAGCTAAAATGATGAAAAAAGATCCCGAAAACCCAAAGACGAAATTATTAGATTATCTTAAGGGAAAATATAATATCTCAATTTTAGCCCAGAACCAGACCATCCATAAACCGAATTATTTTAGCGTTTGGTCGTTTAAAGGTCAGCCTAAATAAAAAAGTGGGCTGTCGGCCAACGCACGACGCCCTATAATTATTATAACATAAAACTTCTGTCAAGCAAACAAACTGTGGATAAAATTTCCCGGTTTTCCCTAAAATGAGACACGTCTAAAAGTCGCCCGAAATGGCGATTTTTTAAAACTTGACTTTTCCTCTGAATGTGGTAAAAATAAAATATAAAATTATAAAAAGGAGGGGAATGCACTATTAATAATTGAATAAGGACTGAAAATATAATCAAGACAAAAACTAAAAGGAGGAAAAACAACAGAGATGGAAGCTAAAGACAGAATCATTGTGGCACTAGATGTGGATAGTCGAGAAAAAGCACGGAAGCTAGTAGAACTTCTCTACCCGTATGTTGGCTACTTCAAGGTCGGCCTTGAGCTTTTGACGAGCGTAGGGGCACCGGTAGTCGTCCAAGATCTTCAGGGAGCTGGCGGGAAGATTTTTTTTGACGGGAAATTCAAGGATATTCCCAATACCGTTGCCGGCGCTTCAGCAGCTGTAACGAAATTAGGCGTTGATATGTTCAATGTCCATTGCTTCGGCGGACTGGAAATGATGAAGGCTGCCAGGAAAGCAGCTGATGAAACCGCTCAAAGCCTGAGCAAAAAATCTCCCATTATATTGGGGGTAACGCTGCTCACCAGCCTCAACTACAACGATTTGGTTCTGCTGGGGATTTATGAAGATCTCAACATCGCTGATCCGAAAGAATTAGCGGAGATAAAACGTCAGCGAATCGAGAGGCTGGTCGGTCATCAATTATCCTGGCTTGCTCAAGAAGCTAAGCTTGACGGCGTAATTGCATCACCTCAGGAAATCCAGGTTATTCGGAAATATACTCAACCAGAATTTTTGGTAGTAACTCCTGGCGTTCGGCCTCTTTGGGCCGCAACCGGAGACCAAAAAAGAGTGATGACTCCCGGTGAAGCGATTAAAGCTGGAGCTAACCACCTCGTTATTGGTCGGCCGATAACACAACCACCGCCGGAGGTTGGCGGACCGGTTGAAGCTGCGAAAAAAATCGCAGAAGAAATTGCCGATGTTCTGTAGGGAGCAGGAATATGGAAAAGATAGATATTATACGTCAGATTGATCCAAAGAAGGTGGTACTTGCTTTCCCAGATGAGATTCTTTACTGGTTTGACCTCTGTGATGCTGCCTGGGTTCACGATGGCGATCCCAAGAAACCTCATGCCGAATTAACTTCAGGGATGTGCAGCAACGGCTTCTTCGACTGTATGCGGGTTTTAAAGTATCCGAATCTCACTGAAATTCTCGCTAAACAACTTACCAAGGAACTGGAGGACCAAGGAATATCTGCACCAGATTGGGTTGTGGGTTCTGCTTATGCCGCAATTACTTTCTCATATGAAGTGGCAAAAGCTTTTGGAGCTGTCCATGGATTTGTAGAGAAAGATCCAGTCGATCTAAAAGGCAAAAACATGCTCTGGGCGAGAATGAAAATTCCAGCCGGTGCTAAAGTGCTCCAAATCGAGGAGCTGATTACTACCAGCGGAACGATGACGGAAGTCCGTCGAGCGGTTGAAGAAGGAAATGGCGAACCAATTGATTTCCTGCCGATTGTCGGCGCTTTAGTTCATCGGCCACCAAAACTACCGGCAGATTACGGCGACCGAAAAGTTATCGCGTTGATCGAAAAGGAAATCTGGGCAGTTTATCCGAAAGATTGTCCGTTATGCAAGGCCGGCTCCCCGAGGTATCGTCCAAAGACTCACTGGGCAGAATTGACCGGGAAGAAATGATCATCATATCATAATCACAAGCATAAGTCGGTGTGGCATTAAGCCCCACCGACTCTTTTTTTTGACGAAATTTTGAAATGTGATAATCTCTAAATAGGAGGGATGCACCTTCCAATTTTAAAAAGGAGAAGAGAGATGAAAGTTAACCTTTCAGTTAAGATAGCTGGGGTTGAAATGCAAAATCCAGTGATGAACGCTGCTGGCACTTTGGATATCGAGCCCGAGGGTGTAAAGGAATTAGTACAAATTGATAAGGTCGGAGCTTATATTCAGAAAAGCATTACTCTTTTGCCACGTGAGGGAAATCAACAGCCAAGGATATATGAGGTCTATGGGGGAATGATCAATCGAATCGGTTTACAGAATGTTGGGGTGGGAGAATTTGTTAATAATAAACTCCCCATAATTCATATGCTGAAACCGATTGATGTTCCATTAATTGTTAGCGTTGCCGGGGAAAGTATTGATGATTACGTGAATACGGCGGTCGTTTTGGAAGCCAAATCAAATGGAAGAATTGCTGCCCTAGAAATTAATGTATCCTGTCCAAATGTTAAAAGTGGTTTGGTATTTGGTTGTGATGCCGATTTGGTTTATGAATTAGTAATGGCTTTAAAATCCAGGGTAGCATTACCTTTATGGATTAAACTTACTCCAAACGTAACAAACATTGCTCTCGTGGCAGAAGCTGCCGTGGCTAGTGGAGCAGATGCTATTTCTCTGATCAATACAGTAAAAGCCGCAGCCTATATCGAAAGAGGACTTAATGCTGGTCAATGGATAGAAGGGGGATTATCAGGACCAGCGATAAAACACATTGCCCTATACATGGTCAGGCAAGTATCAAAAGTGGTTAATGTTCCTATTGTTGCTATGGGTGGAATAGGCAATACGGATGATGCTGTGGAATTTCTAAAAATTAAAAATGTCCAGGCAATAGCAGTTGGTACAGCTACTTTTAGGAATCCCTTAACCATGGCTGAAATTGTTGATGGTTTAGATAAATATTTGGCGAATAAAGGTTATAAGAATATCGCCGGATTGAAAGAAAAAGAAGGAGATTAGACTTATTGGGGCATTAAATTTCGTTAATTTGACGCCCCTTTATTTTACTATCTATAACTAAAGTATTAGTTAAAATGAGACACCAAAAACACCCTTAAGTAGTGTCTCATTTGTTTCATTTTATGTTAAAATAGCTTAAAACAACCCCGACCGAGCCGCGTCAAATATTAATAAATAATTGTGAAAAATCAAAAGTTTTTAAATAGGTTAAAAACCGCATTTTTTGGAATTGTGGCAGCCTTCAGGGAAGAGAGAAATTTTAGAATACAGTTTTTAATAGGATCTGCAGTCATAGTCCTTATGATAGTTCTTGATTTAAATTACATAGAAAAATCTATTTTACTTTTGACTATTTTAGTGGTTTTAGGTCTTGAATTAATTAACTCTCAAATTGAAAAATTTTTGGATTTAATCCAACCAGACCATCATCCAAGGGTAAAAATAATTAAAGATTTTTCAGCCGGCGCGGTTTTGCTTTCGGCGCTTGTATCTATTGTTATAGGAATTTTAATATTTCTGCCTCATATAATTAGTCTTATCGAAAGAAGATAAAACATATGCATTACGACGTTAAAATCTTTGAAGCCATCAATGGTCTGTCTAATCACTCAAAAATTATAGATGCATTGGGAATATTTCTGGCAGATTATCTGCCATATTTATTGGTACTATTGCTGTTATCTTTTTTATTTTGGCCAAAGAAAGACAGAACAAAAAACAGAGCAATGGTTTTAGTTTCCATAATCTCTGCTCTTATCGCCAGATTTGTAGTTAAAAATATAATTCTACTTTTTTATAACTATCCAAGACCGTATGTAAATTTACCTCTAACCAATAAGCTTATATCTGTCAGTACCGCTGAAAACTTGCAATCTTTCCCTTCTGGCCACGCCATTCTGTTTTTTGCGTTAAGCGCCGTCATATATAGCTTTAACAAAAAATTAGGAATATTTTTTCTTGCATGTTCCACATTAATGGGTATAGCAAGAATATTTGTTGGAGTTCATTGGCCAAGCGATATTTTGGGCGGAGCTGTTTTGGGGATAATAGTTGGAGTTATTACTAAGTGGCTTTATACGAAATATTGGAAAATAAGGCATTAAAGCATATTTTTCTTGGCTAAAATAAACTTTGAAAATCGTATTTTGCTCGGCATTACTGAAGGAAAAAAACCTCATTGCCGTGCAGAGGAAAAATTAGAAGCTTTAAATAAATTGAAAATTAAGAAAGCTGCTTTGTTTTTGGAAGAACTTAACCAGGCTGAAAGAAAAAGAATCTACCGGGCTCTTTTAGATTCTACGTTGAAAGAAATACCTCTTTGCCACGTGAGGAACGACATGAAAGTAGAAGAATTTGTTTTTCTGGAAAATAAATTCAAAACCAGATATTTTACAATTCATGAGAACAGTTTCGCTTTTTTAGACAAATGGCCGGGATTCGAGAAAAAGATTTATTTAGAAATGAATGCCGATAATTACGTTTCTCCAAAAGTAAAAATTGAGAATATCGGAGGATTCTGCGTTGATTTGTCCCATTTTAAAGTGGCTTTAACTTCCTGGACTAAAGAGTTTGATTATACCTATATCAAGAAAAATAAAAGCAAATTTGCCTGCAATCATTTAAACGGCTATGGTTGGAAGAAGAATACGGATATGCATACGGTAAAGAGCTTGAAAGATTTCGATTACTTGAAAACTCTTCCCAGGTTCATTTTTTCAAAGGTTATTGCTCTGGAAATGTATAATTCAATAGAGGAACAGATAAAATTCAAAAATTACCTAAAAAACCTGCTGGGGAAGTATTTTAGTAGAAAAATTTAATGAAATTCGATTATATCTTACTCAATGTTTAGATTTGACAAAATTTTATATAGGGTATATAACGAAAATGTATAGCTTTGCGCTGAATATGAATTCGCAATTATTAACAATTAGCCAAGCAGCTAAAATATTGGGAGTTTCCATCCAAACTTTGCGCCGTTGGGACGACTCGGGCAAGTTATGCTCAATTGATAGAAAGACAGCCGGTCATAGACATTATTTAAAAAGCGATATTGAAAATTATCTCAGAGAAAATCCAAAAGGCTTACTTCTTTTAAAGATGGCAAGGAATTGGGTTATTAATGATCCAGGAGTTGAGCCGTTTTCTGATTTCTATTGTCCGGATATTTCTATTTTTCAGGCGCGATTAACGAGATTGGAAAACGAATTGGGCAAGATAAAAAGGCTGAATAAAATATTTCCTTTAATTTCGGCTATTACAGGCGAAATAGGCAATAACTCCTTCGACCATAATTTAGGCAATTGGCCTGATATTTTAGGAATATTTTTTGCCTGGGATTTAAACAAAGGAAAAATTGTTTTAGCTGATCGGGGACAGGGAATCCTGTCCACTTTAAAAAGAGTCAAACCGAAGCTAGCAAACCATCAAGAAGCCTTGCGGACCGCTTTTACCGAAGTGATTTCCGGACGCGCGCCCGAATACAGAGGAAATGGATTAAAGTTTGTCAAAGACGTTGTAACTGCAAACGAGATAAGTTTGTTTTTTCAAACAGGCGACGCTCAGCTTAAGATTCAAAAAGATGATTCCGATATAGATATTCACAAATCAGCCATTAATTTCCGCGGTTGCCTGGCCGTAATTAAGTTTTGAAATAAATTCTATGACTATTTTTTTAAAAAAATTTGGTACGACCTTGAATGGCCGACAATTCGGCAAAGAATCTTTTGCCGCTTTTGAGTCCTATTTAAGGGATATAAAAGACGGTGAAAAAATTATAGTGGATTTTGAAGGAGTTATAACTTTTACGCCTTCCTGGGGCGATGAATTTTTAGGCCCTTTGTTTAACAAATTCGGCAAGCGATTAGCGCTGAAAAATACCGAAAATCCTTCGGTTCAGGCAACTTTGAAGTTATTGGGGAAAATTTACGAAAAAGATTTTAAAAATATTCTGACGGCTATAAACTAATTTTTTATAAAAAGTCGATAAATTAATTAATAACTAACTAAATCTATGGAAGAAAAAACAAAAAAAGAGCAATCCAATGTAATGGCTATAATCAGCTATATTGGCTTTCTTTGTCTGATTCCCATACTGACGAAAGAAAAAGACGCATTTATCAGTTTTCACGCCAAGCAAGGCTTTATTTTATTTGTCGCTGAAGCGGCAACCTGGATAGTCTTTTTCATTCTGCCGTTTCTCTGGTTTTTGGGCAATATCTTCTGGCTTATCTGGCTTGTTTTTAGCATTATCGGAATCCTTAATGTTCTGAACAAGAAAAAGAAAGAACTTCCTTTTTTGGGAAAATTTGCCGACAAGTTTAAGATTTAAACAAAAAAAGATAAGATATAAGTAAGATAAACGGAGTAATTAACTACCATTACTCAATTTAAAAAAGTAATTAATGAGTGGTGCGGTGGTTTTGTTCTTTACTTGACTTATATTATTAATAAATGCATAATAAAAGATCAATTTAACGTTAAGAATTAATGTTGTTTTTTTATGGAAACAAATCCTAATGATTATTATAAAAATATTGAGAATCAATTGGCTCAAAAAATAGAGCCCTCCGTTGTTAGGTTTCTTGATTATCTCATTGAACATGCTTTCAGCTTGAAAGCTTCCGATATTCATATTGATCCTTTGGAAGAGGGGATGAAAATCAGATTCCGAATTGACGGAGTTTTACAGGAAATTTATACTTTTCCAAAAGGTTTTCATCCCGAGGTGATATCCAGAATCAAAATCCTTTGCGGTTTAAGAACCGACGAACATCAGGCGACTCAGGACGGCCGATTCAGCTATTATATTAAAGAGAGAAATATAGATATCAGGGTATCCATTATCCCGACTTATCACGGCGAAAACGCCGTTCTTAGATTATTGGCGGACAAAGTGGAACAATTCACTCTGGCAACTTTGGGGTTTGGTGAAAATAATATTTTAAAAATTAAAAAAGCTCTAAGAAAACCCTGGGGCATGATTTTAGCTACCGGCCCCACTGGTTCGGGGAAAACCACGACTCTTTATACTCTTATTAAATCTCTCAACAATAAAGAGGTATCAATTATTACCATTGAAGATCCGATAGAATATAATATTGAAGGCGTTAGCCAAATTCAGGTTAATACCCGAACTAATCTGACTTTTGCCAAAGGACTTCGTTCCATTTTGCGTCAGGATCCGAATATTATTATGGTGGGTGAAATTCGGGATCTTGAGACTGCGAATTTAGCCGTAAACACCGCTTTGACCGGCCATCTTTTTCTTTCTACCATTCATACCACCGATTCAGTTACCGCCATTGTCCGCTTGTTTGACATGGAAATAGAATCGTTTTTAATCGCTTCAACCGTGAATTTGGTGATTGCCCAGCGATTGGTCCGGGAAATTTGCGAGCACTGTAAAATTTCTTACAAGATAACCAAAGCCGAATATCAAAGTTTATCCGAAGTAATACCCCAGAAACTTTTAGAGAAAGCGGAGAATTTCTATCGGGGGCAGGGTTGTCCTCAGTG
The DNA here is from genome assembly GCA_963790795.1 of uncultured bacterium. Classification (GTDB taxonomy): domain Bacteria; phylum Patescibacteriota; class Minisyncoccia; order Minisyncoccales; family RBG-13-42-11; genus BS750m-G71. The sequence continues at coordinate 471,640 of CAWBPO010000001.1, read as the reverse complement.
CAACCAGACCGGCTATCGGGGAAGGATTTGCATTAATGAAGTTTTGGTGGTTAATGATGTTATCAGAGAATCTATTTTGCGACGCGATTCGTCCGCTAAAATGAAACAAATTGCCATTGCCGACGGAATGGCCACGATGTTTGAAGATGGTTTCGAAAAAGCTTTAAAAGGAATAACTACTATTGAGGAGATTTTAAGAGTAATCAATGAATAAGAAGAAATTTTCATTTTCATTTTCAAATCGCTTATCAGCCCATGAAAAGGAGCTCTTTGTCAAGCGCCTTTCTTTTTTATTGAAAGCCGGCATTCCGATTTTAAAAAGTTTGGCAATGATTAGAGAACAAACTCGTTCAAATCTCCAGAAAAGAATTATTGATAGTTTGATGCAAAGCGTAGCTAATGGCCAGCCCCTGTACGTCGGCCTCAAACGCTTTAGAAATATTTTCGGCGATTTTATAATTAACGTCATCCGTATCGGGGAAAATACCGGATTTCTTCACCAAAACTTGAATTATTTGGCTGAAGAATTGAAAAAAAGAAGAATGCTTAACCGCAAGATAGTAGGAGCGCTTGTCTATCCCATTTTCGTTGCCTTAGCCACGATCGGGATTACCACTCTTTTGATTGTTTTTGTCTTTCCCAAGATTTTACCCATTCTTACGAGTTTGAAAGTCCAGCTGCCCATTACCACCAGAATTCTTATTGGTGTGAGCAGTTTTTTAACACACTATGGTTTTTATTTTTTGCTCGGCTTAATAATTTTTATTATAGCTGTAATTTTTATATTAAGATTGTCTAAAGTGCAGATTTTTATTAATAACATTATGCCTTCAATTCCCATATTCGGCCAACTTTTGCAAAATTATCATTTAGCCAACATTTCCCGCACTTTGAGCGTGCTTTTAAAAGGCAATGTGACGCTGATTGAAGCGATAAAAATAACGGCAGAGACGACGCCTAACATAGTTTATAAAAAAATGCTTGAGAAGATGGGCGAAAACATTTTGAAGGGCAAAAAAATTTCAAATCAATTTGAAAATTATCCTCGTTTTTTCCCAATTTTAATTCCTCAAATGTTATCGGTAGGGGAGGCAACAGGAAACTTAAGCGGTTCCCTGCTTTATCTTGCGGAATTTTATGAAACGGAAGTTGACGAGATGACTAAAAATCTTTCCAATACTTTGGAGCCCCTGATGATGATATTAATGGGAATTATAGTGGGATTTGTAGTTATTTCAATAATTACGCCGATATATGGAGTCACTCAACATCTCTAATCCAGATAAATCCCGCACCGATTTTCGGGAAAGGGGTGGTGGGTTTACATTGATTGAAATTATCGTTGTGATAGTAATTTTAATCATACTGGTTGGCTTGGGATTATTTTTGAGCATGGATAGTTGGCTCAGGGTATGTTCTGTAACGACCGTGATATGGTGGTTAGCGCTTTGCAACGGGCGCGTAGCCTGGCAGTTAATAATATGTGTTTTGGGGCTCATTTGTGCTGAATTGGCAAAGCAGCATGGTGTTCATTTTGACCCGGCAAAACGCGAAGTTGTAATTTTCCAAGGAGAGGCTTATAGTGACGCCGATCCAAACAATGAAATTATCCCCTTTGACAGTCATACAGTTTACATCGTCGGCTCTTCGACAGTGGATATTGTGTTTGACCGAATTTCAGGAAATGTCGCTACATCGACAAATGTTACTCTAAAGGATGATGGCGGCCATAGTTCCGTAATTACGGTTAATAGTGAAGGCCGAATTGATTTCTAGTGTTATATTTTTTATTTTTAGTAGATATGAAAAGCGCGATTTATCAAAAAGGATTTTCAACGCTTGAAATGCTACTGGCAATGTCTATTTTAATTTTAGTGTTGACTGCGGTCATTCTGGTATCGTTTGGCAATCAGGCGATGATTATTGACAGTCAGACCAATGCCGAGGCGTTGAATATCGCCCAAGGGCTGTTGGAAAAAGCGCAGCCTGACAGCCGCAAGGATTTTAATTTGGTTAATCCAGTGGCGACCACTACTACTGATGACGGCTTGCCTCGAGCGTAAATGTTGTGCAAACAGATTATTTTACAAAGTTGGTAACTGCGACAGTTGAATTTCCAGAAGACAGCGGCCGCCGTGGCACTACCGTTCTTTCCGCAGTTGTTACCAATTTTAACAACGCCGTTGGCGGCGATACCTGCAGCTCAATTTTACTACCCAATGCCGAAGCCTGGAAAGACCCGAAAATTAAAAATACCATTAACACTGACTTTTCGATCATCGCGGAATTTCCGGCGATTACGCGATTAGCGATGTTGACGCTTATGAAGGTAAGCTTTATGTGACCATTGGTAAAACCCCTCACAATGCCGACCCGACATTTTTCGTCTTTGATATTCCAATCGGTTTTCACCCGTTACTTATCGGTAAAATCGATAACGCCAATAGTACCGCTGACGGCTTGAATGCGGTGGCGGTTGCCGAAGATACGACAAATCATAAAATTTACGCGTACGTTGCCAATAATAGTCCCGCGAACCAGTTGCAAGTTATTGATGTGACCGATCCCGACAGCATTACGCCGGAAAAAATAGTTGATTTCGATTTAGACAATGTTGGGGGTACGCAAGGAATTGGCAACAGCATTTTTTTAAAGACGGCTATATTTATCTTGGATTGCAAGCAACTGGTATCGATGAAGATGGAAATAGCAATGGTCCAGAATTTCATATTATTGATGCTCATCTTGACCGTGCGCATCCGGCAAAAATTACAGGCAGAAGTTATTATTCAGTTGGTAATGCGGTTAATGCAATTTCAGTTCGCGGCAAATATGCGTATTTAGCAACGTCCAATGACCAGGAATTGATAGTTTTGGATGTACATGATCCTAGTTGCGTAGTTACCAATCCGCAGGAGAGCGAATCGGTATGCAAACCGTCGGGTACGCCACCGTGGGGTTTTAATGAGCCAGGATCAAGCGAAGGTAAAGCTTTATTTGCTGGGCAATAATTTATATCTTGGAAAAGTTCTCATAATACCAATTCTATATTTTGGTCAATAGTAATTTGGCAACCAGCACCTTTACGATATTAGGATCAAAAGATGATATCAATGTTAACGTTGATGGAATCCTATCCGTGAAAATCTGGCGTTTTTACTGCTTAAAACTGGATTGAAAATTTTCAATATAAGCGACGTTTCTCATATTGAAGATTGGGGCGATTTGGATTTGACTTTGTACGCCCGATCAGACGACCTCTTTGAACCGTCCCTGGATTGCGAAGGTAATAACTTTTTCGTTGGTTCCAATATCGGAGGCCATGGCTACTTGTCAATAATTGCGCCATAATATGAAAACGAAACAACAATCAGGTTTTACACTGATTGAAGTCGTTGTCTACCTCGCTCTTTTTGCTATACTATTTGGTGGGGTGTTTGCTGCAGTTTTTAGTGTAATTGAATCTAGTGGCAAAAATCAGAGCCGGGCGATGATGCAAGAGGAAGGAGAATTTTTGCTGGCAAAAATTAATTGGGCGGTTTCGAATGCGGAGGGCGTCAAGTGCCGGAAGAAGGCCATTTACGACAACTGTATCGGGTGATAGTTTGGAATTTGAGCGGATGGAGAAAATCTAATATTAAAAAGAAATGATGACTCTGGCGAGCCGCTTAATAACAGCACTGTACAGGTTACTAATTTATTTTTTGTTGACATATCCGCTACTGGAAACGGAGAAAAGGGAATAAACTATGGGTTTGATTTGAATAGCAACACGCCTAATGGTATGATTTTAACTTCACATTTTGAATCAACCGCGTATCTTCGTAAATAATCCTTCAAAAATATGAACCACCAAATTTTGCAAAATAAAAATGGGGGGTATATCGCGCTAATATCTACGGTCATAATGTCCGTGGTTTTAGTCGGCTCGGCGTTTACAGTGGCTCGGTCGGATTTTTTTACAATTTGATTCTTTGAATAGCGAATACAAAAGAATTAGCAAGGGAATGGCTGAATCGTGCATTAACAAGGCGCTGTTGGAAATCGCCAAAAACCAGAACGCCTCAGGCACTGGCTCTGGTTTATCGGTTGATTGTCAGTATTGATAAATAATTCCGACTATGATCCAGTCACCCATCAAAAAACCGTAAATATCGTTTCCACCGCAGAATATCCGGCCCAAAATGGCGCATTTAGCAAAATGGAAATAAACTCTACAATCTATAACCCCCAGTATTCGCCACCGTCAAAGATTGTGGTCAATGTGTTTTCCTATGGCGATGGCGCCAAACCAGCCGACCAGTTCAGGCCGTTTCAGGTGGGCGGCGCCGATCTTCCATCAGATCAACTGGGTCAGCCACAGATTAAGGATCAAGGAACTTACAATATAACCGAAACGCCCGATTCTGAATATACGACGTTATATACCGGTGACTGCGTTGATGATGGAAGTGGAAGTTATGGCACCTTAGAACTGGGAGTTAACGACTATAAAACCTGCAATATCATTAACACGCTAAAACCGCAAACTGCGTCGTTAACGGTTGTTATTTCCAGTGATGGCGTGTTGCCGGAGCAATTGACGGTGAACGGAAAGAGTTATCCGAGCAGTACACAACAACAGATTAAACTTACGGCCGCCGATGGTATTTGGCACCGTGAGTAATTTTCCGATAACCGTCAGCGCGATTACCGGCTATAATGTTTCTGATTGGGCGGGGAGCACCGATTCGATGGTAACAGTTTGTGTTATGGAGATTTTGATAACGGTACGGTCAAACTTAAAAAAGGCGATAACATAGTTTGGCCATTGCTTTTAAAAAACAAGTGTCGCCGCCAGACACAGGGATGATGTTGGATAGACGTATTAGTATGTTCAGCGACCCCCAATCTGTTCCAGACGAAAAGGAAGCAGCGCAGGCCTTATTGGATTATTACGGTTCTTTCGCTTCTCCATTTCAGGTTGGAGTCGGCCGATTCGGTAATGATAGTGGTGTTAGTGCTGATATAATCGGGACTCTTACAAGTTCTTATGGTAGTCGTGCAACCTCAACAAGTACAGGCCTTAACGCTCCAGGAGGGCACAAAACCAGCCCAAGTAGTTTAGACCGATGGATGAATCCTGATAACGCCCAGTTAAACGATAGCTTGTATGCGACTGATGCGACCAATGGCGACCAGCAAGGTTATATAAATTTTGGTTTTAATACTACTCATCGAATACAACCCCAGTTGGTGCAACTATAGAGGGTATTGAGGTAACCTTGTACGCCAAGTCTTCGCACCAGTGACTAGAAATACTGGGAGTCGGTTCCCAGTGTACCGGTATCTATAGCGCATGGTCAGGCAACGAATCAGATGTGGACGAAGCCTGTATTTCCAGTTGCAGCAGTAACGACTCCATCTCAAGTAATACCAATAACCAACGAGAGTCGGTAAACATCAATTTGTCTTGAGGTGCCCACGGAAGCATCATTACCAGCGTTTAAGTTTTTACATGGGATGTTGCCTCGGGGGCTACGGGCGGTTCTTATAAAACCTTTGTTAGGGTCTCTGGAGATAGCGATGCAGTAGCGAATCTCGTCACAACGAACACCAGCGGATGCATTTCCAGAACTCAAACAATCGATATTCCCGATTTCGTCAAGAATTCCAGTGCCGATCTTGAAGTTGGGGTGTTAAAAACATCTGTTAATACTAATACCGTACGAGTGGGCGCAATCAGAGCAGTTGTAAGTTACATCCCCGCGAGCACCATAACGGTGGCGCTTTCCGGGAACAATGCTGGAAACTGGACGCCCAATCAGCAAACAACGCCAGGTCTTACTAGTGCGGATGCCCCATATACGTTAGGCGGACCTTCAAATACTTGGGGTGGGACAGGCAATGGTGCGTGGAATAACAGTAATTTCAATAATGGTAATTTCGTACTTCGAGTAACCAATAACGCGCCGATTGGAGTTTTACAGTCTATTAATTATATAACAGTTAAAATTTATTATAGCGTTCCTGCGACTGGCCTTTATGCTGCCATTGATAATGAATTAGATTCCGTAAGTAGTTGGACTAATTTGGGTGATGCTATTATGGTAGGGCTACCGAATTGACAAATCATGGTTTACCTGTTGGGAAAAAAGTTCTAATTCTGATTTCCGACGGCACTAATGTCAACTTAAACGCCACAAATCAAAAGAGCGGATCCGGACAAACTTCCCAATCTGCAATAAATTGGGCGAAAACTAACGCCGACAACGCCAAAACCGGCTCCGAAGGGCTTGTACAGACCGAGATTTATACGATTCACTTTGGTAACGCTGGTTCAGACGGACAATACAATCCGGCCCCTCGCGACTTCATTGCCGGACTGGCCACTGGTGATTTTACAATTGGCGGTCATCAACCTGGTTCTAAGAATGAGGCAGGTACTTCCAATGATTCAACTTTGATTTATAACGAAAACCATGATGGCGACCATTTTTACATTTCGCCTACATCAGAGGAAATGGCCGACATATTCCAAATTATCGGCGAGGAGATTCTTGAGCCCTCTGTTAATGAATTACCGCCGACATTGGTTGTGATAACGCAAGTCAACAATAGTAGCGGTACATCCAACAAAACATCCACAGATTTTACGATAACTATTGATAATCCTTCGCCACAAACATTTCAAGGTTCGGAGACCGGAGAATTAAGGACTTTAAATCCGGGGGATTATAATATTACCTCAGAGATTGATCCGCAATACAGCGTGTCAAACTCGCCCGACTGTTCGGGAACGATCGCGGCAGCCGAAACAAAAACCTGTGTGATAATTTACACCGCCAATCCGCCACCCCCTCCGCCGATCGAAACGCAACAAAATATTGACATTAATTCTTGGAAAGAAACGTCTTAATCTTTAATGGTTGCGTATTTGACAAAATTATATCATTCTGTTAATATATCAAATCGTCATTAAAACAATTAAAAGGTCGATTTATTGGAAAATTATTAAAATATCAAATTAATAATTTAATCTATGAAAAAAACAAAGAAACAAAAAGGGTTTCACTTTAATTGAAATCTTGGTTGTTATCGGTATTATCGCCATTTTAGCAGCCGTGGTTTTAATTGCTATTAACCCGGCCAAGACAATTTGCCCAAGCCAGAAATAGCCAAAGAATTAGCAATGTTAATGCTATTTTAAATGCTATCGGTCAGAATATGGCCGACAATAAAGGTATATTTACTTGCAGTGCTGCAGGTACTATCGTAGCACCACTACTACTGCTATATACAATACGCAGTAGCGGCAGTGGATTGACCGATTTAAGACCTTGTATGGTTCTACATATATACCTGAAATACCATTGATCCAGGTAATCGGACTGTTTATACCTGACATATACTCCTGACTTACCAGCGACTGTACTTACAGGGACTTATGATACTGGTTATACTGTTACAGAGATACTAAGCTGGTACGGATTCAAAGTTTGTGCTCCTGGGCTAGCTGAAACGTAATGTCTTTCCTCACGCCAGCGAGATTTGCGTTACACGTTAAACAAGATAGGACATACATATATAGGTAGGACAACATAAGTAGGACATTAGTAATTTATAGAGTGGGGTTTAGTCCCCACACCTAAAGAGCATTGGACACTGCCCACCGAAAAATAAAATTTATGCTCCTTAGGTGTGGGGGTTGACATAATTCCCTGCTTAGTGTAAAAGTAAAACAGAGAAATTAGCCACCATAACAAATGATTAGAGGAGGGGAATCAGTATATTAGTGATAGAATCTCTAATCACAAAAAATTTAAAAGATATAAACCGGAGGGTCGGGTTTTTTTATTGCGCAGTTTTAAGCTGCGTTTTTGCTTTTTGAAAATTTAATAAGAGTCCAAACCTCTAAATCTAATCAATTGCTAGAAATTGATTAGGCGTAGGGGCTTGGACTCCATAAAAAATAGGAGGGTTTAGCGGGAGCTTAGTTCCCTGAAAAGGGAGCGAGAGGCTCCCTTGCGGGGAGTTGAGCTCCTAAAAACATTTTATACGGAGACCAGGTAAAGGTCGTAAAAAATTATAAATTAAAATAATGAACTAAATATGAACAAAAAAATTCTTATTAGTTTAAGCGTAATCGGTGTAGTTGCGGCAGTGGCAATCGGCGGAACAATTGCTTATTTTTCCAACACTGAAACATCAGCCGGTAATATTTTTGTGGCAGGTGCAATTGATTTAAAAATTGACCACACAAAACAAACTTACAATGATGTTGATTGTAAAACTTGCAGTGTCGGCATTCAAAGCGACACTTCAGATATAGTAACAGGAACAATAGGCGGTAGTGATCCGGTCGCCTTTCCTCACGCTGCTGTTTTAGTCACTCCTCCTTATAACGAAAGATGGACAACTTCCATACCCGGAGTGGTTTGGATTTGGGCAACCGACCCAACCTTACCAGCTGATACAACCCATGATGTAATTTACAATTTCGAGAAAACCTTTGAATGGTGGGGTCCGATTACCGGAGCCACTTTACAGTTGAATGTCGGAGCAGATAACAGCTATGAAGTTTACCTTAACGGCAATTTAGTAGGCGGCGATAATACAGAATTCAATTATTTCCCACCTACTGATGTTTATTCTGGTGTACAAATTTCTCAGTGGATTTTACAAGGAGATAACACGCTCCAAATCAAAGTTAAAAACTGGGAGCCAGATGATTTTCAGGGTAATCCTTCAACAAATCCCGGCGGTCTTTTGTACAAATTGGTCATTGACGGCCAATGCGACCAAAACGATTACTTCAGAACTCATTGTCAGCTTTGGGGCTTGAAGGATTTGGCGAATGAAAAATTCTTCAACTTCAACGACGTAAAGCCCGGCGACAGGGGAATAAACGTAATCAGCTTGCACAACTACAACAATAACGGCTGGGTTTGTATGAGTGTTACCGAAAAAGAAGACAATGAAAACGCATCAATCAATCCGAGCAAGTAGCAGGAGATATCACTCCAGAAGTTGGTGAATTATCAAATTACCTCAAATTATTTGTTTGGAGAGATGAGAACGGTAATGGCGTTTATGAACCAGCAACGGAAAGCGCAATTGGTTCATACGTGCTTGACACGATTAACATGCTCGCGATTTATGATTCCACAACAGGAACTGGTCCGTTAATTGGAAGCACCACAAAAAATTTAGGTTTAGCGTGGTGTTTTGGAAATCAAACAGTTGGAGGAGACGGAACAATAACCTGTGATGGTTCGGGAGCAGAAGTTAACGGTTACAACAAAGCGCAGACAGATTCTTTCTTGGCAAACTTGGTTTTCTACACCGAGCAGTCAAGAAACAATCCTAATTTCGTTTGCGGACAAACAGAGTAAATATAGTAAGAAATTAGTAATAAATTATTAAAGGTCGAAGTTATTAGAAAGAAAATTAGTAAAAAAAACATGAACAAGAAATTAATAATCAGCTTAAGCGTGATTGGTGCAGTAGCTGCAATAGCAGTTGGTGGAACAATTGCTTACTTCTCTGACACTGAAACTTCAACCGGAAATACTTTTGCCGCCGGAACATTAAACCTTGACAGTTGGACGGATCGAGAAGTATACAGTAACTGCTAGTGATAATTCACATGTAACAAGATGCTAAACCCAGGCGATTCAGGCAGGTATTACTTGGACACTTAATAAATGACGGAAGTCTACGCTGGTTATCTTGATTTTAGATGAGTATTACTTTAGCTGACACAGATGAGCTAACCAGAACCAGAAACTGATGTACAGAAGATGACGGTGGAGATCTTGACTGCTACTATGGTGTTGAATTAAGCAGGAACTAATGGAGTGCTGATATCTATATTGTTGAGCTAACAATAATGGCCAATGGATGGCCTGGAGATACTGATTTATAACGGTGAAGCTGATCTAGTGATAGCAGCTTCTAACTACATATGACAAATTTATGCATTAGCGATGCTAGTGGAACAAGTTATATTAGCATGACTTGGTCAGTGTTGATACTGGCTGTTGAGATAATATTATTCAAGGCGATAAGCACAACTGTTGGTATTGACCTTTGAATTAGGTCAAGACACAAGCCAATAATAAAGCAAAAAGTTGAAATTTTTTAGGTTGCCTCACAACTTTCTTTGTGGTTAGGTTGAGGCAACTCATAAAGATTTTAATGATTTTTGATTAAAAAGAATAAGAAAAAATGAAATCTTTGAAAATAATTTATTACATAGTGATTGCTTTCATAGTTCTGATTGCGATTTTACTGATTGTTTCCGCTTTTCCGATTCCGGGAAATTACAAAGTGCTGGTTGTCCAGTCAGGTTCAATGGAGCCGGCAATCAATACGGGAAGCATAGTAGTGGTAAAGCCTGCAACAGATTACAAAATCGGCGATGTGATAACTTTCGGGCCTTACAGCAAAACCAAAGCGCCGACCACCCACAGAATTTACGATATGAAAGTTCAGGGAGGGGAGCCGATTTATATCACCAAAGGCGACGCCAATGATGCGCCCGATACCAGAGAAATTGCAAAAACAGATATTTTAGGCAAAGTATTATTTTCCGTTCCTTATTTGGGATATGCCGTGGATTTTGCCAAAAAACCAATAGGATTCGCTTTGATTATTATCGTCCCGGCAGCGATTATTATTTACGATGAAATCAGAAAAATTTTTGGAGAAATAAAAAAGAAAAAAAATCCGCCAGTTAACGGACATAAATATGATAAAAAAGTCGTTATTAAAAATTACAGTATTTTGGTGATTATAGCTCTTAACTGGAGCGGGCTTTCGGCTGTAATGGAAACAATATCTTATTATTTAGATAACGAAGGAGACGGCGCTAATACTTTTACAGCCGCCACTTTGGACTTTTCACTAGCTGCCGGTACTTGGAGTTCTATCCGACAGAACCGATGGGGCTTTTGCCGGGCGATAACGTGAACAAACAAATTACGGTAAATAATTCAGGCACTTTGGGTTTTCAATATGAATAACGGCAGCGGAAACATCGGCAGTTCGATGATTTTTGCTAACGCTCTTGATGTTGTGGCTAAACGCAACGGCGTAATTTATTCCGGTTCGCTTTTGGGTTTGACCATAACTCCTGCAGTCGTTTACGATTCTTCATCAACTGATGTCTGGGATTTTGAAGTTTCTTTGCCTTCTGCTGAAGTTCTTTTCCGCCGAATCTTGCGGATTTAAATTCATATTCACTGGCTGGCAGACCGATTTTTCAGATGCTTCCAGCGGATTTTCAGATATTGAAGAAGACACCAATACTTTTATCGGCGCACAAGGTCAAGCCTGCGATCCGCAAGATGTAACCTTACCGACCAGCTTTGATATTACAACTTGGAAGACAAGCCAAAGAAGGCGGTAGTCGTAGAAGGTTCATTTGTTTTCCCGAATGGTACAACAGGTTTTCAGCTCGGTCCTACCGAGATAATTGGCAATTTGACATTCGGACAGAACAACACAGCAACCATCAAAGGCCCGATTTATGTGCATGGCGATTTAGAAGATCGGCGCGGGGACAAGAATCACGCAACACAGTAGTTTTGGCGATAATTTTGCGGCAATAATCGTTGATGGAACAATTACTATTGCCGATAATGTTACGTTTGACGGCGCTGGCGCTGACGGTCCTACTGAAGGAGCAATATTATTGGTTTCCAATGCGCCAGCTGGCTCTACCGTGATTGACATTCTTGACGGTACCGGCTCTAAACGGCAATCTTGGCGACGCAGTCTTATTTGCCGTAAACGGAAACATACATATTGGCGATAATCGAACGGTTTTAGACGCTTACGTTACAACGAACTGGAAGTTTAGGAGATACAGGCTTCTTGTCACCGAGCGCGAGTGCGAACGTTGATAACAGCAGTGGCGTTAGTTGGTCATCTCTTGCCAATACGTATGCATTCAGATGATAGCTATGCGACAGTAAATATTGGCAGTAGTGGACACAGTGATTATCTCCAAACAACTGGTTTTGCTTTTAATGTATCCACTGAAGCAACCATTACGGTATAGAATTGCGTGTTGAAAGGAAAGTAACTCACTATGACGAAGTAAGAGATAACATTGTTAAGTTAAGAGAAAACAGTGGAATAGTGGGAGATGACAAGGCGATTGGGGATCAATGGGGAACCGCAGAAACGCCTGTAATTTATGGCGGATCTGGTGATACTTGGGGCACCACATGGTCTCCTTCTGATATAAATAAGCACTAACTTCGGTGCTGTATTTGCGGCAGAGCACGATCAGCAGGGTTCAGATACGTTTCCGTTGATCATATGAGCATAAATGTTCATTGGGTTATTGCCGGACAAACAATTACTTGGGAGGCGACAAGTACCGATGGTACGCTTCCTTCGGAAGCCGCTTGCGGTCCGCAATTTATAGATTTAAATCGGGTGGTAATCAACGAATTCGTCCCGAATGTTCCGGATACGGGAATTGGTGGAGATAGTGGATTTGAAGTTCCTACATCTATCCACTCACCAAACGATTGGGATACTAGAACAGTTGGTAATATCCAAACAAGCAATGATAGTTATGTAAACGATAACGACGAGGATCAGCAGGGTTATTCCCATTTTCGGATTTGGTATTCCTACTAGTGCTATAATTAATGGCTTGGAGGTGCAGATTGAAACACGCTCCTCCGATCCTTCCCGGATGCCAAGTGGGCGTCAATCTTTCTTGGAATAACGGTTCTTCTTACGCAACACAAAACAAAATCTAAGCGGATCAGATACTATATATACACTTGGTTCCCTCTAGTGATTTGTGGGGTCATTCTTGGTTAATAACAGAATTTTCCGACGCGAATTTCGTTATGCGTTTAGAGGATATTGATCCGGGTGGCGATTGTAGTGGTACAACATATGTTGACCAAGCACAAATAAAGGTTTATTACACAATTCCTGCTGGTCCTTACAACACAGGAGTTATTTCTCCAACCGCTAACGCAATTGGGACTGGCGATGGGTGGAATAATGCGGGTAATGCTTATACTGACGGTGGTAGTCCTCCGGCTACGGATAATCAAAGCGATAAACACCAATATTATAATTTTGGATTCAACATTCCAAGTTCGGCGATGATCGACGGAATTGAAGTTAGCGCGGATGCATGGTCAGCCGCACCTTTATCAAATATTTGGTCTGATAATTTTGGTACAAGTGGTAGTAATTCTAATGATATTCCTAATTGGGAAGAGCAAGGCGATGATGGCGATTCTTCAACCCGTGCCCAAATAGCCGGAAGCGGGGATGATAGTGCAAGCCCCGATGGCGAGAGATTTGCCTTTATTGGTGAGAATGAGTGGATTTGTCGTTCCGTAAATGCCACAGAACTAAGTAATCTTTTTTTACAGTATTATTGGAGAGGCGATAGCGATGCTGAAAACGGAGAAGTGGGTGACGTTCAGTATTATACCGGAGGCTCATGCGATTCTCCTGCGGGTCTTGTAACTCTTGTAAGTTACGAACTTGATGATAATGATACAAATTCGTCTTCTTGGAGTTCGCTTCAAACAATTGGTTTACCCGCTAGTTTGAATAATTCTACTTTCAGTATCAGATTTAGGAATACTGATGTTAGCGCTTCAGATGAAAATTTCCGCATTGACGGCGTTTCAGTTTCCAGTGAACAGCCCTGTTCCGCTTGTGAGCTTGGTGTAGATTTATCTTGGAATGGTGGGACGAGTTGGACAAGTCCGGAAAAAACACAAACGCTTACAGGGGCTCAAACAACTTACACCTTGGGCACAGCTTCCGATTTGTGGAACATGCTTGGACGCTTGCAGAAATCAATTCTGCTTTCCGAGCTCGTGTTCATTCCTGTACTGGTGGAGCAACAACTAATCTAGATTGGTTAAGGGCGAATGTTTATTATTCTATTTCTGGTGAAACTGGAAATATTGGCGAGCCGCATGACGGCGAATGGGTTGAACTATATAACGGTACAAATACTACAGTAGATGTTAACGGCTGGGCTTTATACGATGCAGAAAATACTCATGAACTTTTAATTACTTCAGCCAATACCAATACCGGAGGAACTACTATTCCTGCTGGCGGCTATTTCGTGGTTTATCGTGACGGCGATGCTGACTTTGATTTAGATAATACTTCAGATACCGTAAGACTCTATGACGACCAAATCTCAACCGAACATTAGTTGATTTTCATGATTATGATTACGCAGGCGGAGCTCCTGAAAATAAATCTTTTGCCCGCATACCCGACGGCACGGAAAACTGGGTTGATCCAGAACCAACACCAGGAAAACCAAATAATATGTTTGTTGTTCCTTATGTGGAAGAAATTTGAGGAACCAAAAATTATTGAAGAAGAATATCTTATTGAAGAAGAAGTTATCCCCGAACCATATCAAGAAGAAGGGAATAATTGATGAGATATTAAACGAAATAATAGATGGATAGTTGAAGAAATATTCCCGGAAACTGTACCATCCATCGAAGAACCAATAATCGAAGAAATAACCAGGAAACGTGAAGCTCCGTTATTGAAGAACAACCAATTATTGAAGAAAAATTCCAATTATTGAACCATTGAAAATCCCCCGGCTCTGAAACTGAAGTAATTGCTGTACCTGAAGATAATACAATCGAGAATCCTGAAGGTGATATTCCAAAAAGTAGCGAAGCTGAAATTAGTAATTCTACTGACAGTGCTATTAGCGACAGTACAGCTCCAGCAGAATTAGAAAGCGCAGCAATTTTAGAAGAAAGTGTAAGCCAATAATATGAATAAATTATTTAAAACCCCCATAATTATAAAATTTTAACAGTATCTATCGCATTAATCGGTGTGGGATTTTTTGCTGTGCCTGAAACTTCTGCTAATGCTAATTTATCAGTTCAGTTTGAACAAACACCTTTGTTCAATGAATCAAACATTATGCCAGGAGACACGATCAATCGCTGGGTAAAAGCAACGAACAATAGGGGTTACGATATGCCGATTGCCACTAAGGCAGTAAACATCAGTGATCCTGATAATCTTGGTTCTAAATTAAGTTTAAATATTAAACAAGGAATTAATACTCTATATACCGGAACATTAGCTGAATTCTTAGCAGCTGGTGAAGTCTATCTTTCTAATTTAGCTAACGGAGCTCAAACTCAATACGATTTTGAAGTTAATTTTGATCCTTTAACTGATAACCCTTATCAAACAAAAAGAGTGGGTTTTGATATTCAAATTGGCTTTCAAGGTGATTTGCCGATTCCTCGACCAGGCCAAACCTTAGGAGCTGGAGCTGGAGGAGGAACTAATTTGGTTATTTATGAAGAAACAATCTTAAACAGTGGAGATACCTTTGCCACTATAACCTGGAAAACTAAGGTTGGTTCAACCGACATTCCTTATCCTGCTTCCAGCCAAGTGATTTATAGTGCAACAGGAGAATCGCATATCTTCGATTTCAATGATGCTCCTTTGTACGGCTATGCTCATGCAACTCCAGAGACTGATACATCTTCTAAAGTTGTTAATCATTCAGTTACTATTTACGGTTTAACTCCTGGAACCACTTATTTTTTCAGATGTGTATCACGTGGTTCTTTGGCAATCAGTCAGGAACTTAACTTCACTACAACTGGAGTGGCAGGAGCAACCACTTTGCCAGAAGGTGTTTCAGGTGGAGCAGAAAGCAGCGGAGTGCTTGGAGAAGAAACAGAAGCAGCCTTGCAAGGAGCAATACCAGCTGAAGTTAAAGGATTAATGACAAGTGTAGAAAATATTTTCAGAATAATCTCTGTTTGGCTTTACTCATTGTCATAATTCTTTTACTTGCCTTGTATTTGTTATCAATAGTAAGGAAAGATGAGAAAAAGAAAATAAAATGGATTGCACCCTTAATTATAGCTATTTTAATTGCTATTTACTGCATTTTCTGTTGCTCAGGTTGCGGAGGTTTATTTTGCTGTAATATCTGCTGGATTTTAATTATCGTTGATATAGTTTTGTTCCTTGTCTCTTTATTTGTTGGAAGAATAAAGGGGAAATAGGAGAAACTTGACAAGGATTATCGGTGTGTTATTTTGAATTAGACACGTTTATACGTTGCGAAAGATTATATAGGAGGTAATTTTTCAAAACTAGTATCCTAATTTTCAAAAGGAAATTAGAATGGTGGTTTTTTTATCGTTTTAATTAATCGTATTATTAATTTAACGTTGAATAGTCGTTCAACGATAATTAACAAAAAAAATATATGATAAGTAAAAAAATTCAAAGTTTTAAAAACCGCAAACTCATGGTTTATGATTGCGGCAATGGTCGGTTATATAGCAATGCCGATTTTAATGTTGACTCCGCAAACAGCTTTTGCGGCAGATACGGGATTTTATTCGCCCACTAGCACTCATTCTCCAAACGGATGGAGTAGTGCGACTAACGCATTCTCTAGCAACGATCAATACGCGACAGCGAATTCTGAAAGCGCTGAGCAAGGATATTCTAACTTTGGCTTTCCTGTTATTCCCGTCAGCTCAACAATTAATGGTATTGAAGTGACTGCAGAAGCTAAATCTTCAGATACGAGCGGTTTCCGGATTGAAGTGGCGCTTTCGTGGAATAACGGTTCAACTTACACTGGCATGAAAACAGCCGGTATGAGCGGAAGCGATGTTGTTTATACATTGGGTAGTAATTCAGATACGTGGAGCAGAACTTGGTCAGCGGGCGAATTTACTAATGCTAACTTTGTAGCCAGAGTTTCTTATGATGACGTATCAAGTGGTTCATGCGACAACTCAACGGTCTCTTTGGATCATTTGCGAGCGAAAGTCTACTACACTGAACCTATCCAAAATCCGCAACTGGGTCAATCCTGCGGTTTAGACGTTGCTTTGGTTTTGGATAGCTCTGGTAGTATTAGTAGCACCGAGCTTACCCAGATGAAGAACGCTTTCAAAGGATTTGTGGATACTGTGTCGGTAACGCCGACTCAGTTTTCTGTGACAGATTTTGACACCACGGCTACGGTACGACAGTTATTTACCTCCGATCCAAATGCGGTTAAAATTACTATTGACAGCTCTGCTATTGCAAGCGGTGGCTATACTAATTGGAAAGTGGATTAATCAAATCTCAAAATACTTTTGATCAGCAAACATGAGTTCCAAATTTGATTATTTTTTCTTCTGACGGTAATCCTAATAAATATAATCCCAATCAAGGACCTGGTAACGGATTTGATCAAGCGTCTTTAAATGCAGCCATAGCCCAAGCTAACATTATTAAGGGTTACGGCACCCGCATAATTACTTTGGGTATCGGTTCTGATGTGGTACCGGCTAATTTGCAAGCTATTTCCAGCGCAGATGCATATTACAGCGTTGCTAATTTTGGAGAATTAGCCACTGCACTTCAAGGATTAGCGACCCAGCTCTGCGGAGGTACGATTACTGTGACTAAGATAATTGATGCTGATGGCAGTTTACAAACGACCGGTGATCAGACTAACGGCGGACTTGGCTGGACTTTTAACATCGGCACTTACAGCGGCGAGATAACGGACATTTACGGACAGACTGCAGCCGTAGAACTGTCAAACGGCACTTACGATGTTATTGAAACTGGAACCGTTAGTGGTTACTATTTTATTGACGCTAGCTGTAGCGGCGTCACTAACAGTGGCAGTCCGACGCAGAATGGCGTGACGGGAGTCCAGGTTGGAACTGATAATATCATATCTTGCATTTTCTATAATTCACCTGTGCCAGAATGTGCCACCGATTTAGATTGTGACGATTATTTATATTGTAACGGCCAAGAAACATGTGTCGGCGGTGCTTGCGTTGATGGAACGCCGGTAAGTTGTTCAAGTAATAATATTAACGACATAGCAACCTGCCTAAATGATCCTGATAATTGCAACTTTACTTGGGATTTCAGAAACATCTTTGAAAGTCAATGTAACGAAGACACCGATAGTTGTACCACTGGTGATGAAACAATAACTCACACTTGCGACGTAGGTCAATGTGGAGCTCAATGTGATGCAACACATTTGTGCGCAGACACAATTTGCCATACGCAAAACGGTTGTCAGGGTAATGATTACTACACTTACAGCGATGTAAGTAATACTTGCCTAGAAGATTGTACTTGTACAAATAATTCCTGCGGAGAACCAGAAATATCTTATAATGCTTCCGCCTGTACAGAATGTCAGACAGATGATGATTGTAATAAATTAAACCAAGATTACTGTGATGGAACTGCAATAAAACACGACGAAGGAGTATGTACTAATTATGCGTGTGTTGCAAATACTACAGTTGTTCAGGACTGTAATGATGGTTTAGCTTGTAATGGTCAAGAGACTTGTAGTACAGCCCAATGTGTCCCGGGTACGCTAGTAGATTGTTCAAGTAATAATATCTTTGGAGTAACTACGTGTGGTTATGATCCAGATTGTAATCCCTACACATGGGATTACAGAGATTCATTTATCTCTGAATGTCAGGAACCAAATGGTATATGTTCAACAGGAGATGAAACAATAACTCATACTTGTGATAATCAATGTGGCGATTGTGAAAGCGATGCAGATTGTGATGACCAAAATCCAAATACTGCTGATGTTTGTAATTTAGATACTTGTCAGTGTGAGAACAATGCAATTCCTGAATGTACGCCTGAAGCCATTCAACCTTGCGAAACTGGTCAACCAGGTATTTGTTCTGCAGGCACTCAAACCTGTGATCAATCAGGTTTCTGGGGAAGTTGTCAACAAACCAATCAACCCGTTCCAGAAATCTGTGACAACCAATTAGACGATGATTGTGATGGTTACACAGATGCCGCAGATACCGATTGCCAGCAATGTGCACCCCAAGCAACTCAATCTTGTGAAGCTAGTGGTTCGGGTATTTGTTCTGCAGGCACTCAAACCTGTGGCGAGAATGGTTTTTGGGAAGAATGTGTACAAACCAATCAACCCATTCCAGAAATCTGCGACAATGATTTAGATGATGATTGCGATGGATATACAGACGCTGCAGATACAGATTGTCAACCAACCACTGGCTCGTTAACGATTTGTAAATATGAAGATAAGGGAAATATCGGCCAGTATGAAGAAGGTATTGATACTCCTTTGGCATGGGAGATGACGGTTATATATCCAGACCAAGGCACTTTGTACACAGCAACTAATGGAGACACTGGCTGTGTAACAAACCCTGGCTTGCCTTACGGAGAATATTCTATAACAGAAGACAATCCGGAAAATTGGGTCCGCTCTTTTCCGGCATCCAGCACTCAAACAGCAACTATTGATGGCGAAACTCCTGATCCTGAAGTGTATTTCCTGAATTATTATCAGGAATCAGAAGGAGGACCAGTTTGCGGAAATGAAGCTGTGGAAATTGGCGAACAATGTGATGACGGTAATACTGCAAATGGCGATGGTTGTTCTGCAACCTGTCAGCTGGAACAAACAGGATCAGTTTGCGGAAACGGAGTTCTGAATGGCGGCGAACAATGTGATGACGGTAATAACACAAGTGGTGATGGTTGTTCAGCAACCTGTCAATCAGAAGGAGGGGGAGGATACCCAGGAGGATATGTAGCAACTCAAGGTAGAGTTTTAGGTGAAGCAACAACTACTGAAGGCATGACCTGCGGCATATATCTGCTCCAATACATCAAATACGGAGCTAATAATGACCCGGCAGAAGTAATGAAACTGCAGATGTTCTTAAATGAGTTCATGGGAGCTAACTTGGCTGTAAACGGCATTTACGACGAAGCGACCTTAAACGCCGTAAACCAGTTCCAATTAGCTTACAAAGAACAGGTTTTGAGGCCTTGGGTGCAAGTCGGACTGCATAACGATGAAAACGTTCCTACAGGCTATGTTTATAAAACAACTAAAAGATGGATTAACCTTCTGAAATGTCCTTCTCTTAACATACCCATGCCTGATCTTTTAGCAGATTGGATTGGTTATACAGGGAAAACTGGAGAAGTTTTAGGAGAAGAGACTGAATCAGAAGGCTACTGGAACAGAAGAAATACAGCCTGAAGAGGAAGTTTTGACTGCAGAAGAACCGGGAACTACCGAACAAACTCCTGAAGAAACTCAGAAAGGCAATTCTTTATGGTGGGTTTGGCTGATAATCGCTTTGGTTCTTATCGCAGGATTAATTTTCTGGAGCAACAGAAAGAAATAACAAACCATATAAAGGTTGAAAAAGAAAAAGCTTCGCCTTAGGGCGGGGCTTTTTCGTTAGCTTGACTTTTTAAACTTGACTTTCAAATAGGCTTTGCTATATTTAAAGTGGCGAGGAGTGAGACTAGCAGAGGAGTGGAGGAAACATCTGTTCCATTCTGGTTTTTCTTCTCGCCTTTTTTCAGTTTATCCTTTTCTGTCGCCAATGTGGCGATTTTTTGTTAGAATTAAAAAGTAAAAACAATGGAACCGTTAGCTTCAAAAATAAGGCCAAAAACCCTGAAAGAATTTAAGGGACAGGAACATTTGGTTGGGGAAGGAAAACCTTTAAATATCGCCACAAAACAAAAACACCTCTTTTCCTTTATTCTCTGGGGACCGCCTGGTTCGGGAAAAACAACTCTGGCAAAAATATATGCCAGGAGTTTAGATGCCGAACTCTATGAACTGTCCGCTGTTTCAGCTGGCAAACCTGACATTAAAAAAATCGTTAACGAAGACACAAAAGGCCATCCTAAGGTTTTATTTCTTGATGAAATTCATCGTTTCAACAAGTCCCAGCAGGATTATCTGCTTCCGTTTGTTGAAAGAGGAGAAATAACTCTTGTCGGCGCTACGACAGAAAATCCAAGTTTTGAAGTAATTCCGCCTTTGCTTTCCCGCTGTCGGGTTTTTGTTTTAAATGAACTCTCGAAAAAAGACATACTGGCCATTATTAAGCGAACCGGATTTAAAATGGACAAAAAAGCAAAAGACTGGCTGGTTGCCATGGCTAACGGAGACGCCAGACAGGCTATTACAATACTTGAAAGCACGCACCAGTTTTATGACGAAATCACCGTAGAAAGCTTAAAAAACACTCTTCAGTCAAAGTTCTTAAGATATGATAAAAAAGGGGAAGAGCATTATAATACCATTTCAGCTTTTATTAAAAGTATGAGAGCAAGTCAACCGGATGCCGCCTTATATTATTTGGCAAGGATGATTGATTCCGGAGAAGATCCAAAGTTTATTGCCAGAAGAATGGTTATTTTCGCCTCAGAAGACATTGGACTAGCCTTACCCACTGCTTTGGTTGTGGCTAATGACGTTTTCAGAGCCGTAGAAATAATTGGCTTGCCTGAATGCGGCATCAATCTGGCTCACGGCGTTGTCTACCTCTGCCAATGCAAAAAAAACAGAAGTTCATACAATGCCTATATGGCTGCGATGAAAGACGTAAAACAATACGGCAACCTGCCTATTCCTTTGAAATTAAGAAATCCGGAAACAAAGCTTATGGAAGAGCTGGATTACGGAAAAGGATATGAAAAATATTCCCAAGAGAATTATCTGCCGGAACGGCTGAAAGGCAAGAAATATCTAAAATAATAAAATAAGTCTTTGTTGAGGTCTAACCTCAACAGGTCGCTATTAGGGCGATTTTTTGTTAAAATAAATCAGGAATAGAGATAGTAAAATAATCAAAATTTAGACCAAAATTGGGAAAATTATGAAAGCCAAAGCAAAAGTGTATATTGATGGAGCAAATATGTTTTATGCTCAAAAGAAATTAGGGTGGTTTTTCAATTGGAAGAAAATAAAGGATTATCTCCAGGAAAAATGGGATATTCTGGAGATACGGTATTATACTGGAGTCAAATCTAACGACGAAAAGATGACAAGTTTTTTGAGATATTTGGACAATGTGGAAATCATTCCCATTACCAAACCGATAAAAGTAATTAAAATTAATAACAAGCATCCCCTAAAAAAACTTTATGATTATTCTGAGATGTATAAATCAAATTGCGACGTAGAAATAACTACAGATATTCTTCTTGAGAGGAAAGAAATTAATGAGATAATTCTATTTACTGGAGACAGTGACTTTCAATATTTGGTTAAGAAATTAAAAAATTTGGGTAAAAGAGTAATAATTTTCTCTTCTCGAAAAACTATCTCTTGGGAAATAAAATTAGAGGCGTCTGATTATGTTTATTTAGAGGATATTAAAGATAAAATAACGCGAGAATAAAAAACCGCCCCAGCTTGCGCCGGGACGTACTGTAAAACTATTATAATTATAGCAAGACATAAAGAGTTGTCAAGAGTTAAAAGGTTTCATCTCAACAAGTCGCCAATGTAGCGATTTTTTGTTAAAATGTATGAATATAAATATGAAAAAACAAGTTGTCGTTATTCACGGCGGCGATACCTTTAAAAGCTACAAAGATTATTTAGCTTTTTTAAAAAGCCATAAGATTGAGATTAACAAACTGAAAACAAAAAGATGGAAGGAAACTTTAGCCATAAAGCTGGGAAAAGGATTTGAAGTCATTTATCCCAGAATGCCAAATCCGATGAATGCAAAATACAAGGAATGGAAAATCATCTTTGACAAACTGCTTCCTTTTTTAAAGAACAATGTCATATTGGTGGGACACTCTCTTGGCGCTACATTTTTGGCCAAATATCTGTCTGAAAACAAATTCCCCAAAAAAATATTGGCAACATTATTGGTTAGTGCCTCCTATAATGAAAAAGACGCGAACTATTCTCTAGCTGATTTTATCTTGCCAAAAAACTTAAAAAAACTCCAAAAACAAGGCGGCAGTATTTTTTTATACCACAGTAAAGACGATAAAGTTGTTCCGTTTGCCGACTTCAAAAAATATGAAAAAGTCCTGCCTGAAGCAAAAGCCATAGCGTTTAAAAACAGAGGCCATTTTGACCAATCTTCATTCCCCGAACTGGTAAAAAACATTAAAAGCATGAAATAAAACAACGTTATTGTTTGTAATAATATGCAGGAAGACATATCTCAAAAAAAAGATGAAGAAATTGTACGGCTCGTCCAGTTGGGCAAGACTGAACTTTTCGGCAGTTTGATTAACAGATACGAGGATAAAATCAAACGCTATGCAAGAAAATTTCTTTCTGGCCCCGAAGATATAAGCGACGTTCTCCAAGATATTTTCATAAAGGCATACAAGAACATCCAAAGCTTTGATGTAAAAAGGAGATTTTCACCATGGCTTTACCGCATCGCCCACAATGAATTAATCAACACCCTTAAAAAGAAAAATACAAAAACATTGCCCTTATTCGACCTAGATGTCTTTTTGCCCCAATACAGTTACAACAATAATCTTGAACAGCAGATTGACCGTCAAAACATGCAGAAAACAATTGACAAATGCCTTGATAAGCTGGAATTTAAATACCGCGAGCCGCTTATCCTTTATTATTTTGAAGATTTAAATTACAAGGAGATTGCCGATATAATACAAATTCCGATTTCAACCGTTGGCGTAAGGATAAAACGGGCAAAAAAGATAATGAAATCTATTTTTAAAAAAACAGGATATATTTATGAATAACCATTCAATAAAAGATAAAGTATTAAATAAGATAAAAAGCGGCGAAATTAAGATAAAGCCGAAGCTATACTTTATTTTGAAAACCGTTCTGGTTATCTTGGGAAGTATAGTTGTCGGTATTTTCATCTTATTTTTAATAAGCTTTATTTCTTTTACTTTAAGAGCTAGTGGCTTGTGGTTTTTGCCTAATTTCGGCTTCCATGGCTTTGGCATATTCTTGGGCTCTTTACCCTGGATTTTGATTGTAGCAGCTCTGCTTTTGATTGCCGCTTTGGAAATATTTATGAAGCGTTTCTCTCTCGTATACCGCAAGCCTGTTCTCTATTCTTTACTGGCTATTGTTTTAATCGTGTTTGTGGGCGGCTTTATTATTGACCAAACTACTTTCCATTCAAAATTGTTCTTAAAAGCCAGAGAAGGAAAACTGCCTTTGGCTGGCCCGATGTACCGAGGTTTCGGCATGCCTGAATTCCACAACGTGCACAGAGGAGTTGTTTCGGAAATAACAGAAAACGGATTTATTTTGGAAACTCCTCAAACTCAAAAACTGACCATAATTATTGGCTCCCAGACAAAAACAGCGCCTGATTTTGAAGTTCAAGAAAGGGATGAAGTCGTGGTATTCGGGGAAAAGACTGACAGTACTATCAACGCTCTTAATATCAGAAAGATTGATGATAATTTAGAATTATTTCCAGCCCCTCCCCAGGTTTTGCCACCGCATATGTTCAACCAATTTAAGTAAACATTTTTGAAAAAGCGCCCCTCAGGGCGATTTTTCATTGGTGAAATAAAAAAACCATTTGGTTGTAATAATAATTAGGAATATGAAATTTTTTAAGAAAAAACCGGTAATTGTTTTCCTTTTATTAATCCTAATTTTAGGAGGTTATTTTGGTTATAAGGCCTTGTTTAATAAAGAAAGTAAAGCTTCTTATGTAACTGCCGCAGTTGAAAAAGGCACTATTATTGTGTCTGTTTCAGGAAGCGGCCAGATGGCCTCTTTGGATGAAATAGATGTAAAACCAGAGGTTTCAGGCGATGTGGTCTATGTCGGCGTAAAAGAAAACCAGGAAGTAAAAACCGGCACACTTATTGCCCGGCTTGATACAAGGGACGCGGAAAAAGCGGTAAAAGACGCAGAGATTAATCTGGCAGACGCTGAACTAACACTAAAAAACACCAAAGAAGCAACAGGCGAATCGCTTGCTGAATCTTGCGAAGACGGATTAAACGATTTAACAAACACTTTCAAAGACTTGCTGCCAATTATTCCAAACTTGGAAGCAATGTTCACGGAAAGCAGCTATAGCGGCGATGAAAGTGATATTGATTATTACATACGAATAATTCGCGGCTACAATGCTGCCTATGAGCTGTCTTATTGGCAGGGCGGCGCCGAAGACAAATATTTGGATCTAGCTTCTAAAAAACAATTAAAAACAATTCAAACCGATTATTCTGCTCTTAATCAAAATTCTTCCTGTGACCAGATAGAAATCGTTCTAAATGAAACCTATGATTTTACTAAGACGATTTTGGAATTTGTCCGCCAAAGTTACAATCTCGTCCAAAATTATCAATCACTTATTGAAGAAGAAGAGATAACTCCGCCGATTCCAACAGACTCAACCGACGACCAGTTCGCTCTGCTGGAAACATATACTTCTTCGCTTATCAGTCTTGTCAGCGACCTTTCTTCTGCCAAGAAAGCTATAAGCGATGCAAAAGAAGAGCTTTCTCAATCTAATTTAGACATTGAAACGCAAAATCTTAAAGTAAAACAATGCCAATACGCCTTAGATGACGCAAAAACAAGCCTGGCCCAGCACTATATCTATTCTCCCTTTGACGGCCTTGTCATAGAAGTAAATATTGAGTATGGCGACTCGGTTTCAGTCAGCACAGCCCTAATAAACCTTATTACCAAACAAAAGATAGCTGAAATCACTCTCAATGAAGTAGACGCTGCAAAAGTGAAAGTGGGGCAGAAAGCAACTATTACTTTTGACGCAATTGAAGACCTGACAATTGTCGGCCAGGTCGCGGAAGTTGACGCTGTCGGCACGGTAAGCCAGGGGGTTGTAACATATAATGCCAAAATTACCATTGATACTGAGGACGAACGAATTAAATCGGGTATGAGCGTTTCCGTGGTTATAATTACCGAAATGAAGCAAGACGTTCTTTCAATATCGAACTCCGCGATAAAAACGCAAAATGGCATTCAATACGTGCAAATTATGAAAGAAGACAATACCATTTCTCTCCAGCAAATTGAGGTTGGAATTTCAAACGATACGAATACGGAAGTTGTCAGCGGCTTATCGGAAGGCGACAAGGTTGTTACTCAAACAGTTTCTAATAGTTCTTCCAACTCTTCTAATTCTTCAAAAACTGACGGAGCTATGCCGTCAGGCGGCGGTTCAATGGAAATAATGAGAATGGTGCAATGATGAGAACGATGTGTTAAAAACTATGATTGAATGTTTCAAACATCAGCAAAACATACAAAAGTGAAAATGTTGAAACTAAGGCCTTAAAAAACGTTTCTTTCAAAATCAAGAGTGGCGAATTCGTGGCAATCATCGGGCCTTCGGGTTCCGGAAAATCAACCTTAATGCATATTTTAGGTTGTTTGGATACTCCGACCAGCGGCCAATATTTCTTTAACGGAGAAGACGTTTCCCGTTTATCAGACGACGAATTGGCTGACATCCGTAAAAACAAAATAGGGTTCGTTTTTCAGTCGTTCAATTTACTACGACGCACATCGGTCATTCGCAATGTTGTTCTGCCCCTTATTTATGCGGGTGTTCCAAAAGAAGAACGGGAAAAACGGGCAAAAATAGCGCTTAAAGATGCGGGATTGGACGAATCCTGCTTTCACCATCTTTCCAACCAGCTTTCCGGAGGACAAATGCAAAGAGTGGCCATTGCCAGGGCTCTTGTAAACAATCCTTCTTTAATTTTTGCCGATGAGCCGACCGGAAATCTTGACAGCAAAACAGGTGAAATCGTCCTGGAAACTTTTCAAAATTTGAACAAGCAGGGCCGGACGATTATTTTAATTACCCATGAAAGATATATCGCAAGCAAAGCCAGACGCATAATTGCCATTAAAGACGGAGAGATTGTTGAGGATGTTTTAACCGACAAATCAAAAATGACTCAAGAAATTAAAGAATAATATGCTTATTAGCGATTTATTTGAAGAAACATTTTTTGCCATTATTTCCAACAAAGCCAGGTCTAGTCTGACGATTTTAGGCATTGTCATTGGCGTAGGTTCGGTTGTTGCCATGATTTCCATCGGCCAGGGAGCGCAGGTCTCAGTTACAGAAAGCATTGAATCCATCGGTTCAAATTTATTAATGATTTCTCCGGGATTCCAGAGAGGTGTTGGCACGCAAGTAAGTTCGGGCCGCGGTTCTGCCCAAACGCTCACTTTGGAGGACGCTTCTGCTATTGAAACAGAAATTTCTTTTATTGAAGCTGTCGCTCCGGAAGTTTCAAGCAGATACCAAGTTACAGCCAAAGGGACAAACACCAACACTTCTGTTATCGGCACGGTTTCTTCTTATACCCAAGTAAAAAATCTTGAAATGGATATGGGCGCTTTTATTTCCGACCAGGATGTAACAAATTTGTCAAAAGTGGCAGTTTTGGGTCCAACAACCAGCGAAGATCTATTTGGAGAAAACGTAAATCCAGTAGGGCAAAAAATCAAAATAAATAAAATTACTTTTACGGTCATTGGCGTTTCTGAAGCTAAGGGCGGCACTGGATTCGGCAGCCAGGATGACAGGATTTATATTCCCATTTCTACTGCCCAGCGTTTTTTATCGGGCAGCGATTCTGTGTCTACGATTAACGTTCAGGTTCAAAGTGAAAAATACATGTCAATCGCCCAAGAACAAATTAGCAGCTCTTTTGCTTTACCGGCATAATATTTCAGACGCTACCTCGGCAGATTTTTCCATAATGAATCAGGCAGATATTTTAAATACCATGTCTTCTGTAACAGGAACATTGACTCTTTTACTGGGAGCGATTGCCGGAATTTCTCTTCTTGTCGGAGGCATCGGCATTATGAACATGATGTTAACGACAGTAACCGAAAGAACAAAGGAAATCGGCCTTCGCAAGGCGGTCGGAGCCAAAAACAAAGATATCAGTCTGCAGTTTCTTTCAGAAGCAACCAGTCTTACTTTTATCGGCGGAATAATCGGCGTTATTTTGGGCTGCATTATTTCTTTTGCAATCAGTAAATTCGGCGATACCAGCACCAGCATTTCAATTTGGTCTATTGCTTTGGCTTTTGGCGTTTCTGCTTTGATAGGAATTGTCTTCGGATATTATCCGGCCCAAAAAGCAGCCAAACTCAATCCGATTGAAGCTTTAAGATATGAATAATAATTTATCGTCTAGTCGAACGATTAATTAATAATTTAAAAAAATATGCAAAAAACATTACCAATTATTGTCGCAGCTGTAATAATTTGCGTTGGCGCATTTTTCGGAGGAATGCAGTACGGACAAAGCAAGAATTCTCTGCCCAAAGATTTTGGCCAGAACTTGCAAAACGACCAGCAACTGCCGCAAGGAAACTTGGGCACAAACGGAAAGGGAAACGGAATGAACTTCCTTAACGGTGAGGTTATTGCCAAAGACGAACAAAGCTTAACCGTTAAAACATCGGACGGCAGCTCAAAAATAGTCTTTTTTTCCGATTCCATCCAGGTGTCCAAAATGACAGAGGGAACAATGAACGATATTGAAATCGGCAAACAAATAACAATCAGCGGCAAAGAAAATTCTGACGGCAGCTATACTGCTCAAACCATTCAACTGAGAGAAATGACTTTACCAAACAACCAATAAAAATTTTTCAGAGAATCGCCTCAGGCAGCTGGCTGTCTTTAAAAAAAGGCGGTTTTTTGATATAATAACTGACATGACAATGGAAAAGTTTGAAGAGCTGGTGCAAGAGGGGATAAAAGATATTCCCGAGCGTTTCTTGAAAATGCTGGAAAACGTGGATATTATTGTTGAAGAAAATCCCAACCAGGAACAATTAGAAAAGTTAAAAATCAGAAAAGGCGTTTTTCTTTTAGGCTTGTATGAAGGCGTTCCTCAGACGAAAAGGTGGGGATACAGCCAAGCTTTGCCGGACAAAATCACTATTTTTAAGGAGCCGATTGAAGAAGCAGG
The DNA here is from genome assembly GCA_963790795.1 of uncultured bacterium. GTDB lineage: Bacteria > Patescibacteriota > Minisyncoccia > Minisyncoccales > RBG-13-42-11 > BS750m-G71. The sequence goes on along the minus strand of CAWBPO010000001.1, from coordinate 442,834 downwards.
CGGTTCTGACCAAAGTATTAAGGAAATCGTCAGAAACACTGTTTGGCACGAACTTGCCCATCACTTCGGCATGGATGAAAAAAGCGTAAGAAACGCCGAAAAACGCAGAAGAAAAATATGAAAAAAATAACATTAGCAATTTTATTTTCTTTGGTTGTCTTTGCGGCTTTGCCTGTTTTCGGACAAACAGACAGCAAGCCGACTCTTTATTTTTTTGGCAGTCCGACCTGCCCCCATTGCTTGGCGGAAAAGGCGTTTTTGGATGAATTGGAAAACAAATGCGCTCAGGTTGAAATAAAAAGATATGACTTTGCCGAAAACCTTGAATTGGCAAAGGAATTCTACCAAAAGTACAACGTTTCTGCGCAGGAACAGGGCTTTGTACCGCTTACTTTCATAGAAGACAGATACTTTATCGGATTTAATGAAAAAATCGGTCAGAATATTGAAAACTATATTTTAGAACTGACCGAAGGAAAAGAGCTGCTAGAACAATGCTCCGCAACAACTTCGGAAAAAACAATAGAAATCCCGTTCTTCGGGAAAATTGATATTAGTAATTTTTCTCTTCCTGCTCTTGCCGTAGTTCTGGGCACTCTTGATGGATTCAACATCTGCTCTTTAGGAGCTTTAGTCTTAATTTTGGGACTGACACTTGCTTTAAAGTCAAAAAGAAAGATATTGATTTTCGGAGGAATATATATCTTAACTACGATAATTATTTACGGTTTTTTAATTTTCCTATGGCACCAGCTTTTTGTTTTCGTCGCTCCTTACATAAAAGAAATGGAAATACTGATAGGACTTCTGGCTTTGGCCGGCGCCATATATTTCCTGAAAGAATTTCTGAAAGTTCGCAAAAAAGGAGCTACTTGCCAGTTCGGCGGCATTTCTGAAAAGTTTTCCAAAAAAGTCCAGGGGATATTCGAAAGTAAAACAAGTGTTTTAGCTTTATCCGGAGCAGTATTGTTATTCAGCGCAGTCATTACTATCGTTGAATTTCCTTGTTCTGCTGTTTTTCCGGCTATATTCTCGGGAATACTGGCTGAAGCCAATCTGCCTTTATATTTGTCTTTGTTATATATTGGCGTCTATGTTTTGTTTTACATGCTGGATGAAATAGCTGTTTTCTTGATTGCGGTTTTCACAATGAAAATCTGGATTCTTTCTCCAAGATTTATCATTGTTCTCAATCTCGTAGCTTCAATTTTGCTGTTTTTGCTCGCTTTCTATTATTTTTCTACTCTTCTTTGAGATAATTTGTTTTAAGGAGTAGGTGACTTGACAATGTTCTATTATGGGTATATATTCATAATAGAGGACGCTTGGTCGAGTTCTCTGATATAATCAACACTTATTTAAAACTATGCCAAGATTTGACGGAACTGGCCCTTTAGGTTACGGTGCCGGCACAGGCCGGGGATTTGGTCCTTGCGGCGCTGGAATGGACTGGGGAAGGGGATTCGGCCGCGGTTACGGCTGGAGAAGATTCCTTACTAAAAAAGAAGAGTCAGAGATGCTGCAAGACGAAGTTGTTGAAATGGAAGAAGAATTAAAAGCGGTAAAAGAACGTTTAAGCGAACTCAAAGGACAAAAATAACAGAAATATCCCCGCTTCTGGAGTAAAATTCAGGAGCGGGGTAAAACCTCTTGCAAAAAAAATATGGTAAGACCGATAAAACCAAGAAGAATATTATTTGATCCGAATGTAACTTATTTTAAACCAAGGGCAATACCTTTGTCTGCTTTAGAAGAGGTGAATTTGAACGTGGACGAATTAGAAGCTATACGGCTTTGCGATTTTAAAAATCTAGACCAGGCTGAAGCTGCAAAAAGAATGAAAATCTCCCAAAGCACGCTTCAACGGACTTTAACATCAGCCCGCCAAAAAATTGCCGAAGCCCTAATTGAGGGCAAAGCGATAAAAATAAGAAAAGAAAGATGGACTTGACAGTTTTTAAAAAAATGTTATGATTACCTTATTAAGGAGGTTATTATGTGGACTGCTTTAGACGAAAAAGGGAGAATAGTCTGGTGGTGGTTTAAGCCAAAAAAAGGTGGTTGTGTATCCCAGACAACCATTCTTACAGTATGTAGGATTGATCCACCGGCTTCCTCAAGGGAAAAGTACCAATTAAAAAACACCGGGAAAATTGTCCCAGAAAGAGAGGTTCTCCAATGAACCTCTTTCTTTTTTAAAAATATTACTCCACTCTTCTGAAACTCTCTTATCTCTTCTTGAAAGAATATTACTCCACCCTTCTGACATATTCTCCCTTTTCTGTGTTGACCTCAATAATGTCGTTAGTCTCAACGAAAAGGGGAACATTAACTTCAGCTCCTGTTTCCAGTTTTACTGCCTTTGTCCCTCCTTGCGCTCTGTCTCCTTTAATTCCCGGCGGAGCTTCAAAAACTTTTAACTGAACTTTAATCGGCAGAGAAACGTTAATTATTTTTCCTTTAAATTCCAATCCTTCTACAATTTGATTCGGTTTTAAGAAAACAGCGCTATCTCCAATTGCTTCTTTATTCAAGTCAAAGCGCTTGGAAGGGTCTTTTTCGTGGCAAAAGAAAAACTTATCCTTATTGGAATAAATAAATTTTACTTTTATTTTCTCAATTTCCGCTTCTTCAAATTCTTCTCCGGCATGAAAAGTCTTTGAAAATACGCTGCCGGTAATCAGATTTTTTACCTTTGTCTGGACAACAGAACTCCCTCTTCCTTTAAAAACCAAAGAGGACTCCAAAACTTCGTAGGGTTGATTGTTTAAAATGAAATCTATTCCTTTTTTCAAATCGTTATGCGACAACATATTATTTGAGAATTGAACCTGCAAAACCGAGAATAGCCTCTTAAGAATTCTTCCGCATTTAATTCTTTTTTGCCTTCCATTTGCAGTTTTTCAATAACCAGAAAATCTTCTTTGCATTGTACGCCGATTTCATTCTGGGGAACAACCAAAACTTTGCCGACAGTATAGCGTTTATAATGAGGCGATTTAAAAATTCTTGCTTTCAAAATCTTGATTTTCATTGTTTTGCTATTGTTTTGCCAAAAAGTATATGTTCCGGGCCAAGGATAAGAAAGCCCTTACTTTCCTTTCAATTTCTTTTGCTGATTTTTGCCAATCAACCTTTCCGTCTTCCTTTCTCAATATTTTAGTATACGTTGCTTTTTTCTCATCCTGGGGAATGGGCTTTATTTCAGAATTTATCCATTTTGGAATGGTGTTTAACAATAATTTTGCTCCCGAGTCAGCTGTTTTTTCAGTTAACTGCTCTGATGTTATTTTTTCATCTTTAATGGAAAGTTTAGAGGTGGAAATAATTTTACCGCTGTCCACTTTTTCATTCATTAACATTATTGTCACGCCTGTTTCTTTGTCTCCGTTCAAAATTGCATATTGAATAGGGGAAGGACCACGGTATTTTGGCAGTAAAGAGGGATGAACGTTTAAAAAACCGAATTTGGGAATGTCTAATATGTCTTTTGGAATTATCTGGCTGTATGCTGCGACAATTGCCAAATCAGGTTTTAATTTTTTAATTTCTGACTTTAAATTTTGAATATTTTCCGGCTGGGCTACTGGAATTTTATATTTTTGAGCTGTAATTTTTACTGGCGAAGAAGTGATAACCTGTTTTCTGCCCACTGGCTTGTCTGGCGCCGTTATAACCAAAACCGGCTTGTATTCATTTTGACAAAGCCTATCTAAAATAATGGCGCCGAATTCTGGCGTCCCAATAAATACTATTTTTGGTTTTATGTTTTTGGGCATATAAATCATTTAATAGTGCGCCATTCTATTTCGTCTTCCTTGCCGGCAAACTCCAGCCAATCGTTTTCAGGAGAAATGACGTACCATTTTTTCTTGGATTCTGACCAAACCATGGAATTGCCCTGGAAATATGGCTTTTTCACTATTTCTTTTGGTTTTAATTTATCCAGTTCCAGCCATTTTTTAAAAACAGTTTCAATGGCATAATCCAGTCCCCGGGACTTGGCCCATTCAGCCACTTTATTTACGGCATTCTTTGCTTTTCTGACAGAGCCTGCCAGCTCCAAAAGCTGTTTTGCCGGTCTGGTAAAGCGAGAATAGATTATTTTTTTCTTTTTTGCGTCTTTTTTAATTTGTTCCAAATTTAAACCTTTGCTGTAAAAATAGCAATTGACTATTTCCTGGATTTTTGTTTCCTCTCTTTGCTTCTTTAATTTCTTTTTTTCTTTGCTTATTTTCATTGGCATTTTTCCGTTGTAAAGCGATAAATGAATACTTTTTCTCTTTCCGGATTTATCCCTGCTTTTTGGCAGGCGATGGAAAACTGTTCTTCTGGCGTATTGATTCCTTCCAAATCAGGAAGCAAAACGCCTGCTTTAAAAGAAATATTACCGTCAAACACCGGATTTTCATTAGGATAGGTAAAAGGCGCTGTTTTTACAATTATACCAAATTTTTTCGGATTCAGTTCATTTGTGTTTTCAACTAATTCCGGTTCGCTTAAAATATATACAGAATAAGAAAGATGGGGAAGTTCCTCTTTTTTGATAGATTCAAACCTGTAATCTTCAGTGGCAGCGGCAATGGCATTATTGATAATCTCCTCAACTATGTTTATTTTAGTCGGCAGATAAGTGCCAATGCATCCTCGCAGTTTTTTATCCTGTTCAATGGTGACAAAAACTCCTGCTCTTTTTTCAAAAAGTTCTTTTGGCAGAATTTCCGATGGCTCAATAACTTTCTTTTCTTTTATATATGTTTCTACGGCTGATTTAGCAATTGAAACGTATTGATTCATATTAATTTAAAATTTACCACTAAATATCCAACGCCAAAAGGGGATTCATACGATAAAATCTCTGGCTGCCAATCTTGCCCTGAGCTTGTCGAATGGGCTTCCAGCATACCCAATAAAAAACAAATGGACCTTAAACCGCACTCTCCGGCTTCAGGGTATTTGTCATCCAGTTTTAGAATGTTTTCAACATCTTTCTTTTTTAAAGATTCAATCAGTTCTTCATCAAACTTTGGACCTTGTGGGTTTAATCCATAAGGTCCGTCTTCTTTTAAACAATGAGAAAGGTCTCCAGAAGCAATTATGGCGTATTTTTTGTCTTTTTCCAAATTATTATATATTCTTTTGCCTTCTTTGAAATAGAATTCTAGCGGTTCCAAACCGGTTAAAACTTTATCAATTTTTCCTTTAAAATCATTAGCTAGAAAAAACAAAGGCACTTCAAATCCCCAATCAGGATGAGGAGAAGAAATAACAATCTGTTGAGGATCTAACCTCAACAAACTTCTTTCGCAAAGAATATAAGCTATCTATGGTTTTTTTAACTTTTTCTCTGTCTTCCTTTGAGCCGACCGATGGCAATATTATCGGCGGGTGAGGGGATATGACAGCGAAAACTAAATTTACCATTTTAATATAATTAAAAAATTACTTCTTTCTCACTGAACAAAGACTCTATTTTAACGTTTCCATTTCCCGAAACTACTTCTCCGATAATATCCGATTCGAAATCTTTTATTACAGAAATTATTCCCGTAGCATCTTTAGGGTTAACCGACAAGATAAATCCTGTGCCGCAATTAAAAGTTTTATACATTTTTTCATCAGAAATTCCTTTTTGGTATAAGTCTTTAAATATTTGGTGTGGTTGCAATCTATGACCTCTTTTTAAATAAACATCCGCGTTATTCAATAAATCTTTAATTTTCGTATAAGCTCCGCCCGTGATATGAACCATTCCATGAATATCAAATTTATCATTTAAAGAAAGAATTATATCAGAATAGATATTTGTCGGTTCAGTAAACTCAGGCCTATAATCTTCACCAAAAACCTCTCTTACTTTACTAAAACCATTTGAATGCAATCCATTGCTTTTAATACCTAATAATATGTCGCCAACTTCAAACATGTTTTTCTTATAATTTTTAACAAACCCTGAAACGGTTGCGCTTATATCCATTCCATTAATATTATTATGAAAAGAAACTTCTCCGCCAGCGATTGCTATATTTCTCTTTTTACATTCTATTGAAAGAAATTTGATTATTTTTAAGATTCTTTCGTCTTCTTCCGGAACTGTAATATGATTTGAAAGCTTGTATGGCCTCGCCCTCATTAAAGCCAAATCATTCAGATTCATGGCCATAACATCCAAAACAGCGTTATTAAAAGTTTGTTTTTGCCAATGAAAAATTCCTTTTGTTCCAATACCATCCGTATGGTCAATGTCGGGATAGGAAATCTTCTTCTTAATAACGTTATTTTTAATAGAAACGTAGGGCGTATCCCAAGTTTTTTGAATCAGTTCAAGAATTTGTTTTTTATAAGGTTTTTCAGGATCGTACATTTTATTTTAGAACGAAGTGAAAAATCAAGGTTCTTGCTGAAGGCAAGGTTCTTATTTCAAAATTAAATTTAAATCTGCGCCGCATTTCTGACATTTGCCTTTTTTGTCGTGTCGCGAAATCGCATAACCTGTCCTGTCAATCGCCAATGTCCCGCACTCAGGACAGAAAGTGTCTTCTGTTGGCAAACCAGGAACGTTGCCAGTATATACGTATTTCAAGCCGGTTTCTTTTCCGATTTCATAAGCCATTTTTAAAGTATCAACTGAGGTTTCCGGCAAATCTTTTAATTGCCATGAAATGGCACCGGAAAACTGGCTGATATGCCAAGGAGTTTCATTGCCCAATTCCTGTTTAATAAATCTGGCAATGTCTTTAAACATTTCTTTTGAATCGCTCAAGGTAGGAATGACCAAAGTGGTTATTTCAAGCCAGATGTTTTTTCTTTTCAATCTTTTCAAGTTGTCCAATATCGGCTGAAGCCTGGCGCCACAGTTTTTAATGTAGAATTCATTAGAAAAGCTTTTCAAATCAACATTTGCCGCATCCAGATAAGGCGACACCCAATCTAGGAGCTCCCTTGACCAGAATCCATTGGTTACCCAAACGTTTTTCAGGCCTTTTTTTCTGGCTAACTTCATGATATCCAAAGCATATTCTGAGAAAACAGCTGGTTCGGTGTAGGTGTAAGAAATGCTCGGTACTTTGTTTTTCAAAGCGATTTTAATAATTTCTTCCGGCAATAAGTAATCTCCGGGAATTTCTTTTGTTTCTTTAACTTCCTGGGATATGTCCCAGTTCTGACAGTTCAAGCATTTTAAGTTGCAGCCGACAGTGGCAATAGATAAAGAACGAGTGCCTGGCAGAAAATGGAAAAACGGCTTTTTCTCAATTGGATCAATGTTGCAGGCAGCAAGTTTTGCGTAGTTTAAAGCGTACAGCTTGCCGTTTATATTTTCCCTTACTCCGCAAATTCCCCGTTTGCCTGGCTCAATAACACAATAGTGGGCGCAATTCTGGCATTGCGTTGTCTGACTGTTTGGTTTTTTGTACAAATACGCTTCTTTCATACTATCTATATTTTATCATTAAAATAGAAAGGCGCCACCTGTTTTCTGTTGATGGCGCCTAGAAGACAAAGTCCTTTACCGACTTTTCGAAATTTGGATCAGCTCTCAGCTTGCTTATGGCTCTACCTTGTATTTGGCGGATTCTTTCCCGCGTTACATTAAACTTCTTACCGATCTCTTCAAGGGTGTGAGGCCTTCCTATATCATCCAGACCGTAGCGCAGCAGTATTACTTCTTTTTCCTTTAAAGATAAAGATACGCACCTGTTTACTGCGTTTAAAACGGCTTCCCTCATAAAGGCCCTAAATCCGGGATTGATATCATCTTCGCGGCCAGCCTTCATGGAAGCTAATTTCAAGCTGGCATTACTTTCGGAATTATCGCCATCATTCTGATGGTTTATCCAGAGAGATCCTTATCCTTAAATTAAGAAGTTGCTTTATGTATTCAACCTGGCGGCAGAAAGCTCCATTCTCTCGGCAATCTCTTTAGTAGAAGGAAATCTGCCCAATTCCTGGCTAAGAGTGCTTTCAGTCTTGCGGTAATACCTCATTGTCTTTTGGACATAAATGGGAATCCTGACAACGTTTCCGTAGTTCTCAATGGCGCGGAAAATAGTCTGATTTATCCACCAGAAAGCGTAAGTGGAGAATCTTATATTACGGCGCCAATCGAAATACTCTATTGCCCGCAATAAGCCGAAATATCCTTCTCCGAACAAATCGTCCACATCCAGAATGCCGGTCGGCAGTTTCTTTTTCTTTAACCAGGCAATGTGAAGCACCAGTCTTAAGTTTGACTCTATGATTTTATTCCTGGTTGAATCGTCGTCTGGGTGTTTTTCCAGCTGCTGGAATAAATCCTGCTCCTCTTCCCGGGAGAGCAAAGGCGTCGGCGGAAGCACTATACCGTATCTTTTAATAAGTGCCTCAGTTTCTTCTCGGCGTAAGATGCAAATCTTCCTCTGTATTTTCAGCTGCTGAATAAGCTAATCCTTCAGAAACAGTTTGTGAAAGATCAAGAGCCACTTTAAACCTCCTTTCCTTAATTTAATATGTGGCAAAACTGTTTCCTATATATCACAATTCAGTAAATTGTAAACCTCGCCATATTCTGATAATATGGATTATTGAATATGTCTCACAGAATTTTTATCGCCGTTAATCTGCCGGAAAACACTAAAAAAAAGCTGGCCGAATACGAAGAAAAATGGCCAAATCTGCCTGTTAGATGGACAAAAAAGGAAAACCTGCACATCACTCTCGTTTTCTTAGGTTATTTGAACGATGAAGAACTTTTGGAAGTTATCAACGCGACAAAAGAAATTTCTTCAAAAAACAAACCGTTTTCAATAATCTTAAACAAAATCATTTACGGTCCTCCGAAAAAGATGCCTCCCAGAATGGTTTGGGTGGAAGGGGAAGCAAAGCCAGGAATTGGCTGATTTGCAAAAAGACCTTGAAAATTCACTTTACGGCGGCTCGGAAAAAAGCGAGGCTAGACCGTACATCCCGCACATTAATTTAGGAAGGATAAAAACATGGGAATTCAGGCGATTGGAGTTAGAGGAAAGGCCGGAAGTTAATGAAGAAATCAGTTTAAGTTTTGAAGTTAATTCCATTGAAGTAATGGAAAGCAAGTTAAAAAAAGGAGGACCAGAATATGATATTTTAGAATCATGCCCGCTAAAAAATTAAAAATCCATTTTATCGGCATCGGAGGAATCGGTGTTTCCGCTCTAGCCAGATATTATTTGAAAAAAGGCCACAAAGTTAGCGGTTCAGATTTAGTTAGGTCGGAGATTACCGACGCCCTAAAAAATAATCGCGCAAAAATACGCATCGGTAAGCCTGTTGAGGTCGATCCTCAACAAATAGATTTGGTGGTGTATAGTCCAGCGGTAAAAGAGAGCAATTTAGAATTAAAAGCCGCAAGAAGAGCGGGGATTAAATGTTTGAGTTATCCTCAGGCGCTGGGCGAACTTACGAAACAACATTATACTATTGCCATTTCAGGAACTCACGGAAAAAGCACCGTTACCTGTATGATTGGGTTGTTATTGGTTAAAGCTGGTCTTGATCCGACTATAATTGTCGGCACGAAAATGAAAGAATTCAAGAATGGCAATTGCCGGGTCGGCAAAAGCAAATATCTGGTTATTGAAGCTGACGAACACTTTGCTTCTTTTTTGAATTACTGGCCGAAAATAATAGTTCTGACAAATATTGAAAAAGACCATCTGGATTACTACAAGAATCTTAGAAACATTATTAAAGCTTTTAAAAAATATGTTTTACATTTGCCAAAAGACGGACTGCTCATTGCTAATAAAGACGATAAAAACATTAAAAAAATAGCTTGTTTTGCCTCAAAAAAGTATTATTCATTAAAGCAACCCGAAGCGAAAAAGCTGAAGAAAATTCTCAAAGTGCCGGGAGAACACAATGTTTCTAATGCTTTGGCCGCTTTGACCGTTGCCAGGGTTTTGAAAATATCGGATAAAGTCTCTTTTAAAGCCCTTTCAATGTATAAAGGGTCTTGGCGGCGCTTTGAGGAAAAAAATTCGAAAATTGGAAATTGTAAATTGAAAATTATCTCTGACTATGCACACCATCCAACCGAGATAAAAGCGACATTAAAAGCAGCTCGTGAGAAATTCCCGAAAAGCAAAATCTGGTGCATTTTCCAGCCGCACCAATATCAGAGAACATATTATTTATTTAAAGATTTCACAGAAGCTTTCAGGCAATCATCGGCGGACAAGATAATTATTACGGATGTTTTTGACGTGGCAGGCAGGGAAGAGAAAAACATCAAAAAGAAAGTTTCTTCTGCAAAATTAGTGAAAGAAATAAAAAGAAAAAACGTGGTTTATCTGCCAAAAGTAAAGCTGTTTGATTATATTAAAGCCAATATTGAGGAAATTGACGTTTTAATAATAATGGGTGCTGGAGACATATATCAGTTGGCTTCAAAATTCAAAACTTGACAAAAAGGATTAATAAGGAAAAAATGTATATAGAAGTTATTGTTTTCAAGGTCGATAATTTTAAAAATAATTGAGCATATTAATATGACATTATTTTGGGTAATTGTGGCAGTTGTGGCAATTGGACTTCTTTGGGCTTTAATGTCAAAAAAGAAAAAGGGCGAAACTCTACCGAAAAAACAGGAGGAACCAAGAACTCCAATGACACCACCGCCTTCCGAACCACCGACAATGTAAATTTCGTTTTTACAAGCTAAACAAAAAAAGCATTCCAAAGAGTGCTTTTTTTGTACGGCGGTTGACAAAATATATAAATTCATTAGAATATTATCAGCAACTGAAATGAAAGGCAGTTATCTGTTTTTTCATTATTCAGTAAAATAAATTAAAAGGGAGGCAAAAGAAAGAAATGGCAATCGGTTTGTATACTCTAGTAGGGGCAAGGGAAAAGGGCGGGATGACTCTTGAAGCTATCAACGACTTCCTTTCTTGTAACACATTGGATTCTAAAACGCGAGAAAGGCTTTCTCTGCAAGCCAAAGAGTTTGAGTTCTGGCGAAGGATTATCCCGATATACCCCCTTATGGCGATCGGCCGTCCGTATCGACAATTGCTAGATACAATAACGAAATTTGCTAATCCGCAACCAAATCAGATTTGGCTTGATGGTGGAATTGGCCCGGGAATAACGACTAAACTCTTGTGGGAAAAGTCTGGAAAAAAGCTCCAGAAAATCATTGGTTTAGATATTGTTATGTCGCCATGGGCTGAAGCGATGAGAAAAGAGATTCCCGTTCTAGAATTAAAACTGGGAAGTTTGGGCGAACGGTTAGATTTCCCAGACTGCACATTTGACGGGATCATAAGCAATATAGCCCTTTCTTATGTCTTTGAATTTGAAGGAATACCAGAAAAAGAGGGGATAAAATTGCTTTTCAAAGAACTGTCTCGTGTGCTAAAGCCCGGAGGACAAATAGTTTGGTCAGCGCCAAAGCCAAACATGAATATTAATATAATTGTGCTTGGCGCTGTTCCAGACGTGTTGTGTAATTTGCGAAAGATTCCTGACCTGCCTGCGAAAGTTAAAGAACTTTCAAAATATGGAAAGGAACTTGAACGGAAGGGCCAAGAAGGTCTCTACACATATTTGTATCCCGGCGAATGGAACAAAATTCTAGAGGAAGCAGAGTTAGTCAAACCTCAGTGGAGTTATGTTTTCTGGCACCAAACCTTTGTAAATAGCTCCATTAAAAAAGCGTAAACCATTGTCTAGCTCCTAGAAAAGTGTTATTATCTAATAATACTTTCTCTAGGAGCGTTTTATTTTATAATTTTATGTCTATATATGCTTTATCGGGGTTTATAAGTGGAATTATAAGTCTTATTCTGGGGCTTTTTGTTTATTTTAAAAATAGAAAAAGAGAAATCAATAAAATTTTTGGATTATTAAGTGTATCAATAATATTATGGGGATTCAGTTATGGCATGTGGCAGATTTCAACCGACAAAACAACTGCTTTATTTTGGACCAAAGCATTAAGCGCTGGAGTTATTTTTATTCCTATATTTTTTTATCATTGGATTTTAGTTTTAACTAATCTTAAAACAGAAAAAAAGAAAACGTTATATTTTGGTTATTTTATGAGCTTATTGTTTCTTGTGTTTTTACCAACTTCTTTATTCGTTAAAACTGTAGAACCAGAATTGAATTTTTTATGGTGGCCAAAAGCTGGCCTTCTTTTTTTTTATCCCTATGTAATTTTAAATTATATAGGACTTATGGGTTATGGTTTTTATCTTTTATTAAAAACATACAAAAAAACGGAAGGATATAAAAGGGAACAAATTAAATATACAATTATAGGTACCTTCTTAGGGATAGGCGGTGGAGCAACGAATATACCTTTATGGTTTGGCATTCATTTGACTCCCTTCGGAACTTTTCTCGTTCCTCTTTATCCATTTATTTTAGGATATGCTATATCTCGTTACCGCTTGATGGATGTTCGTTTTGTTTTGGGAAAAGGAGTGGTATATCTTTTTTCTATTATTACTATTTTAATATCAGCTTTTTTATTACTATTTGTTAGTAATCATTTTTTTTCAACATTATCTTCGGCAATTATTAATTCGTTAATATTAATCATCAGCATTCTTCTTTTTCGGCCAGTTTTTAATTTTTTTGAAAAAATAGCTTCAAAATATTTTCATTATACTTTTTATTCCTATCAAAAAGTCTTATCAGATTTGGGAAAAAGATTGACTCAATATTTGGATTTAGACAAGCTTTCTTCTTTAATTGTCGATACTTTAATCGAAACTATGAAATTAGACAGAACAGTTGTGCTTATAAGAAAAGAAGGTAATGGCGATTATAAAATTCAAAAGAATATAGGTTTTAGAGAAGAAAACGGAATTTCCTTAGTAAAAGATAATTTTCTTACTATTTATTTAGAAAAGAATCAAAAACCATTAATTTATGAAGAACTATCATTAGTCATTAAAGATACTCAAATTAAAGAAGAAAAAGAAAAATTGGAAAACTTACAGGTAAATATGAAAAAAATTGAAGCGGCATTATGTTTACCGCTCTTAATTGAGGGGAAAATTATGGGGATGATTGTTTTGGGAAATAAAATTTCAGGGGATCCTTATTTCGAACAAGACATTGATCTTTTAGTCAATCTTTCAAATCAGGCATCAATTGCGCTACAAAACGCAAAATTATATTCTGAAGTTCAAGGATTCAGCAAAAAACTTGAAAAAGAGGTGGAAAAAGCAACTAAAGAATTGAAAGAAGCTTACGAACAACTTAAAAAATTGGACAAAGCAAAATCAGAATTTGTTTCCATCGCCTCGCACCAATTAAGAACGCCTTTGACAGCAATTAAAGGATATATTTCAATGATTTTGGAGAAAGCCTACGGCAAATTAAAGAAGAAATTAACGTTCCTATAAAAAATATTTTCCTCCAATGAAAGATTGATCAAATTGGTTAATGACCTTTTGAACGTTTCCAAGATTGACGCCGGGAAAATCGAAATTAGAAAGAAACCTTTTCTCTGGAAGAAATGGTAATCAGCATTATTGAAGAATTAAAAGGGCTGACTGAAAAAAAGAATATATATTTAAAGTTGAAAAACCAAAAAAGCTCTGCCCAAAGCTTTTGCCGATAAAGATAGAACGAACAAGCGATTGTCAATATTATAGATAATGCCATTCGCTATACGGCAAAAGGCGGAATTACTGTAAAAATCCAGGATCAGGGAACAAACTACAAATTTTATTGCAGATACTGGCGAAGGAATAGACAAAAACTGAACTTTCCTACCTTTTTGAAAGCTTTTCCAGAGGAAAAGCAGGAGCCAAACTTTGGACAGAAGGAGCCGGGCTCGGCCTTTATGTTACCAAAAAGTTCATTGAACTAAATAAGGGGAAAATTTGGGCTGAATCAAAAGGCAAAAATAAAGGTTCAACGTTTTATATAGAACTACCAATAAAATAAATCTATGGCTAAAAAAATACTAATCATTGAAGACGAAAGAATCTTAAGAGAAATGTACTATGATAAATTCGTTCAGGCGGGCTTTGACATTGTTCTGGCCAATTCAACAGAAGAAGGGATAAAGATTCTTTCAAAAACAAAGCCGGATTTAATTCTTCTTGATATTTTGCTGCCAAAAGCAAATGGAATTAAGTTTTTAACTAAATTAAGAAAAAAACCGGAATTTAATTCTTTGCCGGTTGTGGCTTTTTCCAATTTTGACAGCCCTGAAACCAAAAAAGCTGCCTTTGAATTGGGCGTGAAAGATTATTTGATTAAAACAAATTTCACTCCAAAAGAAATCATTGATAAGATTAAAAACTATCTTAAATAATCATGCAAAGAACATTAAACGCAGAAACAGTTAAATACGTGGGCAAAAAAGTTAAGGTTGCAGGCTGGGTCAATTCCAGGAGAAACCACGGCAAAATTATTTTTATTGATTTAAGGGATATTTCCGGAATTCTGCAAATTGTTTTTACTCCGAAAGATAGTGAAATCTACAAAAAAGCTCAGGAATTAAGGCCAGAATGGGTTGTTTCGCTTGAAGGAACTATCCAAGAAAGACCGAAACAAATGGTCAACCCGAAGTTGTTAACCGGAAAAATCGAGCTTCAGGTTGAAAAATTGGAAGTTCTCAGCAAGGCAAAAACCCTGCCTTTTGAAATAGACGAGAAAAAAGAAGCTGTCGGAGAAGATATCAGAATGAAATACCGCTATTTGGATTTGAGAAGAGAGAAAATGAGAAACAATCTTATTTTGAGACATAAGATTATAAATCATATAAGGGATTTTTTAACTAAGCAAGGGTTTATTGAAGTCGAAACGCCGATTCTTACAAAATCAACGCCAGAAGGAGCGCGAGATTTCATTGTGCCCAGCCGATTATACCCTGGAAATTTCTATGCCTTACCTCAAAGCCCTCAGCAATACAAACAGCTTTTAATGGTTTCTGGCTTGGAAAAATATTTCCAAATTACCCGCTGCTTCCGGGATGAAGACCCGAGAGCTGACAGACAGGCAGAATTCACCCAACTGGACTTGGAAATGTCTTTTGTCGGACAGGAAGACATTCTTAACCTTATTGAAAAGCTTTACGTTGAAGTGGTAAAAAAAATTACTCCGGAAAAAACAATTCAAAAAATTCCTTTTCCCCGCTTAAACTATAAAGAAGTAATGGAAAAATACGGCACTGACAAACCCGATTTGAGAAAAGACAAAAAGAATCCTAACGAACTTGCTTTTGCCTTTATTGTTGATTTCCCGATGTTTGAATGGAGAAAAGAGGAAAAACGATGGGACGCGGTCCATCATCCATTTACCCGTCCGCAAACCGAAGATATAAAAGAATTGAAAAAAAATCCCAAAGACATTTTAGCTTTCCAATATGATTTTGTTTTAAACGGCCAGGAAATCGGTGGCGGCTCTTTAAGATCTTACAAACCAGAAACCCTGGAAGCGGTTTTTGAAGTAATGGGGCACAAAAAACAGAATATTAGGAAAAAATTCGGTCATCTTCTTGAAGCTTTTGAGTACGGCGTTCCTCCACACGGTGGAATCGCTCCTGGAATAGACAGATTTGTCGCTATTTTGTGCAATGAACCCAATATCAGAGAAGTTATTGCTTTTCCGAAAACAGGCGACAACCGGGACTTAATGATGGATATTCCTTCTGAGGTTGAAAAAGCTCAATTAAAAGAGCTGCATATTGAAATAAGCGCAAAACGAAAAGCGAAAAGCGAAAAACAAAAATGAGATTAAAAATTTTCTTTACTGCTTTCGTGTTAAGTTTGCCGATTTGTTGGGGAATAAACGTTTTGGATAAAAACCTGAGCAATTTTTTCTTTTGGCAACAAGTGGGCAACAATCCAAAGATTTTTGCCGCCCAAATCTCTTTGGAAGAAAAATTGCGGGAAATGAGACCTGTTAGAAATAAAGAAATACCAGATTTGGAAACAGAAGCAAAATCAGCAATTTCAGTCTTAGTTGACAACCGCAATGAAGAAAAAAAGCTTTTTGAAAAAGACACCGATGAGAAACTGCCGATTGCCAGTTTGACCAAATTAATGACTGCCTGGGTTGTTTTGGAAAATTACGACCTTTCAACAGAAATTACCATTTCCAAAGAAGCCAGCAACCAGAACGGAAGCATTAAAAAGCTAGAAGAAGGAAAAACTTTCCCTACAGAATATTTCCTTTATCCTTTGCTCATGGAATCAAGTAATATAGCTGCTTTTGCTCTAGCTAATGATTACCAGGACATGACAGAAAGAGATTTTGTCGGACTGATGAATGAAGAAGCAAAGAAAATAGGGCTTAACGATACTTTCTTTGACAATCCGAGCGGTCTTGATCCGGAAGAATCAAAAACAGAAATTAATTATTCAACTGTTAATGATTTAGTGAAGCTTACTAAAAAGCTATTGGAAAAACCTTTGATTTGGGAAATACTCTCAGTCCCCAGATATTCCTTATACGGGCCTGAACTGGTCAATACCAACAGATTCTTGATAGACAATTCAAACGTTTGGCAGGATATGATAATCGGCGGTAAAACAGGCTACACGGAAAAAGCAGGAGGATGTTTGGTTTTAGTGATGAAAGCAACCAGAGACCAAGGAACTTTAATTAATGTAATTTTGGGAGCAAAAGGAACAGAAGACAGATTTGACGAAATGAAAAGATTGGTTGACTGGCTGAATCAAGCTTATAAGTGGTAAGATATTTCTACTATGTATATACCTGAAGCAGCAATAGACGCCATTAAAATATTCACTTTGGGAGCTTTCAGTTTTATTGTTGCTTTTTTATTGACTCCTCTTTTAACTCATTTTTTATACAAATACAAACTCTGGCGCAAAGAAGTAAGGCAAAAAGCAATTGACGGAGGCGAGGTGACTGTCTTTCAAAAATTCCACAAAGAAGGGGAGACAAACATCCCAAGAGCTGGTGGAATTTTAATTTGGGGCACTGTTTTGATAATAATATTTTTTTTCTGGCTGATCTCTCAATTCACTGACATCTGGTGGTTGGAAAAGCTCAATTTCCTCAGTAGAAACCAGACCTGGCTGCCTCTTTTTGCTTTGGTGGCTGCTTCTTTATTGGGTTTGACAGACGATTTGCTGCAAGTTTTTGGCAAAGGGAAATATATTGGCGGCGGATTGAGCTTGAAAAAGCGGCTGTTAATCATTGCTTTAATCGGTTTAGTCGGAGCTTTATGGTTTTATTTCAAGCTGGACTGGACAAGCATCCACATCCCAGGAATAGGTAATCTGGAAATCAACGGCTGGTATATTCCCGTTTTCGTCCTGGTAATGATGGCTGTTTATTCCGGAGGAGTAATCGACGGATTGGACGGTCTGGCTGCCGGCTCCTTTGTTTTTATTTTTGCCGCTTTTGCCGGAATTTCTTTGTTTTTAGGCCAAATTGATATCGCTGCTTTTTGCACGGTAATTTTAGGGGCACTGCTTGCTTTTTTGTGGTTTAACATTCCTCCTGCCAAATTTTACATGGGAGAAACCGGGATGATGGGTCTATGCGCTCTTTTGACTGTTGTCGCTTTTTTAACTGACTCTGTTTTTGTTCTGCCGATTATTGCCTTTTTGCTGGTTATAGAATCAGCTTCTGTCATTCTGCAACTTCTTTCCAAGAAATTCAGGCATAAAAAGATATTCTTGTCTTCTCCCATACACCAGCATTTTGAAGCCAAAGGCTGGCCGCACTACAAAGTAACAATGCGCTTCTGGATTATCGGAGTGGTGGCAGCCATTGTCGGGATGACCATTAGATTACTAGGATAAAATGAAACTCCAAGAATTAATAAAAAAATATCCAAAGTTTGTTTTTGAGAAATATTCTTACAGAATCTCTGGAAACAACTTAGAGGTTTTTTTTGATTTTAAAATCGAACCTGATATTTATTTCAAACCGGAAATAAAAATCAAAAATATAAGCCGCTCAAGCCTGTTGAAGTCTAACTTCAACATATTGGAAAACTTGATTTTCCATTTAGGATTGATGGAAATTCCGACTTACTGGAAAGCAACCTGTTCTCCGAAAATTATCATCAAAGCTGGTTTTTTGGATAAAGGGCAAATCCGCTGGTGGAAAGATTTGATTATTAAGGGCATGGGCCAGTTTTTTTACGAAAACAAGATTGACTGGCGATCTAAAAACTTTCTAACAATAGAATGTGAAAGCAAGAATAAATACAAGACATTCAGCGGAAAGCTTAAAAACAGGTATTTGGTGCCTTTTTCCGGAGGCAGGGATTCAATTGTAACTCTTGAGATTTTAAATAAAAAATCAAAAACAGCTTTGTTTTTAGTAAACCCCAACGAGCAGATCAAAAAAGCAGCTAAAGTATCAGCCGTAAAAAAACAAATTATCGTTAAAAGGATAATTGACAAAAAACTTTTAAAACTGAACAAGAAAGGATACTTGAACGGCCATACTCCTTTTACCGCGCTTTTGTCTTTTTTGAGCGTTTTTTGCGCTGTTTTGTTTGATTACAAAAATGTTGTTTTCTCAAACGAAAAAAGCGCCAATGATGGAAACGTAAAGTATCTTGGCAGAACAATAAATCACCAGTGGGCAAAAAGCTCCCAATTTGAAATAATGTTCAAAAAATACTGCAAAAAATATCTGGTAAAAAATGTAAATTATTTCAGTTTTTTAAGAAAATATACTGAGCTTCAAATATCCAAAATGCTGATTAAATATCCTCAGTATTTTCCAGTTTTTTCCAGCTGCAATGCCAGCATGAGAATTGGGGCAAAACAGGTCAGGTGGTGCGGGAACTGCCCGAAATGCTTGTTTGTTTATCTGACTCTGTATCCGTTTTTAAATAAAAAACAATTGCTTTTGATTTTTGGAAAAGATATTTTTGAAAACAAAAGATTACTACCAACAATGAAATC
Source organism: uncultured bacterium (assembly GCA_963790795.1). Classification (GTDB taxonomy): domain Bacteria; phylum Patescibacteriota; class Minisyncoccia; order Minisyncoccales; family RBG-13-42-11; genus BS750m-G71. The sequence continues at coordinate 423,950 of CAWBPO010000001.1, read as the reverse complement.
TTTAATAGGGCAGGGGAGAGCGAAGCCTTTTGAATGCGTGGGGACTAAAAAAGAAAGTCTGCTCGCTTTAAAGCTGAGTTTGCAGAAAGCGAAAAAAGAAAACAAAGTTCCTTATCTATTGACAAAAGTTAAAAAGATGGTATAATTAAAGCATAGGAGGTAAGTTTTAATGAAAAATTTAATAGTTGCTCCTTCAAAAATCATTCTTGCTATAGGACTAGCGACTACCGGAGCTTTGTACTTTGCTAGTACAAAGTATACAACTGTTAGTTGTCTGGCCGGTGGCGATTGTTTTATCCCCGGAACCACTCCTTTATGGATCGTGGCAACGTGGGCCCTCGCCATAACTATTATCTTGGCCGGCCTGATAGCTTTTTGCGATCGTAAGCTAAAGCCCTAAGCAACTCGCATGGAGGCAAAGCAGCCCAAAACAATTACCATAGCACCTTTTACCATACCCACTGCTGCTTTGTCTCCTCCCTAATCTCGGTCCATTGTGTTCGCGCAATGGGCTTTTTTCGTTTGAAAAAGCTTAAATTTATGGTATTTTTAAGACAAGATGTTGTTAAATGAATTTAAAAACAAGCGTATTCTGATTCTTGGTTTCGGCAAAGAGGGGAGAGACGCTTTTTTGTTTTTCAGGAAAATGTTCCCGAATAAAGTGTTGGGAATAGCAGATAGAAAGCAAATTAAAGTTGAGTTTAAAATAATTAAAAAGCATTTCGGTAAAAACTATCTCAAGGCGATTAAAGATTACGATGTGATTATAAAATCACCGGGCATTCCTTTCAAAATATTGCCCAAAATAGCTCTCAGTAAAATCACTTCCCAAACTGAGATTTTCTTTAACAATTGTCCTGGCAAGATTATCGGGGTTACCGGCACCAAAGGAAAAAGCACTACTGCTTCTTTGATTTTCCAGATATTAAAGAAAGGAAAGTTTAAAGTTCACCTGGTCGGCAATATCGGAAAGCCGGTTTTAAATCTTTTGTCTTCAGCAACAAACAAAGATATTTATGTATATGAGCTTTCCAGTCATCAATTATACAATCTTAAGAAATCTCCCCAGGTTGCCGTATTTCTGAATATTTACCCGGAACATTTGGATTATTACCGCAGCTTTAAAGAATATGCATCAGCTAAAGCAAATATCGCTCGCTATCAAAAAAAAGAAGATTTCTTAATTTTTAATTCCCAGGATAAAAAAGTTAAAGCTTTCGCCAAACAATCAAAAGCTAAGAAAATCCCGATTAAAGGAAAATACTATGAATTGGACAAAACAGCAGCCAGAGCAGTTGCCAAAGTTTTCAAAATTCCGGAAAAGACAATTAAAAAAGCAATAAAACAATTCAAGCCCTTGCCTCACAGATTGGAATTAGTGGGAACTTATAAAGGAATCACTTTTTACAATGACGCTTTAGCCACTATTCCGGAAGCAACAATATCAGCCATGAAAGCTTTGGGAAATAAAGTGGAAACAATTATGCTCGGCGGCTTTGACAGAAACATTGATTTTAAAAAACTGGCTGGAAAGGTTTTAAAAAGCAAGATAAAAACCGTTATTTTGTTTCCGACAACAGGAGAAAAGATTTGGAAATCCATTCGACAAGCTCAGGATAAAGCTCTTCGACAAAAACATCCTGCGATGAGTCACATCGAACCGTTTTTCGCAAACAATATGAAAGATGCGGTTAAGCTGGCATACCGATATACGGAAAAGAACAAGATTTGTCTTCTTTCAACTGCTTCTTCCAGTTTCAGCATTTTTAAAGATTACGAAGAAAAGGGGAATCTGTTTAAAAAATACGCAAGAAAATATGCCCTTGGAAAAAAAATATAACCATCCCGATTATATTCTGCTGGGAGCAATAGTTTTTTTGCTGGCTTTTGGAATTGTCATATTAGCAAGCGTTTCCGCCCCCTATTCACAGGAAAAATTCGGCAACACTTTCGGCTTTCTCCAGCACCAGATTATTTTCGGTCTGATTCCGGGGCTAATCTTGGGCTTGTTTTTCTACAAAATTAAGCTTTCTCTTTTGAAAAAATGGGTTCCTTTTTTGCTTTTCGGAACTTTGGCTCTGCTTTTAATAGTCTTTATCCCGGGAATCGGCTTGAAAATTGGAGGGGCGGCCAGATGGCTAAGTTTGGGACCTGTAACTTTTCAACCCTCTGAATTTCTAAAATTGACTTTTATTCTTTATTTGGCTGCCTGGCTGGCCAGTAAAGTGCCTTCTCAAAACAAAGATAAAAAGAAATTCAGCCAAACTTTTATCGTCTTTCTCGTTATTTTCGGCATTGTCGCTTTAACTTTGGTTTTCCAGCCGGATATCAGCACTTTGGCGATCATATTCATTGTTGTCGCCATAATGTATTTTTCCGCCAACACTCCTTTGTTCCAGACTGCTTTAACAGGATTGCTGGGCATGACAGCCATATTTGTCCTGGCCAAAATAGCTCCTTATCGCGCCAATCGGCTATTGGTATTCTTCAATCCGGAAATAGACCCAATGGGAATAGGCTACCAGTTAAAACAGTCCTTGATTGCTGTGGGCTCTGGCGGAATTTCCGGAGCTGGCCTGGGAATGGGCATTCAAAAGTTCGGATTCCTCCCACAATCGTTTTCAGATTCAATTTTCGCTGTTTTTTCAGAAGAAACAGGATTTGTCGGCGGTTTGGTTTTAATTATGTTTTTTTTGCTCTTTTTGTGGCGAGGGTTTAAAATAGCTAGAGACAGTAAAGACGCGTTTTTGCAATTGAGCGCTGTTGGCATTACTTCCTGGATTGCCATTCAAGCTTTTATCAATATCGGAGCAATGATAGGACTTTTGCCTATAACCGGCATTCCTTTGCCCTTTATCAGCTACGGCGGCTCTGCGCTTATTATGACCATGATCGGATCAGGAATATTATTAAATATATCTAAAACTACATGACCCTTCAACAAGTTCAGGGTCATACTGAGTTTATCGAAGTATGAAAATACTTTTTACCGGCGGCGGAACGGGCGGCCACATCGTACCAATCGTCGCCATAACCAGGGAACTGAGGAAAATCTGCCAGCCAGAAGATTTAAGATTGTTCTTTGTCGGTCCGAAAGACGAATTCGGCTCTGTTTTGCTTTCACAAGAAGATATTAAGATAAAAACTATTCTGGCCGGAAAAGTCAGAAGATATTTAGATTGGAAAACTCTTTTAAAAAATTTCGTTGATCTCTGCATAAAAATACCGATAGGCATTATACAATCGTTTTTCCATATTTTCTTTCTTTCTCCTGATTTGGTTTTTTCCAAGGGTGGCTTCGGCTCAATTCCGGTGGTTATCGCCGCCAAACTTCTTTTTGTGCCGGTTTTTCTTCACGAATCTGACGTTACTCCGGGAGCAGCCAATAAATTCTTAAGTGATTTTGCCATTAAGATTTTTGTTTCTTTTCCAAAAACAGAATATTTTCCTCTGGAGAAAATGATTCTGGTGGGCAATCCGACAAGAAAAGAATTGTTGGACAACAAAATAGACGAAGCTAAAAAGTTTTTCAATCTTAACTCAAAAAAACCCGTCATTTTGATTTTGGGCGGTTCGCAGGGAGCGCAAAGAATTAACGACAAAATCCTGGAAATTCTCTCGCAACTTTTAAAAGACTTTGAATTGATTCATCAATGCGGCGAAAATAACTTTAAAACGACCAAAGCAGAAGCAAGAGCGGTGATCGGCAGAAGTGAGGAAGCTTTTTACCATCTTTTTCCTTTTCTGAAAGAGCCGGAACTGCGAAGAGCATATGCTGCAGCTGACTTGATTATCAGCCGGGCAGGCTCTGGAAGCATTTTTGAAATTGCAGCTGCTGGCAAGCCTTCCATTCTCATTCCTTTGCCGGAAGCTGCCCAAAACCATCAAGTGAAAAACGCCTATTCTTTTCAGGAAAACGGAGCTTGTTTGGTAATAGAAGAAAACAATTTTACTGCCAGCCTTTTTCTGGAAAAATTAAAAACGATTTTCAATCAGCCAGAAGAATTGAAAAGAATGGCTGAAAAGGCAAAAGCATTTTCCAGAATTGAAGCGGGAAAAAAGATTGCCGAATATCTTGTCAAATATCTTAATAAATTAGAAAATTAAAAAGATGACCAGCGAAGAATTTAAGTTTATCAAGCCAGGCGAAGTGAGAACGAGAATTGCGCCCTCGCCGACAGGATACCTGCACCTTGGTTTGGCCAGAACCGCTCTTTTCAACTATCTCTTTTCCAAAAAACACGAAGGCAGTTTTGTTTTGAGAATTGAAGATACTGACCTGGAACGTTCATCTTTAGAATCTGAGCAAGACATTATTGAAAATTTAAAATGGCTTGGCCTTGAATGGAACGAAGGACCGGATATTGAAGGAAAATACGGCCCTTACAGACAAACTCAAAGAACAGATATTTACAGAAAATATATAGAAAAACTGATTGCCGAAGATAAGGCCTATTATTGTTTTTGTTCGGAACAAGACCTGGAAGCTGAAAGACAATATCAAATGTCACAAGGACTGGCTCCTCATTATTCCGGCAAATGCGCCAATTTGGACAAAGCAACCGTTAAAAAATATCTGGCTGAAGGCAAACCGTCGATAATTAGATTCAGGGTTATTCTAAAAAAGATAAGCTTTGACGACCTGATACGTGGCCGATTGGAATTTGACACCTCTTTAATAGGGGATATGGTCATTGCTAAAAACCTGGATGCTCCTTTATACAATTTCGCTGTGATAATTGACGATTTTGAAATGAAAATCTCCCACGTAATCAGGGGAGAAGACCATATTTCCAACACTCCAAAGCAGATTTTAATTCAGGAAGCTTTGGGCTTTCCTCGGCCTTTGTATGCTCATTTGCCCCTTATTCTGGGAGAAGATAGGGCAAAATTAAGTAAAAGAGAGGGAGCGGCTTCAGTTTCCGAATTCAGAAAAGAAGGGTATCTGCCTGAATCCCTGGTTAATTTTATGGCTTTTTTGGGATGGAATCCCGGAGACGAAAGGGAAATATATTCTCTACCTTCTCTGATTAAGGAGTTTTCCTTGGAAAGAATCCAAAAAGGCGGAGCTGTTTTCAATATCAAAAGGCTGGACTTTTTAAACGGCTTTTACATCCGCCAGCGCTCTCCGGAAAAACTGACTGAGCTCTGCCTTCCTTATCTTCTTGAAGCAGGATTAGTGGAAAAAGATAATTCTGATAATTTGGTTAAAATCGTTTCAATTTATCAAGAAAGATTGAAGAAACTGTCAGAAATCGTTGAATTGACTGACTTTTTCTTCAAAGACAAGCTTGAGTTTGACAAAAATCTGTTAAAATGGAAAGAGATGTCTGATAAGGAAACAAAAGATTCTCTTAACAAGCTGGAAAAATTGTTATCTAAGATAAAAAACGAGGATTGGAACAAAGAAAAACTGGAAAGCGTCTTACTGGAAGAAGCGGAAAAGACAAACAATAGGGGAGCGCTGCTTTGGCCCTTGAGAGTGGCGCTTACTGGCAAGGAAGCTTCAGCCGGACCATTTGAAATAGCTGAAATTTTAGGGAAGGAAAAAACATTAAAAAGAATACGGGAAGCCAAAGAGCTTTTCTAAAATGAAAAACATAATCGTAATTTCAATAATAGTTTGCCTGCTGTCGCCCAATTTTTCATTCGCCCAGAAAATACCGGAAACCATGGAAGAAGCCGGAGAGTTCGGCGAAAAATTATTTGAAGAAAGCGAAGAACAAATGCCAGGATTAATTGAAAGAATGTGGAACGAAAACATTCTGCCTATCTGGCAAAAAATGTGGAACTGGCTTCTTTCGCATTTTGGCTCTAAAATTAAAAACTGGCTGAAGCCTGAAGTTGAAAAAAGAAAATCATTCATTAAAGAAAGCTTTCCAGGAGAAAAACAAGAAATGCAACAGGAAACAAAAAGCGGGGCGTCATATCTGTGGAATAAATTTAAAGAATTAATAAAATGACGGAAGAAATTCTGACAAAACAAATTACAGACAATCTCTTGTTAATATATATTATTGTGCGACATTAAAATTGGACACCAGCCACTAGAGAAGGGAACTCTGGTGGTTTTTGTTTTTTAGTACACTTGACAGTATGTCTGTGGAAAATTATAATTAAAGTAGGAGGTTAGCTTAATTCAAAGCACAAGGAGGAGGCGAATCTCCCAGGAGAGGGATTTGGATCCTAAAACTCCCATGTAAAGGATTAATATATCCTGGCGGAGCAAACACTTGCAACCCAATCCCTCTCTTCACCAAATTTCAAAGTTCCTTTAAAACACACTAAATGCTCTTTCTTAAAATATACTCGCCATAATGATGGCAAAAACTCCTATATTCAGTCAATATTAGAGTTATGGGACCCCTTATTTGTTCTCTTGTGGGTCCCTTCGTTTTTTTATATAAAGACAAACGCTGAGGGGAGCACTTGACAGGCCTTTTGGGCCTGATATTGTGAATGTGGGATACTTCGCATAATGTAGCTTTACCGCAGTATACAATAACAACCGAAATGCCCCTATGAAAAAAGACAATCAACCCATAATCAGCCACATTGAGGATTTTAAAGAATATTTAGACATAGAAAAAGGATTAAGCAATAAAAGTCAGGAAACTTATGGCAAATCTCTGGCTAAGTTCTCTCGCTGGCTGGAAAGTAATAATTTAGGCAAACTGCTCCCCCACGAATTAACTGAAGAACATATAAGAAAATATAGGATTTTCCTATCGCAGTCATTCAATAGAACCACTAAAGAACCAATAAAAAGATCTACTCAGAACTATTATTTGATTGTCGTAAGGAATTTGTTAAATTTCTTTGCAGACCGCGACATACTTTCTTTGCCCGCTGGAAAGATAAAACTGATAAAAGAAAAAGAAAGGTCTATAAAGTTCCTTGATTTGGATCAGGTTAAAAAGCTTTTATCAACTCCAAATATAAAAACTAGAACCGGACTTAGAAACAGGGCTATTTTGGAAAGTTTTTTCTCTGCCGGATTAAGAATAGCTGAATTAGTGGCTTTAAATCGAGAACAATTCACTAATATAAAAGACAAGAAAGATTTAGAATTGGGCATTATTGGCAAAGGAAGCCACCCTCGTACAATATACTTTTCAGAAAGAGCTTTGAGTTGGCTCAAAAAATATTTAGAAACTCGCAAAGACAAAGAAAAAGCTTTGTTTATAAACTACAAAGGCCCAAAAAAACAAGCTGGCGGAAGGCTAAGCGCCCGGGCAATTGAAAGCTCAGTGAAAAAATATGCTTTAATGGCTGGCTGTCCGATTACTACCACTCCCCATGTTTTGCGCCACAGCTTTGCTACTGATCTTTTAAATAAAGGAGTTGATATCAGAATAGTCCAGGAATTCTTGGGACATCGAAATATTGCTACAACCCAGATTTACACTCACGTCACAAGACCTCAATTGAGAGAAATACACCGAAAATACCATGGTATTAAAAATTAATAATTATGAATATAACCAAAATAGTCAATGAAACCGGCTGTTTTGACCTGCAGTTCCGCAGAGATGTTAAGCACAAAAGAACCAACTCTCCCACATATTACTGCTGGAAAGCGCAGTTTGTCATTGTCGGCTCTGTTGATAAGGAGGATTTGCTGAAAAAAGTCAAAGATGTCTTGGAATGCGGCCGGCTGCACTATATCACTGGAACCCAATTGAGATATTCTGTTCAAAACATTGATGAACTTTATAATAAAATTGTTAAGTTTTTTGAAAAATATCCTCTTTCTGGACATAAAAAGAAAGATTTTGAATTATGGTCTGAAGCAATTGGAATTCTTTACCAAAACAAAGGCAAAGCTCTCAGTCAGTGGCCTAAAGACTTGTTCAAGCGGCTAATAACTATCCAGAAAACAGCCCAGCAGTACAAAAGCAAAAAAAACAGGATTCCCAAGTGGATTCCTGTTGCTGAGGCTGTATTGGAACACCTTATAAAATAGCCCTATTCCCCCCTTATTTTTAGGCCAAAATAGGCCTTTTTAGCCTAGTTACATCTTCAATAGTATAAAACTACCCTCTTCCCTATTTTGCCCTTGTTCCCTATTAATGTCGCACAATAAAAAGCCGCCGTTTGGGTTTTATCCTACTCGGGCGGCTATACGCTTTGATGGTTCTATTCTTTTGAGCCCCTTATTCTTCTCTGAGAGCGACTACTAAAGCGCCGGGGCCCGAATGAACGCCGATAACTGAACTAATTTGAGACAAATAAAGAGGAACTCCCGGAAAGAGATGATTTATCGTTTCAAGCAAATCCTCGGCCTCTCCCTTGTCTTTAGCTGCAGTATATTCCACTGCCGCTTCCTTTACTCTGGTAAAGCTACTGATAAATTCCATTAGCCTCTCTTTTTTTCTGTTTGGTCTGACAACTCCAGCAAAAGAAATTTCCCCTTTTTTTAGAGTTAAAAGAGCTTTTAAGTTAAGCATACTAGTCGCGGCTTGAGCAGCTCGAAGAGCAACTTTCCCTAATCTTCCTCCTTTTTCAACATATTTTAGAGAGTCTAAAACACACAAAAGATGAATCTTAGGAATAGCATCTTCCACTGCTTTGACAATTTCCTTTAAACTCTTCCCTTCTTTAGCTAATTCAGCAGCTAAAATCGCCAAAAAGCCCATTCCCATCACTATTAACCGAGAATCAATCACCTCAATGTGGTATTGGCATTTCTTTTCTTCTTCAACTATTGCTTTGGCATTAAGAGCTGAGTCATAAGTAGCGCTGTGTTTTCCCGTAAGATGAATTGAAATAATTCCATCTGCTCCACATTCTTGGTAAATATCAATAAAATCTTTTGGAAAAGGAGCGGAAGTTGTTAGTTGGGGCCCTTCTTTAAGTGATTCTTCCAGCCGTTGATAAATCTCCTCTGGTGTGATGTCAACTCTATCCCGGCGTGTCTCACCACCAAACTGGACGAGATAAGGAACAGTCTTAATTCCCAATTCCTCCATGATTTCCTTCGGAATATCGGCTCCGCTGTCGGTTACTACCTTTACTGTCATTTTTTTTCACCTCCATTTATTTTTTAAATTATCAAAGGGCAGGCTTTATTTGTGTCAAAAATTTCCATTCCCGGAAATCCAGCTGCGTATAAATAAGCTAATAATAATATACAAAAAAATAATAAAAAAATCAAGTTCTCAAAAAAACTTGACACTAACTCTAAAATAATAGTGTAATAAATATCAAGTTAAAACGTCTTAATTTTAAGAGAAAACTAATCCCGCTTGCGGGGTTGTACCTGCCTTACGGCGGGTTTTTCGTTTAAGCACCCAATCTTCTTTCTCTTTTGGAATAATCTTTAATTATTCTTTCAAACTCTTTCGGAGTGAAAGCAGGATAAAGTGTTTTTGTGAAATGAAACTGAGAGTAAGCTGTATCCCACATCATAAAGCCGGCAGATATGTGCGGGTCGCTCTCGCAGCCCGTTCTGATAACCAGGTCAACAGCCGGCAAATCTTTTGTCCAAAGATTTTCTTTAATTAAATTTTTGCTGATTTTTATTTTCTTTCTCCGGCAAAGTTTAACAATCTTCTGAAAACAATCCAGCATCTCATCAGTTCCATCGTAAGCCAAAAGAAAAGTTAAAAAATAATTATTGTATTTTTTTGTCGCCTCCATGGATTTTCTTATCGCCTCTTTTGTTTTTTTTGGCAAAACTTCTTTCCAGCGGCCAAGAACATTAATCTTCACTTTATTCTGGTGAATTTCTTCATCTTTAGCTATTCTTTGAAAGTGTTCGGTATACAGCTTAAATAAAAAATCCACCTCTTTTTTTGGCCTTTTAGTCAGATTATCCCAAGAACCGGCCCAAAAAGTAATATATGGGATTTTCAGTTCTCGGCTTTTCTCTAAAATTTTCTCTATGGTCTTCACTCCTTCCCGGTGGCCAATCCAAAGCCTAAGGCCTTTTTTTTGCGCCCAGCGCCTGTTGCCATCAGGAATAATAGCTATGTGTTTTAACATATTTTAAATTAAGAAGTCGCTTTCAATTTTAATTTTCTTTGGCAGAATCCAAGGCAAATGAAATCCAAGGAAATAAACTATTTTAACGGCAATTTTTGAAAAGATAATGCGCGGAATAAAAAAAATCTTTACTGCTTTGATATATTTTAAAAAATCAGGGAAATTTTTCAAGAGCAAATCTGCGGCAATCAAACCCCAGACCACTCCCCCGCCCGACCAAGGCTTGCAAAGGCCGGCCGCATCGCCGCAAAGAGTTATTTTCTCTCTGGAAGAAAAAAGAAAACTCTGAGAGACAACAGCTGAAAATATTCTTTCCAAATGAATATTGTTTTTCTTCAAGAATTCTTCAAATATGGGCTTTGCTTCTTTTGGATTTCCGATTATACCGTATTCAATCTCTTTAACTCTGGGAATCTTCCAAATAAAACCATTATTTATCGGCCAGGTTTCAACAATATCAGAATCATCTTCTTTTGCTAAAAACCCCTGAATAGCCAAACGTACATCCAATTGTTTTAACCCCAAGCTTTTTCTGATTACGGAATTCGGCCCGTCGCAACCAATAATTCTTTCAAAATCTTCTTTTAACGCAGGAACATCGGTTACAGCATGCTTCAGCATAATTTTTGCGCCTGATTTTTCCGCCAAACCAGCCGCTAAATTATCAAGTTCAAAATGGCTCATTACGAAAAAGCTTTTGGAAAATATAATTTTCAAAGTTTTTCTCGGAAAATGAATCAAAGCGGAATTAATCTTATTTTGAATCAATTTTTTGCTTTGAGGAATAAACTTTAAAATTCTCTGACTGAACAATCCAGAACAGGCTTCTTTTCCTATTTTGTCTTTTTTCTCAAAAACAACCACTTCATTGCCTTTATTTGAAAGACGCCAAGCCAAATAAAGCCCGTTAATGCCTGCTCCGACAATAGCTGTTTTCATAGGCTTTTATCTTCAAAATTATCTGCTTGGTACTCTATTTTAATCGGTCCTTTTTCCTGCTGCTTTGCCATAATATATCCCAAAGCAAAAGAAAGCAAAGAGATTAAAATAACGCCGACAACTAAGATTATATCGACTTTATGGTCTTTGACAAAATGAATTATTTTTGATAACATTTTAATATTACTGATTATTGCTGATTAGTTGCGACTAATTAAGTATTACCACTATGGCAAAAACAAAAGCTGCAGGATCAACTAAACTGGGAAGGGATTCCGGGCCTAAATACTTAGGAATAAAGCTTTTTGCCGGACAAAAAGTTAAAACTGGCGGTATTATCGTCAGACAAAGAGGCACCAAATTCTTCCCGGGAAAAAATGTCAAACGAGGCAACGATGACACTCTTTTTGCTTTAAAAGAAGGCGTAGTTAAATTTAAAACCAAAAGGAAAAAGAATTTTGACGGCTCTCAAAAAATTGCCAAAATTGTTAACGTCGAATAGCTGCCCTGATAATGACGGAGTCACTTATATCGAGCGCAACTCGCTATAAACTCCCTGAACAAAGGATGCGGATTCAAAGGCTTTGACTTAAATTCAGGATGGAATTGGCTTCCCACAAAAAAGGGATGTTTTTTAATTTCAATGATCTCCACCAAATCTCTTTCAGGATTGATGCCTGACATTATTAAACCTTTATCTTCAAGCTCTTTCCTGAATTCATTGTTCAACTCATATCTGTGACGATGTCTCTCTTTAACCAGAATATCGCCTTTTTTGTTTTGCTTGCCCCAGCGGGATTTCAAGTAAGCAGAATAAGCAATGGTTCCTTTTTTAATCAAACACGGATAATCTCCCAGTCTCATTGTTCCCCCGTATTTTTTCTCCTGAATTAAAGCTTTTTGTTCGGGAAGAGTGTCAATAACAGGATATTTACAATGTTTGATAATCTCAGTTGTATTGGCGTCTTTCATTTTGCAAACGTTTCTGGCAAATTCAATCACTGCCAGTTGCATGCCAAAACAAAGTCCAAGATAAGGAATTTTATTCTTTCTGCAGTACTCAATCGCTTTTATCTTTCCTTCCGTTCCCCTGTTCCCGAATCCGCCAGGCACGATGATGCCGTTTAATTTCTTCAACTCTTTTAGTTTCCCGGAGTCTTTCTCGTAAGATTCGCTTAATAACCAGGATAATTCTATTTTCAATTTATAGAACCAGGAAGCGTGCTTTGCAGCTTCAATAATGGAAATGTAGGAATCAGCCAAAGTGAAATCTCCCGTTTCAAAATATTTGCCGACAATGCCGACTTTCACTGTTTTTTTGGCGGTCTTGATAACTTTGACCAGTCTTTGCCAGTCTTTCAAGTTTTCTTTCCTTGTCCTCAGTCCGAATTTCTTCAAAATCATCTTTCCCAAGTTGTCTTTTTCAAAATTAATCGGTATCTCGTAAATTGACTTGATGTCAGGGGCGGAAATAACGTCTTCTTCCTGGACATTACAGAAAATGGATATTTTCTTTTTTCTCGGCTGGTCAAGTGCCACTTCCGAACGGGCAATGATAATATCCGGCTGAATACCGGCAGAGTTTAAAGTTCTGACAGCGTGCTGGGTCGGCTTGGTTTTCATTTCTCCAATCATGTTGGGAATCGGCAAATAGCTGACCAAAATAAAAAGAACATCTTTTGGATGTTGCAGTTTCATCATTCTGGCTGCTTCCAGAAACAAAAGGTTCTGGTATTCTCCGACTGTTCCGCCAATTTCTATCAAAACGAACTCAGCTTTGGTTTTTTTGGCGGCCTTCTGGATGCGGGAAATCACTTCATTCGGAATATGCGGCACGACTTCCACGCATTTGCCTCCGTATTCTAAATTCCTTTCTTTGCGAATGACTGTTTCGTAAACGCGGCCAGTGGTGATATAGTTTTCCGTGGTCAATTCCTCGTCCAAAAACCTTTCGTAATTGCCCACGTCCTGGTCGCATTCCACTCCGTCTTTGGTCACGAAAACCTCTCCGTGCTCTATGGGATTCATCGTCCCCGCATCAACATTTATGTAAGGATCAATTTTTACTGCTGTTACTTTAAAACCCTTGCCCTGCAAAATCTTTCCGATTGAAGCTGTAGCCACTCCTTTGCCGATGCCGGACATCACTCCGCCTGCAATGAAAATAAATCGAGCCATACCTACTCATCCTCTAATTTAGTAAGTATCACTCTGATTTCGACCTCTAAATTGTGCTCAAGTTTAATTTTAATTGGAAACTCTCCAATCTCTTTAATCGATTCTGCTAATTCAATTTGGCTTTTCTTCACGTCAAAACCCATTTCTTTCAATTTATCAGAAATCTTTTGAGCGCTAATCGACTCAAACAGCTGTCCTTCTTCTCCAACCTTTACTGGAATGGTAAGTTCCATATCATCAACGGTTGAGGCAAGCTCCTGAGCTTTCTTCAATTCGTCCTCAGCTTTTTTTTCTTGAATTTCTTTCTGAACTTCAAGCCATTTCAAAGCTTCTTCAGTAGCTGGTTTTGCCAAGCCTTTGTCAATCAAAAAATTCCTGGCATAGCCGTCTTTAACTTCCTTGACCTCAAACTGTTTTCCCACCTTTTCAACGTTTTTTAATAAAATAACTTTCATAATTATATAATCTTAATTCAATTCTTTTATTATTTCAACTGCTTTATCAAGCTGGGGATCCAAGCCTGAATTATAATCTTCATCCGTCATTTCTACTATTATATCAGGTTCCAGGCCTTTGTCAGTAATGAAGTCGCCCTTAGGAGTTAGCCACTTGGCAATGGTCACTTTCAAAGAAGAACCGCTTCTTAATTCAGTCAATTCCTGGACAGACCCTTTGCCGAATGAGGTTTCGCCTATCAGCTTTACTCCCCGGTTGTCCCTTAAAGCTCCTGCTAAAATCTCAGAACCGGAAGCTGAACCCTTGTTAATCAATATTACCACAGGATAAGTGAGCAATTTAGCATTGCCTTCGGCCAGATATATTTCCTGCTCTTTTCCTTCACCAAAATCCTCAGTAACCACTACCTGGCCTTTTTCCAAAAACCAGCCGGCAATATCATGAGCAACTTCCAAATATCCACCAGGATTATTCCTGAGGTCTAAGATGATTTTCTTGGCGTCGCTGTTCAATATTTCAATGGCTGCTTCTCCGAAGTCAAAAGAAGCTATTTCAGAAAACTGATAAAGCTTCAGATAAGCGATATTGTCATCTCTGATTTCCAGTTTCAAAGAAGGAATATCAATCACTCCTCTTACTATTTTAATGTCTTTGGTCTCTTCCCATTCTTCCCTGTTAATCGTTAAAACGACTTCCGTATCTTTGGGCCCGCGAATCAGGCTTATTGCTTCATCTATTGTCATATCAGCAGTTGGTTTTCCGTCAACGCTAATAATCTTGTCTCCAGCTCTCAGTCCTGCTTTTTGAGCTGGCGTTCCTTCCAAAGGAGCAACTACTTGCAGCTGACCGTCCCTGATATCGATTTCCATACCCACGCCTTCAAAAGTTCCTTTCACGTCTTCAATAAATCTTTTGGCGTCATCAGGCTTTAAAAAAACAGTGTAAGGGTCGTCCAAAGAATCCACCATGCCGGAGATTGCTCCGTAAATCATTTCCTGAACATTAAATTTGTCTTTATCTACGTATTTATCCCGGATAGCTTGCCAAGTTTCCCAAAAAAGCGAGAAATCCAGATCTTCCGGAGGGCAAACCGGACAAACAACCTGGGATTTGCCGAACCAAAAACCGCAACCAAAAGCAACCGCTATCATCACAATTAAAAAAAGAAGAGTAGAAATTTTCGCCAATTTATTCAACATATCTATTTAAAAAATAAACTAAAAAAACAAAATATTGTTTTGATTTAAAAACTATTATATCAATTTACCACAATTAAATATTAAAAACAAGCAAATATACAACCAAAAAACCCTTATTAGGGTTCTTAGATTATGCCCCCGCCGCGACTCGAACGCGGAACCACTTCCTTAAAAGGGAATTGCTCTACCAATTGAGCTACGGGGGCTAGTGGTAATACTTAGTTAATCGCTCGCCCTCTCTGGCACTTCGTGCCAATATCCTCTTTTTAAAGTCCCTCTTCCTTCAATCCTTCTAATAACTCTTTCTGTCTCTTGGTCAATTTCTTCGGAGTTTTCAAAACTATTTCAACATACATATTTCCAGTTCCAAAGCCGGAAAAATGAGGAATTCCTTTGCCTGAAATCTTCAATATCTTGCCTGATTCTGTTCCGGAAGGTATTGTAAGCAAAATCTTCTTTCCCTGCAATGTCTGAATTTCTGCCTCGCCTCCCAAACCTGCCTGGCTGAAAGAAATCGGCACTTGAACGTACAAATCATCGCCTTTTCTTTTAAAAACCGGATGCTTCCTAACGAATATTCTAACATACAAATTGCCTGGTTTTCCAGAACGTCTGCCAGCCTCTCCATTTCCTTCAATCTTGATTATTTGATTGGTGTCTACGCCAGCTGGAATGAAAACTTTAATTCTTTCCTGTTTTTTTATCCTTCCTTCGCCTTTGCAAACGTTGCAGGTTTTTTCCGGTTTAAATCCTTCTCCTCCGCATTCAGGACAAGTGGCGCTCTGTGTAAAAGAACCAAGAGGAGTTCTCTTTATCTGCTGGACCCAGCCTGTGCCTCTGCAGGAAAAACATTCTTTAACCTTGGTTCCTGGCTCTGCCCCACTTCCCTGGCACCTGGAACAGGAAACAAACTTTTCCAAAACAATCTCTCTTTCTTTGCCAGAGAGAACGTCTTCTAAAGGAACTTCCATTTCAACCTCAATGTCTTTGCCGCGCTTGAAATCTTTTTTCCTTCTTCCTCCAAAACCCAAAAAATCTTCCATCAAATCGCTCAAATCGCCAAAATCAAACTCAAAATCAATATTCGGCCTTCCGGAAAAAGAACCAAAATCAAATCCAGTATCAAAACCAGCTCCTTCATCAAAAACCCTGCCGAATCTATCGTACTGGCTTTTCTTGTCTTTATTTGAAAGAGTCTGGTAAGCCTCGTTTATCTCTTTGAATTTTTTCTCATCTCCGCCTTTGTCAGGATGATGCTTGTGAGCCAGCTTGTAATATGCTTTTTTGATTTCTTCGGGAGAAGCATCTTGAGAAAGGCCTAAGATTTGGTAATAATCCTTCATAAATTATTTTTCTTTGTATTCGCCTTCTTCCGATCCTTTTTCTTCGTCCTGAGGTTTTTCCTGCTTTTGCGCTTGCTGGTAAAGTTCAGCTCCGATTTTCTGGACGCTCTGGGATAAATCATTAGTTTTCTGCTTAATATCCTCAATATTATCACTCTCTTTCACCTTCTTCAACTCATTGAGCTTTTCTTCAATCTCTTTTTTCGCTTCAGCAGAAATCTTGTCTCCTGATTCTCTCAGCGTTTTTTCTGTCATATATACAAGATTGTCAGCTGTATTCTTGGCTTCAATCAATTCCTGCTTTTTCTTGTCTTCTTGAGCGTGCGCTTCAGCTTCTTTTTTCATCTTTTCCACTTCTTCTTTTGAAATGCCGGTAGACCCTTCTATTCTTATTGACTGGGATTTAGCAGTTGCCTTGTCTTTGGCAGTAACGTTCAAAATGCCGTTGGCATCAATATCAAAAGTCACTTCAATCTGGGGAATACCCCTGGGAGATGGCGGAATACCGTCCAGCATAAACCTGCCCAAGCTTTTATTATCGTGGGCCATTGGCCGCTCTCCCTGCAGAACATGGATTTCAACTGATGTTTGATTATCAGCTGCTGTGGAAAAAACCTGGCTTTTGGAAGTGGGAACGGTCGTGTTCTTTGCAATCAAAGGAGTGCTCACTCCTCCCAAGGTTTCAATCCCCAAAGAAAGAGGAGTAACATCCAGCAATAAAACGTCTTTCACTTCTCCCTGCATAATGCCAGCTTGGATGGCCGCTCCGACAGCCACCACTTCATCGGGATTAATTGAGCGATTAGCTTCTTTGCCGAATATTTTCTTTAACTCTTCCTGAATCTTTGGCATTCTGGTCTGGCCTCCTACTAAAACTATCTCTTCAATATCTTTTGGCTCCATCTTCGCTTCTTTCAAAGTCTGCTTTACTAGATCAATGGATTTGGCAATGTAATCGCCTACCAGTTCTTCAAGTTTCGCCCTGCTTAGCTTAAAGTAAAAATGCTTTGGACCTGAAGAATCAGCTGAAACAAAAGGCAGATTGATTTCAGCTTCAAAAATAGAAGACAACTCAATCTTCGCTTTTTCAGCTGCTTCCTTTATTCTTTGCAAAGCCAGAGGATCTTTTGACAAATCAATGCCATCGCTCTTTTTGAATTCATTAACCAGCCAGTCCATTATTCTCTGGTCAAAGTCGTCCCCTCCTAAATGAGTGTCTCCGCCAGTTGCTTTCACTTCTATCGTATCTTCGGAAACATCCAAAACAGATATATCAAAAGTGCCTCCGCCGAAATCGTAAACAATGATCTGCTCTCCTTTCTTTTTGTTCAAGCCGTAAGCCAAAGCTGCGGCTGTCGGTTCGTTAATCACCCTTTTGACGTTGAATCCGGCTATTTCTCCGGCAACTTTGGTTGCTTTTCTCTGGCTGTCATCAAAATATGCAGGACAAGTAATAATCGCTTCCTCTATCTTTTCTCCCAGTTTCGCTTCTGCATCAGCTTTCAATTTCTGCAAAACCATAGCTGAAATCTCAGCTGGCTTCAGCCATTTATCACCCATTTTCACTTCAACCCCGCCATCCGCAGCTTCTCTTATCTCATAAGGAAGAAGCTTCTTGTCTTTTTGCACTTCCGAATCGGAAAAGCGCCGGCCGATTAATCTTTTGGCCGAGAAAATAGTGTTTTGAGGATTGGTTACCTGCTGCCTTTTAGCCAAAACACCGACCAATCTTTCTCCTGTTTTAGTGAAAGCAACGACCGAAGGAGTGGTTCTTGCTCCTTCTTTGTTCTCAATTATTTTGGGTTCGCCGCCTTCTATGACCGCCATAGCGGAAAAGGTGGTTCCCAAATCGATACCTAATATTTTAGACATATTTTTTGTTGATTTAATAAATTAATATTTTATTTTGCGACTTTAACTTTAGCCGCCCTCAATAAACGACCATTTATCATATATCCTTTTTGTACTTCTTCTAATATAATCCCGGATTCTTGGCCATCCTGCGTTTCAACTGCCTCGTGCAAATTGGGATCAAACTTCTCACCGACAGTCTTTATCTCTTCAACTCCCTGATTCTTCAAAAAATCAAGAATCTGATTTTTAATCTGCAAAATTCCTTTTACGCTTTCATCTTTCTTCAAATCTTCTGGCATTTTCTTCTCAACTAATTCAAAATTGTCCAAAATAGGCAGAATTTTTAAAATCAATTCTTCTCCGGAATAAGCGAGCAAAGCTGAAATTCTCTCCATTTCTTCCTTTTTGTAATTCAAAAAATCAGCCCTCGCTCTCTGCCAGCCAGCCAAATACTCGTCTTTCTGCTTTAAGCACTCTTCCAGCTTTTTTTTCAAAGCTTCCATATCTAATTTTTCCTCTTTTTCAGGCATATATTAAACTTTTTCCAACAAATGAACCAAAGAATTCAGAGAACAGATGCTTTTGTCGTAGTCCATTCTTTTCGGGCCGAATATGGCCAAAAGTCCCTGTTCCTTTTTCGGGAAATAACACTTAGTGACTATGGCACTGAATTCTTTTGCTTTTGGCCAAGGATTCTCTTTGCCGATAAAAACCCTGATCTCTGAATTTATCTCAAAATCAGCTATTCCCTCTTCAAAGCTTTTAACCATTTCAATAAAATCATCAACCAGCTTTCTTTCCTTGAACTCCGGCTCCTTGATTATTTCCTCCCAGCCCTCCTTCCACAATATTTTCTTGTCCAATAAATACCCCAGAGATAAGTTTGAAGAAACTAAAGCCAAATTCTTAGTTATAGACTGGAGAAACTTTATTGTATCATTCATTTCCCTATCAAACCAGTCAGATTCAGAAACATTATCTTCCAAAACATACTCCTGTAGTAAGCTGTCAACGAAAAAGCGGTAGCCCTTGTCCGTCGGTACTCTTCCGGCTGAAGTATGAGGCTGGAAAAGAAAGCCCGCGTCAGTTAATTTCTGCATTTCGTTCCTGATGGTGGCAGAGCAAACGCCAAAATCATACTTCTTTTCCAGAAACTCAGAACTGACCGGCTCAACCGATCTGATGTAGTTTTTGATGATATTATTCAATATCCTTGTCTGCCTTTCGGTTAATTCCATATACATCCATGATAACCGAGTTAGCAGTCACTGTCAAGGAGTGCTAACGGTCTTGAACTTGGAATTGGCAAAATTGCCGAACCGCAATTCAATATATTCCAAATCCTGCCTCTGTTCTGAAGGAATTTTCTCTTCCAAAAGCACTTTAAGCTTCATCAGCTGCCATTCTACGTCGTTCTGTAAATTAAAATATAGCTCCCAGCCCTCTTCTGCAGCAACCGTTAATTTGTCCGAAGAAGAAACGATGAACTCTCTGATTGGAATATTCAAATTATGCTCCAGTTGCGAATTTATCTTTAATATAGAAACTAAATCATCTTTTTCAATCACTTTCCCGCCCATCTGTATTTCTCCCTGAGAGTCAAAATCTTTAATAATTAAAGCTCCACCAATAATTTCTTCAATCTTTTCAAACACTACGCCCTCTCCGTCTATTTTCTGGCAATCGTTTTCATCCCGGCACCAAACACCAACAGCCTGCCTTTCTTTTATTTCAATCGCCAAATTGTCAGGCAGCCCCATTTTTACCTCAACCAAACCAATTTCAGGATATCTCAACAAAATCATCTTCCTTATCTCATTGGCATTAATTTTAAAAAAGAGATTTCCTTTTGAATCAAGTTCTTCTCGAGCTATGTTTTCAATCTCCTGATTCGATATCTTCTCATTGCCGCTGATTTTAATTTCTTTAATTTTGAAAAATGGCGTGAAAAAAACGAAATAGCAAATGCCGGCAGCAACAATCAAAAATAATAGAAAAAACCAAAAAAAACGATTGCGGTAAATCGGTTTTTTCCTCTTATATCTGTGCGATTTCCTGTAATGCTTCATTTAAAGGCTTCTTTTAATTTTCCTCAATTTCTCAAAAATGAAAGTCAGCCAGTATTTCCAAGACAAAGGCAAATCCTGCGTCTTAACATATTCGTAAAGTTTTCCGGAAAAACCCATTTTAAACAAAGTGGGGCCTGCCCAGGGATGACTGGGATTTTTTTGAGGGTCAACAAACCCCCAGAAATCATACAGCTTGCATCCCCTTTCTTTCGCTTCTTTTATCGCTTCCCACTGCAAAAGATAAGCAACAGGCACTTTGTGGTATTTCGGAGACAAAGCTGCCTGGTGGTAAAAAGCAATGCCAGACCAAAAAACAACCAGAGCTGAAGCAACAATCTCCCCTTTGTACTTGCCGAAAAATAATAAAACCTGATTGTCCTTTGATAAAATATTAAACTCATTCTTAACAAAATTAAAGGAAAAAGGGACAAACCTTTGATGCTTGGCAACTTCCTTGTTGAGTTTGTCGAAAAGAGCTACGTCTTCTATCTCATTGCTTTTTGAAATTTCAATGTCAGAATTCTTTTGAGCCTGGCGGATAAGATAACGGGTGGTTTTCCGCATATTAGCCAAAAGCTCCTCTTCCGGTAAATCAATGTTAAGCTTCCAAGTAGCCTCATAGGCATTAGCATGCATTTGAGCTTTTTTGAAACCTAACGCTTCCAGTATATTCTGGTTCTCCGAGTTCCGTTCAAACATAGGATTAACCCTGATAAAACTTGCCCCTTCTTTCTTTCCTATTTCTTTCAGTTTTTTTAATAAAGCGCTAAAAACGTCAATTTTAAGTTTTGAATTGCTGTGTGGGAACAGTGGGCAATTTTGATTTTTGACTTTTGAACTTTGAATTATTGTTGGTCCGTGCTGAATCAACAAAAAAGTTCCTCTTTTAGCAGCAATCTTAATCGTCAAAGCAACAGAGGACAGACCTCCGTGCTCATCATATACTCCAAGCCGCCAAATTTTGTTTCCCATTACCTCATTAAAATCTCCCCAATTCCAGGATTGCAAAAATGTTTTATCCTCGCACTGCAAAAGAAAATCTTCCCAAATATTTTTATTTTTTAATTCTTTAATCTTCATTATTTTAAAATTTTATATATATTAAAGAATCAAGGTTCTGCAAAGCAGGTTC
Organism: uncultured bacterium; assembly: GCA_963790795.1. Classification (GTDB taxonomy): domain Bacteria; phylum Patescibacteriota; class Minisyncoccia; order Minisyncoccales; family RBG-13-42-11; genus BS750m-G71. Next base: position 402,793 of record CAWBPO010000001.1, on the reverse strand, counting down.
TTACTTCTCTGATTTTCATATTTCTTCAAAAAATCCACTATTTTTTGGGCTTCCTTCTTTGATATATTGATATGAGTCGGCAAATTAAAAACGACTTTAGCCAGCTTTTCAGCCTTAGGACAGCTGCCCAACACATATTCCACTTTCTCCAATCTGGTATCATGCGGAGCAATAGGAGTCGTATACCAATCCCCTATTAAAAGGTTCTTCTGCCAGGCTGATTTAATAATCTGATGGGCTTTTGGATGTTTTATCGCAAACCTTAAAAATGTTTGTTTCGCATCAACTGGATTTAAAGGCAATTCAAAACCAGTATTCTTTAATTCATTGTAGTAGAAATCAGCGATTTCACGACGATGCTCATTAAACGACTCCAGTTTTTTAAATTGGTTTAAGGCAAGTTCAGCTAAAGCATTGGGTAGTCTTTTCGGAAAATAACAAGGCCTTTTTCCTCTTTTTTCCTTCCAATGGACAGCTTTTGACAAAACCTGAAACCACTGGAACAATACCAATAAATACTTACCAAAAAACTTGTAGGTCGGCAGAATCAGCCAATTCATCAAAACAGGATGCAATAATTGCTGAAAAGTCCAGCAACAAGAAGGATAATCGACTTTCTTCTGGAATTGTCTTAATTTTCCAGCCAATTCATCATCATTAGTCACTGCCATTCCGCCGTAAACAGAAGAAATAACCTTATCGCGGGAAAAGCTGAAAAAAGTAGCTTTACCAAAAGTCCCTATCTTCTTTCCTTTGTAGCTTGCTCCCAAAGAATGAGCGCAGTCTTCAATTAGAACTAAATTGTTTTTCCGGCAAATATCTGAAACATCATCCATATTAGCCGGCAACCCAAAAGTATGCTGGACCATAACTGCTTTGCTCTTTGAAGTGATTTTCCTCTCCAAATCAGCTGTATCAATATTAAAAGTTTTCTCATCGCAATCAACATAAATTGGCTTTAACCCAGACCAGATAACTGGATTTGCTGATGCATTACAGGTAAAAGCCTGAAGCAACACCTCTGCCTGTTGAGGTCGATCCTCAACAGTTCTTAAAGAACTTAAAATGGCCATTAAAGCTGACCTTCCGCTATTAAAGGAAACAGCATATTTTACACCAAGATACTTTTTAAACTCATCTTCCAACTGTTGAAGTTCGTCTTCAACCAATTTCCAGCGCCAGGGCTGAAAAAGCAATTTAAAAGCTAATAGGATATCGTCTTTTTCCGTATTGGGAGATAAAGATATTGATATTGGCTTTATTGAATTCATACTAATCTTTTAATTAATTGCTTTGGCACCCTGCTTTCCAAAAGGACTACGTCTCCCTCTTTGCAAAAATTTTCAATCTTATCAAAAATATCTTTTGCGTTTTCAATAAATACGGCTTTATCGCCAGCTTCTTCCTTAATTTCTTTAAATCTTTCTTTGGTTATAATTATAGCCAAATTGCAAACTTCGCCAATTTTCTGACCGATTCTTCTGTGAACATCTTTTGAAGCTTTTCCCAGTTCAATCAAACAAGGCATAACAATCACTTTTTTGCCGGAAAAGCTCTTCAAATATTCCAAGTTCGCCATAACGCCGTCGGGATTGGCAGAATAAGTGGCGTCAATAACAGTCAAACCGTTAATTCCCTTTTTAATTTGAGTGCCGGGAATTTTATCAATCTTTTCTGTAACTTTGGAAATTTCTTCCCCTGACATTCCCAATTCCTTAGCAACAGCCACAGCTCCAAGAATATTTTCCTGGCCAGGAAAACTTGCTTCTTTCCCATATAAGAATTTCTTAAGGCTGGTTTTATCGTAAAGCTCCAAGCAGTATTTGTCCCTTGCGTTAAAAAAAGCTAAACCATCCTCTGGCAAGCTCTCGATCAGCTCGTATTTTCCATTAATAATGTTTTCCTGCGAGCCGAAAGTGGCCATGTGCTGCTCGTTGATTCCGGTTAAAACCCCTATTCTCGGCTTAACAATATCGCACAATAACTTTATCCCGCCCCTGTTGTAAGCTCCCATTTCCACAACAAATACCTCATGTTCTTCTTCTAATTCATTTAAAATACATTGAGCGATACCCACTTCTGAATTTTGGTGCTCTTTTGTTTTCAAAACTTTGTATTTCCGGGACAGAATGTCAGCTAAAAACTCTTTGGTTGAGGTTTTACCGTAGCTTCCAGTAATGCCGACAACCAACAAGTTTTCAAACCTTTTCCTTTTTTCTTTCGCTTTTTTAATAATCCGGTTCCTCAGCAAAACAGCAAAAGGCTGGAAAAGAAGAACAATAAGCGAAGTGAAAATAGGAGTCAAAATGTCAAAAATCAACAGCCATAGAGCAAACGAACGAAGATTCTCAATGTTTGAAAATAAAAGCAAAATAATCAAACTTTCAACAAACAACCCCATCAGTATCAAAAAAACAGTCTTTTGGGTCAGAACCGGCCTCTTTAATCTTCTCTTTAAAAAATCAAAAAAAACCTTGATTGATTCAAAGATATATACAAAAAGAATCATGAAAAATACCAAAACAGGAAAAAGCGGAAAAAGCAAAAGCAAAAATACTTTAAAAATATTCAATTTGTTAAAAAAAATATTTTTCCCTTTTTCAGTGTGAAAATGGTCCAAAAACCTACCAATATGGTATTCTTTCAACTGCCAAAGATAAAACCAGAACAAAATCGCTTTTGTCGTTCTAACAAACCAAAAAAAACTTAAAAAATAAAACATATTATTTATTCAAAAACTTCAAAATTATTTCAGCTAATTTTTCCGGCGCTTCCAAATGAGGATTATGGCATATCTTTGGCAATGTTTTCAATTCAGATCCAGTAATCTTCTCTTTTATTAAAAAAGCATCTTGGATTGGAGTTGACTCGTCTTTTTCTCCCCACACAATCATTGTTGGAATCTTGATCTTTTCTAAAAGACCACTTAAATCTTCATTTATTATTTTTAGATAAGTATCTTTCATCACTCCCTGAACAAAAGGATAATCGCTTTTCCTAAAGATTAATTTATAAGATAATTTTCTGAATTGGTTGTAAAATGGTAGAAAAGAAAGTTTTCTCAGGAAACTCGCCTTCTTTTTTAGCCCTTCTTTACTCTTTGTTTTTTTTCTTATTATTGCTACATCTGCCAAAATTAATTTTTTTACGCTTTTGGGATATTTTAAAATATATTTTATTGCTACCCCTCCTCCGAATGAATGTCCCAACAAAAAAAACTGCGAAAGATTGTTATTTTCGCAAAAATCCTTCACCCAGTCAACGTAATCATCTATTGCCCAAGGATCGCAAGGAGAAGGAGTACTGCCGAATCCTGGTAAGTCAGGACTGAAAATTCGATAGCCCCGCTCTTCTAATATGGAAATAAATTTCTGCCAGTTCTCTCTGCGAGACCCCCACCCCCTAATAATCAATATATCTGTCATTTAATTGGTTGAGGTTTATTCTCAATTCTTTATCCGATTTTCTTAAATCCCGTATATTTTTGTAAAGCTTCGGGAACTTTTACGCTTCCGTCTTTCTGCTGATAATTCTCCAAAATGGCAATAATCATCCTGCCAATGGCAAAGGCAGTGCCGTTAAGCGTGTGAACAAAATTCAATTTTCCGGATTTGCTCTTAAAACGTATATTCAATCTTCTTGCCTGAAAATCAGTGCAGGTTGAAGCGGAATGTGTTTCCCGATAACGGTTCTCGGAAGGAATCCAGGTTTCAATATCGTATTTAGCAGCAGCAGGTAGACCCAAGTCTCCGGAAGCAATATTAACAACCTGATAAGGAAGCTTTAATTCGTCCATCAGCTCTTTTTGGATTTCCAGCAAAAGCTTGTGCTCTTTCTCGGAATCCTCTGGTCTGGCAAAGCTGAACATTTCCACTTTGTCAAACTGATGAACCCTGAATATGCCTTTTGTATCCTTGCCGTAGGAGCCAGCCTCCCTCCTGAAACAAGTTGAAAAACCAGCGTATCTTTTGGGCAAGTCTTTTTCCTTAAAAATTTCACCGGAATGCATAGAACCTAAAGCCTGTTCTGAAGTGGCTGTAAGATAAAGATCGTCTTTCGGAAGATAATATGCTTCTTCATCGTCTGTCTGCTGGATAAATCCCATACCCATGGCCATTTCAGATTTTATCATTACCGGAGGGATAACCGGAATAAACCCTTTTTTTATTAAAACGTCAAAAGCAAACTTTATCAGAGCGAATTCCATCAAAGCGACCTCGCCCTTTAAAAAACCGAATCTTGTTCCGCTTATCTTAGCCGCTCTTTTGATGTCAATTAAGCCCAGACTTTCGCCAATTTCCATATAGTCTTTTATCTTAAAATCAAACCTGGGTTTTTCCCCGATTTTTTCCAAGACCAGGCTGTCTTTTTCGCCGCCAATAGGAACTCCGTCCAGGCAAATATTGGGAATCCTGCACATCAATTTGTTTAATTTCTTTTCCAAGTCCCTTAAGGTTTTGTCTAACCTGTCGCTGTTCTTGTCCAGCTCTTTCATCTCCAGAATAATCTTGTTCTTTTCCCTTTGGTTTACAGCTTTCTGGATTTCCTTGTTCGCTTTGTTTTTCTTTGCCCTCATATCTTCTATCCCTTGCAATGATTCCAGTCTTCTTCTATCAATATCCAAAAGCTCGTCAATATCAGCTTTGACGCACTTTTCCTGGCAGGCCTTTTTCACTTTTTCCGGGTTGTCGCGAATGAACTTAATATCAAGCATATTTTTGATTTGTTGAGGTTAGTCCTCAACAGAATTATTTCGGTTTCATTGTTGGAAATAATATCACTTCTCTTAAAGAATGGGAATCGGTTAATAAAGCGACTAATCTGTCAATTCCCATGCCAAAACCAGCAGCTGGCGGCATGCCGTATTCTAAAGCCTCTATAAAATCTTCATCCATTCTCTGGGCTTCTTCCAATCCCTCTTTAAAAAACTTTTCCTGTTCTTTAAAGCGCTGGCGCTGCTCTAAAGGATCGTTAAGCTCTGAATATGCGTTGATCAATTCCCAGCCAGCGGCAATTAAATGGAAATTGGCTGATTTTTTAGGATTATCTTCCAAAGTTTTGGCCAAAGGCTTCAAAGATGAAGGATAGTGGATGATAAAAGTGGGGTTCCAAATTTTCGGCTGGCAGTATTTCTTGAAAATCTTGTCTGCCATTTCAGGCTTTCCTTCCCCTTTCTCAATCTCAATGCCCATCTTTTTCGCTTTTTCCTTAAGCGCTTTTTCGTTTATCTCATCTAAATTTATTTTTGTGTATTTCTTAAACAAACTATTAAACTCTATTCTCGGCCAGGGAGTTTTAAAATCAATCTCTTTACCTTCGTACTTAATCTGTAATTTGCCGAATATTTTCTTGACCAAAGTTCCAAGCATGTCTTCGGTCAATTTCATGGCCATTTTGTAGTCGGCATAAGCCCAATAGAACTCAAAAATAGTGTAGTCAGGATTATGGAACCTGTCCATTCCTTCATTGCGAAAAACTCTTCCTATCTCAAAAACCTTTTCAAATCCAGCGACCAAAAGCCGTTTCAAATAAAGCTCTGGCGCAATCCGCAAAAACAAAGGTAAATCCAAAGCATTCAAATATGTTTTAAAGGGCTTGGCAGCGGCCCCGCCGTAAATTGTTTGCAAAATGGGCGTTTCTACCTCCAAAAACCCTTGTTTTTCCAAAAACTGCCTGATTTCCTGAATGATCATTGAGCGCAGTTCAAATTTCTTTTTCACCTCAGAATTAAACACCAAATCCAGATACCTTTTCCTGAATCTTTCTTCCATATCTTGCAGGCCGTGCCATTTTTCAGGCAAAGGCAGCAAAGATTTAGCCAGCATCTTAAAATCGCTTATCTCTGTTGTTTTCTCCCCTCTTTTGGTTTTAAACAAAACTCCTCTTAATTCAACAAAGTCGCCAATATCAAAGCTGTCTGAGAAAAACTTGTATTTTTTTTCGCCCACTCTATCTTTTTTCAAGAAAGCCTGTATTTTCCCTGTTCCGTCTTCAATGTCCAAAAAAACAGAACCGCCGTGACCTCTCAAAGATTTAATCCGACCTGCCAAAATAATCTCTTTTTTGGAGCGGGAAATCTTATTGAAATCTGCCAAAGCCTGAGAAACAGTGTGGGTTCTTTTTGTTTTTTCAGGATACGGATTAAAAAGAGCTTTTTTAACAGCTTCAAGTTTTTTAAGCCGAGTTTTCCTTATTTCATCAATAGTAGCCATAGTGATAATACTGTGAGCTTTCTTATTAATTACACATTAATTATACAGATTTTTTCTATTTATTAAAATACCACTCCAAAACCGCTCTGGCCACTGGCAAGGCAGCAGCCTGAATACCCCTGACGTCCTCAATCATCACCGTCAAAACAATCTCAGGATTTTCGTAAGGCGCAAAAACCGTAACCCAATTCTGATAATGGTCTTTTCCCAATTCAGCGGTTCCGGTTTTGGCTGCAGCAGACACTGGCAGAGAATTCAATAAAACAGACGAGGCCTGGGGACTGTTTTTTCCGGTTACTGCCTGTCTCATCCCTTCTCTAATAATTTGAAGATACTGAGAATCAATAAAATCCTGACGGATGATTTTCGGAGAAAACCCTTCTATCACTTGGTTGGAGCCTGTTGAAGTATCAATTATCTCTTTTACAACCTGGGGCTGATACAATATGCCTCCGTTAACAATCGCTCCAAAAGCAGTAACTACTTCCAAAGGAGTAATCTGAATGTAACCCTGGCCAATAGCTAAGTTGTAAGTATCACCATCCTGCCAAGCTTCACCTAAAGTCTGTTTTTTCCATGAAGAATCAGGAACAAAACCTGAAATTTCACCTGGCAAATCAATACCTGTTTTGGAATCCCAGCCGAACAGATCAAGATAGCTTTTCATTCTGCCAGGTCCCAATCCTTCCTGGTCTTCATATCCTCCGCCGACAGTGTAAAAGTAAACGTTGCAGGATTCAGCAATTGCTTTTCTCATATCGGTCGGGCCGTGCGTGGCATTGTCTTTCTTAATGGTCGGATTGCCAGGATCCCAAGGATTGGGAATTTCAATTTGGCCGTGGCAGTTGATTTTCTTATCAGGATCAATAATTTCTTCTTGCAAAACAGCGGAAGCTATCAACGGTTTGATAGTGGAACCTATCAGGTATTTTCCGGAAATCGCCCGGTCAAAAAGCGGATTAAGCTTCTGGGGATCGTCTAAAAGCGCTTGCAAAGCTTTCTCATCAGCTCCTTTTTGAAAGAGATTATTGTCAAAGCTGGGCAGAGAAACCAAAGACAAAACTCCCCCGTTCCTCGGGTCCAAAGCAATGGCTACTGCTTTCTTTGTTCCTGTGTTCTGCAAAATTGCTTCCAGTTCAGTCGTAATCTTTCTTTGTAAATCCGCATCCAGCCATAAAACCAAGCTGTTCCCGGATTCCGGCAGAGAAACAGTTTCTTCGGAAATTACATTTCCAGAAACATCTCTTTTAATTCTCAACTCCCCGGGATTCTTCCTTAAAAAGCTTTCATAGTAATTTTCCACTCCGGCTCTACCGACATAGTCATTTATTAAATAGAACTCTGAAGCTTTTTTAAACTCTTCGCTTTGTATCTTGCCGGTATATCCCAAAAGATGGGCAAAAACTTCGCTGTCTTTGTATTCCCTGATAACATTGCTCTTTATCTGAAAACCAACCAAAGAATCAATCTTTGTTTCAAACAAAATCAATTCCTCGTGGGAAAGATTTTCAGCTATTAAAACCTGGTCTGATTCAGATTCTTCAATCGCTTTTTCAAGCTCTCCAATGTCTTTTTTGAGAATCCCGGAAACTTCCTGTAAAACTTTTTCAGCTTCAAACTGGGAAAGCTTGCTTTTTTCGCAAATCAAATCAAAGGTTGATTTATTAAAGACCAGTTGCTCAAAATTTCTGTCGTAAATCACTCCCCTTTCTGCCCGAACCTGGTGAATGATGAATTTATTCTTATCGGCAAGCTTAGTCAAGTCTTTCCCCTCAATTACTTGCAGTTGGAATGTCTTGCAAAAAAGAATCAAAAGAAGGAAAAAACAAAAAAAGTAAAAAGCTTTGATGATTTTTTGCAAAAGAGGGACTTCAAGCTTTCTCCCTGAAAAACCGAATTCTTTTTCTTGTTTTTCAGCAAGAGAATCTAAAATAATTTCATGGGGCTCAATATCTTCCTTAAAAGCAAGTTGAATCCTCCTGTTTTTAAAATTTTTTAAAGATTGGAATTCGAACATATTTGTTCAAAATAATTTTCAAAAGAAGAGAAAACCCTATCAAAATGAGCGTGTAAGAGCCGAAAAAACCAAATAGGCCGCCAAAAGAAAAAATATCCAAATAAAGCCCGCCGACAGCAGCGGAAATTATGCCCAGCCGCCGGTCAGAACTGAAAAGATTGATTAAGATTACGACAATTAAAACAAGATTAAGCACAATGCCCCATATATTAAAATGAACCAGAAAGCTGGTTTGAATTAAAATTGAAATATAGAAGAAAAAAATGAAAAAAAGAATTTTTCTAATCATCAACTAAAAATTGGTTATAGCGAATCGAAGATTCAATATATCAAACTCCGGTTTGTTATAACAAACAAGTAATCCAAATTTTCAAGATTGAACCCTGGCTTTATCTCAGCTGTCTGAAACTGCTCAACATCCGATTTCCTTACTCCTTTAATCTCCCCGACTAAAAAACCCTGGGGAAAAACGCCTCCCAGAGCAGAAGTAACGATTAAGTCGCCCTCAGAGATTTCTTTGTCTTTTGGAACCAGATCAAAAGAAACTTCAAAACCTCCTTTCCCCTTTACCATGCCGTAAATTTCCTTTTCTCTGATTTCTGCGTCAAAAGAGCTTTCTTTGTTTGAAATCAAAATTACTTCTGAAAAATTCTGATAAACCTTGCCGATTTTCCCCAAAAGCAATTTTTGAGCGGTAATCACCGGAAAATCTTCTGCAATTCCGTCTTCTGCTCCCCGGTTGATTAAAATGGAATCTTCGGAAATATCCTTACTGATTACCTGAGCCAGCTCTAACTGGAATTCTTTTTCCAAACCAACATCCAAAGCTTTTCTTAAAAATTCATTTTCTTTTTTAAGTTCTTGCAAACCAGCTATCTCAGCCAAAAACTCCTGATTTTTAAAATTAAGCTCATTCAATTCTTCATCAGAAACTTCTTTTTCTGTCATTCTCCCAAAGAAATCGGAAACATTATCTCCTAATCCCCAGAATGCTTTTTGAAAGGGAGCAGATATGGAATAAAAAAAGTCTTTGATGTTTTTTGAAAAACCAGTCAAATTAAAAACGACAAAAATAGCCACCATCAAAACAAGCAATATGATAAGTTTCATATTCTGACGCCTTTTCATTGAATTAATTTTATCACAAATCCAGGACATTTTCCAAATTTAAAGACCTGTTAATTAGCCGGTATTGACAAGGCTTTTTGCATCAATATACTAATCTTAGAAATTGAAAAAGGTCGTTTTCAACCGCAAAAAGTTTTAACTATTTTTCAAAGTTTTCATGATGAAAGATGAACTTTTTGTCTCCCCAATTTGTCTAGAAGACGAGGAAGATGATGAAGAACCAGAGGAAGACGATGAAAAACCATCGGACTTAGAAGAAGATTCAGAAGACGATTCAGAACTAGAAAACGAATACGGAGATTGGGATAAAGATAACGAATAGAATCAATCAAAAAATCACCCAAAAACAGGTGATTTTTTGATTTCAAAGGGCGTTGGGGCGGCGGCTACCTACTTTCGCAAGAAAACTCACTATCATCGGCCTTGAAGAATTTCACTTCCGTGTTCGAAATGGGAACGGGTGGGACATCTCCAGTATTACCGCCACCTCAACGCCCTTTGCTTTACGGTTATTAATTACTAGCCCAGCATTTAAGGGCAATTAAAAAATCAATGATTTATTAGTACTGCTCGGCTGAATGCATTGCTGCACTTACACCTGCAGCCTATCAACCCCGTGTTCTTCGGGGAATCTAGAAGTCCTAATCTTGGATCCTGCTTCGCGCTTAGATGCTTTCAGCGCTTATCAGTTCCCGACTTAGCTACCCAGCGATGCTCCTGGCGGAACAGCTGGTACACCAGAGGTCAGTTCCTCCCGGTCCTCTCGTACTAGGGAGAACTCTCCTCAAGACTTGACGCCTACGGTAGATAGGGACCAACCTGTCTCACGCATATTTCTCATTTATTACTAAATGTATGGACTATACCATTACCCAAAATAAATTGGGCAATCGACGTTTTAGCCGCTCTTTTGCGGCTCTAACCATTTAAGGTTAAGTCTCTACGGGGTCAGTATACGAACTTTTTACTAATTTTTTCGTACACGACTTCCCTCGGTATTATCCTAACATACGACAGATTGTAATGTGAGGAATTCACCGATATGAGTCGATTTATTCACTGTGATATTACTATCACAGGCCGCCTAGCTTGCTAACAGTAACAAGCTCTAGTCGACGGTTTGAACCCAGCTCACGTACCTCTTTAATTGGCGAACAGCCAAACCCTTGGGACCTACTCCAGCCCCAGGATGAGATGAGCCGACATCGAGGTGCCGAACAGAGCCGTTGATGTGGACTCGCGGGCTCTACCAGCCTGTTATCCCCGGGGTAGCTTTTGGTTGATGATCTTCCGCGGTTCTACTAACCACGGTCGGTTCACTAAGTTCGAGTTTCCTCTCTGCTCGAGTTATCCCTCTCGCAGTCAAGCCGGCTTATGCCTTTACACGACGAGCACGATTTCCATCCGTGCCTAGCCGACCTTAATAAACGCCTCCGTTACCTTTTAGGAGGCAAGCGCCCCACTTAAACTGCCCATTAAACACTGTTTCCAGCTAAAAGCGAGATTAGAATAAAGACCTTGAAAGGCGGGTGTTTCATTGGCGTCCCTCAAAAAGAGGGACTCCCCGCTACACTACACATCCAAAATCAAAATCCAATGTCTAAATACAGTAAAGCTCCCGGGGTCTTTCCGTCTAGCCGTAGGTAACCGGCATCTTCACCGGTATTGCGTTTTCACCGGGCGCCTCGTTGAGACAGTCCCCAAGTCGTGAAGCCTTTCGTGCGGGCCAGAACTTACCTGGCAAGGGATTACGCTCAATTGTGTTACATCCACATTTGTGGAATTCTTCATGTCGCCATGAAGTTCGGACCATATCTTCTCGCTAAAATATCAGCGAGTCTGGCGTATGGCCTCTGAGGATTCTTAAGTTTATCGGAATTTACGATTGTTCATTTTTCTGACCATCAAGCGTATCTTCTTCAGTCCTTTTTCTTTAAGATGTTCTCCTTTGTTCATCATTCGGACAATTCTCGCAAAAATCTGAAAATCTTTCTTCTTTGCAGATAATAATGGATATTTCTCAAAGAATGGAATAATTTTCTTCATCAGATCTTCGCGATTTCTCACTACGTATTTCAGGAGATGCTCGTGATGATTATCATGTCTTTTATTAAGGTAGATTGCTCCACAATTGAATAATTTCTTGATCCTTTCAACTGCATTTTTCGTTTTTATTTCTTGAGTAATAACAAACTCAGGAAATACTTGCCACTTCAAACGCAGTCTTGATTTAGGATGTTTAAAAAAACTTACTGTGAAGCATCCCTCTCCATCGACAAATCCTACTATCCATCCGATAAATCTAAGCCTTTCCTGCTGATTGTCTGCGCCGAATACTTTTTTACTTGACATATTGATAAGGTATAACTTTACCTTAACTAATTATATCAGAGTAGTACCGGATACTCCAGAGTTCCCAGCATATAGCCAGATTTTACTAAAGCAGTGCGTATTTGCTACTTTAACACGGTTATAGTTACCGCGGACGTTCACTGGCGCTTCACCCAATGAGCATTCACCTTGCGGCAAACACCCTCGGGATTAACGTTCCAGCACTGGTCAGGCCTCAGCCCCTATACATCCTCTTACGAGTTTAGCAGGGACCTGTGTTTTTGGTAAACAGTCGCCTGGGGTACTTTCGCTGCGTCCCGCTAAAAGCGGGAAGATCTTATTGCGAACTTACGATCACTTTTTTGCCTAGTTCCTTAACGAGGTTTCACCCGTTCACCTTGGTGCGTTTACACCAACCCACCTGTGTTGGTTTTGCGGTACGGACCAAACGCATTTAACCCTACGAGTTTTTCTTGGCAGCTTGATCTCCGAGACGACCAGAACAAATCCTGGTCTAAAAATCCGATAATTTTCCCGGAAATTTCAACTGCGTCACTCTTCAGAAATGCGCTTGGGGGCCGGAATATTAACCGGCTGTCCATCATCCTAACCTTTCGGTCACGGACTAAGGATCGCCTAACCCTTGGATGATTTTCATTGCCAAGGAAACCTTGGGTTTTCGGTGTGCCGCTATCTCAGCGGCATTGCGGTTACTCATGCCAACATTCTCGCTTCTCCATCCTCCACCAAACCTTACGATTCGGCTTCACTGAATGAAGAATGCTCCCCTACCCCTTGCACTTTTCGAAAAAAATGCAAAGCCTTATCTTCGGTACTAAGCTTAGCCCCGATAAATCTTTGGTGCAAAACTCCTTAGTTAGTAAGCTATTACGCACTTTTTAAAGGATAGCTGCTTCTGAGCTAACCTCCTAACTATCATAGGCGCTTCACTTCCTTAAAAACACTTAGCTTAGTTTAGGGACCTTAGATGAAGATCTGGGCTGTTTCCCTTTTGATCATGGAGCTTAGCCCCCACAGTCTTACTGGTACTAATTTTTTCTAGCATTCGGAGTTTGGTAGGAATATCTAGCAAAAGCCACGATGTTCCTTCCAGTGCTCTACCTCTAGAAAAATTGAGGTACCGCTAGCCCTAAAGCTATTTCGGGGAGAACCAGCTATTACCAAGCTCGTTTAGCTTTTCACTTCTTACCACAGCTCATCCCAGAGTGTTGAACGGCTCACGGGTTCGGGCCTCCTCCCGGATTTCTCCGGAATTCACCCTGGCCATGGCAAGCTCGCTTGGCTTCGGGTCTTGAACATACAACGAAAATGCGCTATTAACGCTTGCTTTCACTGTGTCTCCGCCCCAAAAGGGTTTAGACAAGCTGTATGGTCAAACTCGTTGGCTCGTTCTGCAAAAAGCACGCCGTCATCCCGCAAGCGGGACTCCGACTCTTTGTAAGCATGATGGTTTCAGGTTCTATTTCACCGGGATCACCTCCCTACTTTTCACCTTTCCCTCACGGTACTGGTTCACTATCGGTGAGATTGAGTATTTAGCCTTAGCCGGTTAGTCCGGCCTGTTTCTCTCAAGGATATCGTTTCTCGAGATACTCAAGATAAATAACAAGGAGCGTAAAGGAGTTTTCGAATACAGGGCTTTTACCTTCTTTGGCTTCTCTTTCCAGAGAGATTCTTCTAACCAACCTCTACCAAAATATTCTCCCTCAGGTACCAAGCACATAAAAAAATTATGTACTCGGCTCCCGACGTTATCTTCTTACAACCCCCATTTTCTCTTGCGAAAAAACGGGTTTGGGCTTCTTCCCATTTCGCTCGCCGCTACTAAGGGAATTAACTTCGTTTTCTTTTCCTCTGGGTACTGAGATGTTTCACTTCCCCAGGTTTGCTCGCATTGTTTAACAATGCGTTACACTGTTTTTCGCAGTGCAGGGTTGTCCCATTCGGAAATCCCCGGATCAAAGGTTGCTAGCCACCTCCCCGAGGCTTATCGCAGACACGCCACGTCCTTCATCGCCTCAATCTCCCAAGGCATCCACCATATGCTTTTAAAATTTATTGATTGCCCAGTTAACTAGAAATAAATCCAGCTAAGCTGAGCTAGCAATTAATAACCACAAAATGAGTATATTTTTTTTGACGGTTACGACGTATTCAGTTTTCAACGAACTTTCCAATCAATTAAAAATCGCCCCGTTGGAAGCAGGACGATTTCTGAGACATAAAAAAGCCCAGAAATTTTTAGCTGCTTCCTTTGTTTAAGAATTGTCTTGTGTTTCTCATACCTAAAATCAATTTTAACAAAATATAAATCTCTGTCAAGAGGCTAGCCAATGCCAGCCCCTTGAGAGAAGAAACGCCAAATTTATTCTTTTAACTTTTTCTTCAAATCCTGCAGAAATTCCGCTGCCACATCTTTGCCGCCCAAACCAAAAGCAATCACGAAAACAGCGACGACGCCATAAACCAACGCTCCAAACAAAGCATCAACGAGCTCAGGAACAATAATCAGCTGTCTGAGAATGGCCAAAATTGCAAAAAGCCAGATAGCCCATTTGATAATTGCTCCAGCAGTTCTTGTATAGGTAAACCTTGCGCCTTCTGCTGCTGCCACCACCACTTTTTGGATAATGTCAGCCACGATAACAGCTACTACGAAAATCAAAGCAGCCACAACAACATTGGGCAAATAAGCAATCACTTTTCCGAGAAGAACGGAAAAATCCGTCCAGCCTAAAATTCCCACTGATATTTGCAAGAAGACGATAACCAAAATCCATTTGATGATCGCTCCGACAAAACCTGAAGGGTCAACTTTGATTTCGGCTTTATCCAAGGCGTTTTTCCAATCTCCTTTTTCAAAAATCTTGTTGAATCTCAGTTTCTTTAAGATTTCGGTGATCAGTTTGCCTATGCCGACTGAAATGAACCAACCAATGACAAACAATATGATTGCTCCGAGCAAAACTGGAATAAATTGCAAAAAGTCCTGCCAAAGAAGCTGAAAAGCTTGAATGGTTGCTGAATACCAATCTAAAACCATAGTTTTAATTCTTAAATTTAAAGATTATTCGACCTTTACCGAAGACATAATTTAAATGCGCTTCGGTTTGCGAATATTAAAACATTATAGCATTGCAAGGAAAACAAAAAAGCTTCCCTGTGGAAAACTTTTATGGACCCGAGCGGACTTGAACCGCTGACCTCCTCATTGCAAATGAGGCGTTCTAGCCAACTGAACTACGGGCCCATCTTGGTGGGCGGCGAAGGAGTCGAACCTTCGACCTCTGCTTTATCAGAGCAGCGTTCTAACCACTGAACTAGCCGCCCAATATATTCTCAGTATATCAAAAAAATTAAAAAAAACAAATAAAAAATACGCTTACGCGTATTAATTATTTCAGTTGCTTGAAGTTGTCCCGAAAGCCAACCTTTAAGGTGCGTTGGCCAACACCTCAGAGTCAAAGAGAGAATTCTTCCCCTTCAACTCCAGCCGACACTTTGTTCTAATTTAAAAAATTAGAAATGTAGTGATCCACCGACAGGTTCCCCTACCGGTGCCTTGTTACGACTTCACCTTTATCACTGATCTTACCTTAGGCCCCGCAAAATGCAGGGATTTCGGGTACTACCAGCTCTCCTGGTGTGACGGGCGGTGAGTACAAGATTCAGGAACGTATTCATCGCGCCGTTGCTGATGCGCGATTACTAGCGATTCCGGCTTCATGAGATCGAGTTGCAGATCTCAATCCGTACTGGGAGACCGTTTGTTGGGATTGGCTCCGGCTTGCGCCTTTGCAACCCATTGTCAGCCCCATTGTACCACGTGTGCAGCCCAGGGCATCAAAGGGCCACGCTGATCTGGCGTCATCCCCACCTTCCTCCTGGTTATCCCAGGCAGTTTTCTGCGACACTTGTAACGCAGAATAAGGGTTGCGCTCGTTGTTGCACTTAAGCATACGCTTCAGAGTACGAGCTGACGACGACCGTGCAGCACCTGAACTAATGTCCTTGTGGGTAGTTCCGCCTTTCAGCAGAGTTTCATTAGTCTGTCAAGCCCTGGTAAGGTTCCTCGCTTGTTGTCGAATTGAGCCACATGGTCCACCGCTTGTGTGAATCCCCGTCTATTCCTTTGAGTTTTAGCGTTGCCGCCGTACTTCCCAGGCGGGACACTTAACGCGTTTGCTTCGCCACCTGAAGGGTCGACACTTCAGATAGCCAGTGTCCATCGTTTACAGCGTAGACTACAAGGGTCATCTTGTAGATTTCTATTTCTCCGATTACTCGGAGGATCGGACTATATCTTCCGAACGCATAAATAATTATGTGTTTCGGTCCAGCGTTACCGAAGGGTTAAGAATTTTATATTTCATCACCTTCGAACTTAGTCTCTACGGGGGAAGATGAAACTTATACAAGTTTCATCGACCTTCCCTCGGGATTGTCCATTAGATTAAAATGGATTTCCCCGATATAGCTAGATGCTTACCATATTGTCACCAATATGAAGGACACCATTTAGTCTGTTATTTTTACAGACAAGGATTTATCTAATCCTTTTTGCTACCTACGCTTTCGTCTCTCAGCGTCAGGGTCGCCCCAGCTGGATGCCTTCGCTTTTAGTATTCCGGTCGATATCAACGGATTCCACCCCTACACCGACCGTTCCACCAGCCCCTAGCGCCCTCAATTCCGCCAGTTTTTTCTGCATTCCTAAAGTTAAGCTCTAGATATTTAACAGAAAACTTGACGGAACGCCTACAGACCCTTTACGCCCAATAAATCCGGATAACGCTTGAGGTACTCGTATTACCGCTACTGCTGGCACGAGTTTAGTCACCTCTTATTCATCCGTTACCTTCATCCCGAAAAATCGGGATTATTCACGGATAAAAGCTCTTTACATTCCGAAGAACTTCTTCGAGCACGCGGCGTCGCTGGTTCAGGGTTTCCCCCATTGACCAATATTCTCGACTGCTGCCTCCCGTAGGAGTATGGGCCATATTTCAGTCCCATTGTTGGCGATCATGCTCTCACACCGCCTATCCGTCATTGCCTTGGTAAGCCATTACCTTACCAACTAGCTGATAGAGCGCAGGTCAATCCCAAAGCGAATTGCTCCTTTATTCCGCAAAAAGCGGAAACCATTGGGTATTAGTCCCGATTTCTCGGGATTATGCCCATCTTTGGGGTTTGTACCTACGTGTTACTAACCCGTCTGCCGCTATCCAAAATCTTTCTTGCGAAAAATTTAGGACCGCACGACTTGCATGCCTTATCCACGCCGCCAGCGTTCATCCTGAGCCAGGATCAAACTCTCAAAAAAAATAAATTCGGGACAACTTCAAATAACTGATACTTCGACAGGCTCAGTATTAGTCCTGAGTTTGCCGAAGGACTGACTCTTTTCGTTATTCAATTTTCAAGGTTCTTCCATCAGCCATACGAGATATAAAAAACCAGGAAGAGATTCCTGATTCCAACGAATTCTCTTTCTCTACGGCTTTTTTAACCGCAGCAACAACCTGATTTTTTCTTCTTTTTCTTTTTAGCCATATCTTTGTCTTTTAATCTCTATGTATATTTTACTTTTTAAAAACCTTTTGTCAAGCCTCCTGTCAGAATCGAACTGACGTCTGCGGTTTACAAAACCGCTGCTTCACCACTAAGCTAAGGAGGCGAAATTTTCAGGGTAAAACATTATTTCTTTGTATAATTCTTTATCTCCTGCCAGTAATTGTCCTCCTCATTAAATTTCTTTTTCTGGGATCTTTTTCTCAGTCTTTGCAGCCAGTTTGAAGTTTTATTGTCTGTTTTTAAAGCCAAAACCCTTATCTTTGAAAATATTTTCTGCAAAAAGATTTCAAAAGAGAAATTACCAACAGGTAAAACATCCCTAACCTTTACCAGCCATTCTTTCCAGTTAAATTGAAAAGACGCGGTCTCTGGCAATTCCAAAAGCAAAGGTATTTTTCTGAAAACAATAACTGTCAAAATCACCAAACTGACAATGAAAACAATGAAAAAAATTACAGATAACATAGGTTTTTAAATCTCGTATCTGGTAAAGCTTTTAACAATAATGTTTTCTCCTGTTTTTGCGATATAATCGCCAATCAAATCTTTTATGGTTTTTGCCTGGTCTTTTACCCAGGGCTGTTCCAGCAAAGGAATGTCTTCCCTTGTCGCGGCAATCTGCAAACACAGTTCGTGGGCTAAATTTTGGAAATCCTGGCCTTTTGCCACAAAATCTGTCTCGCAATTCAATTCCAACAAAACTCCGATCTTTTTATTCGGATGGATATAGCTTGCGACAATCCCTTGTTCCGTTCCCCTGCCTGCTTTTTTGACCGCTAAGTCCTTTCCCCACTTTTTCAAAATGTCTTTTGCTTTGGCCAAATCCCCTTTTGATTCTTCAAGCGCTTTCTTGCAGTCAGAAACAGAAACAGCTGTTTCTTCCCTTAATTGTTTTATTAAATCAATGGAAACCATGTTATTTTTGAGTTTTAGCTTTTGATTTTTGCTTCAATATCACTTCTTTGACTTTCCCTAAGATATACTTTATTGAGCTGATGGCATCATCATTGGCTGGTATGGGATAGTCGGCCAGAGAGGGATCGGAATTGGTGTCAGCTATGGCAATTACTGCAACACCTTTACTCTTTGCTTCTTTTATGGCCAGCGCGTCTTTTTGCATGTCCAGAACTAAAATGGCGTCAGGAATTTTTGCCAAATCTTTAATACCTCCCACTTTCATCTCAAGATCTTTCAATTCCTTGTCTACCATTGCTTTTTCTTTCTTGGTATATTTTTCCAATTCTCCTGAAGTTTTTTTGTTTTCCAAGTCCTTGAAATAATCAATTCTTTTTTTAATTATTTCAAAGTTGGTGAAAGTGCCGCCCAGCCATCTTTCCGAAACATAGGACAATCCACATTCTTTGGCAGTTGATTTTACCGGCTCCTTCATCTGGACTTTTGTTCCGACAAGAAGCAAAACCTTGTCTTCTGAAACCAGTTGCTGGATGAAATTCAAAGCTTCTTTCAGTTTTTCAGCTGTTTTCTCCAAATCCAAGACATGAACGGCATTTCTCGCGCCTAACAAAAAAGGCTTTATCTTGGGATGAACTTTGGAAGCTTTATGCCCAAAATGAACTCCGGCCTGAGTCATTTCCTCAATGTCAATGCCGAAATCTGATTGTTTTGTTTTCTTTTTTGTTTCTGTCATGGAAAATATTCGTTTTTAAATATAGCCACGGCTGAATTTTTCAAATATAGCACGGCTGAAAATTAATATCAAGGCAAAGGGTTGATTTTTATTCTTTGCTTTGTTAATATATCTTTAGAGATATTTAAATATTATCATATATGAAAAAAGATATCCATCCTAAATACTATTCTAATACTCAAGTCCGTTGCGCCTGCGGCAATGTTTTTACTGTTGGCTCGATAAAGGAATTTATTGAAGTGGAGGTTTGTTCATCCTGCCATCCTTTTTACACTGGAAAGGGAAAAATAATGGACACCATGGGACAGGTTCAGAAATTCAAAAAGAGACTGGCAAAGAAAGAAGAACTGAAAGGAAAGAAAAAAAAGTGAAATGTTAGACCTTAAAAAGGTGAAAACAGAATATCAAGAACTCCTCCAGCAGCTCAGCGACCCTGGGCTAATTTCAAATTGGGATAAATTTGAAGAACTGACTAAAAGAAAAAGTTTTCTTGAAAAAATTATTGAAAAAGATGAAGAAATTGAAGATTTAAAGAACAAAATTGAAGAAAACAAAGGGATATTAAAATCCCAGGAAGACCAAGAACTTTCTTCTCTGGCAGAAACGGAAATAGGCCAATTAACTGAAAAATTAAAGAATTTGGAAGCGGAAATCCAAAAAATGCTGCTAGAAGAAAAAAAAACATCAACAAGCGCTGACATATCTAAAGCAATAATTATTGAAATCAGGGCTGGCACTGGAGGCGAGGAAGCAACTCTCTTTGCCGCAGACTTGTTTAAAATGTATTCAAAATACTCTCAGCTAAAAGGATGGAAACAAAAGGTTCTGGACTCAAGGCCCAGTGAAATAGGCGGCTTCAAAGAAATAGTTTTTGAAATCAAAGACGGAGAAATCTGGCCGTATATGAAAAACGAAGCAGGCGTTCACCGGGTTCAAAGAATCCCAACCACTGAAAAATCAGGCAGAGTGCACACTTCAACAGCTTCTGTAGCTGTATTGCCAAAACCAAAAAAAGGAAAAGTGATAATAAATCATCGCGACTTGAAAATCGACACTTATAAAGCGTCAGGTCCTGGCGGCCAATACGTCAACAAAAGAGAAACAGCTGTCAGAATTACCCATCTGCCGACAAACACCGTTGTCACTTCCCAAACCGAAAGGAATTTGCAGCAAAACAAAGAAAACGCCTTATCCATTCTTGAAGCGAGAATACTGGAAAAAACGCTCAGAGAAGAAGAAAAGAAATTAAAAGCAGAAAGAAAGACTCAAATAGGAAAGGCAGAAAGAGCGGAAAAGATAAGAACATATAACTTTCCACAAAACAGGGTGACTGACCACAGAATAAAAAAAAGCTTCCATAATATTGAAAAAATAATGGAAGGGGCACTGGATCCCTTAATCAGTTCTCTCAAGGAAAATCTTTAATTATTGGCTTGCTCAAGTATCTTAATGTCATCTTCAAAGCCGTCAGCTATCTTTAAAACGCTGTTGGCGTAAAAAGAATATCTGGTGTTGAGCGAACCTGCAAAATAATACATGGCTGCTTTCCATTCAGCGTCCCTGGTCTGGTTCGCCGCTCCGTATCTTGTAAGATAAAGCCCGGCAGCTAAGAAAGCGTCCTGGATATTCCAAGGATTGGCAGGCCTGCCAAGAAGCCTTCGCAGGTCATCTTTATAAATCATCCAGGTGGTTGGAATAAACTGGGCAGGTCCCATTGCTCCTCCGTATCCTCCTACGCTCGGAATAGGGCAGGAAACCGGTGTTTTGTAAGGGTCCATCCCCAATTCCCTGGTTATTGTCAGAAAATCTTCAACATCTCCTTTTCTGCCGGAAAGGCCCATGGGCTTCATAACGTTTTTTATTGAAGCGCCGGTATTTATGTTTATTCCAGCTCCTATCGTAGAATTAGATAAATAGCACTGGCCGACATTTTTGCCAATGGCTGATTCCTGTTGTAAGACTGCCAATAAAAAGGCTGGCCTGACGCCTGTTGTGCTTTCAACCCACTTGGCCATTGTATAAGCTTCTCCGAAAGTGGGAGCTGTCGGCACGCCAATCAATTCAAAAATCCTTGTCCTTATTTCAGCTGCTTTTGCTTCAGTCGCCTGTTTTTCCTTAAGATATTGCTGGTATTGAGCTTCGGTTAACTGCAAGAAATATTCCTGCTGTTTTTGCACGTTTTGGTTTTCCTGTTTTTGAAGTGTTTGCATTTTAACGGCGCTTTCCAAATCGCCTTTTTCAGCGTCCAAAGACTGCTTCTGCCCCTCCAAAGAAGTTTTAAGGCCTTTGATTTCTTGCATGAATTCATGGCTCTTTGAGTCCAAACTTTCCAAGGCCATTAAATCGTCAAAAAAAACAGATATATTTTCTCCGGAAAGCAAAATTTCAACAAGAGAAGTTTGGTCTTTTTCGTAAATTATCTGCAAAATGCCTGCCAGTTGAATTCTTAAATCTCCTATTTTAAAAGAGGTGTTCTCTATCGAGCCTTCTGTGTCTTTTATCTGGTAGCTGATGTCTTTTATCATTACGCTGCTTTGCTGAATCTGAAGGTCAAGTTTCTTAACTTTTGACTTCAAGGTGCTGATCTGATTCTGAAGACTTTTTTTCTCCTGCTCGGTCTTGCCGATAACTCCTTCCAGTTTTTCAATTTCTGATTCATATTGTTTCAATAAAGACTCGCATTCTTCCCTGGTACCGCATTCTTCCTGGGCAAAAACAAAAGAATGGGGAAGAACCAAAAATAAAACCGCACAAATTAACAAAATTAATTTAAAGAAATTAGAGGTTTTCATTTTTCTTTAACTTCTTCTTTTGCCTCAGATTCTTCTCCAGCAGCTGTTGGTTCTTTTTCTCCTTCAGCTTTGATTTCTTCCACTTTCTCTTCTCCCAAAGGCTTGGCTAATTCTTCTTCCACCTTTTCAGGTTCTGAAACAAAAGCAACTGTTTCTTCGGGGTCTTTGAGAATCTTCACTTCTTTTGGCACAATCAAATCCTTAACCAAAATGTTGTTTTCAAATGTTTTTAACTTGCTGATATCCACTTTAATTTCGTGAGGAAGATTCTGGGGCAGAGCTTTCACTTCCAGTTCGTGGATGTTTTTTACCAAAGTGCCTCCCAGATTCTTCATTGCTTCAGATTCTCCTTCAAAAACCAAAGGAATATGAGCTGTGATTTCCTCGTCCAGTCTCGGCTGGTAAAAATCAATGTGAATTGGTTTTTGGGAAACAGCATCAAGTTCAAGAGCATTAATCATAACCAAGAATTTTTCCTGGCCAACCAAAAGCTGAAGCAAAGAGCTTTCACCGACTAATTGAAAGGCCTTTTCAAACTCTTTCAAATCAACCTCCAAAGGAGTGTTTTTTATTTTGGGGCCGTATAAAATCGCAGGGATAATCCCCTTCTTCCTTATTTTTTTGACTTTTTTGCCAAAATCTTTTCTGACTTTGGCTGAAAGATTAATCATATATCGAAATAAATTGAAAATTTATGAGATGTGAAATGAATCAACGGATTCATTGAACTTTGTTTACTGGGGCGATGAGATAAAATCTCATCTTCCCCCTCAACTGCGGTTTCGGGAACCGAATAATTTAATCTTTTTTTCAACCACTTTTTGAACGCCTGCCAATCCTTTTTTCCTGTAAGCTATTTTTAATTCGGTGCTAATATTAATTTTAACAATGCCTGATTTGATAGCAGCTCTAATGTCTTTTTCTGCCGTGCCTGAACCCCCATGCAGGACCAAAGGCATTTTGCCTGTCTTCTTTTTTATTTCTTTCAGTCTCTGCAAACAGATTGGCGGATTGTTCTTCCCTAATTTCACTATGCCGTGAATCGTGCCGACATTAACTGCCAAACTGTCCACTTTAACTTGCCTGAGAAACTTCTGAACGTCTTTCGGATCGGTCAGCACTCCGCCGATTACTCCAACTTCACCCTCAACAAAAACATTTCTTTTTCTGGCGTATCTGACAACCTTTTTGGCAATCTTGATGTTTTCAGAAAGAGACAATTGAGAACCGTCAAAATGAACTGCCTCATACCCCGAATCTATCGCCTTTTTAATATAGAGGAAAGATTTGCTGTGGTCAAGATTCAAAAAAACAGGAAACTTGTTTTTCTTTCTTAATTCTCCGACCAAAGCTGCCACTTTTTCCAATCCTAAACGCTTGCTCTTTCTTTCCGACGCGCCGATAATAATCGGGCTTTTAAGTTTTTTCGCTGCCAAAAAAATAGGATTTAGGGTTTTTAGCGATGAAATATTGAATTGGCCTATTGCCCACTTCCCTTTTTGGGCTTTTTTAAAAAGATTTTTCAATTGGTTTCCAGACATTTTTCTTTAAATATTTTCACTTTCTCAAACTTTTGATTATTAACCAATAAACCTTTTTTTGCTCCAAATTCCTTAAGACAAGCAGCTGAATTCGCGGTTCCCAGCTGAATTGCATATTCAATGTTTCCTTTCTTTTTAATCAAGCCCGAAACAAAGCCGGAAGCAAAAGCATCGCCAGCTCCTGTCATATCAATCGCTTTAGTCTTTAAAGCTTTTGCCTTATAAATATATCTGCCGTCAGATACAACAACGCCCAAAGGCCCTTTGGTCATTATGGCAATGCCAGGACAAAACTTGTCAATTTTCCTGAAAATTTCTTTTTCTTTATTAAAAGGAATTTTAGTCAAAAAAGAAGCTTCTTCCTGGTTCAAAATCAAAACATCAACTTTTTTCATGATTCTTGCCAGCTTCTTTTGCGGCAAAGAAAGCTGGGAATGGCCAGGATTCAAAGCAACTTTCATTTTATTCTTTACGGCAAAATGCACTAATCTCTCAAAAACATTGCAAAGTTTGCCGGAAAGCGGCGCAAGATACAGCCACTTTGCTTTAATTTCAGGCCAAGAAATGTCTTTTGGCGTTAATTCATTTGAAGCTCCTCGGTAAACAAGAATCGTTCTTTCCTGGTTGTCAGAAGCAAGAACAACAGAGTGGTTGGTCAGTTTGTTTTTGGTTTTTTTGATAAATTGAGTGTTTACGCCAATTTTCTTCAGCTCTTTTATCGTTTCCTCGCCAGCAGAATCTGCGCCAACCATACCGCAAAAAGCTGTTTTAAATCCCTGATTGGCAAAAGCAGCTGCAGTATTGGCTCCTCCGCCTCCATTCAAAAAAAAGATATCCTTAACGTCAATCTTTGAACCCAAAGAAAGGCAAAGTCCTTTGCCAGTGATGAATTTTTTTTCTCCGACTATCTTGAAGCTTTTAAGCTTTAAAAATATGTCCTGAGTAGCTGACCCGAAAGTAATTATATCATACATGTTTTTCTTTTTTGGCAACAATTAATGTGGTTTTAATAACGGTATCCGGATTCAATGAAATTGATTCTATCTTTTGCCCGACCAGAAATTCGGCAAAATCCTGGAAATAACTTGGCGCTTCGCCGCAAATCCCGCAGTATTTTTTCCTTTTTTTGCAAACTGCAATCACTTTTTTCAACATTTCTTTTACAGCTGCGTTTCTTTCATCTCCAACTCCGGCAAGCAAAGCTGAATCCCTGTCCAAGCCCAAAACCAACTGGGTTAAATCATTGCTGCCTATGCTCATTCCGTCAAAAATATCCAAAAACTCATCAGCCAGAATGACATTGGAAGGAATCTCGCACATAACATAAACTTCCAAGCCGTCTTTATTCCTTTCCAAACCGAATCTCTTCATTAATTTTATCACTTTTTCCCCTTCTTCAACGGTCCGGCAAAAAGGAACCATCACTTTGACGTTTTTCAAGCCGAATTTTTCTCTGACTCTTTTTATTACCTGGCATTCCATTTGGAAAGCGGGCAAAAAGTTATCGTCGTAGTATCTTGAAGCTCCCCTAAAGCCCAACATTGGGTTTGCTTCTAGCGGTTCAAAAATTTCTCCTCCCAGTAATTGGGCGTATTCATTGGATTTAAAATCGGAAAATCTGACGATGACGGGCTTGGGATACATGCCAGCAGCAATCTTTCCGATTCCCTGAGAAAGCTTATCAACAAAATACTCTTTCTTGTCAGAATAGCCGGCAGTCAATTTCTCAATTTTCCTTTTCAAGCTTACATTCTTTAATTTATTGAAGTTGTAAAGCGCCAAAGGATGAATTTTAATTTGAGAAGCAATAATGAATTCTTCCCTGGCCAATCCCACTCCTGAATTGGGCAAAAACGAATTCAAAAATGCAAGATCAGGATGGCTTGTGTTAATCATTATTTTCGTCCTGGTTTTCGGAATTCTCTTTAAATTGTATTTTTTAATTTCAAATTTCAGCTGTCCTTCAAAAACCCTGCCTGTCTGACCAACAGAGCAGTCCACGGTAATCATCTTGCCTGTTTTTAAAATCTTGGTTGCTTTATCAGCGCCAACAATGCAGGGAATCCCCAGCTCCCTGCTGACAATCGCTGCGTGACAGGTTCTTCCGCCTTCCTCAGTAATAATTGCTTTTGCCTGTTTCATAATGCTTGTCCAATCAGGGTCTGTCATTTCCGTAACTAAAATCTCTCCAGGTTTAAAATCTTTTATTCGGACAATATTGGGAATAACCTTTGCTTTTCCAAAAGCGATTTTAGAGCCGATCGCCTCTCCTTCTAAAATTAATTTTCCTTTTTGTTTCAAAAAGTATTGATTGTAACTTTGACCAATTTTTGAGGCGTGAATTGTTTCCGGCCTTGCCTGAACAATGAATAATTCTTTGCTTTTTCCGTCTTTGGCCCATTCAATATCCATTGGAAACCCGTAATGGTCTTCAATATCGCAAGCCCATTTGGAAAGCTGCAAAACTTCTTGCTCTTTCAAAACAAACATATTTTGGCTTTTTTTGGAAACTGCTATTTCTTCCGTTGTTTTGTTCCCTTTATTGGTATAAACAAGCTTTCTTCGTTTTGTACCTAAAATCTTTGAGATAATTGGCTCAAATCCTTTCTTCAGGGTTGGTTTGTGCACCAAAAACTCATCTGGAACCACTCTTCCCTTAACCACCATTTCTCCAAGCCCCCAAGAACCGTTAATTAAAACAACGTCTCTAAACCCTGTTTCTGTATCTAAAGTGAATATCACTCCGGCTGAACCGACATCAGACCTGACCATTTTCATTACACCGACCGATAAAGCAACTTTAAAATGGTAAAATCCTTTTTCTGCTCTGTAAGAAATCGCCCTGTCCAGAAACAAAGAAACAATGCATTTTTTAACAGCTGTTAATAATTCTTTTTCTCCTCTTACATTCAAATATGTTTCATGCTGGCCGGCAAAAGAGGCTGTCGGCAAATCCTCGGCAGTGGCTGAACTTCTGGCGGCCACGCTAAGGTTTTTTGTTTTGTATTTTTTAGATAAAATTCGGTATGCTTTCAATATCTCTTCCTTCAAATCTTCTGGAAATTCAGCTTTTGAAATAAGATTCCTCGCTGCCCTGCCAGCTTCCTGTAGTTTCTTAATATTTCTCGTATCCAGTTTCTTAAAAATCTTTTTCAGTTTCGGCAAAAGGTTGTTTACTTCTAAAAAAGACCAATAAGCATAGCTGGTTGTCGCAAAACCGTCAGGAACCCTAATCCCCTTTTTGTTTAATTGCGAAAACATTTCTCCCAAAGAAGCGTTTTTCCCGCCGACCAAACCAACATCCTTTTTGGAGATTTCCTTAAACCAAAGAATGTATTTTTTGCGTAAATTTC
This sequence comes from uncultured bacterium, assembly GCA_963790795.1. GTDB lineage: Bacteria > Patescibacteriota > Minisyncoccia > Minisyncoccales > RBG-13-42-11 > BS750m-G71. The sequence continues at coordinate 376,173 of CAWBPO010000001.1, read as the reverse complement.
TCATTTTTGAATTATTCCTTTAATATTTTCAACGATTTCAGGATTAGCCAAAGTGGATAAATCCCCTAATTCTTCACCGCTGAATAATTGCCTTAAAGTCCTTCTCATTATTTTTCCAGACCTTGTTTTGGGCAAATCTTCAACCAGATAAATTTCTTTTGGCATGGCAATCGGCCCTATTTCTTTCTTAATATGCCCTATTGCTTCCTGTTTGACTTGGTCAGCAGGTTTATGGCCTTTGTAAACCAGAAAAGCTAAGGGTACTTCGCCTTTTATCTCGTCTGGTATTCCAATGACAGCGCACTCTGTAATATCAGGATGCTGGTTGATCGCCGCTTCCAGTTCTCCTGTAGAAACTCTGTGGCCTGCCACTTTAATGACATCATCAACCCTGCCGATAATCCTGATTAAGTTGTTTTCATCCTTAAAAGCGCCGTCAGAACTGAAATAAACTTCTTTTCCGTACTGGCTCCAGTAAGTTTCCAGATATTTCTCAGGATTTTTGTAAATTCCCCGCAGTAGACCAGGAGCAAAGGGCGAAAATAAAACCAAATTGCCTTTTTCGTTGGAAGAACAGGATTTTCCTTCCTTGTTCAAAATATCAAACTTTAATCCGGGAAAAGGCAGGCCGGTGAAAGCTGGCTTGAATGGCCCTATCCCCGGCAAAGAAGTAATCAGGATTCCGCCTGTTTCTGTCTGCCACCAGGTATCAACAAGCGGGCACTTTTCTTTGCCGATTTCTTTAAAATACCAGAGCCAGGCTGACTCATCTATCGGCTCGCCGACCGAACCCAAAAGCCGCAAAGTGTCTAATTTGTAATCTTTGAAAACTTCTGCCCCGTTTTTCTCAAACATTCTGATGGCTGTGGGAGCGGTATAGAAAATCGTTACTTTGTGTTCGTCAATAATTTTCGCCCATCTGTCAGGCCCAGGAGAAATTATCAATCCTTCAAAAATAATAAAGGTTGCTCCGCACAATAAAGGTCCGTAGCAACTGTAAGTGTGGCCGGTTATCCAGCCAACATCAGCTGTGGACCAAAAAATATCATCATCATGCAAATCAAATATCAGTTTTGAAGTAGCATGAGCCTGAACTGCGTAACCTCCAACAACATGCAAACATCCTTTGGGTTTGCCTGTTGAGCCTGAAGTGTAAAGAATGAACAAAGGATCTTCTGAATCCATTGTTTCAGCTTCGCAAGAATCTTTCTCGTCTTTAACCAACTCATGCCACCATAAATCCCTACCTTCTTGCCAATTTACCTGGTTGCCAGCCCGCTTTACCACCACCGTCTTTTCAACAGAAGTATCTTTTAAAGATTCTTCAGCATTGTTTTTCAAATTAATCAAACTTCCATTCCTGTAATATCCGTCAGCAGTAATCAGGATTTTTGCTTCAGAATCAATCAAGCGGCTCTGAAGGGAGGTTGCTGAAAAAGCGGAGAAAACAACCGTATGAACAGCTCCGATTCTGGCACAAGCCAGCATTGAAATTATCACTTCAGGAATCATCGGCATATATATACCAACCCTGTCTCCTTTGACAACTCCAAGCTTTAAAAGAGCATTGCTGAATTTATTTACTTCAACAAATAGTTCTTGGTAAGTAAAAGTTTTTGCTTTTTCATTAATTGGCTCTGGCTGCCAGATCAAAGCTATTTTGTCCTTTTTATCCTTAAGGTGCCTGTCCAAGCAGTTTTCAACAATGTTTAATTTCCCGTTCAAAAACCACTTAAAATACGGCGCCTGGTGCTCAAAGCCTTTTCCCCATTTTTTCTGCCATTTCAATTCTCCGGCCAGTTTCTCCCAGAATTTAATCGGGCCCTTCTCTGCCTCTTTGTAAATCTTCTCGTCTTTTACCCAGGCTTTTTTCTTGAAATCTTCACTTGGATAATAGAGATTTTCTTTTTTAATCATTGTTTTATTATAACGAACTTTGTTCGATATATCAAACTGTGGTTTGTTATAGCTTAAATCTTTTAAATGAAAAAGAGGGCTGAGCGAACCCCTCTTTTTAAATGGTGTTAAAACTTATTTGGGATAAAAGAAAAGACCGTCGTATGACTTATGTCAAGGACGGTCTCTGATACTTTTTCTGTATTGTTATTAGGACTAAGAAACAGCTGTTTTATGTTCTCCTATTTGTTTTCCGCAAATCCCGCAATAATATCTTGTTCCTCTTGAACCGCTTAAAACTTCAATCTCATCATATTTTTCCTCGATGGGGTCCCCTATTACCCATCCGCAACTGTCAGGGTCTTCTTTTGAATATATTCCTTGGCAAAGATAAGCGGTTTCTGCTATGTGAGGGCCGAATGACTTATCCTCTGTAACTACTGCCCTTCTATAATCGTGGCCCCAATGCCCCTTGCGTTTTTCTTCCACAAAAGGCTTGCCACTTTCAGATTTCAAGTCCTCAAGCTTTTCAGCGGTTATTCCTTTCTTCCTGGCAACTTCTCTCAGATACAGTATCTTTTTTCTTTGTATTGCGAAAGCTGCCGAATCGAAACCTGAAGCTACCTTTGTTTCTTCCTCGTTTAAAAATGAATGACTAGAAAATAATCCTGTCATTTCTCACCTCCAATATTTTTGTGCTATTTTAAAACTACATCTTTTTATAAAAAAGTCAAGTCTTCTACCAAAAAAACCGCCACAATAATAAGGCGGTGGTCTAATTAACTAACGAAAAACCCCCTTAAGGGGTTTTTCAATTTCTTACCAGCGATCTCTGTTACCTCCACCAAATCCTCCTCTGCTACCGCGGTTGAATCCGCCTTGTCTGGGAGCTCTTGCCTCCATAGGACGGGCTTCGTTCACCGTAACATTTCTACCGTCAATATCCTTACCGTTAAACATCTCAATAGCTTTTTGTGCCTCTTCATCGGTTGACATTTCCACAAAACCGAATCCTTTTGAACGGTTGCTCATTCTGTCTATAATGACGGCCGCCGATTCAACTGTCCCAGCTGCGGAGAAAGTCTCCTTTAAAGTGGCATCGGTGGTGTCATAAGATAACCCACCTACATATAATTTTTTAGCCATATTTATTTTTTAAATAATTTTCTTAATTAGTAAGCCGACCAACTATTTTATTTCTATTCTACGGCTTACTTTTAATGAAACCTAAAAAGAAATTCAATAGACACTTACATTATTACAATAGTTTATTATCAATAAAAAGTCAAGGAATTATTTTTTATTCCTGTGTTTTTTCTTTAAGCCGATTTTGTGGCGATGCTTTAAAACTAACTTTCTGTGAAGTCGTCTGTTTCTGTTTTTATTCGGATTGTGTGAGTTTTTCATACAATTCAATCAATTTCTATTTTCTATCCCTTCTTAATATTTTCTTTTTCTCTTAATGTCGAAGAAGTAAGCCACAAAATAAACGGCCTCCTAAGCTTATCTATAGACCAATCATCATTCTTAAAAAGCGAGGATTTTTCTATTCTAAAACGAGAAAGCAAAGAAATAGTAGCTTTTAAATTTATGGGAGACAATCTATTGTGTTCTTCTAAAAACTCCTCTTTTTTTAAGTGTTGGTTTATAACTTTTGGAACTTTTTTGAATCTTGGAATCATATTTTAAAAAATAAAAAGCAACTCCTAATAGTGAGCTGAATGCTCAATATATCGGGCGGCGTACCACCCGCTATAACGGTGAGTCGCAAATAGTACTATTGAGTGTTTTACTTAATGAAAATCTGACAACTATTTGTAGTTCAAAACTCTCATAACCTATATTTCCATCATAACACTATTCTTTTAAAAAAGCAAGGCTGAGAGAAAAATTCTCGAGAGAGACATCTCCCCTGGGGTTATGGGACGACGTTAGAACCTGTTTTATAAATTAAAAAGAGGATAAATGTTATCCTCTTTGAATCGACGTTAGTGACAGCTAGTTTAGGAGGAAGTTTTCCTGTTATGAGAATAGATAATCTTTCCATTGGGGGCTTTCACAACATCGATATTCCACCACCCATAACTGCTATCTTGCCTTTCTTTTTCCTTAACAAGTTCTTTAACTTCCTTTAATGCCTCTTCATCATTCACTGCTTTAACAAAATGCATTTCTTCTTGTATGGGTAAACATGTCCCCTTGAGCATGCCTGTTAAAATAACTGTATAATATTTTCTCTTTTTTTCTTTTGTATCAGTGGACATTATTCCACCTCCTATCTTTAACCTATTATAATGTTCTGTTGTTATCTTATACAAACTTCCCAACAAAAATCAAGCCTTCTCGGACTTGAAATTTTTGCTCCGGCAGTAAGATTCAAACTCCTTAAACTCTACATCTTTTTGCCGACATATTCAGCCATTTCAGCCAAACGGCAGGCATAACCCCATTCATTATCATACCAGGCAACCACTTTCACCAGATTGTCTATAACCATTGTCAGAGAAGCGTCAACAATAGCTGAAAAACAATTTCCTTTGTAATCGGAAGAAACCAGAATTGCGTCTTCCACTCCCAAAATGCCGTTCAATTCTTTGATCTTGGAAGCTTTTTTAAAAATATAATTCACTTCTTCAGCTGTTGTCTTTTTCTCAACCTGGCAAATCAAATCCAGAACTGAAACTATCGGCGTGGGAACCCTAAAAGCAATGCCGTCCAGCTTGCCTTTCAATTCGGGCATCACATTGCCAATCGCTTTGGCAGCTCCAGTGGTTGTCGGAATAATGTTCAAAGCAGCTGCCCTGGCTCGTCTCAAATCCTTGTGCGGCAAATCCAAAATCCTCTGGTCGTTGGTGTAGCTGTGGACCGTAGTCATAAAACCCTTAACGATTTTAAAGTTTTCCTGCAAAACCTTGACAATAGGAGCCAAACAATTGGTGGTGCAAGAGCCCATATCTATCACTTTGTCTTTTTTTACATCAAACTTCTCCTCGTTAACTCCCAAAATGTAAGAAGGAATTTTGTCTTGGTTTTTTGAAGGAGCGGAAATTATCACTTTTTTCGCTCCGGCAGCAATATGCTTTGCAGCTCCTTCATAATCAATAAAAACGCCGGAACATTCCAAAACAATATCAACGCCCAATTCTTTCCAAGGCAATTTTGAAGGATCGCTTTCAGCCAGAACTTTAATCTGTTTTCCGTCAATTACAAGAGCGTTATCAGTATTTTTTATCGACTTTCCATAAATGCCGTACAAAGAGTCGTATTTTAAAAGATGAGCTAAAGTTCCCGCGTCTGTCAAATCATTAATAGCCACCACTTCCAGGTCGCTGTGCTTGTCTAAAATTCTTCTGAGGGTCGGCCGGCCTATCCGGCCAAAACCGTTGATGGCGATTTTTATCGGCATATTAGTCCTTGATTTTTAACAATTTAACGATTTTCTCCCTGTCAAAGCCGGCAATAACCTCGCCGTTTATATCAATTACCGGCACTTCCATTTTCCCTGTTTTCTCAATTATGTAATCGCGGGATTTTGTATCCTGGCTAACGTCTATTTCCTCAAAATCTATCTTATGCTCTTTTAAAAACTCTTTCAAAGTAAAACAGTAAGGACAGGTTGGAGTTATAAATAGTTTAACCATAGACCTACTCGCTACAGCCGCCGCCGCTGGAAACGCCTGTTCCGCCGCCAAATCCAGGTGAAGAAACATCATTAGAAAGGGTTTGTGAACATTCTTCGGGCTGAGAATTGAAAGTCTGGCAAATAGCCAGTTTAAAAGCTTCTGGCGACCTTGTTTTAATGTCTATAACCTGATCGTTTATCACCACTGTCGGAGAACCTTGAATCTTGTATTTTTCATTAAGGTCGGCCTGAACATCAAATTTTGGGTATTGGCCGCTAAGCCATGTGCTTTCATCATTGTAAAGCTCAGTTACTTTGAAAGCTTCATCTGTTTCTGAAACGCATTTGTCAATCTTTTCTGCATCTATTCCAGCTTCAGACAAACATGCAGCTGCATCTCCTGACAGAACAAAACAATTAAGATATTGTCCGTAGTATTTTTCTTTATCTTCTTTTTGAATGCAGTATTGGTTCAAGTTTTCATCAATTTCCTGTTTGTCGTGCATTATGTAGTTGACGAAATAAATTCCCATGTCAGCTTTATCCTTAAGCAGCTCGTAAACAGGTAAAAACATTTTCTCGGCCTGCAAGCCGTAAGGGCAGTAGCTCATAACGAAAAGCTTGACGTCGGGCCTGTCGCTTTTTGCCGAAACTTCCTCTTCTATCCTGTATCCTTCGGGAAAAAGAAACACTCCGTCTTTGGTGACGTAAGACTCGTATTCCTGCTCTCCGATTTTCATGGCAATCTTGTAAACACCTCTCTCTTCTGAAACGGAAACCAGGGAAGCAGTATTGCCTTCGGTTAAGAGGTTTTCGTTAATGTATTTGACAGTGTTTTCAGCGACAATGTCAGCTGGCATCTCTTTGCCCAGCAGCTGGTTTATCGTCCCGTAACCCATATAAACGCCGGCTGAAGCAGCGGATACGGCCGCTAGAAAAACGACTGAAACAATTATTATTGTTTTCTTTGCCATATATTTAATATATCACAAATATTATTTATTAATAACTCCGTTTAACTCTTTTAACAGCTTTTTAACGTCAATATTGTACATTTTGCAAACATCGCCGATTTTCAGGCTTTTTACCTCATACCGGGCAAAAGGACAACCCAAGCAAGGAAAATTGTATTTTTCCAAAACTTCCTTGGATTTGGGGTTCGTGAATACTTCAGACAAAGTTGTTTGTTCGGTAATTTTAGACATTATACAGACAACCAGCCACCGTCAATTACCACTGTGGAACCTGTCATATATGAGGAAGCATCAGAAGCCAAAAACAAAACCAGATTAGACACTTCTTCAGCTTTGCCTACGCGTCCAAGAGGCAATCTGGCCAGTATGCCCTTCATTGCTTTTTCATCCTGTTTTATAGGATCAATCATCGGTGTTTCAATGACGCCAGGAGCAATAGCATTGACTCTGATGTTAAGAGGTCCCAATTCTATGGCCATTGTTTCTGTCATAGCGACTATTCCTCCTTTTGAAGCAGAATAATGCGCTAAGGTTGAAAAGCCGACTCCTACCTGGCCCATGGCAATTGAAGCGACATTAACAATTGCTCCTGATTTTTGCTTTGCCATTTCTTTGGCTGCTGTCTGGGCACAAAGGAAATACCCTTTTAAGTTTATATCAATTGTTCTGTCCCATTCTTCCTCAGTTATATCCAAAAAGGGCTTGAACTGGCATATACCGGCATTATTAACCAGAATGTCCAGCTTTCCCCATTGACCAACAGCTGCTTTTACCATTTTTTCGACTTCTTCTTTTTTTGAAACGTCGCATTTTGCTGCCATTGCCTCGCCTCCTGCTTTTTTAATTTCATCAACAACCAGCTGGCACTCTTCCTGAGAAATGTCGGAAACTAAAACTTTGGCGCCTGCTTTTGCCAGTGTCAAAGCATGGGATTTTCCCATTCCCCTCCTGGCTCCGGTGACAATGGCTACTTTATTTTTTAAATCAAACATATAATTTTATTTATTTCAAAAATCTTTCGACCCTATATATTTATTTTATTATGTTTTTTACAAATAGTCCACAAAGGCACTTGCCATCCCTTTCCAACTCTTCCAAATGATAAGCACAGGGACAAACGATCTTCTTGTTTTCTTCTGGGTTTTCGGTCACTCTCCTGCAGGGACAGTATCTGGCTCCAAGATTTTTCTCTTTTTCCAGTAAACTTTTAACAATAGCCTCAACTGCTTTTTTATTGGGATTAAGAAAAAAACCGTTCTTTCTGGCATATTCTTCATATACCCGAGCCGCAGCGAAGGGTGAAGAAGAGGATTTATCCTCTTCGCCTTTTGATTCATTTCTTTCGTCCTGCTGGAACAAATTTTCCTTGAGCCAAGTTTTTATGGTTTCTTCCGGCATTAAGCCGACAAATCCGCCAATTGGCTTCCCTTCCTTAAAAAGAATTACTGTCGGCGCTGCGTTAACCCCGTATTTCTGGACGGCCAAGGGAACTGCATTAAGGTCAACTTTGGCAAAAATCATTTCTTCTTTAAACTCATCAGCCAGCTTTTCCAGAATGGGAGATATCAAAACGCAGGGAGCGCAGCCATCCATCCAAAAATCAACCAAAAATGGCTTTTTCGCTTCAGAAACTTCCTTTTCAAAATTTTCATCAGTTAAAATCATCAGAGTAATTTCATTAAAAACATTATACCTATTCCCAACAAAAATACAAAAAAATGAATAAATGATTTTCGCGGACTGACTTTGTACTTTATTTCGGGAATCAAATCGGAACAGGCTATGTAAATAAAAGAACCGGCGGCAAAAGGCAAAAGAAAAATAATGGAACCTCCCATTTTTTCCGATAATAAAAATCCGACGAGCCCGCCAAAGATTACGCTTACAGCCGATAAATAGTTTAAAAGAAGCGCCTTAATTCTTTTAAATCCGCTGTAAACCAAAATCCCGAAATCGCCGATCTCCTGCGGAATTTCATGGAGAACAATCGCTAAAAAAGTGGTAAAACCCAAAGGAACAGATACGACGAACGCCCCGGCTATGACCAAACCGTCAATAAAATTATGAACGCCGTCTGAAATCAAAATCAAATATGAAAAAGACTTGATTTCAGGATGATTTCTCGCATGGTGGTGATGCCATTTGATGAAGTTTTCCAGAATAAAAAAAGCGCAAAAGCCGAAAATCAAATAAAAAAATACTTTTAAAAGGGAACCTTCTTCAAAACCGACTTTTCTAATTGCTTCAGGCATCAAATGCAGGAAAGCGCCGCCGATCAGAGCGCCGGCCGCGAAAGAAACCAGAATTAAAAGAATCTTGTCCAAAAACTCTTCTTTCAAAAATAAAAATACGAATCCTTCAAAAGCAATTAGGCTTACTAAAAATGTACTGATTAAAATGTAAGATAAAACATCCATTTTAATAAATTACACCTCCTCCTAAAAGCTCCCTGCCCTTGTAAAAAACCGCTGACTGGCCAGGGGTAACTGCCCTCTGCGGCTTCTTAAATTTCAGGCGGAGAGTTCCGGGATTCGCGCCCTTGATAACAATTGCCAGAACCGCTTTGTGGCGGTAACGTATTTTTGCCGTTACTTTCAAAGGGAATTTCGGTTTGTTTCCGGAAATCCAATTTGCGTTTCTGACAGCCAATTCTTCTTTATACAGGTTTTTTTCATTTTTATCAACAATTAAAAAATTCTTTCTCAAATCTTTTCCCAAAACATAATACGGGCCGCCGGAAAATCCAATCCCCTTTCTCTGTCCGACAGTATAAAACCATAATCCCTGGTGTCTGCCCAATACTTTTCCCTGCAAGTCAACAATCTTGCCAGGCTTAATTCCCAATCGCTTTTTCAAAAACGATTCAAGTTTGCCCTCAATAAAGCAAATCTCCTGAGATTTTGTAATCTTAACCAAAAATGACAATTTGAATTTTCTCGCCAAGCTCTCAACTTCTCTCTTAGTATAATTTCCAATCGGCAGCAAAACTTTTTTCAGCTGCTTTTGGTTTAACCGCCACAAAAAGTAGCTCTGGTCTTTTTCCTTATCCTTGCCCCTACACAGCTTATAAGATTGTTGAGGTCGATCCTCAACAATTCTGGCGAAATGGCCGGTAGCAATATGGTCGGCTTTCAATTTTACGGCTTTGTCCAAAAATAAGCCGAATTTAATCTCTTTATTGCAGACAATGCAGGGATTTGGAGTTAATCCTTTCTTATTTTCTTTTAAAAAACAATCAATAATTCTTTTTTTAAACTCTTTTCTCAAGTCCAAAACCAGAAATGGTATTTTTAAAACTTTAGCAATTCTTCTGACTCTTTTTTCTGAATCGCGAAAATTCGGCAAATCAGCTAATTTCATAAAAACTCCAATAACATCAAAATTGTCTTTTTTTAAAAGGGGCTACGGCACTGAAGAATCTATTCCTCCTGAAAGCGCGATAATTGCTTTTTTCATTGTTTTAAAAATCCGCTGACAATTAAATCCACTGCTTCTTTTTCATTCAATCCTCTCATCCTTAAATAATTCAATTCCTCTTCTGAAATCCTGCCTATGGAAGCTTCATGAGTAAGCCGGGCTTTTTTATCATGGCAGATTAGTTCAGGCATCAAAGAAATCTTGGCTCCCTTGTCCACTAGCAATCCCTGGCAGTCCAAATGCCCGATGACAGCAGCTTTGGCAAGAATAGAACTTTTAGCCGTAATCTCGCTTCTTTCTTTGCCAACCAGCCTTAATTTAACGATCCCCTGGGAATTTTCTCCTTCAAGAAGCAAAGCGTCTTTTACCTTTATTTTGGAGCTGCCTTTTCCCTGCAAAACGAAATTCAAATTGGCAGAAGCGTTCTTGCCAGCATGAATCGTCGCTGCCAAACAAATATTTTTGGGCGGGAACAAGTTCTCGTAATTATAAATCAGCCGGCAATCTTTTCCAAGAATGAATTCGTAATCAGGGTTGACAAAATCGTTTTCCCCCCACTTGTGAATATGATTGTATTCCAGGCTGGCTCCGTCTTTAAGAATGACTTTGCCTCTGGCAATGTGACTGCCGTACAAATTGTTTTTTGCCGCATTACAGAGAATATTGGCTTTAGCTTTTATGTTTTTTTCAATGACCATAAGATTGGTCAAATTCTGGGAAACTTTAGGTGAAGCAATGGTCAGGCAGGTGGTTAAGGGAGAATCCACTTGCTTTTTAACCCAGACAAAATATCCTTCTTTCGGCTTTTTAACGAAATAAGGCCTTGTCCACTTAAACTTCAGCCAAGCCTGGGGGCTCGGCAAAACCGTCACTCCTTCCAATGAAAAAATACTCTTTACCTTATGGTCAATTTGTAGATAGTTTACATTTTTTGCACTTTTCATAGCCGTATTTTTTAATCGTTCTCAAAATTTTCCTGAAATCTTTTCCTCGACAGATAATTCTGCCTTGGCCATAACATTGGTAATGTCGGGCTTCAAGAAATTCAAAATCGTCCCGGAATGAGTAATCAGTAAGACTGATACTTTTTTATCCAGCAATGATTTTTTAATTAGTTTTGACACTGTTTCTGTCTTTTTCAAATCCAATCCCGAATCAATCTCGTCAAAAATGACAAGTTTTGGACTAAGAGCCAAAATTTGAGCCAGTTCTGCCATTTTTTTCTCTCCGCCTGAAAAATCGAGATTCACTTCTCTGGACAGTAAATTCTCAATCTCCGGCAACTTGTTTTGATTTGTTGAAATCTTTTCTAAAAGCCGGGCAAGTTTTACTCCTTTTATCACGGCGGCGTCTGCCAGGACAAAGCCAGACCCAATTTAACTCTTTTTTCCGGAGAAAGCTTCTTAATTTCTTTTCCATTAAATAAAATACTCCCCTTGGTCACTTTGTATTTTGAATTGCCCAAAATCACCTGGGCTAAGGTGCTTTTACCGGAAGCATTGGGACCTAAAAGCGCCTGAATCTGGCCCTTCTTAATCTCCAGATCCAAACCTTTCAGTATTTCCCTGCCGTTTCCCTGAACGTATAGGTTTTTAATCTTTAACAAACTGCTCATTTTTTTACTAAATCAGCCAAAGTTATTGAATTTAGAGCAGAATCCAAGGTTTTTTGGATTTTCAGCCAGAAGCTCTTGGCCAGGCACTTTTTCTCCATGGGGCAGCGCCTGCCTTTTGCCGTGCATCTGACCAAACCTCTGTTTCCTTCTAAAGCGCAGATTATTTCGCTGATTCTTATCTTTGAAGGTTTTTTGGCTAAAAAATATCCTCCCTGAACGCCTTTTTTCGCCTTCTACCAAAACTGCTTTTTCCAATTTTGAAAGTATTTTTTCCAGATAATCGAAAGAAATCCTTTCTTCTTTTGAAATGGACTTTAAAGGACAAACAGCTCTCTTGCATTTTGCCAGATAAACCATGGCTCTCAGTCCGTATTGGGATTTGGTTGATATTTTTAACATTATAAAAGCCGACAAATTTAGTCGGTTTTATTATATCTCTGCCCAGAACCAGTGTCAAACAACTATATCATATTCTTTCAGACTGCCTGTCGGTATCTCAAGATTGATAATCTGTTCGTCAGGAATATTCTCAATATGCTTTACCAAAGCTCTCAGGCTGTTATGGCTGGCCACCACCAAAACGTTTTTCCCTGCTTTCAAATCTTTTTCAATATGTTCTTCGTAAAACGGCACCACCCTGTTGTAGACGTCTTTTAAGCTTTCTCCTTCCGGCGGCGCGTCATTCCACCCCCTCCTCCACAACCTGACTTGCTCTTCGCCGTACTGCTTTTTGACTTCAGCTTTGTTTAATCCTTGCAGCCTTCCGTAATTTCTTTCATCCAAAGCTTTATCAATGATAATTGGCAAATCTTTTTTGCCGAGATTTTCCAAAATCAAAGAAACCGTTTCCCTGTTTCTGGTTAAGGGCGATGTGTAAACTTGGTCGATCTGGAAACCGGCCAATTTCCCGGCCACCTCTTTTGCGCTCTCAATTCCCTCCTCGCTCAAAGGAATGTCGGTCCAGCCGGTAAAGCGGTTCTCTTTGTTCCATTGGGACTGAAGATGCCTTAATAAAAGTAATTTAGCCATGAATTTCTTTTTCGATTGCTAATAATCTGTTGTATTTTGCCGCTCTTTCCGGCTTGCTCGGAGCGCCGGATTTAATGAAATCAGCGCCGATACCGACAGCCAGATCAGCGATAAAATTATCCATGGTTTCTCCGGAACGGTGGGAAACGATTGTTTTCCAGCCGTATGATTTTGCCAGCTTGGCGGCTTTAATCGCTTCTGAAACCGTGCCTATCTGGTTTGGCTTTACAATCACGGCATTGCAAGCATTCCTCTTTCTGGCCAGTTTAATTCTTTCAGGATTGGTGACGGTCAAATCGTCTCCGATAATCAACAGCTTTTTGAATTTCAAACGCATCAGTCTCCATCCTTGCCAGTCTTCTTCGGAAAAAGGATCTTCTATGCCGATTATTTCAGGATATTTTTTGAGAAGATCGGTATAAAAATCAAGCAGTTCTTTCTTGCTCCTTTTTTTCCCCTCAAAGAAATATTTTCCTTTTTTAAAAAATGAAGATGCAGCTGCGTCCAAAATGATTTTTGTTTTGTTTTTAAAACCGGCTTCTTTGCCAGATTCGATTATTCTGTCAATTGCTTCTTCTGTTTTTTTGACGGAAGCGACAAAAGCGCCTTCTAAGCCCAAAATCACAGCCGATCTGCCGTATTTTTTAACTAAATTTTTCCTTAGAATATTATAAACTTTTTTGCTTTTAAAAAAACTTTCCTTAAAAGAGTTTTTGGAAAAACCAGCCATGAATTCCTGGATATTCAGCTTGTTTTTGGCGTGAAGTCCGCCCTCAATCTGCAAAACTGAAGGGTAAGGAACTTTTCGGTCTTACGCCGGCAATTACAGAAAATCCATTTCCAGAGAGGCAATCTTTTGCTTTTGGCTCCAGCCCTTAAAACAGCAATGGAAACAGCTAAAGTGGCATTGGCTCCGAAACAAGACTTATTCCTGGCCAGCCATCCGTCTATCTGCTTTTGAGAAGTTGCATCTCTTCCAACAATTTTTCTACATATGGCTCCGTTAATGCTTTTAATAGCCGTTTTTACATCCCTGGTTTTCGCTTCAAACCTGCCTTTTGAAGTGCCCTCAGGCACTGAAGCTGTAAACCTGCCAGAGCCAGTAATAACTTGTGCAGTTACTGTCGGATTTCCTTTTGAATCCAGAATTTTCCCGGCTTTAATTCCTTTAATTTCAGCCATTTTTTTGAAGATAATTTGAAACAGCCAGAAGCGCTTTGGTGCCTTCGCCGGCAGCCACAACAATCTGCTTGAAAACAACGCTGCTGACATCGCCTGCCGCAAACAAGCCTTGGGTCTTGGTCTGCATTGTTTTTGGGTCAGTGACTATTTCGTCCCTTTTGTTGAAATCCACCAAGCCTTTGACAAAAGAAGTGGCAGGTGTGACCTGCATTCAAACGAAAATGCCTCCTACTTTCAGGGAAGCCGTCTTTTTCTGTTTCATTATCCTGGTAAATAACGGATCCGACAAAGTTATTTCCTTCGATTCTTTTCAAAACAGCTGAAGTTATTACCTTGATCTTGCCTGTTTTCTTGGCTTTTTGCTGTATTGCTTCATCAGCCATGACCTTGGAAGAATGCTCCAGGATATATACTTTCTGGCCCAGCTGGCCAGAAACAGAGCTGCCTCAAACCCGGAATTCCCTCCTCCGGCAACTGCCACGCTTTTGCCGGCGTACAAAGGAGCGTCGCAGGCCGTACAGTAAGAAACCCCTTTGCCGATGAATTTCTTTTCTCCGGGCACTTCTAAAGGACGGGGGTCAGCTCCGGAAGCAATGATAACTGTCTTGCTTTTGAATTCTTTTTTCCTTCCTGTTAAAACAGAAAAAGTCTTCCCTGTTTTTTTAATTTTCACAACCGAATCAAGTTCAATTTTCCTTAAGCCCTTTGCCAGACTGCTGGGCAGTGAATTTCTTCAAATGCTTTTCAAATTTTTTAATCAGATCCAAGCCCGGATATTTCCTCGAATCCGGGATAATTCTCAATATACAGCTACCGCTTTCCTGGCCATCTGCCCGCCAAAGCTCTTGGTTATCAAAAGCGCGCTTAACCTCTGCCGGGAAAACTATATGCTGGCTGCAACGCCGGCCGGTCCGCCGCCAATTATTATGACGTCGTAGAGCATAATATATGTAGTTAATTATCCTTTTTCCGTTTTCCTCCTTAAAAAGGCAGGAACTTCCCAAACCTTTTCCTTTTCAGCCATCTCTTTTTCAAGATCATCTGCTTCCTGTCTTATCTGCAAAGCATTTTTCCTCACTTTTTCATTATCAGTATTTGAAACTTCTTCTTGCTGGGTTTCTAATGATTCTGTTTTTGCCTGCTTTCTTTTCTTTCTGATTTTCTTTTTGCGGACAGTTCTTTTCTTTTTCTGAGCAACGTTCTGCTTTTCTTCTTTCGGCTTTGTTCTTGGCTTTCTCTTAACCGGCTTTGAAGATCTGACTTTCCTCTTTTTGGAAGAGCCTATTTTCATGCCGCAGCCCGTAGCAAAAAGAATTGTTTTTATGACGTTGGAATACTTCTTGTTCTGGGCGATGCCGAAAATGATCTTGGCTTCCGGATTGACCAGTTCGGAAATCGCCCTTGATATTTGGTTGACGTCGGAAAGAGAAAGATTCCTTTCGCCGGCAATGTTAAATAAAACTCCTTTGGCTCCCCGAATGGTGTAAGGATACAAAGGAGAATTGAGCACCCTGATAGCAATGTCCTTGATTGCGCCTTCTTTTCTCTGGACTTCCACTGTATTCAAATAAGCCAGCTTTCCCCTGCCCTCCATAATTGTCCTGAAATCGGCAAAATCAATGTTTATCAATCCCGGATCGTAAATCGTTTCAATCAACCCTCCCAAACTTTCAGACAAAAACTTATTGATAACGGATAAAGCTTCTTTTAAAGGAGTGTCTTTGTTGATGATTTGGAAAACTTTTTCATTGGGAATGATAGCAACGGCATTCAAATGATTCTTCACTTCTTTCAAAGAATTTATGGCGATTTCCATTTTCTTTTCCCCCTCGAATTTGAAAGGCAAAGTGAATATTCCGAAAGTAAGGTTGCCTAAGTTCTTGGAAATCCTGGCAAAGGTTGAAACAGCTCCAGAGCCGGTTCCACCGCCCAAAGAAGCAACCAAAATGCACAAATCATAGTCTTCCAAAAGCTTCTTGATTCTTTCCTTTTCGCTTAAAGCTGCTTCTTTTCCCAATTCGGCATTCATGCCGGTTCCCAAACCGTGAGTCAAGCTCTGGCCGAATTGGAACTTCCCCACTTTCCTGCTGCAGCCTTTTAAAGATTTTGTGTCGGTATTGGCAACGACAAAATTGGCTTTTGATATTTTTGAAGAAATTTCAGAGACGATGTTGCCTCCTCCTCCGCCGATGCCGATAACCCTGATTTTGGTTCTTTTTATCTGTTCTTCTTTGTCCGTTTTCTCGGGCTTTGCGGGCTTGGCAGCAATTTTCTTTGATATTTTTTTATGTTTTTTAGCCATTGTTTTAATATATCTTTTCCTCGTCTTTTTTCAACCTTCGATTACAGCTTTTTTCATTTTACCCTTTAAAAAAACTGTACGCAAGCTAAAAACCCTTAAATCCCCTGCCAATAATGTAGAATTCCTTGCTTGCTCTAACCACTGCTTTTGGCTTGAATCTTTTCGCAAAATCAAAATGCTCTTCCACTTTTTTAAAAAGCTCATTGCTTGATTCGCTCTCAAAGACTTTGCAGACGAAATTTCCGTCTGGCATTAAAACCGATTTTGCGATTTCAAAAGATTTCTCTGCCAATTCCAAAGATTTCTTAGCATCAAGAAATTTTAACCCAGAAGTTTTGGGCGCCAAGTCAGAAACCACTACCTGGAACTTTTCTTCGAAATCATATTCTTTCAAATCAAAGATGTTTTTTTTAATAAATGAAATATTTGGCTTATTAGTTATTTCAATATCTTCTGTATCAACGCCCACTGCCCTGCCCTTGTTTCCTACTTTTTGAGAAATGTACAAAAGCCAGGAACCGGGAACAGAGCCCAAGTCCAAAACACTATCTCCTTTCCTGATAATCTTATACTTTTCGTTTATTTCCTTTAATTTATAAACCGACCTGGCAGGATATCCTTGTTTTTGGGCCAAGATCGTATAAGGATCCTGTTTTCTGTCTTTTCTGTACATTATTATAAAATTATCATTTTTATCTGAAAAAAGAAAATAAAAACCGCCCTCTCGGCGATTTTAATCATTTAAGTGGTATAGTAGAATAAAAGTATGAAATTCAAAATATCCTTTCTCTTATTTCTTATACTAATCTTTGCTTTTTCGCCTCTTGCTTCAAAAGCAGCTAAAGCAGCCGATCAAACGGCGATGGCAAGATTAATCCAGCAGATAGAAATAATCAAGTATGAGATTGCCGTTTTCCAATCGCTAATTTCAAATTTCCAATTGCAACAGGGAATTAACGCCCAATCATATCTGGCAGTAGACCTTTCTGACAATTCAGTTATTTTGCAGAAAAACCCGAACCAATCCTGTGTCCCGGCTTCCATTACCAAGCTGATGACAGCAGTTATTGCTCTTGAGAATACTAACGAGAACCAAACAATAACCTTAACGGAAAAAATGCTTGAGCCTTCAGGCCAAAGCCCATCTCTTTTTCTCGGCTTGAATGTCAGTGCAGAAAATCTTCTCAAAGCCAGCCTTATTCAGTCCACAAATGACGCTTCTGAAGCTTTGTCGTATTTTGTGGGAAAAGAAAAATTTATTGAGCTGATGAACCAAAAAGCAAAAGAGCTCAATATGTCCAACACTGTTTTTTACGACGTGCACGGACTGAATCCTGCAAACCGCTCTACTGCCTCAAACCTTGCCAAGCTCTTAATATACATTCTTAAAAATCATCCGGAAATTTTAAGCATTACCAAAGATAATAACTTCTGGCTTCCCGATTCAACGGGAACGCTGCTTAAATTCCAGAATGTAAACAATTTTTATCCTCTTTCCGAATTTATTGGCGGAAAAACCGGCTATTTGCCCCAAGCTAAGCAAACCCTAGCCTCTATATTCAATGTCAATGGAAACCAAATCGCCATCATCTTGCTATATTCCGCTAACCGCCAGGCTGACGCCTTTGCCATCGTTAGACAGGTTAGAAAATAAAAAACCGCCCGATAAGACGGATAATACAAGAGGCACGACTTAAGTCCGACTACGTTGGTTATTATGACGCAAAACGGCTCTTCAGTTCTCCACTCATAGGTTATATGACCCAAAACAGGCTCGAAAATTGTAGCTCCCCTAGTTAGATGAGGTTAAAACCTGTTTTACGAAATAAAAAAGCGGCCCGAGCCATCAAATTTACTCAAGCCACTTTGCGATTCTATCCCGTAATGGGAACCATACGGGGAAAAATACCAATAACAATACTGCCGAAATAACGATAATTATTGGCGTTATAATCCATACGCCGATAGAATCTAAAATTATTTTTAAAGAACTCTTTATTCTGTCCATTTTACTCCTTTCAAGAGAAATTTATTTCATATTATTATTTGAACGTAAAAAATCAAGCCCTTACGGCTTGAAAATAGTTGACTCCCCTGCGAGGATGGGACCTAGCTCGAACTTGGTTCTGGGAGAAATTTCCTATGGTTGAACCAATAAGACTTCCCTCTATTAGTTAATTGACATTACCCCACTCTGTTACTCACTATTTCTTACAAAACCAGACTCAGTTTATCTATTTATCTAAACGCGTTAATTAAATTTAAACCTGCTTTAATTATAGCGGGTTTTGTATCAAATTCAAAAACGGCTTATTCGAGTTCTTTTTCGATATCTTTAATTTCTTTATTCACCGATTCCTCGGCAGTTTTTAGAAACTCTTTTAAATCATCACAAACTTTTCTTTCTGCCGGATTAAAGCCGGGCTGGAAATCCAACAATTCAATCCTTTTTTCTATTTCTTTTTTTAAAGTGGCGAAATTATTACGGAGACTTTCTTTGGCCTCTCGGGTTTCTTTTTTTAATATTTTTTTTGTCCGCTGAGCGCTTCCAATAAAATAACCACCGAGAACAACAATTAATCCTAAAAATATACCTAAAATCGAAACTAAGATTTTAAAAGTGAATTTAGTGGCCCTAAAGACAAACCGCTCAAAGATATTTAACAGGATAACTGTCTGAGATGTCGCTTCCATTCCCTTTTTGTCTTTAGCTTTAACTGATAAATAATAAGTGCCAGAGCCGATTAACTCTTTGGTAGAAAAAAACCATTCTCCTTTTTCATTGCTCAAAGTTTGCCATCTTTTAAGCTCTCTTTTTTCTTTTCCAAAGAAATTATAATTTCCGCTTCAGGAAGAGCTATCCCCTCAAGATAAAACGTCTCCTCCCCAGCCACATAACTCTCGGGCCAAATAATAATCTGAGGAGGTTTAATAGGCTCTATTTGAGCAAATAAACTATTGGAAAAAAATAGTATAGCAATAACAATAGGAATTATTATTTTTTTCATATTGGTTTGGTTTCTTCTAATTTCTTTTAACATCCGCTCCATTTTTTTCTGCCTTCTCTTTTATTTCTCTTAAAGCTCTTCTTCTTTCGCTCAAAACGTCTATGGCTTTTTCGCCATCGAAAAACCAGCGCTAAAATAACCGAAATTAAGAGGGTAAGAATAAACATTGCCCGCCACCAAGAAAGAAAAATACCAAAAACATTTACTCCGCTTTCGGTGACAAAAAATGCTTTTTCAGGTAGAATAGCTTCAATTTTTTCTGAAACATCCCGCCAGTTGCTGGCTCGGTCATAAACTCTAACTATTACTTCATATTCTCCAAAATTAGGAAGAGGTAGTTTATAGGGACTGGCTATTTCTATAAAAAATCCAACTTCTGCTTTTTCGTCACTTTTAGCAAAAATCAACTGTCTTTAACTCGTAATGGCTTATACCAGAAAGGGCATCAGTAGTGATAAAAGTAATTATTGGATTTTTAGAAATAAGGCGAGGAGACATTAGAGGCGGTTCGAAAACAAGAGGAAAATCAGCTGGAGAAGTAGTGTCAATCTGAACTAGATAATGGCTGGTTCCTCCCGAGCTTTCTGCTTTTTTTGCTTTAACATTGAAGAACCAGAGTCATCTTCCAAATCAGTATAAGAAACCGAGATACTATCTCCCTCGGAAATATTATCTGGCACTCCATAGGAGTCATGGTCAAGGCTGTAGCTAAAATCAGTCACTCCTTCTTCTTTTCCCAGGAAAAAGTGGGATTATTATTGTTATACCATTTATTTTGATCGGGATGGGTGAAAGAAAAAACTTTTGGTCCTTCCGTGGAGGAATTAAAAGGGTATAAACTCCCCTTCCAGTTGAGGTTAAAATGTCAGTTCCTTTTCCATCGTCTAAATGAGCGGAAGAATCTGAAAAGAAAATTGAGGTCTGACCAGGAGAGATGGCTCGAAAAGTAACCGTAGAAACCAAACCAGCTGAAGCGTTTATTCCCGGTGAGGGCACCCCTCCGGTAAAACTCATTGTTCCTTTAATGTTGGAGTAAGTTGGCTGGGAAACCCAGGCTTCAATAAAGGATTTACCAGCCGTTGGATTGGCTACCTGAATTTTTTTAGGGTCGAATTTAATATTAACTTTAACGGCATTAATATTATTTCCATTAGTATTAACAAAAACTGAAACATCGAAAGTACTACCAATAAGAAAAGCCCCCGAGGCTGGAGAAAAATATAAAGAAGCTCCTTCAGCTCTCACTTTTTGAATTGAAATACAAAAGGTAAAAATTAAAAGAGAAAATAACAAAATAAAATAGGAAAGTATTTTTAAATTCTGAAATTTCATTTCGTTTTTTGATATTTGAACTTTAATTTTCTTATCAACCAAAAAACTATTCCTGCTCCTCCGAAAATGAGAATAATTATCCAGTAAGGAAATGGCTTTGGTTGAGGAGTAATCTCAGCAATTTGTTCATTGCCAGCCCTATCTACGGCTTTCACCAATATTTTGCTTTGCAGTTTTTGGTCTAAAAGAAGATAAGGTGAGACTTCTCTTTCAAAATTATTTTTTCCTTCCTTTATTTCATAATAATCTATTCCCGAAGATTTATCAGTAGTCAAGAAACCTAAAAAATATTTTCCTTCAAACAACGAGGGGTCTTTACCGATTTTTGGCTGAAAGAGTTCGGGTGGCGCCTTATCAATCATTGCCCGAAAACTGATTTTTGCTGACCAATCTTCTCCCGGTAATTTCTGTTTTAAAATAAAGTAGTAAATTCCGTCTTCTAAATTTTTGTATTCTAAGTCACCAATTAATTGATTAGAAATTTCTTCCGGTTCAGTCAAAAAATCTTTATTTAATAGATAATTATACTGAACTCCTTGGCTAGGTTCCCAATAAATGGAGAGTGTGTTTGATTTATACCATTTATTTTGATCAGGGTGCGATTGAGAAGAAATTACCGGCAATCCCTCTCTTTTTTTAATAATTTCGTAATTTCCTTCCGACAAACTAACTTTAGCCGGCGTGCCCATGCCGTCATTTAAGAGAACTTTTGAATCTTCTTTAAAATTAATTTTTGCTTGGCCAATTTCTTTTCCTAAAAAAATAATTTTAGTTATTAAACCATCGCCATTAAAACCTTCCGACGTCCCACCTAAAAAATTAATTTCCCCCCTTTGTGTTTGCGGCTCTTTTGGCCAAAGGGTTAAAATTGAATTTCCTTTATTAAAATCAACTATTTCTGATAAATCTGGGGGGAAAGTTAAACTAGCCTCGAGGACGTTGATTTCTTCACCTTCGGTATTTATTCTTATTTCAATAATAAAAGAATCACCTTGGTAAACAGTTTGAGCTTGGGGTTGAAAATAAAGGGTGGCAGATTGACTTACCAAAGGGATTGCTAAAAAAGAAATACTAAAAATAACAACTAAAAAATAGGGGGAGTTAATTTTAAATTTTAATTTTGAATTTTGCATTTTTAATTTAGCTTAGGAAATAGTATTTAGTCAGTCCAATAGTGCATCATTACTGAAAAATCAATAACATCAACAATTTTATCGAAATTAATGTCAACACAGGAGTGAGGAAGGTTTTTCGCTTCCCACCAATGAAGTAAAATTGAAAAATCAAAGACATTTATTGCTCCATCAAAATTTAAATCTGCTCCTTTACAAATAATTGATACTTCGAAAGGTATTTCTCCAGAAAATTCACTTTGTTCCCCTTCTCCAAAAAAAGATTTAGCTTTTACTTTATGCTCTCCCGTCTCCAATGAAGTGGTATCTAATTTTAAAGACCAATTACCCTCTCTTGAACCAATTGTTTCCATCGTTAATGCTATTGGCAAAACAAAAATATAAACTTTGCTTTCAGGAAAAACCTGACCAAAAATATTAAGCATTTCACCTTTTCTGATGGAAATTGGACTAACTTCAATAGTTGGTGGAATAAAAATTCCAGAGACGGTAGTAATTCTACCCTCTAAAATTGAAACGGTGAAACCTATAGTCACTGATTTTCTTCCTTCGGTATCCTCAGCAAAAATGGAAAAATTATAAGTACCACCGGCAATTCCTTTTATTTCTTTTTCGAACAAGCCAGATTGTTCGGCTTTTAAAGTGGCTATAACTGTATTATTCTTTAAAATAGTAAGATTAGCCAGAGGATAAGCTCTGCCCTCAAAAATAACTTCGGTTTCGGGTGGAATATAGATCCCTCCGAGAGGCGGAAGCGGTGGTGCGCCCGGACCACCTACTTCTGCGCTCACCGATATGTCAATTTGTTGGGCATTTCCTAAAATTGGGAAAAAAATCGAAGCTATCAATAAAACTAAAACTAATATTTTTATTCCTCCGTCAAGTTTCATTTGTTTATTTTACCAAAAAACCGCTCAAAATAGAATATTGAACGATTTTCTTTTTATATTTTCTAGCTTCTAATTAACTTCTATTTCTCGCCTTTAATCAAAATTCTAAAAGCGGCTGCCCATCGCCGTCTGCTCAAAATGAGCAATATTAGCACCACCAGAATTACTGCTCCAAATTTCCAAGGAAAAACCCAGAAATTAATCACAACTGGCGTCAAGGAAGTATTGCTTATTCCATAACTACCGGTTAAAGTGGCGGTGTATTTTCCGGCAAAAAACCATTTTTGGGAAAGAAAAGCTTCAAATTTTCTTACCCCCTTTGGAAGAACATTGCGGGGAATGATTTCAGCATCGCCCACTTTTTGACCCAGCCAATTAGTAACGGTTACATAGCCCGTTGGCCTGACATGAATCGTTCCCAGATTTTCAAACTTTATTTCAAAAAGAATCGGCCCGTGTTCAGAATAACGCGGTGCGCTAAAATCCTTTACCGCTAGTTTTTCTTGCATTATCCCTGGAACCGTTATTAAAACCAGACTTCCCGTTCTGGTAACTATTCCCACTCCCGTTCCTTCGGGGCTTGACACCGACTTACTAGCAGCCAAAACCGTTCCGTAATGACCGCCTGGTTCCGCGTTTTCCGGAACTCGAATGGCAAATTTAACAAACTTTTCTTCTCCGGGCTGCAGTTCAAATTCTCTCGGTTCCATCGTCACCCATCTGGTAATGGAATAACTTTCCGTTTCAGCCGGTTCCACAATCACTTGGCCTGCCTCTCCTGTTGGCGCAATGTCTTCAACCTGCATTTCAATTTGAATCACCGAATCCCCGCTCGGATTATAAACTTTTATATAGTTTTCAATTAGATCACCGGGATTGCCAGTTATCTCAAAAATCAAAGGTGAAATCCCAATAGAAAACTGCGCCAAAGCATTTTGACCAAAAATTACTCCTCCAATAATTAAACACAACAATAGAAAGAAAATTCTTTTTTTCATTTAATTAATTTGTTTATAAATTAGTGATGCAATCAATCAACCTGCTTTTTGGAGGAGTAATTATGTACCAGAAGTAACCGTCAAGGTGATGGTGTCAGTATAGCTTCCGGAAGGCTTTGTTGATGTGGCGGCAGCATAAACTTTCATAGTGGCAATTGTTTGCGAAGCCTGAGAAGTAGTTTTACTTGCCAAGGTTTGGCCTCCGGTTTTTATTTCTCCGACTTTAGCAGTTCCCCAGTCGCTATACAAACTACCAATTGTCACGCCTGCTAGCGTGGTTGATGCATTGGCTCCATAGCCGTCAGTGCCCGCAACAAGAGTGGAGCTGGCTGCTACTGAAGCAATAGTGCCTGTTGCGCTATATTCTAATCCATCATTAGCGCCTTTTATGCTGACGCTCCATCCGCTATCACTGTTAGTTCCAACATCTATAGCTACGTTTTGAGTGCTGCTTCCAATACTGGTGCCGCCTCCTATGTTAACCAAAGAAGGAGAAAGGGTTACTGAATTTGGATCTGCCGTAATAGTAATCCAAGGCTCAACCGTTGCCGTAACTCCTACTGTGGCCGTGGTGGCAGCTGAAGCAAAATTAGGAATAGCTATCATTCCTGACGTTCCTATTATTGCTGCTATAGTTAAAACCAATCCAATCCCCAAAACAAAAACTATATCTTTGTGTTTTTTAATTTTTTCTGCCATTTCTTGTAAAATTTTATTAAAATTTAAACTACTACCCGTCGACCATTGTAGGTAGGATTTTACTTTGCTTATTATAATTATCTATGAAGCAGAAAGTATATCAAGCTTCGTTATATTATAACACACAATGACCTGTCAAGCCTGTGGATAACTCAAAATCATCTTTTTATTAAAATTTTTACAGCCATTACCACCCTTTTCCTTATTATAATAATTACAAACGAGAAAGAAAAGAGTGCCAGTATTGTTTTCCAGGGAAAAGCCCAAAAAGTCATAGTTTGATTCAGTTCTATCTGGTTTTTTTCTTCTCCGATTTCCAAAACCGCCCGGTATTTCCCGAAGAAGTATTTTGGACCAAGAAATCAGAAACTGAAGCCGGCAGCCATTTGAAAATTTTTGAAATTCCGGAGAAAAATTTACCGGAAACTGGCGGATTTTTTGGGGCAAAATGGTCGTTTTTTTAATTTCTGCCTCCCCTACCTTTTTCCCGAAAAAATTATAGATTAAAATTTTTCCGCCAATTTTATGGTGGAAAATATCATTATTTTTAATCCAAAAAAAAGAGAGGGAGTTTTGGTAACAATATTTATTTCAGCTGCCGATTCCGGGAATTATTTCAACAATACTCGCCAACGCTTTTTCAAAATTCTGATTTTTTTCTTCTTTAGGAATTCCAAATTCAACTATTTCAACAGGTTTTCCCAATGAATTGGTTCCAAAGCTAAAATTTTTACTGAAATCAAAAATAATACTCCGATAACCGGAATGGTTCTGGGTTGGCCGGGTTTAAAATAAAAAGCCGGCAATTGGGGTTCAAAAAGCATTACTGAATAATGGCCGCCGGGTTCCGCATTTTCCGGAACTGCAATTTCAAAATTAATCTCTTCTTTTTCTCCCGCTTCCAAAATAAAATTCGGATTTTTGATTTTAAACCATTTTCTGGAAGTAATAGACGGGTCTTGCGCCGATTCGTCAAATTCCATTTCGCCGGAATCTTCCTCGCAGTGAAATCAGTGATTTTTACTAAAATAGGAACGGGAACTTCGCTTAAATTTTTCAGATTAATTTTTTGCTCAATTTTTTCGCCGGGGAAACATCCAATTCAAAAACCTGCGGATTTACCGATAGGCCAAGAGAATCAGAACTCTGGGCGTAAATCATTCCACTAATCGATAAAGATATTAAAATAATTCCGACTAATAGTTTACTGTACATATATAGTAGACTGTTCCGGTATAATCCCCTTCTAACTGGTCTTGGTCAACAGAAACCTTGTAAGTAATAGTTGTTGTCGCGCCATAGGCAGTGCTTGTGCTATCGGCTACCGGATCGGTAGAGAGAGAACTAGTAGCAAAGCCAGCGTATTTGGTTGAATCAGTAAAACGATTATCATACTCAGTGGTTGAAGCGTTATAAAGAGCAGTGTCGCTGGTAGTATACCCGTAACCACAATACTCAGAGCCAGAAGGACAGTTGGTACCCCAAAGCACAGGATCAGTATTTTCATAGTCCCATCGGTTAATATAATTTTCAGTCGCACCGAGCTTTAATCTTCCTAAATTAGTAGCATATGCCTTTACCGTATAGCCACTAGAATAAGAAGTCGTGGCGTACAAAATTGTAGTGCCGGTAGCTGTCCAACTGGGCTGATCCAAAATTAAATCAAGAGTGGGAGAACTTATTGAAAATTGCAAATCAGAAGTCATGCCGGCATACCAAGAACCATGCTGAGGGGGTTGATTTAAGTCATCGTAATCTTTGGCTCCGTTTAAGCTACCAATGGTACTTCTGTACCAATTTTCAGAAATACTGAGATCTACATCAGCGTCAGCGCTTAAAGTGCTGGCAAGATATTTTCCTCCGCGAACCTCATAATAATTATATGACGAAAATCCCGAAGGAGCGACGACTTGTAAATTATATTTGTAAGTAGTAGTTGCGCTGCTGGTTTTTTTGTATTCTCTAATTCTAATTGCTCCATCATTATTTGGCTGAGGATTAGTGCCAGTGGCAGTCGGACCAGATTGAGTGAGAATAAATTGGGAAGTGACTGGTAAACCCCAGGAGCCGCTTAACATCTTCCAAATAGTCGAAGAACCGGTCGCTTCGGAAACAGTAGCAGTGGCATTACCAATATCGGTTGAGGTAGAATCTCCAGCAACGACATGAATCCCTAAATACCAGTCAACATTAAGAGTACCATCAGTCACTGAAACCCCCCCTGTTTTGGCATTCAAAAAAGTGGGGGTGCCAATAATGACAGTTGTTGTCGCTGGCGCGGTTGAGGTTGAATCTTTGTAAAGCCACTCCCCTCCTGAGCCGTTAAATGTGATCCTGTAAAATGGCCAACCACCATCGTAAATTGTATGACCAGTGGTGATAGCGTTAAAGACAACTTCAGAATTAACACAAGTGAAAATACCATCGGTGCTAGTTGCTACTAACCAATCACCAGCCAAAGTAATAATGGTACCATCACCTTCTTTGTCATCGGTAGCATCTAAGGTGCCATAAACTGTAATATCACCATGACTATCGATCTCATAACCCCGAGTGTAATGACTGTCACCATCATTAACAGTTAAACTATCAACTACTATATCGCTATTTTGTTTGGTCACAGCTGGTGATTGACCAATATGGACATTACCAAGATTTTGTTTGTTGCTCGTGGTAGTACTATTATCTGTAATCTCAATGGTATTTACTGATTCAAATATTAAGAGACCGGAGTCCGTAGCTTTGGTAAATTGAGTACTGATAGCCAAAGTTAAACTGGCTAAAATAAGATTATTATCAGCTCCATGGGCTAAAGTACCAGCAGTTAAGGTGGTAGTGGCAGTAACTGTAGCTGCATCTTGGAATATCCATTGACCACCGGAACCATTAAACTCTAACTGATAAAAATTTGAACCGCTGGCGGTAAGAGTCTTACCAGTTGTTGTGGCATTAAAAACAACTGTACCTGCTCGAGCAGTAAAAGTGCCAGAATTTAACCAAGAACCACCACAATTAATACTGTAGTTGGAACCGGAAACATCTAATGAATTTCCCGAATTAATAGTTAAATCATTTTTGGTAGAAATAAGACCTGCCAAAGTAGTGGTACCAGAAAAATATAAATTATAAAAAGAGTAATTTCCACTACCGGTCGGTCCGAGATTCCCGGTACCAGAAATGGTGGTGGTGGCAGCGCTTAAATCAACGGAACCGTTGGTGCCCGTAATATCTCCTCCATTGACAGTTAAATTCTGGCTTCCAGTTAGGGTACCGGCCGTAGTGGTTAAATCGCCATTAACAATCATTGCATCCCCTAAAGTCCATTGACCGCCAGCGCCATTGAAAACAATATCGTAAAAATCGCCGGCTGTTCCGCCAGAAGTAATTTCTTCTGAAGTGGCAGCATCAAAAATAACTGTCGAGGTACTTTCTTCAAAGGTCCCGGAGTTTTTCCAAGAGCCAGAAACCCGAATTATCTCCCCTACTTCGGCATTATAAGTTCCTTTAATTTCAATGTCATCTACACCATCAGTTCCTGATTCTAAATTTCCATCGGCATCAAAATTAAAACCAGAAGGAATAAAAAATTCCGAACCGTCTTCAATAATTAAAGTATCAGGGCTGGCGTCTTCGGCAGTGAAATTAATATCTGAATCATCATTGTTATCAAATTTAGTCAGATCAACAATACTGATATCAGAACCAGTTTCGTAGCGAACCACCAAATGATTTTGATAAAACTCAATACCGGTCAAATCATTACCATCAGAAACCGTAACCAAACTACCAGCTATTCCTCCGTCAGTATCTAAAAACAAAGTTAAAGTGTCACCGGAATTAACGGTATTGGCAATGGTAAAACTAAAGGAGCCGGAGGTAGTGGTAGCATAACTAGAATCTTTAGTGTTATTAATAGCCACACTTACTTTAGTGCCATCACCAACCGGATTTGAACCCACGTCATCATCGAAAATATTGCCAGAAATAGTGATACCGGCAGGAGCAGGAGGCTCCCAGGTTATTGTCCAGTCATTTAGGGTGGGTGAACTGGCAGCACCCCCGAGAGCTAATGATGTCTGTAAGCAGATGCGATTATAGGTTGAAGTGCTTAAGCCGGAAATATCTTTAGGGCTGGCTGATAGATCGAAACCCGCTTCATTCCCGGA
Source organism: uncultured bacterium (assembly GCA_963790795.1). Lineage (GTDB taxonomy): Bacteria > Patescibacteriota > Minisyncoccia > Minisyncoccales > RBG-13-42-11 > BS750m-G71. Next base: position 347,910 of record CAWBPO010000001.1, on the reverse strand, counting down.
AAGAGCAGTATTGGAAATAATCGTATCGCAAGCAGTAGAAGAAGAATAATAAATACTGGTGGTAGAATCGGAACCAGAAGGTTCGGTTGTTAACCAGTAAACCTCGCCCCAACTGTCCTGCCCAGTCACCCAGTCAAAATCAATTTCCGGAGACATGATGGTGCCTGAAGTAAGGGGTGACTGGCGCCCAAGAGGCGGCAACGCCGGAAGAGCGGTTCGGTGCACTACTCCAAGTAACCTGATAAGTTTTGTTTGCTCTGCGCAGACGACTCAATGCCACTTGCAGTCACGGCATCGGCCGATGAAGGGTCAGCGTCTGACTTTTGCTGTCAGAGGCGATGGCCAACGTGGCAGTCAATGCCTGAGTTCCATTTGACACACCCATCACAACAATACCGCCGGCAGGACACGTCCATTCCGGTAACAGTTGTAGTTTGGGTAGGAGTACGGGAGGTTGTATCAGTTCCGTAATCAGCAGGTCCACTCTGACTAATACCGGTAAAAAGTTGCGCATGCACGGCCCAGTTTGTCGCTGTTATACCCGTTCCTGAAATCGTTATTGTCTGGGATCCGTTTAAAGACCCCAGATCACTCTCATCGCAGTACCAGAGTTCCGTCTGGTTTTTCGTAGCGTCATCATTAAGAGCCGCAACTACGAGATTACAAGCTGCGGTGTTAACAGTAACGCCAGAGAGCGCGGTAGCACCTTCGGCTTCCGAGAAAGCAAACACGGCAACAAGACGGTTCGTTCCTGCAGTGCCAATATCAAGTGTCGTAGTTAAAGACGCTGCAGTAGCGTTGGCACGGACATATTGTACGGATGCTCCTAACTCTACGGAATCAGAGCCTGTGGTTTTTGTATCGGTAAGCGTTGTTCCTGTATCAAACTGTTCATCGGTTGTTTGGAACCATTCGGGGTCTCCGGCCGAGCTGGTATAGGTATAGGTCCAAGTCCCAGATGACCAAGAACCATAATTCGTTCCGCCGTCAGCTGAGGCTCTGGCTCGAACATAATAGGTTACCCCGTCTGTACTTGGAAGATTTAAAGACGCAGTAGTTTGAAGATTATATTGAGTACCCGATGAATAGGTGTTTGAGAAAGTCTCTGTATAAGCATACTCCGCCAAAATCAGAAGCAGTATTAAACTCTACCTGAAATCTGTTAAAAGTCGAGGTATGGGTAGCTGACGCTCGAACAATGGGAGTCGTGTCGTTCTGCCTGAGTGTTGTTGAACGCGATTTGGGTTGCATCCGCCGTCATCGGGATAGAGCGTGGGGGCGCTGGGGACGGGTACTTCTCTTACCCTGATAAAAATCCCCGGGTCCCCGCACATTGGTCAGCCGTTCCTCCGGCGGTAGCCGTCAATGGTCGGAGCGGCGGAGCCTGTGCCTGAACGTGACGGGCGCTTGGTAAACGATAAAGCCGCCGATGTCGAATTCCCGATCGTGCTGTCGGGTTCCGAGATTTCGGTCACCGTGCCGAAAGTCACTGCCCGTCTGCGAAAAGTGCTTCCGCCGAGAACTGGCTTGGCGTCGTCACGTCTGTCGGGATGCACATCGCCCCGAGAATATAATCCCCGGCGGTCACCTCCAGGATCAGAGGTCATCGCAATGGAAACGGCGGTGCCTGCCTGTCGTGTCCGACCCGGTCGCACCGGCTACGCTCCAAATTATTGTTGCGTTAGTACTGAAACGATACATTTGAGCCCAAGAGACATTGTTGGTAGCGATCGTAACCGTTAAAGAACCAGATTCTGTCCCGTCTGCGACTTTATAATAAGTAAAAACGATTGGTGTTCCCCGTGTCCGCTCCAAGCGTGGTTCCGTAGCCTCCGGCTCCGGTAAGCGAGGTGATTGAGCGTCCAGCCGGTCTGGGGTGGTAACCGAACCGCTATTGGCCGAGCTGGGCTTCATGCCGATAACGAGAACGAGCAGGTCGCCCGATGCGACTGAGGCGGGGTAGGCGGGAAACATTGCGGTATCACTATACGTGAGCAGTGCCCGCGGATCGGCAGGCGACAGTTCCGGTCGCCCGCACCCTGATAAAAATTCCCGGCCCCCGCACATTGGTCACCGTTCCTCCGGCGGTTGCCGTCATGGTGGGAGCGGCGGAGCCTGTGCCGGACGAGACGGAAGAATAAACGATAAAGCCGCCGATGTCGTTTCCGACCGTGTAATCGGGTTCCGAGATTTCGGTCACCGTGCCGAAAGTCACTCCCGTCTGCGAAAAGGCCTCCGCCGAAAACTGGCTGGGCGTCGTCACGTCTGTCGGGATCACCATGGCCCCGAGGATATAATCTCCAGCGGTAACCTCCGGATTAGAGGACATGGCGATGGAAACGGTTGTGTTTCCTGTCACGTCCGAGCCGGTCGTGCCGGCGACGCTCCATACTTTTGAAGTATTTGTCAAGTGGTACATCTGTGACCATGAGACGCCTGCTCTCAGCAATCTGTACTCCAAGCGACCACCGGACTCTGTTCCGTCGGCGACTTTATAATACGAAAATACGTTGGTGTTGCCGGTATCAGCGCCAAGCGCGGCGCTGTAGCCGCCCGCTCCGGTAAGCCAGGTGATGAGCGTCCAGCCGGTTGGGGTGGTAACCGAACCGCTGTTGGCGGTGCTTGGCTTCAGGCCCGAATAACCAGAACGAGCAGGTCGCCCGATGCGACTGAGGCGGGGTAAGGCGGGGGCAATGTCTTGGGAATAATCGATTGCGCCCGCGGATTGGTAGGTAATGGCATCAGCCGCCATCTGCCACTGCCTGATTTCTTTAAAATCGCCAATTTGTAATGGCCCGAACAGAGAAATAAGGGGAAACGTCCGGTGCGTCAAAGGTGTATTTTAGTTCGTAAGTTTCGCCCATCTTCCAATCAACATCCCAAATAATTGCCTTTCCCCCGTCTCTTGTTTCTTGTCTGCTGTCGCTTGTCTCTATAATTACAAAACTCACAGGTACGATTTCAATAACTTCGCCGCTAAAGTCCTGATTTGCTTTAATTTTGAATGTCATTTCGTATGCCGCTTCTGCCAAATTCTAGTCGAACCAATTCTCTCAATTTCAAAAGGCACTGAATCGCGGACTTCGAAAGAATCGGTGATTTCATTTCCGCTATCTAAATTAGTGAGCTTTATTTGGTATATTCCCTTTTCTTTCTGTCCGATAATATGTAAAATAATCCGGCTTATCAGTAACATTATCTGGCCCGGCACTCTTCTGACCTCTGAACATTAACGGAGGATAGTCCTCCGTTAGGAGCAATAATTTCTAATTTTAAATTGGCGTCGCAAATCGTATGGCCGTCATCTCTAAGCGCTGCCATCTGCAAATATGCGGTTTCGTTAGGCAGATAAATTGATTTGTTGGCGTTTATCGCCAAAACTCCCCAGGTAAATTCAGCTTCGAGGTTGTAAACGTTACCGTTCTTTTCATAAGTAATTTTTAATTTTTGAAGACCGGGACGAAAATCTTCTTGTTTGAAAATTTTTATTCTGGTCGGCGAATGCGTTTCGGAGCTGAAATCTTTTCCTTCTTGAAGCAATAATTCTTTACTGTCAGGTTTTATTAAATTTGCTTCAACTTTCGGTTCTTCTTCAAAAACTGAGAAATTTCAGCGACTAAGTTTCCGATAATATTTTCTTGTGCTTTTTCTCCTTTTGGCACAACTTCAAATTCGGGTTCTCATCTGTTCGCCAACCTTTTTTAATGGCCCTTAACTCAAATTCTTCCTCTCTTCTTTTTTCTGGTACTCCACCTCACCACACGCTATCAAATAAGCAATAAATTTTGTTTCTCCTCCGATGACTCCTTCAAATTTTATTTTTAAATTTTTAACATCTTCCCACGATTTTAAAAATGAGGCATCATAGCAAAGTAACCACCATTTAAAGCGTTGGATAAAGGATAGGAAGTAATTGTATCCAAAATTTTCCAATCTTGTGGTGAGCAGATCGAACCATCTTCCTAGAAGCAATAGACCACCAGATAACAATTTTCGCATCAAGATTGGGTAAAGTTTCGTACCAGTGGCTTCAGTTGTTACCTCCTCCGTAGCTCCGCCTTCGACGGGTGATATCGGGGTTTCCTCAGTTATTTCTTCGGTAGTGGTAGTGTTTTCAATTGTCGTCGTTTCCCCACCGATTTCCCCATTTGATGGATATCCGATATCCATCACTTCAGTTGGTGGGTTTTCTTCCTCGGCTTTTGCGATTGAAGCTGCTTTAGTTAGTAAAACTTTGGTTAATTGATTTATTTTTGTAGTTAAAGAACTAAAAAAATCTCTAACCCTGTTCCAAAAGCTGGTTGATTCCTCTGAAGTAGTATTATTAATCTCTTTCGACGCTGGTTGCTTGTTGTTCTATTATAGTAATATCTGGTTCTTTCTCTCCGATAGCAAAAGAAAGTTTAATTTTTGCACTCTGAAAATCTTCTTCAACCAACTCTTCAAAAGTTGGAAGTTGCTGAGCTTTAACCGTTTCGCCACTAAAAATTTTTTTAACCTTTCCGAAAAATGAAATTGGCTCGCTTTCTGATTCAGTGGAGGTGGTTTCAGTATTGATTTCTTCTTCGTATATTTCTTGAATTGGTGGAGTTGAAGTTGTTTCTTCTTGTTGCTCTTGTGATGTTTCAACTTTTGTTGATGTTGTTTCTTCTATTACTTCTGGCGTTGAAGTTGCTCCAATAATTTCTTCAGTGAAGGTTGCCACGGTGATAGTTTCCTCAGTGGGGGTAGAAATAATTTCTTGTTGTTGGTCATTTGGTCTTTGTCCCTCCACCATAAAATTCTGAATAACCAAGTTTAATGAACCTGTTTTATAGATAGCTGAGTTTGTTTCTGAAAATAAGTTTATATCTCCAGTAGGCCCCACATCTGGTTGACCTTGAACATTTTGAGGATTCTGCCACTCGCCATCAGAAAGCGCTGCATAAAAATTAGCTGTTTTTGTTTCTGGTCCGGTAAGAGCAACGATTGAGGCTTGAAAAAATCTTAAAGGACTGAGTCCGGAAGCAAAAAAGAAAATGATAAGAGCTGTTAAAGCTAGGCGCCAGCCGAAACCAAAAACCTTGTTGCCGCTTTCTAGAACAAGATGGATTAATTTTATCTGAGCACATAACTCCTTATGTGCTCGATTTATAGTCGATGAGATAAACCTCATCTTCATCTTCACTTCTTTCGGAAGCTTGATATATGATGGAAAATTAAAAAATATTTTTCCCTTCGTTTTTGTTTTTCTTTTTTGATAATTTTTTATGGCTTCTTCGGTCGTTTGCCATGAAATGCCAGTATAAACTCTTTTCCCTTTAACTTTTCCAGTTCTAATAAACCAGCCAATATAATCGGAAGCATACCCTGAAATTTCGGCTGCTTCTTTTAAAGATAAATATTTTTTCTTAAAAAACAGAAAAATCTCGAGCCCCGAGATTTTTCTGTTTCTGGCAATATTTAATTAGTTCTTCTGAAGCAATTACCCAGGAAGCGCTGGTATAAACTTTTCTTCCCTTAATTTTTCTCTTTCTAATCAAATAACCAATATAGTCTGGAGCATAACCAGTTATTTTTCCTACTTCTTTTAATGGAATATATTTTTTATCTTGATTTACCTTCATTGTTCGTAATCTCGAGGGTCGAGATTGCTTTATTTTATTAGTTCCCTCAAATCCCGTCAACTGTGGATAACTCAGAAATTTTGGCTTTTTTCGTTAAATTTTGACAGAAATAAAAAAGTGTCGGTTTCGCAAAAACGGATTATTAAAATGCCACAAAATGTTATCTTTTATAAAACACTCAAGTCTCAAAGGTGTGGAAAAACTCGTTTGACATACTTTTTGGTCATTATATTATAAAGTAAGCTTTATTAAAGTTTTTATACGAAAAAGATTAATAAACATTAATAATGCCACTATCAGGCAATATATTGAACAAAGCTTGTTATAAATATGAACCCCGTTAGAAATCCTTTATTAAGGTAATTTCTAATAGGGCAGAATTGTTAATAAAATTTATGGAAATTTCTAACGGGGTGAAGAAAATACCAGTAAGACTTCACCATATCGAAATACCTAAGGTTAAAAAAAGCTATCTCACGGTTAAAGAAGTGGCTGATTTGTTAGGAGTTACCCCCCTTACCCTTCGTAACTGGGATAAATCAGGAAAATTAAAAGCTCACCGCAACCTAATAAATAACTACCGAATCTATAAGCCTGGGGATATAGAACTTCTTTTGCGAAAAATCGAAACGCAAGGAAAAATCCATTTGGGATAAGTAAAAAGATTGAAAACAAAAAATCCTCAACCAAAAGATTGAGATTTTAGAGAAATTGATGGCTTTTCAGCAAAAAGGGGTGTATTCTTGGCTCAAACCGGCCAAAAACTTCATTCTGGCCTCAAATAAAGCTAAAATTGTGGCTTCTGGCACCGACTTGGCAGAGAAGGCTCAATTTATCAAAAAAGTCGGCTCGAACATACTTTTGCAAGACAAAATTATAAAATATTTTTCACGCTCCGCGTGGAAAATACTCGGAAAAACGAGAATATAGTACAATGCTGCCGGGCTTGGATTCGAACCAAGATACCATCCTCCAGGGGGACGTGTCCTACCGTTAGACGACCCGGCAATAGTTCAATAAATTCACCACAAGTTAAACTCTGAGATATCTTCTGACCGCCACCAAACTGGAAACAATACCCAAAAGTATCCCAGTAAACAATTGAATAAAAAGAATCAAAAAGAAATTACTCATAAAAAAACCAAATAAACCAAGTCCCGGAAATAACACTTCTGCCTGCGAATTAAACCCCAAAGTGAGCAAAAAGAAAAGCAAAAGAGAAACCAAAGCGGCAAAAAACCCGCAGATTGCGCCCTGAGCCAGAAAAGGACCTCTAACAAACCAGTTTGAAGCGCCAACCAGCTTCTGAATCTTTATCTCTTCCCTGGAATTGTAAATTGACAATCTGACAGAATTAAAAGCAACCAATATCGCGGCAATTATTAAAATCAAAGAAAGAACAAAACCTATTTTATTGAAGCTTGAAGTCAAATCGTAAATCCTGTCAATCACAGGCTTTCTCTGGTAATAATCAATCTTTTCAATCAAATAATTCAAATTGGAACTTTCCAAAAAACTGACTATGGCTTCATATTGGCTGGCTTGAGAAGCCCTGATGCCCAAAGAAGCCAAAAAAGGATTTGTGCCGACTTCTATCAGAGATTCCATTAAAACAGCATCGTCTTTATGCATTTCAGTGAATTTTTCAAGAGCTTGTTCTCTTGAAACGTAACTCACTTCCTTGACCTCGGGCAATTGAACAATTTCTTCTTTAGCTCCCAATATGTCTTCTTCTGAAGTTTCGTATTTGAAATAAACGGAAACGTCAACTTTCTCCTGAATGCTGGAAATCAAAAACTGGCTGATATCCTTAAAAATAAAAAGTGAAGTGACGAGGGAAATAGCCATTGTCATAATGAAAATATTGGCGAAAATCATTCCGCCGTCTCTTGTCAAACCCTGCCAGCCAAAACGAATTATTCTTTTAATTAAAGTAAACATAGTTATAACGACGAAGTCGATATATCGAACAAAATTCGCTATAAAATGAAACGTCCCTTTTTCTCGTCTCTTATTATTTTGCCCTCGTGAAGCGTTATTGCTCTTTTAGCCAGAGAATTGACTATTTCCCTGTTGTGGGTGGATAAAATAACAGTCGTGCCAAACTCATTTATCTTTAAAAGCAATCGTATAATGTCCAAAGTGTTGTAAGGGTCAAGGTTGCCTGTGGGCTCATCAGCTAGAATAACTTCAGGACGATGAATCAAAGCCCTGGCAATGGCCACTTTCTGCCTTTCTCCGCCTGAAAGCTGGGCAGGGAAATTATATGCTTTTTTCGTCAAACCGACAATGTCCAGAACCCCAGTCACATCTCTGGCAATTTCCTCGTCAGAAGCGCCGATCACTTCCATGGCATAAGCCACGTTCTCATAAGCTGTTTTTGAAGGAAGGAGCTTGTAATCCTGGAAAACAGCTCCTATCTTTCTCCTTAATTCAGGAATATTCTCAGGTTTTATTTCCTGAATGTCCTGATTATCAAAAAAAATCTTGCCGCTGGTTGACTGCTCTTCAGCCATCAAAAGCTTTAACAAAGTGGTCTTGCCAGCTCCTGACTTGCCGACAAGACAAACAAACTCTTTGGGACTAATCTCAAAAGACACTTCTTCTAAAGCAATAGTGTCGGGCGGATAAATTTTACTAACGTTTTTGAATTTTATCATTTTATAATTTAATTTCTTTTTCAATGAATTTATCCAAATCTCCGTCTAAAACCGATTCAACTGCGGAAGTTTCAACTCCTGTACGCAGGTCTTTCACCAGTTTATAAGGATGAATAACATATGACCTTATCTGATTTCCCCAGCTGGCAGATATTTTTGTTCCTTTTGCCTTTGATAATTCTTTTTGCTTTGTTTCCTGCTGAATCTGGTAAAGCTTTGAAGAAAGCATGATCATCGCTTTTTTCCTGTTGCTGGCCTGCGTCCTCTCTGACTGGCAGGAAACAACAACACCACTAACCAAATGAGTAATCCTGACCGAAGTTTCCCTTTTATTTACATTCTGGCCGCCAGGTCCTGAAGCGCGGTAAAAATCAATTTTCAAATCATCTGGCTTTATTTCAATTTCGTCTTCTTTTTCAATCACAGGCAACAACTCCACCAGAGCAAAAGAAGTATGACGGAGCGATTTGGCTGAAAAAGGAGAAATTCTGACCAATCTGTGAACTCCTGTTTCCTTTTTTAAAAAGCCGAAAGCATAATTCCCCTTTATCTCTGTACTGACAGATTTTGTGCCGATTCTGCCTTCCGGGCCTCCTGCTTCACCGAATGACTGGTTGAGTATTTTGAATTGCAATCCTTTGAAAGACGCAGTGTCTTTCATACATTCTCAAAAGCATTGTTGCCCAGTCCTGCGCATCCTGTCCTCCGCTTCCAGCATAAATTGATAAAATAGCTGCTCCTTTGTCGTATTTGCCGGAAAGAAAAACCCTGAACTCTTCTTTTGACATCTTTATCTCAAACTGCTTTACTGTTTTTTCCAGCTCTTCTTCTTTTTCACCTAAGCTCTGCAACTTTATAATATCTTCCAGTTCCTTAACTAAGCTTTCAAACACTTTTGTCTCTTCTTTCAACTCATTGAGCTTCTGAGTGATTTCTATTGCTTTTTCTTTTTGCTGCCAAAAATCAGTTTTTGCTGCTTGACCTTCCAATTCTTCAATGATTTCTTTCTTTTTGGCTACGTCAAAGACAGTCTCCTATTTTGAGGAGCTTTTCCTGTAATTGTTCGATTTTCTCTGCAATCGAAATCATATTTCTTTTAATATCTTAGCATTTTAAAAAAAAATTAAAAGAGGCGCCGGATAATCCAGCGTCTCTACATGAAGTCTTAAACGGCGGCAAGGTACTATGAACGGCCTTTTTATGACCGGCTTCAATTGCTTTTATGGCTTTTCGGAGTATTCTTTTTATCTCTCTAACTCTGGGATTCTTGCTAGAAAAATCTACCTTGTCGGGCATTTTAGGCCCTTCTATTTTAGCCATCAAAATATCCTCCTCACTTAGTATAAAGATAGGTTAGCTTGTGACTTATCATCCACGTCAACATATCCTACTAACTCAAGCTTTACTGCCTCTGTGTTGCTGGTGATAAAGAACTGGCAATCCTCTGCTCCCATTCTCATTCCAAAAGGTCCTTCTTTTATCTTTCTGGGAGCAGTAGATATTTTGGTGCTGCCAAATTTGTTGCTGAATCCTATGGCAAAAACAGTTTCCGGGTTGCCCAAAGGTCTGAGAACAACGACTTTCTTCCAGTCTTTCATGGGAGCATCCTTTGACAAATTCTCATCGCCTTCTCCTGTTATTTGCGCTGACCAGAACTTGAACCTCCCTGTATCTCCGTAGAGAATACCTTTCCAAGAATGCCATTTTACAGTTTTCATCTCAACCCTCCTTGCTTATAATTTTATATACTACCATATTCAATAAAAAAATCAAGTCCTCTCGAATTAATCTATTTATAAAAATAAGGGAGCCTCGACATATACGTCAAAGGCTCTCTTGACTACCGGATCAACTGTTATGAACATTATTTAGCGCCCCTTTGAGGTTCTTTGCGAAAAGATGTACCTGTACTGTATCTGTGGCAGCAATACTCCCTAATACTCCTAAAGCCTTTCTAGCGGCGCATTCCTGCTTTCCAGCGCACTGTAACTTCAGGCTGCACTTTTCGCAAATTGCTTGCATCGCCTCATCCCAACTTGAAAAACCAACGGTAGCAACTAGTTGATCCAAAGTTGTGTCTGGCATGATACCACCTCCTTGCTAAGATTTTATATATTACCACATTCAATAAAAAAAGCAACTTTCTAATTAAAAGACGGCTTGTTAAAGACTAACCTCAATAGTCTTGCTTAAAAGATAAAGTTATAAGCCGCCTGCCAGAATCGAACTGACATCGATGGTTTACGAAACCATTGCTTTGCCACTAAGCTAAGGCGGCGAGCGGGATAGTGAATGACATTAGAACCTAATACCGAGCTTATCATTAGAAAAGGCGAAAATCAACAATTATTTTACTTCTTCCCAAGAAAGCGTTACATATTGATCAGAAGTTAAAGGAAAGCTCGGCGGCGGGCCATAAAGTAAATTTGCATCGTATATATAAACCCGGCTTTGATACCCGTTCGATGATGAATAAGCAAATGCGGGCCGAAGATTCGAACCGAGTATCCCGTAGCTCGTAAAAAGAGAACGCTCTCGCGTAGAACCGCATGATGAACTTGAGTAACTTAGCCGCCGTACGTAACCGTTCTGCGCGATAATTGCAGCATCAACGCGAAGATCATCTTCGCTTTTGAGACCCACATAAAAGTTACCTTGCGCAATAAGTCCGATGGTGTCACTCCCGTCATAATTTGTGTAGAGCAAGTCACTGTTCGCAATGATATTCGTGCGTGTCGAAGGATTATCAGGAAAACGGCCAGAAGCAATAGTAAGACGCGCAGTATTAATTTGTCCCTCCACCCATATGTGATCTTCTACGAAAATAATACCATTAGTAGGATTCGGATAATTTTTGAGAAACGTCTTGCCCGAAATGCTCCAGGTGGTCGCTCCGCCACAAGGAGCTATAACGGAATTGACGCGGTAGACGTCAAATGTATCGTTTGTAAGTAAATTGATGCGATATCCTAAAGCCCCGGAGTTGCTAAGATACACTCCGTTATCTTTCGCGTCCGTTTTCATATCTTTCAAATCCACGGTTATCCCGGTAAAATCAACCGCAGGAACAGGAAATTGACGTCCTGCCTCAAATATTAGAGGACGAATTGGAACGGATGAGGGCGGCAAAGGATCTGACCCAGGATCTAAAGTGTTTCCGTGAGTATGAACGCCAAACTCATTTGCTCCAGTATGGTCAGGGTCGTTATAATCAGCAACAGCGCTAGTAATAATATTGTGAGCAAGGCCGTCGAAACGGATTCCCACATTTGAGTGAATCGGACCGAACACTTCGGCGTCTGATCCAAAGTTCACGAATTCGCTGTTTAGCACCCATGCGAATTTCGCAAATGATGGCTTGGCTAATTTTACAGTAATACCCCGTGAAATATTCGTATCGGCACTCACCTTTCCTGTTGATTCAACGGTTACCAAGGTCGAATCTAAGGGCGGCGGAGTAATATTAAGAGTAAATTGCCCGATGATATTTCCATCTTTGTCGTGGAAGTCGTGGATATAAGGTCCCGGTCCGCCAGTACCATCTTGATAATCTTGGGGCGCGTGCGCTAAGTGCCAACGGTAATAATCAATTCCTGCTTCTGCAATTTGTATTGCTTGTTCGCGATTAAATGTTTGACGCGAAGCTTTATAACTAATAGTAAACCAACTGACAAGTCCTGAGACAAAAAAAGCTGCAATTGCTCCAAAAACAAGCGCCTGGATAAGAATTTGACCTTGATTTATTTTTTTCATAGGTTATCCTTTAAATTCCTCATAGAAACTTGAGTGGTTAAAGTGATTGGACCTGGAGCTCTGTTAGAATCTTTATCAATCACAATGGTAATTTTGATTAATCTCACCGTGGGGATATCTACCGGCTGCGCAAGTGGAGGTGTTGTGCCGTCGTAATTTGTATCATAGTAATTAAAAATTGGGGTTGCGCCATTTGCAACATCGTGGATTACTTCACTTATAATTTCATTTGCTGGATTATAGGCAAGCGGGGCTCCTGATGGTTTAATAACTCCTTTTTTCAGAATTGGTCCGTCAAGAAAATACCGAACCTGTTCTTTAAGTTGGTCATTGTCAATATCGCTGTAGAAGATAAATGAAGTTGGATCGGCTTCTGCGATTGGATAAGCGCCAACACTTGAAGGCGATAAGGGACGTATCTCAGCTGTCATCATCTTTAAAGTTCTTCTGGCTTCGTCCTGCGCTGTCAAACTGTTGGAAATAATTGTATTTAGAGAAAAAACATCCTTCTGAAACGTAACGACCGCTGCTCCGACTAAAGATAGAATAAAAATCGCTACAAGCACTTCAATAATAGAAAATCCGGATCTAAGTTTTTGTTGATTTTGAAAAATCATGGGCTTATGGGGCAAGCAATACTTCACGCTGCTGCCATGAAGCAGAAATAGTAACGGTATCATTAAACGTCTGATAGCCGCTTTTTGATATTATCAAGTCGTAATCTCCAAAATCTAATCCTGTGAAGAATACTTGTCCTGGCGGTACGCATGAAGAAGTAAAAGTGATGGCAACCTCTGCTATATTTGGAGTATAGGCAGTGTCTGCAGTTTGAAGGAATACTTTATAGCGAAGATATCTATCGTTATTGTGAAGAGAATTAATAATGGGATTAGCGAGTGTGTAGAAGGTATTTGACGTGCCGTCCGGGCCAAGGAAATTCCAAGTGACATTATCGTTATTTGTTGCGATCTGAAACTTTACGCTGTCAGGACCGGTTTCTGGCGACTGATCTTGTGGCTGCCAAATAATCTGATGAAAACTTGATGGAGAACCTGTATCAAAAGTGGAAGATATAAGATATCCTGACGATTCATACTGGTCAAATACTTTTTTTAATCGTAATTCGCCTACAGGATTTGTTACTTCTATATTTCCATCGGATGTAAAATATTTTGCCGGATCAACAAAATTTTCCTGGCCCGCACCTCCCGACCAATCGGTTTGACGAAGAAACCCGCGACCCGTAGTAAGTGTTACATCGTAGCCAGTACTACGGAGTTGCACGCTTGCATCAGAAAGTGGAAGTTGAGTGCCCTCATCTTTGACGGTGACAAGAAGTGCTTGCGGATTCTTAGGCTCTACGATAAATTTAATATCTTGATTGGTGTTTGGATTAAGAATGAGAGGCACTAAGGGAATAGCGCCGGCAAGGTCATAGGCAGTATCGGTAATAGAGAAATTATAAGTATCCCATTCAAGGTTTGTGATCGTGTTTTGTCCCGATTCATCAGTTATGTGTGTGCTATTATACTTTAATATATCTGGGTTTGTTCCAATAATTTTTGATCCTTGGAGAGAAAAGTCAATATCGCCAACTGGAACACATGTTTGAGTTATACTTGAAACATCAAGAATACTTGTACGATCAATTGCGAAACTTATTTGTGTTAACTGTTGAAGAGCTACTGTCGCGTGAGGCTTTACTGGATTGGGATTTTCAGGGGCGCCAGTTGGATAGGTGCGATCTTCAGAATATTCAAATTTAGATACTTTAATTTCGTATGCTTCTACTCCTGGGAGAACATCAACAATTTGGAGCATCCCGTCATTATTTGTATTATCGTCAATAATAATCGGGGGAATGACTTGATTATTTTCAATATGTACATCTGCACCCTGAACTGGCTGCCCTACTCCATTAAATACTTGAACGAAAAGCGCGCCGTTTGTTGAGGCGGTTTCGAGTCCTTTTGACGCTACCTGAGTAGTAAAACGAATCGGTTGAAAATTTTTGGAAGAAGAACAGGAAATTTCAAGTTCAACAAGTTTATAGTCAGCAGGAGAAATATCATTTGGAGTACCTCCGATAGTTCCATCGAATGAATCATCAATATTACGAATAACTGTTTCTACAGTAAACGAAACGTTGTCTCGAGTAAGCGTTTGGGTGTGGGGAATTTTACCTGAAGGAATTCCTCCTGCTACACCAACATCAATATAGGGAAGATTGCGCACAATTTCAAATTGTTCATTTGCAAGGGCAGTTGCGGTAATCTTAAACCGTGAAACACGAACAGCCTCCATCACCATCACATAAACTTGATACACGCTTGCTGCAATAATGATAAATACAGCAACTCCAATAAGAACTTCCATGAGAGAAAAACCTTTTTGCGAATTGGATGAAAAAATCATAAACTTTAAATATCAAATTTTTTACTTAAGCGAGAGAGGGGAATCGAACCCCCATCTGTTCCTTGGGAAGGAACCATTCTGCCACTGAACCACTCTCGCAATAATTAAAATCCGATTTTCTCAGATAAGCTCTCCCAGAAATTCCTGATAAAATTTAACAAATTCTCAAAAATATTGTTCTCACCGGAACCAGCAGAATCGTTCTTTTCTTCCGGCGGAATAACGACTACTGCTTCCTCCCCGGGCTTTTTATACCCCTGCTCCCTGAGTTTGGCTTCCCAGTAAGCATCGCTCTCTGTCTGGGTAATTCCTGACTTCAATTGTTCGTTCCTCTCTTCCAGCAATTGAACTTCTTTTTTCAGCTCTTCTGTCTTTTCAACCAACTCTCCCCTTTTCTGACTTATCCTCAAATTGGAAACAATGAAAAAACCAATGACAGCAGAAAGGAAAACACCGATTAAAACAGAAAAAAATATACTTTGAAATCTTTTATCCTTTTTTATCTTCCTGTTTTTTGCTATCATAGTGGTATAGTTATGAAAATGAAGCCCAAAACAATTTTCAAAACAATTTGGATTATCCTGATATCTCTGGTGGTTTTAAGCATGCTCGCCTTTACAATAGCGCCCCTGCTTTAGCTTTATTTCTGTCTAATCTTAGCATGAAATCAGCCCGATTTGAACATCTCCAAAAACACGCTGGGAGGGATTCTCACCCTTCCTTTTTCTTTTAAATCCTGCTTGCCTTTTTTCTGTTTCTCCAGGAGCTTTCTTTTTCTGGTGTAATCGCCGCCGTACAAAGGAGCGATGACGTCCCTTCTTCTGGCTGAAATAGTTTCTCTGGCAACTATTTTGCCGCCGACAACAGCCTGAATGGAAACTGAGAAAAGCTGATGAGGCAGAACTTCTTTCAACCTTTCTGTCATTTTCTTGCCTTCTTTAAAAGCGTCTTCTTTTTGGACAATTTTTGAAAAAGCTTCTTCTTTTTTTCCGGCAATCAGAATCTCCAGCTTCACCAAGTCAGCTTTTTTGTATCCTAAAATCTCGTAGTTCATGGAAGCAAATCCCTGGCTCACGCTTTTCAAACTGTCGTAAAAACCGGAAATAATCCCTTTCAAAGGAACTTCGTAAATTAAAAGGATTTTATCTAAACCGAAACATTTAGTCTCAATTGATTTTCCCTTCAAGCTGCTTAAAATTTCCAGAATCCTGCCAAGATACTGCGAAGGAGAAATAATTTCCAGCCTTGTCCATAATTCCTGGGTTTCTTTAATTTCCGAAGGATCAGGCCAATCAGAAGGAGAAAAAACAAAAACTTCTTTGCTTCTCTGATTGATAATTTTGAAAACAACCGAAGGTGTGGAAATGACGAGATTCAGACCGAATTCCTCTTTTAATCTTTCTGAAACGATTTCAACGTGCAAAGAGCCCAAGAATCCGCAGCTGAACCCCCTGCCCAAAGCTTCCTTTGTTTCCGGCTCAAAAGTGAAAGAAGAATCGTTAAGCTTTAATTTGGACAAAGCTTCTTTCAAATTGTCAAAAACATCAGGATTCTCAGGATAGAAGGAAGCGAAAACAACAGGCTTTGGCTCTTTGTATCCTGGCAAAGGCTTAATATTAAAAATGTTTGAAATTGTGTCTCCCACTCTTACTTTGCCGGGCTCCTTGATTCCAGTAGCCAAATAACCTATTTCTCCGCTTTTTAATTCTTTCACCGGAGAAAACTCAGGCTTAAAATAGCCAAGTTCCTTAACTTCGCCTTTAACCTTGCTTTGAATCAAATATATCTTTTCATTGGCTGATATTTTACCGTCAAGAACTCTCAAATAAGCGACAATTCCTTTATATGGGTCGTATTTGGAATCAAAAATCAAAGCCCGAAAAGGATTATCAACATCTCCCTGAGGAGAAGAAAGCTTCCTGATTACAGTTTCTAAAAGTTCTTTAACGTTTGTCCCCTTTTTAGCTGAAATAAGAAAAACTTCATTTTCCGATATTTCCAGCAGTTGCGCCAGAGAAACTTTTGCCTCTTCAATTCTTGCCTGAGGCGAATCAATTTTATTGACTGCCGGAATGATTATTAAACCCTGCTTTTTTGCTAATTCCAGATTGTGTATTGTCTGAGCCTGAACGCCTTTGGTTGCGTCAACCAATAAAATAGCGCCTTCAACCGCTGCCAAGCTTCTTGAAACCTCGTAATTGAAATCAATGTGGCCTGGCGTGTCTATCAAATTCAAGATATATGGCTTTGAATCAAGAACATACTCCATTCTGACAGGATGCATTTTAATGGTAATACCTCTTCCCCTCTCCAAGTCCATTGAATCCAAAAACTGCTCCCTCATCTTTGCTTTGGGAACTGTGTTTGTCAATTCAAGAAACCTGTCAGCCAAAGTTGATTTACCATGGTCAACATGACTAATTATGCAGAAGTTGCGTATATTTTCCATTAATTTCTTTTGAACTGCTCTTCTATCGCAGACCAAATAGTTTTAACTTCTGGAGATTTGAGCAAAATATTAATAAAGATATAGACGACAGCGCCGATAATAACAGCTATTGTTGTTTGAATCAAAACGCTGAAATCAGTTTGAAAATCAAAAAAAGCACCGATAAAAGAAAAAGACAGGCAGACAAAAACAGACATTAAAACGCTTGATATTGCAATTTTCCAGAAAGACTGCAAGATTTCTCCGTTAACCAAACCATTGAGCTTTCTTTTAAGAAAAAACAAAAGGAAAAAAAACTGGAAAATGCCGGAAACAGACAAGGCCAAAGGCAGACCGATCACCCTGACATCTTCAATCCGCTGAAGTCCCAATATGTTTACCATAAATTGCTGGAAAAAGTTTGAAAATCCCAGAATAAAGTTGAAAAAATAACAAAGAGCAATGTTAAAAGCCATGGAAGCCAAGCCGATGAGCACCGGAGTTTTTGTATCCTGGAAAGAATAGAAAACGCGGGCCAGGAAAGGAACAAAGGAAAAAGCGGCAATGCTCAAACAAAAAATACCAAGACAGGCTGAAGTCAATCTTGTCTCAAAACCGCCGAATTGACCTGTTTGCAGAACAATTCGAACGATTTCGCTCCTGAATATGAAAACCAAAAGAGAGATTGGAATTATTAGAAAAAGAATCTGGCGGAAAGTTGAAGAAAAAACTTTAAAAAACTCTTCTTTCAAATCAAAAGCCCAATTCTTGGACAACAAAGGAAAAGCAGCCACTGAAAAAGAAATTCCGATAAGGCCGATCGGGAAATACTGAAGATTGTTGGCAAAGTTAAAAATGGCGATGGAACCGGCAGCCAGCGTTGAAGCAATGGCAGTAATGACTATTAAATTGATATGATAGGCAGCCGCTCCGATTGTCCTGGGAACCATCAGTTTGAAAACCTTAATCAATCCTGAATTTTTAAAATCAAAAAAAGCCAGATACTTGTATCCTGAATCCTTGGCTGCCGGCACCTGAATCAGCCAATAAAATAAAGCTCCCAAGATAACTCCATAAGCCAATCCATAAAGGCCGAATCTGGGCACCAAAAACAAAATACCGAATATTATGCCAAGATTATATATGACAGGAGCTAGAGAGTAAACCAGAAACCGGTTGAAATAATGAAGCACTCCTGAAAAAATACTGGCCAAGCCGAAAAACACAGGAGAAATAAACATTATCCTGGTCAAAGCAACAGCCAAGTTCTTACTGGTAAAAGAAAATCCCGGAGCAATCAAATCAATAAGCCAAGGCGTAAAAACAGCCAAAATGGCGCAAAGAAAAACAAGCAGAATCAAAAAACAATTGAAAAGATTGCTGGAAAATTGCCAGGCCTCTTCCTCGTTTTTCTTAAAGTATTCCGAAAAAACAGGAAGAAAAACAGCGGCAATACCGCCAGTAATCAGAATTCCGTAAACAAAGTCAGGAATCCTGAAAGCGGCAAAATAAATATCAAGTTCTTCTCCTGCTCCGAAGGTTCCAGCCAGCAAGCGGTCCCTAATCAATCCCAAAAGCCGGCTGACCAAAGCCGACGCTCCTAATAAAATGGCGGCGAAAGTCAAGGTTTTAGTTTGCGACTTAAACAATTTTTTAAACATTATGAATTATTTTACCTCAATTTTCAGATTTGACAAAGTTTTCAATTCTGCTAGAATTATAATATCCTAGCAAGCCGAGTGATCGCTGAACCTATAAAACTTTATATGTTCAGAGGAAAGTCCGAACACTCTCGTAGCACATAATTAAATTATGTGCTCGATAAAAAAGTAGCGGCTAACAGCCGTCCCGCAGCACATAATTTGATTATGTGCTCGGAGAGGTGCGAACAGAGACGAGCTGAACCGAAAGGTTGAGCAGCCCGTAAAACCACGGGAAAGTCCTGCAGCAATGCAGGGGTGAAACGGCTAAATCCTTACTGGGTGCAAGAACAAATCCCAATGAGATAAATCACTATCTTATAGGGGTGAAAAGTAGTTCGCTCGAGCCTGAGAGCAATCAAGGGCCCAGACAGATGATCGCTTAAAACAGAATTCGGCTTACGAGCTTGCTGGGATATTTAAAAATCCGTTAATTAACGGATTTTTTGATTCATCTCTGGTCCAAAGCCATATTGGCCAAAGCATCCGCCTCTTTGTTTTTTTCTCTGGGTATAAGAGAAAATTTTATCTTTTTAAAATCAATTTTTAAATTCCAAACCTTTAAAAAGAGAGTTTGAATATTCGGCTCTAAAACCTTGTACTCCCCCTTTAATTGTTTAATCATCAACTCTGAATCAGATTTAATCTCAACATCGCTGCTTTTTGCCAGTTTTTTGCCGAAAAGAGCCCTGAATTTCTGCAAAGCGAAAACCACTGCCTGATATTCAGCTTCGTTATTGGTCAAATCATCGCCCAGATACTCTGAATATTTTTTAAAATACTGGCCTTTCTCGTTGCAAAAAACAACTCCTATGGCTGATGGCCCGGGGTTCCCTCTTGAACCGCCGTCAGTATAAATGACAATTTTTTTCATAGAAGAATATCAAAGGTTCATATATTTCTAATTAAACAACTTTTAAATTTTTCCAAGTTTTCATTTTTTACCCTGAAACCGGCTGCCTGAGCATGTCCGCCAAAAGTCAGCAAAAGCTCTGAACAATTCCTCATCAAAGAAACTCCGTTTGTTTCTTTTGGCGTTCTGACCGTGCCCTGGCTTTCTTTTTCCATCTTTTTATAAAGGAAAACTGGCTTGAGATATTTGCGGCAGAGTATCGAAGCAATTGAGCTGATAAGCGTCAATTCAAAGATTGTATCGCCTTCAAAAATTATCGATTCTTCTTTTTCCGTTAATCTTTTTTCCACTTCAGCCATCATTTCTTCCATTTTTTCTCTCCTCACTTCTGATTTTTCCAACAATTCCCCGATAATTTTCTCTGCTTTCTCTAGAGAAGAACATGTCAACAGTCTGAAGCTGGCTGGAAGACTTTCTTTTACGTCCCTAATGTTCAAAATTGAAATGATTTTGGAAACTTTTTGATTGATGTCCGAATACTCTTTAAACGATTCCAAAAAAGCTCTGATGCCTGGCCTCCAAGAGCTTTCCAAATAAGAAAGTCCCTGTTCAATAAAAATCTTGTTTTCCGATTCTTTCGGCATCATATCAGCGACAGTGGCAATGGCTGTCATCTCTAAAAAGTTCCTTCTTAGGCTTTCTGTCATTTTCTTGCCAAGTATGGCTTCCGAAAGCTTGAAAGCTATCCCGACACAAGCTAATTTTTTAAAAGGATATTTGTCGCTTTTTTGCTTTGGGTCAACTATTATTTCAGCTTCAGGCAATTTGTCCAAAGTTTCATGATGGTCAACAATAATAACCTTGAAACCAATTTTTTTCGCCAATTTCACTTCCTTCAAGTTACCTATACCGCAGTCCAAAACGATTATTAAGGCGGGAGATTCCTTTTTCAAAAAATCAAGGCCTTTTTCAGTGAGGCCGTAACCTTCAGTTTCTCTATCCGGGAAATAAAAAGCTGAAATATTTCCGCCCAAAGTCTTGATGGTTTCTTTTAAGATAATGACCGATGTTGTGCCGTCTAAATCAGCATCTCCGTAAAGAATAATTCTCTCTTTTTTTTGAATTGCTTTTAAAATGCGGCTGGCTGCCTTCTTTAAGTTCTTGATGGTTCGACTACGCTCACCATTAATCCTGAACGAAGTCGAAGGATTGATTTCTTGCATCTTGACAAATTATTTAAAAAGAGTATAATTATAATATAGTACTTTTCTGTTTGGGGGTTCAGCGGGTGAAGTACCTGTTTTCCTCATACGGGGAAACCGAATGTGAGATAGGCTATTATGCGTTATTCATTTGCTCCATAGCTTATTTCTTTCGACTCATTCGGTTTCCCCGGTTTTTTTTACCTCAACGCTTCTATTCCAGGAAGTTTCTCTCCGCTCAAAAAAGCTATCATCGCTCCTCCGCCAGTGGAAATATGACTAAACTTATCAATCAAGCCGATTTTGCTTAAAAACTCTACTGTATTGCTACCTCCGACAACGGAAAACGCTTTGCTTTGAACAATCGCCCTGGCAATTTCTTCGGTCCCAACAGTAAATTCTTTTTCTTCGGTCTGGCCCAAAGGACCGTTCCAAAAAACAGTTTTAGCTGAATGTATTTTTTCCTTGAAAAGACTGATGGTTTCAGGACCGATATCTTTTTTGCCGACATCATTAACGGGTTCAACAATTTTCTGGTAATTTTTCAGCTGAATATTGTTTTTTTGCATTGCTTCTTTTATCAATCCGCCGATAAGAACAAAATCAGCATTCTCGGAAATCTTATCAACCAATTCCATTTTTGTTTCCACTTTTTCTCCGCCGATAATAGCAACTAAAGGCCTTTCAGGATTGTCTTTTATCCTACTCAAAGCATCAACTTCTTCTTTAAACAACATCCCTGCAGCAGAAGGCAGATATTTTGGCAGGCCAACAATTGAAGCATGGTTTCTGTGCGAATTGGCAAAAGCGTCGTTAATATATACATCTCCCAGCTTTGCCAAATTCCTGGAAAAATTATCGTCATTTTCCTCTTCTTCTTTGCGGAATCTTAAATTTTCCAAAAGCAATATTTCGCCTGGCTTCAATTCATTGACCAGCTTGTCAACCTGAGAACCTGCGCAGTCTTGAGCTTGGATTACGGATAAACTCAAATACTCCGATAACTTTTTTTGAACCAGAGTCAATTTCAGTTCTTCAACTGTTTTCCCTTCAGGCCTGTCCAAGTGAGCCATTAAAATGAGTTTAGCTCCCTTTCCAACCAAATATTGTATGGTCGGCAAAGCTTTTTTAATTCTGAAATCGTCCAGAATAACTCCGTTTGCCACAGGAACGTCAAAATCGCATCGGAGCAAAACTCTTTTATTTTTAAAATTAAAGTCCCCCAGCCCCTTCATCTTTTTTTTCTACATCTTTTAAAGATTCTTCTAATGTTTTTTTTAATTCTTCCAAATTAACTTCTTTTCTTGGCTTCCTTTTTTCTTCTTTTCCAGTTGTTGTTCTGCTAGAAAAAGAAACAGGCGTTTTGCCAACTGCTTCTTGGAGAGAAACCCTTGGTCTTTCTTCTTTTCTCTTTTCTGGCTCGTTGGCCGGCAAAACTGGTTTTTCCCTTTCAGCAGAAGGTTTTTTAACTTTTTTCAAGCAGGTTTTGCAATAAACGGGACGGGAAGCAGTCGGCTCAAAAATCACTTTTGTCCATTTGCCGCACAAAGCGCATTTGGCGTCATACAAGGGCTGGGAAGATGGCTGCATCGGAGTTTCCGCAACATTTAACATTCCTGTCCACTTGGCAATTTTTTCTTCAATAACTTTTCTCGGAGTGCTGTATCTCTCTCTTGAAACTTTAATGATTTTTTCCTGGTTTGATTTTTCAAGGGCCGGTAAAGGAGACAAAGTTTCTGCCGAAAAAGCAGGACCGGCAACCCCATCAATCATCAATTTCAAATAAACGTTGTATTTCGGCAAATTGACCAAGTCTTCAGCAGTAAAATCAGGAGCGAATTCTTTTTCCAAATATTCTGCGTCTTCCGCTCCGACTCTGAAAGAGACAATTGTGCCAACGTTGCCGAAAACCGCGTCTCTGACCGTTTCATCCATCTGGGCAATATACTGATGCCCCAAAAGCAAAGCCAGCCTGTATTTTCTCGCTTCAGACAAAATATTGGTGAATGATTCTGTGGCAAAGTTCTGGAATTCGTCAACATAAAGGAAAAAATCATTTCTTTTTTCTTCAGGAACATCCACTCTGGACATGGCTGCCAGCTGAAGCTTGGTGATTAAAAGAGCGCCAAGCAGCCTGGAATTGTCTTCTCCCACTCTTCCTTTTGATATATTCATTATAAAAATCTTCTTTTCATCCATAATATTCCTCATATTAATGCTGGACCTTACCTGGCCGATAATGTTCCTGATTAAAGGATTGGAGATGAACTGGCCAATTTTGTTCTGTATGGCCGCAGTTGCTTCCACCTCGTATCTCTGGGCGTATCTGGCGAATTCCTGGGTCCAGAAAGATTTAACCACCGGATCCATCACTTTTTCAACCACTTTTTTCCGGTATTCAGGATCAGCCAGCATTCTGTTAACGCCCAAAAGAGTGGCTCCTGGATATTCCAAAAGAGCTAAAATTGAATTGTTCAAAATGTATTCCATTCTAGCTGACCAAACATCAGGCCAGATTTTCTTAAAAACGCCCATCAAGCCAGAAGCGACCAAATGCCGGTGTTCCACGCCAACACTTTCCATAATGTTGAAAGCAATCGGATAATCAATGTCAGCCGGATTAAAATAGATTACGTCGTTAACCCTGTTTGAAGGAATACAGTCCAATAATTCTTCAGCTGCCTCGCCGTGCGGATCAATGAAACCGATTCCTTTGCCCTGCTGGATGTCCTGAAGGGCCATATTCCTCAACATCAAAGTTTTACCCATGCCTGTTTTACCGATAACATAAACATGCCGACGCCTGTCATCGGTTTTAATCCCGAATTTTTTCCTTTGGTTTCTAAAAGTGGTTACAGCAAAAAAATTGATTTCTTCGTTGGTCATATTTAATTGTTATCACATTATTCCGTGGGCAAAGAAGGCGGAACAACTCCTTTTCTTGATTCTATTCTGGCTACTCCAGGAGCAGGAGCTGTTTCCTCGCTTGGGAAATGGAAAAGAGAAGCAATCTCTTCCGTGCTTAACATGTAAGTCCCTTCTGAACGAGGAAAAAAAGGAGAAAGTCTTCTAATGTAATTTCTGAACAATCTTCGGCATCTCAAATAATGCCTTCTGCTATATATGAACTTAAGATTGAGAAATTGAAAAATCAAAGCTTTTTTAATCTTGGTCAGGGTTTTACCCTCGGGGAACAAAGCATTAAGATTGTTTGTCGTATATTCGTTGAAAAAAGAAAAAGCCAATCTGAAATTGGGCTTGAACCAAACATCTCTCTTGCCAAGATAAATGAATCTGCCTGTAACGTTGAAAATGGGCTTTGACATTTTCTTCTCTATTGCCGCTAAAATCTCTCTTTCTCCCGGAGTTAATTTCATTTCAGGAGGAAAAATTTCTTTTCCCTCCTTCTTTTCTTCAGCCGGTACTCCTGATATTAATATTTCTGTTGCTTCTTGAAGCATTGGTTTTGAAACCTTAGGAACTTCCCTTCTGGCTAATTTATCTCTTAATACTTCGCCTTTCTGCTTCCATTTGCTGAAAGACAACTCTAAATCTGCATCGCCGACCGGCTCAATCAAAAGCTGAATCCAAAGCTGTTCTCCTTTTTTAATCTTAGCCATTGCTTCCAAAAGCCCGGCAATCGGATCAATCTTTTTTTCTTCTGTTTTCTCTTGTTCAGTTTCAAATTCAGTATATGTTTTAATCGGATAATGGTCGTCTTTTGCCAATTTGTAATCGCAGCCGAACATATCCCAATCTTTGTTGGGAATGCTTTGAGGAATATACTTTGTATAGTCGTCAGCTTCAATAATTTCAATTTCAGGATACTGCGCGTAAAAGCTTGATTCTACCGCATCCCTGTATTGTACTGGCGTTCTGACAAAAAAATGCGACTCTCCGTCAATTGAAACGATTTCAAGCCCCAAAGAAAGCTGAATCTGACCGTCTACCCATTTTTCCCACAAATCAGGCGGCTGATAAATTGTCGCATGCAAGCTTGAAAGCACAACTTCCATTGCCCTTATCGGTTTTGACAGTTTCTTTGGCAGTTTAATCTCAAGAACAACCATGCGCTGTTTGCCGAAAAAAAGTTCCATTCTCCACCATAAATAAAGGAAGGAAAACGGCTTCCAAAAAATTAAAGGTAAAACAACCCACCACCAATTCTTTATCGCCTGCCAGATGGTAGTTAAAAGTAAAACAGATTCTTCTACTGTTGGCATAATTTAAAATTTAAGCTTCTCTTATTGTGTAACGACCCTCCGGGGTCTTAAAGAAGTATTTTTTATTGCTCAAGTTCAACAAAATGGTATTTTCTTTGACCATTCTTTGTTTTAAGGTCTTTGCCAAAACTTCTTCTTTTTTAAGGGGCTTTCCAGCTGTTTTTAAAATGTTTAAAATAACGTCTTTAACCACTCCTTCTTCATATCCCCACTCTTTTAAAGCGTAAGTACCCCTTCCCACCAGAACAAACCTGGGGTCTTTTATCAGTTCGTTATGAACGGTTTGAGGCAAAGCCTGACCGACAAGAGTGGCCACCTGGCTAAAATGCAAGGGCTTTTGATTTTTTTTAAAAACCAAGTAGGCCTTGTCTTTTATCCTTTTTGGATTAATTTCCGGCCAGTCTTTCAAACCAAAAAACCCTTCTTTATTTCTCTGAATCTTCTTGGAAATTTCCAAGAAAGAGCTTAGGGTTTCTGATTTTAAAGAGTTTAGGTTGTTAATTTCTTTTAATTTCAATGGTTTGCCGACTTTCTCCAATTTCTCGTAAATAGCATTAATGATTTTTTGGGCTGAGAGCCAGGATTTCCGGTCAGTTGTCCACAAAGAATAGAAATCTTTTGTTTCGCTGAATCTTTCAAAATCTTCTGCCAAAGTAAGCAAAAAATAAATCTGGTTCTGAAATTTCCCGCCGGCCAGCTCAGCCAAAAGCGCCTCTTCTTTTCTTAAATTTCCTGTTTTTTTAAGAAAGTTTTTAAAATACTGGAAGACTTTTTGATATTTTTTAATTTCCGGCTTTAATCTCGAAAAAGCGTCGTTTTCAACCTGGCGGACCCTTTCTCTGGTAATGCCAAAACTCTTGCCGATGGCTTCAAGGGTTTCTCCTTTGCTCAAACCTTTTGCCTCCAGGCCAAAACGCCGCAAAAGAACCTCTTTTTGTTTTTGAGGCAGGGCTTTTAAAAGCTTTTCGCAAATTTGTTGATAATTAATGTTTAAAATAGGCACGTTATTTGTTTATACAATATTTAATAATTAATGTCAAACCTTTCCCTTATTTTGCTTCCATTTTGCCCAAGCAACCAATATGGGGCTTGCCACAAAGATGGAAGAATAGGCGCCGCTGCTGATTCCGATAATCAAAATAAGGGAAAAAGACTGCAGGGTCCGGCCGCCGAAAAAGAAAATGGCAAAAAGAACGAGCAAAACAGTAAAGACAGTGCTGATTGACCGAAGAAGAGTTTGGTTCAAGCTTGCGTCAACTGTTTCTTCAAATGACTTGAATTTTGTCTTAAGCAGATTCTCTCTTATTCTGTCAAAAATCACTATGGTGTCATGAACTGAATAGCCCAAAATGGTTAACAAAGCAGCAATAACCGGAATGGTAATCTCAACATTATATAATTCTCCCAAAACGGCAAGAACGCCAAGAGGAATTATGACATCGTGGAACAAAGCAATAAGAGAGGCTATTCCATATTGCCAGGAGCGGATAGCCGACCAGGAAACCTTTCTGAAGGCGAAAGTGATATAAAGGGTAATGGCAAGCAATACTAAAATTACGGCGTTTTTTGTTTTTTGCTTTAATTCTGTGCCGATTGTCGGGCCGATCACCTCAAAGCTCTTTTCTTCAAAACTAGACACTTCTTGTAATTTTAAAATAATTTTCTCGTGAGTCGTTTCGTCTATTTCTTTCATTTTCAGAATCATTTCATTGTCAGCCATCGGCTGCACGATAATTTCGCCCAGATTAAACTGAGAAAGATTTTGCTGTATATTCTCCAATGAAGGCCTCTCATCTTGAAATGACAGCTCCATGATGCTGCCGCCGGTAAACTCTATGCCGAATTTCAAGCCGAAAACACAGATAGAAACAATGCTTGCTAAAATCAAAATTCCGGAGAGAATAAAATAAAGTTTTGAATATTTTAAAAATTTAATTGACATAAATTACCAAAGCCATTTAATTTTCTCAAGCCTTGTTCTAATAAAGCATTTAAGAAAAGTTCTCGTAATAATAATCGCTGAAAACATTGAAACCAAAATTCCCAAGCTCAAAGTGAAAGCGAATCCTTTTATAAAATTAGTTGCGAAACTGAACAGAATGATGCAAACGATAAGCGAATTGAAATTGCTGTCTCTGATGGACGGCCAGGCCCTGTCAAAACCCTCTTTTACACTTTGTTCAAAATCTTTACCTTGCTTCAGTTCTTCCTTCATTCTGGAAAAAATCAAAATATTGGCGTCAACCGCCATACCAACAGACAAGACAAAGCCACCAATACCAGCCAAAGTCAAAGTAACCGGAATTATCTTAAAAAGGAATAAAACTAAAACTGCGTAAATTACCAGAGCAAAAGAAGCGAGAATTCCCGGCAAGCGGTAGAAAATTATCATGAATAAAATTACTGCCAGAAAGCCGAAAATGCCGGCTTTTAAAGATTTTTCCAAAGAAACCTGGCCCAATGTCGGACCAATTAATTTCTGATAAATGGGAGTACCGATTTTAACGGGTAAAGCGCCGGAATTCAATCTTCTGACAATCTCTTTGGCTTCGTTAATGTTCATATTGCCGGTAATTACTGCTTTCCCTCCGGTAATTTTCTCCTGGACAATGGGAGCATAAAGGTCATTTTCTGTTATTTTACCGTCACCGTCAGTGTCAACGATTGACTGGTCATCCAAAAAAATAGCTAATGGCTTGCCAGCATTTCTTTCGGTAATTTCTTCAAACAATTTTTCTCCTTCTTCTTTGAATTGAAGAGAAACCTCAGGCTTGTTGGTATTCGGATCAAAAGCAATGTCTGCTCTTTTCAAATATTTGCCGGTCAGTTCTGTCGGCTTTAATAAATTAGAAGTCAGCATGTCCAAAATCTCATCCTTGGTTTTTTCCTGGCCAGTCTGCTCCTTGTAAGCGTTTATTATCTGCGAAATATCCTCCTCGGAAAAGCTGTTTTTGGCTTCTTCTTTTTCTTCCGGAGAAAGCATTTCCCTGAATTCTAAATAAGGGGTCTCTCCTATCATTTTTATTGCCTCTCCAATGTCTTTTACGCCAGCCAGTTCAACAATTAATCTTTTTTCTCCCTGTATTTGAACAACAGGCTCGGTCACGCCGTACAGATTCACCCTCCTTTCAATCACATCTCTTAATCCTTCCATTGTTTCTGTTTTGTCCGCGTCATCAATATTGGATAAATCCGCCTCATAAATCAGCTGGATTCCGCCCCGTAAATCAAGCCCCAGCACAAAAGGAGCCTTGGGAAAATGAGGCGTTTGAATCTGAAAGCCAAAAACTGAAACTTTCAGATTATTGAAAGAATCTATTCCACGGTTGAAATAATCAGGATAACTGAAGATTCCGGCAAAAAGAGTCAGAATAAAAATAAAAACAATGGTGATATAAAGCTTTTTCTTTGACATTTTTCTATTGTAATTATTTTAACCGTAAATGTCAACTGCCCTCTCCGTTAAAAACCAGCCAGAAGAACGGAAATAATTCCTACTAAAAATATAGCATCAAACACTCCTGCCCCGCCAATTGACAAAAAACCGCCGTATTTTCTGATTCTTCCCAAGTTCAAAAGGTCAGCTCCGATTAAAACGCCAAAAGTTCCTGAAATAAAAGCGCAGGGAGCGACAAAATCAGGGGCAAAAATCAAGGCAAAAACAACTGCAAATACCGGAGGAATCAAAGCAGGCATTGAAATGCCAACGCCAGGAACAACTTTAGCCAAAAACTTGCAAAGCAAAACCATTAAGGTAGCAGTAATTAAAATCTGTTTTATATCAAATCCTGCGTTCCAGCTGGAATATATAAAATAGAAAGAAATTAAAACAGGAATAACAGCTCCTCCCACGTTTATGGCAAGGCCTTGGGCTTCAACTTTCGGAGTGCGCCATAATCCGAAAAATCTCGATTCTTCAACATGTCTTAATTTTTTTCTGCCTAAAGGAATGTTGATGGCAGAACCGATTAAAATCGCCAAAAGCAAAAATATGACTGCTTCCGGAGAAATGCCCAGCTTCTCAAATCCGATGGTAATAATGTGAAAATATCCCAAAGCAAACAAAACAGGCAAAAATAAAATAAAAAGAATAAATATTAAACAACCGACAGGAAAGAAAAACATATTAAATTAATTTTTTCTTCTTTAGAATAGCTAATGCGCCAAAGACGCTAATCTCAACTGGTGTCTTTTTTGATTGTTTTATCAAAAATTTCTCTAAATTTTTAAGTGGAATTTTTATAACCTCTATTTCTTCTGCGTCTTCTCCGCCTTCTCTTCCCACGAATTCAACGTCAGGTGCAAAAAATAATAATCCTGGACTTGAAGCAATCCAGGGGCTTAATTGACATTTAAAGACCAATGTCAGTTTTTTTGCTAAATATCCTGTTTCTTCAAGAAGTTCTCTTCTAGCAGTTTTTTTCGGGTCTTCATTTTTTTTATCTTGAGTGCCGGCTGGAAGTTCAATACTGTAAGATTCTATAGGAATTCTAAAAATTTTTTCCAAAATTACTTCTTTACTTTTTGTTAAAGCAAAAACCAAAACTCCTCCCGGTCTCTCCAGACATTCCCAAACCCCTTTCTTACCGGCTTTAACCAAATATTCTTTTGCTATCAATTTTAAATATTTTCCTTTATAAATTACTTTTTTCTTGAGAATTTTCATAAAATTTTAGTCGTATTTTGGCATACAACACTTTTTAATTTTTACGGCACCGCCGTGGAAATCAAGAAACGAAACGGAAGCGTCAGCGACCGTGACATTTCTTATATTTTTTGCCAGAACCGCATGGACAGGGATCGTTTCTGCCAGGCTTTTTTTTGCTTCTTGAAAACTCAACTGGCTGCGACTGTTGGGGTTGTTCTACCAAAGTTACTTTTAAAATGGTATTGGCAATACCCTCTTCAATCCTTTTTAACAATTCCTGGAACATCCTGTGGCCTTCTGATTTGTACTCAATCAAAGGATCCTGCTGGCCGTAAGCCCTTAATCTGACAGAATCCCTCAAATGCTCCATATTTTCCAAATGTTCCAGCCAGAGCGTGTCTAAAATCCTCAAATAAACAATCTTTTCAACCTGCCTCATTTTTTCCGAACCCATTTCTTTCTCTTTTTTCTCGTAATCCTCTTCTTTGCAGCCGTGTTTTTGGATTATTTCCAGAATCTGCGGTTTAAGGCTGCCCGTCTCAGCTTTTTCCAATATTTCTTTTCTTTTTTTGTAAATAATCTCACGATGCTTGTTCATCACGTCGTCATATTCCAAAATATGCTTTCTTAAATCAAAATTCATTCCTTCAATCTTTGCCTGGGCTGTTTCAATGGCGCCAGAAACCATCCTTGTTTCAATCGGCTGGTCCTCGGGAATCTTCAAAACATTCATTAAAGACTTTATCTTGTCTGAAGCGAAAATACGCATTAAATCGTCTTCCAAAGAAACGAAAAACTGAGAAGAGCCTAAATCTCCCTGCCTGGCTGTTCTACCTCTCAACTGATTGTCAATTCTTCTTGCTTCGTGCCTTTCCGTGCCGATTACGTGCAATCCCCCAGATTCTTTCACTTTTTCCGCTTGAGCAGAATCTGGCGGGTTACCTCCTAAAACTATGTCAACTCCCCTGCCTGCCATATTGGTTGCTATTGTTACTTGGCCTAATTTGCCTGCTTGGGCAATAATTTCTCCTTCTTTCTCATGCTGCTTTGCATTTAAAATCTGGTGGGGTACTCCTTCTCTGTCCAATAATTTGCCGAGATACTCGTTTTTCTCAATTGAAGTGGTACCGACCAAAACCGGTTGCCCAGCTTCATGTTTTTCTTTTATTTCCTTGACTACTGCCTCAAATTTTCCTTTTTCCGTTTTGTAAATTCTATCTGACAGATAAACTCTCTGCAACGGTTTGTTCGTTGGAACAGTTATCACTTCCAATTTATATACTTTGTCAAACTCTTCAGCTGAGGTGGCTGCTGTTCCTGTCATACCAGCCAGTTTCTTGTACATCCTGAAATAGTTCTGAAAAGTGATTGAAGCTAAAGTTAAAGATTCCGGATTGACGAAAACTCCTTCTTTCGCCTCAACTGCCTGGTGAAGGCCGCCAGACCATCTTCTTCCGGGCATCAGTCTGCCGGTAAACTCATCAACGATAATAACCTGGCCGTCTTTTACCACGTAATCTTTATCTTTCTTAAAAAGCGTTTGAGCCCTTAATGACTGTTCAAGATAATGGAGATACTTTATTCCCCTTTCCTCGTAAATATTCTCCAGGCCTAAGATTTTTTCAACTTTGTTTACGCCTTTTTCGGTCAGGGTGACTGCTTTCATTTTCTCGTCAATCTCATAATCTTCCTGAACATCAAGCTTTGGAGTAATCCTGGAAAATTCCTGATAGAATTTGGAACTTTCCGTATCAGGAGCTGAAATAATCAAAGGAGTTCTCGCCTCATCAATCAAAATTGAATCAACTTCATCAACTATGGCGAAATTAAAGCCTCTCTGCGTTTGCTGAGACAAATCATAAACCATGTTGTCCCGCAAATAATCAAAACCAAACTCATTGTTGGTTCCATAGGTAATATCAGCTTCATAAGCTTCTTTTCTTGAACAAGGCCTCAAATAACTTTCAATAACCTTAAAGCCGGCGACAGCGTCCCGCTCTTTATCTAACTGTTCACTGTTGGCTGTTTTTTGTTCGCCGACGTATGCTGAGTCGTATATAAAAGCAGCATCATGAACTATGCAGGCCACTGACAAACCAAGTGCATAATATATCTGACCCATCCAAACAGTGTCCCTGCGAGCCAAATAATCGTTAACAGTAACCAAATGACAGCCCTTTCCTTCTAAAGCGTTAAGGTACAAAGGTAGAGTGGCAGCCAAAGTTTTTCCCTCACCTGTTCTCATTTCAGCAATTTTCCCCTGATGTAAGACAATGCCACCAATAAGCTGAACATCAAAATGCCTTTGGTTAAGAGTTCTTTTTGCAGCCTCTCTGACAAGGGCAAAAGCTTCCGGCAAAATATCATCTAAGGACAGACCTCCTTGTTTTTCCACGGAGGTCTTTCCTCCGCGCTGTCTTCCGCACAATATGTCTTTGAATTCTTTTGTTTTTTCTTTTAATTTTTCGTCAGAAAAACCCTCGAATTCTTTTTCAAAAGAATTTATCTGTTTTACAACAGATTCAAGCTTTTTTAAATAGTTTTCGTTGGCATTGCCGAAAATTTTATCAACAATTGACATAATAATATCCTTTAAATTATACATAAAAATCCTCATTTTGTAAATAAAAATCGGCTTCTTTAAAATGCAGCCGATTACTAAAAAGTCAAATTATTTTTTATTTCTCTATTTTTTCTGCCAGATATTTTGGCAAAACTCTGGAGGTAAAATAAATTTCCGGACTAAAGTATTTTAGCTTGAGATTTAATTTTCCGTATTTTTTCTGAAGGTCTTTTTGCGTTAATTTTCCTAAATTTTCTTTCGCTCCAATAATAAAACTATATTCTCCGGCTTGATAAGAAGGAACTACTGCCCAGTGAACATCCGCAAAAGGAAATATCTTCTTTATCCGTTCAAAAATCTTAGCCACCAAAATCGGCTGGTCATTCAAGGAACCAGATTGAATAGATACTATGCCGTTTTTGTTTAGGGCTTTTTTAACGTCTTGATAAAAATTTAAAGAAATCAGTTCTTTCGAATGGCCAAGAGGATCAGAAATATCAATAATAATAACATCAAAAAAATTTCTATGTCTTTTTATGTATTTTTTCCCGTCTCCGATAATGATTTCCGCCTTTTTATTATTGAAAGAACCCTTTGAAATCGAAGGAATGTATTTTTTTGAAAGTTCAATCACTTTCTCGTCTATTTCCACTATCCAAACCTTTTCTATCTTGTGTTTCAATATTTCTTCCAATGATCCTCCGTCTCCGCCGCCGATAATTAAAATTCTTTTTGGATTTTTGTGCAAAAACATCGGCAATTGGCAAAGCATTTCATGATATATAAATTCATCTTTTTCTGAGGTCTGCAGAATTCCGTCAAGAACCAAAATTCTGTCATAAGCATAAGTATCAAAAAAATCTATTTTTTGATAATTGGATTTGCCAGAATAAATTTTCCTTTTTATCTCCATACCGATTTTTATTCCTGAAGTGTCATAAGGAACATCTTCTTCAAAAAACCACTTGCTTTTTTTAAATTTAAAATAATCTTTCATTTACCGAGTTTTAATTTATTAAAATGAAGGTGGAAAAGAGGATTTATCCTCTTTGACTAACTTCCCTCTTTTTATCTCTTTTATTTCAACTTTTTTCGGTTTAAATATTTTCTTTAAATATTGCAAAGCTTTGTAGGGTTTAGCCCAGTCCCCGCAAGTAAAAATGTCAATAGCCACATAGTTAAATTCCGACCAACTATGAATAGCAACATGGGACTCTGCCAATAAAACAACCCCAGTCAGTCCCTGGGGTGAAAATTTGTGAATTGCCACTTCTAAAGGAGTGCTTTTCGCTTCTTTAACTGCCGCTATCAGGATTTTCTTGATTTCTTTGGGATTTTCAATAATTTTCCCATTCCAAAATTCAGCAATCAAATGAATGCCGGCATATTTCTGTTTTTTGGATTTTTTGACCCATTGAATGGATCTCTTTGTTTTACCAGTCATAATACTGTAGTCAATCGCTTACCACAGGAAAGATTTTAAACTTTCCCCAGCTAACCGAGCATATAAGTTTGCTGATTATGTGCTCGGAAAAACAAAGAGTGAAACAAAAAGCGATTAACCGGTTATCTTGTTAAAATTATTCTTTTTATCTTTTTAGCATTAAAAAACTTTTTTGTAAAGAGTAATAAAAAAACAACCCCTCACTTTTTAAGTGAGGGGGAGAAAATAATTTATTTCTTCTTTTTCTTTGCTTTTTTCTTTGCCATGAGAATGGTAACGATTTTTAAAAGAGTCTCAGCGAATAGTCGACTAACTATTCGCATCCATTAGTATATTTTTTCATTTTGAAAAACTTTGTCAAGTGTGGAAAACCGAAAAATAGAAAATAAAAATGGAAAATGGAAAAAATCTAATTTTCAAAACCCAAATATTGAATTTCCTCTTTTAGCGACACTCCGAAACGTTTTTTTACCGCCTTTTTTGTAAAATTTATCAAATTTTTAACGTTTTCTGCCCGAGCTCCGCCCAAATTAACAATAAAATTGGCGTGCTTCCCGGAAATTTTTGCTTTTCCCATTGTTTTTCCTTTCAAACCGCAATCTTCAATCAACGAAATTTTGAGAAGAGATCCTCTTCCTGCCGAGCGGCAGATTTTTTATCCGGATTTTTAAACACAGACCCAGCTGAAGGATAATTTAAGGGCTGAGTATTTTTTTTATAATCAATATATTCTTTAATTCTCTTTTTAATTTCCAGTTTTTTTCCTTTTTTCAATTTTAGAAACACAGATACTATAATTAAATTCTTTTTTTTCTTAAAAACGCTTTCTCGATAATCAAATCTGCAGTCTTTTAAATTATATGTTTCAAATTTCAAATTTTTCGCATTGAAAACTTCAACCTTTCTAACGACATTTTTCATCGATTTTCCGAAAGCTCCGGCATTTCCAAAAATAGCTCCGCCGACTGTCCCGGGAATTCCCGATGCCCACTCCATACCTGTTAATGATTTTTCAACTGAAAGACTAATTAATTTGTTCAACGGTACTCCAGTATCAGTACTTACTTTACAATTTTCAATTTTCAATTTACAATTTTCAATTTTAATAACTATTCCGTTAAATCCTTTGTCCGAAACCAGCAAGTTGCTTCCTCCGCCCAAAATAAAAAAAGGCAAATTAAATCTTTTTGCCGTTTTAAACGCCAAAAGCAAATCATCTTTGCTTTTTGCTTGAAAAAAATATCTGGCTGGCCCGCCAATTCTAAAAGTAGTGTAATTCTTCAATAGAACGTCTTTTCTGACTGATGGTAAAAACTTATTGATATCCATTTTTGTATTCTAACAGAAAAATTGCTAAAATAACATTGGGCCAACGGACAGCACTCACTAAAGACTTTGTTTTGGAGTAAACTCGTTGGCCCTCTCAAGAACCCAAAAAACCTTTGGGTTTTTGAATTTTAAAAAGCAAAAAACCTCGCTTAAGTGAGGTTTTTCGCCGACTTTTGAATGGAGCCCTTTCGGGTCGCACTCACTGATTCAATGATAGCAAATAGCGTAAAAATTGTCAATGCTTAAAGCTTAATAGCCCAACTCTTTTAGAAACTGTTCAACCTGGGGAGAAAGTTCTGGTTTCAACTCCAAAAGATTTTCTACCGCATTTTTCGCTTTTTCTTTTTCTCCTACTGCCATATAACTATCAGCCAAATTTGCCCAAAAATAGTAATCTTTAGGACTAATTTCTGCCCCTTTTTCATAAAGAGCAATTATAATCTTGATATCCACGCCAACTGCCTTGAGAACCTCTATGCCTTCTTTTAAGGTGGAAGCATCGCCCTGCCAGCTGAATCCCAAGCCCTCCACTTCCTTTAATTCGTAAAAAGCCAGCTCGTATTCCCCTGCTGCCCTGTAAACTTTCATTAAATACCAATGGGACTGGGCCAGGTTCGGTTCAAGTTCAACCGCTTTCTTACAAGCTTCAATGGCCTTTTCGTAATCACCCTCAAAAAGGAAAGTTTGGGCCAAAACAAAATAGGCTTGCTGATTTCCCGGGCTTAATTCAATTGCCTTATTCAAAGTTTTTTCAGCCAATGTTAGTTTTTCCTTATCGGCGGAAAACTGATAAAAATTATTGTAATACCTTCCTAAAGACAAATAAAGGCGAAAATCCAAAGGATTCTGAGTAATGCTTTTTTTAAGCTCTTCCTCAGCCAAAATGAATCCCTGGTTTAACAATTCTTTATTCTGGTCGGCCTGGGAAGACAATGTGCTCATTCTTGAAAAAAACTGCTCAGAACCTTCAA
Organism: uncultured bacterium; assembly: GCA_963790795.1. Taxonomy (GTDB): domain Bacteria; phylum Patescibacteriota; class Minisyncoccia; order Minisyncoccales; family RBG-13-42-11; genus BS750m-G71. The sequence continues at coordinate 312,115 of CAWBPO010000001.1, read as the reverse complement.
ACTGCACCATTGGCGAAGCTTTAAAGGCTTTTTGGAAATAGGAAATGGACTGCTCTAAGGGAGAAATTATTCCTTTGAGTAAAAACTTTGAAGCTTTGGCAACCTGGATGTTTCCGAAAAAAAGAACAAAGACAGTTAGAATTATTAAAAAGCCGGCAGCAAAAGAAGGCAAAGGAAAAACTTTCTCTTTAACTTCTTCTTTTCCCGAAGAAATCAGAAAGCCGGCAAAAGCCAAACTTAAGAAAAACATCATATGGGTGGAAATCATATCAAAGACAAAAAGATTCTGGAAAAAATAAACCAAAAACAAGGCAACCATAGCCAAAGGAACAATAATGTTCTTTTTCTCGCTTATTCTCGGCAAAAGTCTTAATAAGCCGAAAATAGCAACGCCAAAAACAGACAAATAGCTTAATAACCCGATAATTCCAGAGTTAATTCCCGTATCCAGAACAATATTATGTACCCTGTCGTACCAAATATCGCCGGAAAGAGGAAGTTCAGGGTCGTAATGCTTGACAAAAGGAACATTGAAATTCTCCAAGCCCCAGCCAAGCCAAAATCTTTCCTGCCAGCCCTGCCAACCAATATTCCAAACTACCAATCTCGCTTGAACGCTGCTTGACTGCCACAATTTGTCCATTTTTTCCTTAATAAAATCAAGCTGGGAAAAACCAAACGCTCCCAAGACGAATAAAATCATCAAAGAAAGAACAATGATTTTAAGCTTTTTCTGGTCGGATGAAAATAAAACAAACAGCAAAAAGCCAAAAAACAAAACAAGCAATCCCATAATGAAAGCGACAACAGCCCCTTTGGTAAAGCCGCCGGGATTGAAAAACAAAGAACAGATAAAAACAATGAAGGCGGCAGCGTAAAAAAACCGCCAAACTCCTTTCTTAGTAACAAGAAAGATTATGGCAAAAAAAAGATTAAAAAGAATGTAAGCTGAAAAAAAAGAAGAATTGCCGAGCGTTCCTCCTCCTCGGGTGGCCGGGTTTGTTGAAGTCAAGGCGTTAAAAGCAATGAAAATGCCGACTAAGATTGAAACGGACAAAATTCTTTCCCAATATTTTTTCTCTTTAAAAACGCTGGTTAAAACGATGTAAAAAGCAAAAAGATGAAAAAAGGTTAATAAACCTTCCATTCTTTCAAAAACGCTCCAAAAACTCCTTGTAAAATTTACACCGGTAATGGAAGTTAAAACAAGTACTGCCAAAAAAATAAAAACAGCCACAGTCAAAGGAGTAATTCTCGGCCTATACTTAGCATTAGCAGTCGCCAAAAGAATAAAAGCAATAAAGATAACATCAACAATAATTCTGAAAAAAATTGTTTTAGGGACGACAAAAGGAAAAAAATAATCATTTATAAAAATAAAAGGGGTAAAAAGAACAAGATAAGTCCCCCATTCAATTATTTTAAAATATATCTTTTCCAAGCTATTTTTGTCTGCCATAATCAGTGACTTCTTTTAATATCTTTATTGTCGTTTGCTTGTCTCCGCTTTCAGCTGCTTTTTTTAATTCTGACAACTTAGCATCCATTTTTTCTTTGTTAATCACAGATAATTTTGCCATGAAAATCTTTTGGCTCTGGGTGGCAACCGTTCCTTCTTCGGCTGTCAGAATCTCCTCAAACAGCTTTTCTCCTGGCCTGGGCTTGGTAAAAACAATGGGGATGTCTACATCTGGCTTCAACCCTGAAAGAGAAATCATTTTTTTCGCCAAATCCACTATTTTAACGGCATCGCCCATATCTAAAATAAAAACCTCTCCGCCTCGGCCCATTGCTCCTGCCCTCATAACCAAAAGGCAGGCTTCAGGAGTGGTCATAAAGAATCTGGTCATGTCAGGATGAGTAACTTCTATTGGCTCTCTTTTCTTGATTTTCTCTCTAAAAATCGGAATGACGCTTCCCCGGCTGTCCAAAACATTGCCAAATCTGACTGAAATAAACCTGGTTGAGTTTCTCTGGCTGAAAACCTGGCAAATCATTTCTCCCATTCTTTTGGTCGCTCCCATTACTGAACTTGGATTTACCGCTTTATCAGTACTAATGAAAATAAAATTTTCTACGCCGTTTCTTATTGAAGTTTCAGCAACGATTTTCGTGCCAAAAACATTGTTTTTAACAGCTTCGTCTGGATTTTCTTCCATCAAAGGCACGTGCTTGTAAGCAGCAGCATGAAAAACAATATTGGGACGAAACTCCTTGAAAATGCGCTCAATCTTTTCTTCGTCTCTAATATCAGCTATTAAAGAGGATTTTTTCAGTTTTGGAAAAGTATCTTCCAATTCTTCGGAAATATTAAAAATGCCTGTTTCATCCTGGTCCAATAAAATTAAAGACAAAGGCCTGAATTTGGCTATTTGCCGACAAAGTTCAGAACCAATGGAGCCGGCAGCACCTGTAACCAAAACTGTCTTATTTTTGATAAAATTCTCAATTGGTTTTTGCTCGGAAGAAACCTGTTCCCTATCCAGCAAATCGCTCATTTCCACTTCGCGAAGCTGGCCGATGCTTACTCTGCCAGAAATCAATTCTTCTATCGGCGGGACTATTTTTATCTTTCTTAAGCCTGCTTCCCTGCCTTTTTCAACTGCTTCCTGTATGATCTGCGAATCGGCAGAAGGCATGGCAATAATTAAGCCTTCAACTCTGTTTTCCCTGACAATCTTGGGAATGTCTTTAATCGCGCCAAAAACCTTCAAGCCATGAATTAAAACTCCCAGTTTTGCCGGACTATCGTCAACAAAACCAACAGGCAAGTAAGGACTGGAAGAAAAAACTGATATGCTTCTTAAGAGCTGTTCGCCAGCATCTCCAGCGCCAACAATCAAAGTTCTTTCTTTCTCTTTTTGTTTTTTAGAGGGAAAAACCTGCAAAAAAACTCTTTTGCTGAAACGAAAGCCGCCACAAAGCACAAAAACAAAGAAATAAGTGATAAAAAGAGTGGAACGGGGAAAACCGCTGAAAATCGGATGGTCTCTTAAAACGAAAAAGGTGGCGGTTAAAATAAGAAAGCTTAAAAATACGGCCTTGACCAAAGCAATCATTTCTTCGGCGCTGACGTACGACCAGGTGAAATAATAAAGTTTGAAAAGATAGAAAATGAGAAGGGTAATTGATAGAGCTAAAATTATTATCCCTTCAATATTCAAAAGATAGCGGGCTGGAATATATCCTTCAAAACGGACAAGAAAGGCCAAAAGAACAGAAACAACAATTAAGAGTCCGTCAGTAAAAGAAAAGAAAAACAGCTTGGCAAACGGCCTTTTCTCAAATAAGATTTTTTTGAAAAAATCATTCATAAAAATTTCTGACGCATTCAATAACGTATTCTATTTGCTCCTGGGTTAATTCAGGATAAAGAGGTAAAGAAATAACTTCTTTTGCCAGTTTTTCCGTGTAAGGAAGCTTAAAATGAGAAAGTCCCAAATTCTGATGAAGATGGTTGGCAATCGGGTCTTTAATCAAAGTTTCCACTCCTTTTCCCTTCAAAAAATTAAAAAGTTCGTCTCTTTTTTGCGTTTTTAAAACGTAATTCTGGAAAACGTCAAAATGTTTATCGTCAGAATCAAGAGCAGGAGGGAGTTCCACTCCGGAAACGCCGCTCAAACCATTACTATAAATTGCAGCAACCTCTCTTCGCCTTTTTATCCATTCTGGCAAATATTTGAATTTAAGATTAAGAACAGCTGCTTGAATATTATCCAGTCTTGAATTCCATCCATAACAAACAATTTCAGTTTTTGTTTTTTGCCCGTGATCTCTGAAAAGCCTTATCTTTTCTGCAATCTCCTCGTCGTCGGTGGTCACTCCGCCAGCATCGCCGTAAGCCCCAAGAATCTTTGCCGGATAAAAACTGAAACAGCCTGTCTTACCAAAAGACCCTGCTTTTTTGCCTTTAAATTCAGCTTGTAAGGCCTGGGCAGCGTCTTCAATGACAATTAAATTGTTCTTTCTGGCAATGTCCATTAATTTATCCATCTGGCAAACTCTGCCGTTCAGATGAACGGGTATTATGGCTTTTGTTCTCTCTGTTAAAGCCTTTTCTATCTGCTCAACGTCAATCGTAAAATCTTCTTTTACTTCTATTAAAACCGGCTTGGCTCCAACGTGAACAACAGCGGCGATTGAAGCCAAAAAAGTGTGGGAAACTGTTATCACCTCGTCTCCCGGACCAATGCCAACTGCCCTTAAAGACAAAATTAAGGCATCTGTACCAGAATTCAGACCCACTGCGTATTTAGTGCCGGCAGCCGAAGCTAAGTTCTTTTCAAACTCTTCGACATCCTGCCTTAAAATCAAATCTCCCCTGCTCAGAACGCCTTGGATCACATTGTCTACTTCTTTCTTCAAATTCTGATATTGCAATTTATAATTTACGAAAGGAACCTCAAGTTTCATATTTTTTTGATTAAATTTAAAATAACTTCGCTTATCTTCTCCGGCGTCAAACCGATCTTTTCCAGCAAATAATTTGGGCCGCCAATTCCAAAATCAGCTGAAAACTTGTCCGGGATGCCCAAACGACGAAAAACTCCAGAATAATTGGTTTCAGCCAGAACCTCAGCCACTGCCGAGCCCAATCCGCCGATGATATTGTGCTCTTCAATGGTAAATACGGCTTTATAGTTCCTGGCGCAATCTTCAATCAGTTTTTCATCCAACGGTTTTAAGGTGTGCAGACTGATTAAAGTAGGATTGAATCCTTGTTTCTCTAAAATTTCGCAAACCAGCTTGCTAGGATAAAGCATAGTGCCAATGGCAATCAAGCAAATGTCTTTTCCTTCTTTAACAACGATCCCCTTTCCTATTTCAAAATGAAAATCTTTTTCGTGGACAACAGGATCAATATCGCGGCCAAAACGGACAAAAAGGGGTCCTTGAAAATCAATTGAAGCTTTAGCTAAAGCTTCAGCTTCTAAAGCATCTCCCGGCGCAACAACAGTCATGTTGGGCAGAGAACGCATCACAGCCAAATCTTCTAAAGCGTGATGGGTTACGCCTTCAGCTCCGTAAATAAAGCCAGATCCCGCTCCCAATAATTTAACATTCAGCTTGTTATAACATAAATCAATTTTAATCTGTTCTAAAGTTTTATCTATCAAGAAAGGAGTAATTGAATAGCAATAAACATTTTTGCCGGACATGGCCAGACCAGCAGCAATATCTATCATATTGGCTTCTGCTACGCCGACATTTAAAAATCTTTTAGGATCAATGTTTTTGAAGTTTTGGAAAAATTTCACTCCTAAATCCGCGGCCAGTATAAAAATGCTTTTGTCTTTTTTTGCGTATTCTTCCAAAGTTTGAAAGAAAATTTTCCTCATTTTAATTCATTTAAAGCTTTTTGATATTCTTCGTCGTCAGGATACTTATCGTGCCATCGAGGCTCGTTTTCCATAAAGGAAACTCCCTTGCCCTTTATCGTATGAGCAACAAGACAAGAGGGCTTTCCTTTTTCAAAAGGAATATTTTTTAAAACAGAAACAATTTCTTCAACATTGTGTCCGTCAACTTCTTTGATATTCCAGCCGAATGCTTCCCATTTTGCCTTTAAAGGCTCGAGGTTAATGACTTCTGAGCTTTTTTCCATGGCCTGAAGCTTGTTGTGGTCAACAATAGCTACTAAATTATCTAAATTATGCTGCTTAGCAAACATCATCGCTTCCCAGTTTGAACCTTCGTTAAGCTCGCCGTCTCCCAAAAAAACAAAAACTCGCCAAGGAGCATTGTCATATTTTGCAGACAAGGCCATACCAACGCCAATTGACAACCCATGGCCCAAAGAACCGCTGGTAATCTCAATTCCGATATTCGGGTTGCGCGTAGGATGCTGTTCCAAAGTTCCGTTTTCTTTGGCAAATCCTTCTAAAAATTCTTTATCAATAATCCCCTTTTTAGCCAAAACAGCATACAAAGCAGGACAGCCGTGGCCCTTGCTCAAAACAAACCTATCACGATTCTTATCTGCTGGATTATTAGAATTAATGTTAAGAACTCTGAAATATAAAGAAACCAATAATTCAACCATTGAAAAAGAACAGCCGATATGAGGGCTTTTTGTGCGATAAATCATTCCCAGAATTTCCTTTCTGATTTCTTTGGATAACTTCTCCAGCTCTTCAATATTGTTCTCTTTTGTTTTATCCATACAATATCTTAATTTTACTCAATTCCAGCCAAAGAATCAATATTTGACAAAAAATATAAATTTAGTTATGATAATTTCAATCGGAGGGAAAAACAGCCCTTTAACATCAGAATCTTTCCGAAATAAGAGTAAAGGAGCAAAGAAATGGCTTTTAGAAGAGCTATTGGAGTTTGTGACCACGGAAGACATAAGCGAGAAGAAGATGCTATCATCATAAAACATCCTTTTTACGGAGCGATTGACGCTTTAAGCGCACCTCATTCACACAGGGAACCGCCGATGCTTTTTGACGGCGGGACCGGCGGGGAAATGATCGCTGCCACGGCAGTAGAAGTTTTCCAAAAAGCAAAAGCTAATATTTCTCTAGAGTCCTATACTTCTATTATAAATGTAGTAGTCGGAAAAACCATCAAAGCTCACGGGTTATCCATAGAAAATGCCGGCCGTATTCCCGGAGCTTGCTTCGCCATCGCAAAGGTTAAAGAAAATGTACTGAATTTCTTGCAGTTTGGCGACTGTCTGATATTCTGGCGCTATCGATCAGGGAAAATTGGTTTTACTCCCAATCCCGTTTACAGTCATGAAAAGAAAACCATGGAAATCCGGGAGGAAATTCTTCAAAGAAACGGCAACAACGAGGAAGAAATGTGGGTAGAATTCGCGCCCATACTTGCCAAACTCCGACAGCAAGACATTAACAATCCCCAATCAAAAGACAGCTACTATGTTTTGAACGGCCAGCCGATTCTGGAAAAATACTGGAATTCCTTTTCGCTTCCCATTAAAGACCTTGAAATCATTATTCTCTGTTCTGACGGTTTTTTCCCTTATGAAGAGACTTCTCCTGAAAGGCTGCTAAGACTAGCTGAAAGGTCAATTCGCGATTATCAAGATAACGGATTGACCCTTGAAGAGATGCTAATCAAAAAGAGAATGAACGAGGAAAAGCCAGATGAGGCGACAGCTATTGTATTGGAATTCGGAGAGCTTAAAAAAGCCAAAGCAAAACAACCCTTCGTATTTTAAATACGGAGGGTTATTTTTTCAAAGAAAACATTTAAAAAATCGCAGATTTGAGGGTTTTAAGAATAATCTTAATATCCAGCCAGAAAGAGCGCCTTTTCACGTATTCTTTGGCTAATTGTATTTTTTTCGGCTGGATTAATCTCCTGTAAGCTTCGTGGGGATCTTCTGCTCCCCTTAAAATTTCCTCTTCATGAACGTTTTCCAAGGTTGCCAAATCAGTCAATCCTGGCTTTATTGAAAGGATTAATTCCCTGTCTTCCTTGTCATATCTTGCCACTTCCGAAGGCACTTCCGGCCTTGGCCCGACAAACGACATTTCTCCTTTTAAAATGTTTATAAACTGGGACAGTTCATCTAATTGGTATCTCCTTAAAATCCTGCCTATTTTTAAAAGACGTGGGTCGTCTCCGGAAGTTGAGGGCCCCCCTATCTTTTCAGCATCAACGACCATGGTTCTGAACTTGAAGATAAGAAATTCTTTTCCTCCTTTTCCCGCCCTTTTGCCACGATAAAAAACAGGTCCCGGTGATTCCCGTTTTATCAGAAAAGAAAAAAGCAAAAACAAAGGAGAAGTTAATATCAAGCCAAAAAGGGAAAATATGATATCAAATAGTCTTTTAATCATTTGCCGAATCCTCAGATGAGGTTAAAAAGAGATTATCTCTTTGACCTTTGGGTTTTTAAAAACAAATACCACTTTAAATGCGTACTTATTCAAAAATGGTATCTTAAGAAAAGGTTTTTCAATTGCTTCCAGAATCTTCAGTAGAAGCTTTCCTCCAGGCAAGCTTAAAAACGGAAAAGCCAGCCATGACTTTAAATGAAAATAATGAACCTCAATCTCTTTAAAGTATTTTCCCGCTTCTTTTAAATCTTTAGTTTGAAAAATGTGCTCTGCCGCCCATCCAGTTCTTTTACCGACTAATTTATTTATTTTTCTCTTCAAATTGGTAAAGGGATTGTGTCCGAACGTCTCAATTCCGATTAAAATGCCTCCTGGCTTTAAAACGCGGAACAGTTCGGGATACGCTTTGTTCAAATCCAAAGAAGAAAAGGTGCCTCCGTCGAAAATAATATCAAAATAATTATCAGGAAAATCCATTTTCTCGCAATCCATCACCAAAAATTCTGTTTTATCTGAAACTCCTTCTTTTTTTGCCCTTTCTATGGCTATCTTGAGAGAAGACTCGGACAAATCAATGCCGACGAGTTTTTTTGCTCCCATTTTTACGGGAAAAATGGAATGAACGCCATTACCGCAGCCAAAATCCAAAACTATCTTATTCTGACAATTCCTGCCAAGAAGTTTATAACAAAACTGAAAACTGGACAAAACCAACGGATTAAAACCTTCAAAGTCCCCTTCTTGTATTTTATTGGGATTATCCCTCAGCCAGTTTTCCGCCTGCTTATCGTAATATTCAATTTCTTTCTGTTTCCTTGTTTCCATTGCTTTAAAATAATAATTTTACTAAGCCCCAGATTGAACCTAAGCCGTATCCTATATGCCTGGCAGCAAATACCAAGGGCATTATGAAAAACAATTTGATATCTTTTTCTCTAACTGCGACTTTAAAGGAAAAAAACAAAGAAAGCAGAATATATGGCCAAATGCTCAAAGGCAAGGTCAAAACTAAAATCAAAGGGATATAATGCCTTAATTTTAGGGGAAATTTAACAAATTTCAAAGGATAAATCGCCCAAATCCCGTCTTTAATATTATGAACAAAAAAATCTTTAAGAGTGGATTTGGGATAATAATAGCTTACAATATCTGGAGCTAAAAGAATTTTACCTCCGGCCTTTTTCAATCTTAAATTAAATTCCATATCCTGGCTCCGGAACAGATTTTCGTTGAAAAGCCCTATCTTGTTAAAGACATTCTTTTTAAAGCATCCGCCAAAAACCGTATCCACCCAGCGAGGCTCTTTTGATCCGGTCCTGAAATATGAACCGCCTACTCCGAAAACATTAGACAAACAATAAGCAATGGCCTTTGCCATTAAACTCTTTCCGGCTGGCAAAGTTTTCATAAATCCGCCAACATTGTCTGCGTTGTACTCAATGGAGTATTTTACGCATTTTGAAATATAATCTTTTTCATAGCCGGCATGAGCGTCCATCCTGACAATAATATCGCCTTTAGCATTTTTAATGCCGACATTCAAAGCAAAGGGGGTAAATTTCTTCGGATTATCCAACAATCTGATTTTGATTTTTGAGTTTTGAATTTTGAATTTTTCTATGATTTCTCTGGTTTTATCTTTGGACATTCCATCAATCACCAAAACTTCCAGTTTTTCTTTTGGATAATCTTGATTTAGCAAAGAGCTCAAGCATTTCCCGATATACTTTTCTTCATTCCGACAAGGTATTATTACAGAAACTTCAATCATAATTTTATAGATAAGACTATTTTTAATATTTTCTATTTATAGATTTTAAACCGCTTAATAAAACTATTTCACGTTTCTTTCTGATAAAATATCTTGCCACCTCATAAACACTGAAAAATACAGAAACATAAAATAAATTACTTAACAATGTATTTTTGAAAAACGGCAAAGCCATTAAATAGCATTGGATTATCCCAGAAAAAGTTTTAGCATACCAAGGGGTAAAAGCCCAGACGGAAAAATTTGTTAAAAGAAAAAATATAATGGCTGCCAAAAGAGAGCCTCCTAAAATTGTGTACCATTTTTTGTTTTTCTTTAACCAAAATCCCAAAACTACACATAAAAGAAAACTTCCGTAGACTACAGCCATTAATTTTAGTTCATAATACCCAATAAAAACATCAGTAATGACCATCGCCGCGATTGGTAAAATAAAAGCTATTTTTCTAGAAAAATAAAATCCTCCAAACAAAGCAATGGCTAAAATTGGAGTAAAATTGGGAGGATGAGGAAGAAAACGTAAACTAACTCCTATTAAAACTAAAAGTACAGCAACCGAAAATTCTAAAATTTTTCCTTTTTTAGAAATTTCCATAAATTAAAAAGGTGATTTTTCAAATTTAAATTCGACTTTATCCCCTAGCCTTATCTCTTTTTTATCAGCAGCAACCACCGGCATTTCTCCATTAACATAGTACATCCAATATTTCCCATCTTCTCCATTTTTTTTATCACCGATCGCTTCAATTAATACTCCAAAATCATAAGTTTTTGTTTCTAAGACTATATTTAACTCCTCTGTTTTACTTTTTAACAAATCAAAAGTGGTCATCTCCTCTTCAACCTTTACTTCAAAAGTCTTCGGTGACTCCTCGCCATCATCAATAACCAAAACTACTTCCTGTTTAATATTCTCTGGTAGGATTTTAATTTTCTGTTGGAAAATTGACTGACTAATTTCATCAGAAAATATTAGCCAACCACCAACAATAAGAATTATTCCCACTCCGATGCCTAAAAAAATATTTTTTTTCTTCATAATTTTAAAATTGATTTTCCGCCAAATAAAGAAATATTATTAAAAGATTTATCATATCTCCCACCGTTAGCATGGTGTAAGATTATTTTAGCAAATCGCTTTGCTCTAATGTCGGCATTGTGATATTCCCTAATCTTCTTGTAACCAGCTTGAGCAATTAGATTAGCTTCTTTAGGATTTTTCAAGTAATATCGGTATTTTTCTTCCAATTCGGGAAAAGTTTTAAAATAAACTATTTCTTTCCCGTTTTCAAAAAGCCGTTGTATTCTAAATGCGCTCCCTTCTGGTAAATAACAGAAACACAATCTTTTACAAGCCATGTATTCATAAATTTTACCGGGAATGTACTTATCAGTCACGCCGATGGGGCAAATCGTATATTTATAATTATTAATCAATTTACACAGCTCTTTAATGTTTTCTATGGAATCTTTTTTGGGCGCGGTATTTCTGATTTCAATAATTTTATTTTTGTCCTGTTTAAAAAAATTTATTCTTTCCTTATGAATAGCTCCGACAAATAATATCTTATCTGATAAGGGAAAAGCGATATTGTCCAACAAATCGGTATCAACCCAAGGACAATACCAATAGCAAGCTTTTCCGAAATATTTATTTAATTCTTCTTCAAATGCAGAAAAATACAGATTGAAATATTTTGATCTCTCTTCCATTACTTTATAAGGGTAGGAATAGTCCTTGGATATATTTATTTTAAACAGCATCTTAAACTCTTCAAAAAACTCTTTAGATCTTCGCCGCGGCTCCTCTTTTAAAATTTTAAAATATTTTCCTATTCTGGAAAATTTTGGAATTATAAATTTTTTTAATCCCTTATAATGATCGCCTTTGAATAAAAGTTCTGAATTTAGTTCGGCAACAAATTGCCGGCCGGAAATTGATTTTACAATATCAAATAAGGGTTCCCAGGAACCATTGATGCATAAAACAGGATATTTAAAAAACTCTTTTATATTAAGAGGTTCTTTCCCAGATAAATCATAGGCATAATGTAATAATTCATTTTTTCTTAAATTATTTTCTAAATCCTTATAAAGTATACCTGGGGCGAAAGCTGAAATTGGGGTTCTATATAAAAAGTTGATTTTATCGTATTTCATTTAAAGCTATTTGATTATTATTTTAGTAACTGCTTCTAACAGATTTTTAGCAATAAAATCCGGCTTAACGGCGTTCTTGTAATTTTTCCCGAGACCGGTTCTGACCAGAATAGTCTTACAGCCGATTTTCCTGCCAACCAGAATATCCCTTTCCTGATCGCCAACCAAATATGACTTTTTAAAATCAATATTGAAGTCTTTGCGCGCTTTCAGAAAAAGACCTGGCAACGGCTTGCGGCAGCTGCATTTAATTTTCAATTCCGGCACCTCGCCGACAAACCCCTTTTCCGGATGATGGGGGCAATAATAAATGGCATCTATTTTCGCTCTCCTTAAGCCGAGCTCTGTTTCCAATTTTTTATGTATTTCACTTAAATCGTTTTTTGTCATAAAACCTTTAGCAATCATCGGCTGATTGGTGACTATAATAGTCAGGTAATCGGAATCGTTAATCTTTTTTACGGCCTTGGCGGCAAAACTATATAATTCAAAATCTTTTATCCTAGAAAGCTGATCTACCTCCTTATTGATAACGCCGTCTCTGTCGAGAAACACGGCTTTCCTTTTATTTTTAAGGTTAATTCTCCTGATCTTCCCTGAACTGTAATCTCCCCTTACTTCTTTCAGCCTTTTTAGGGTCCCGATATCCTTTATGTATTCTGGAGTATTATAGGCATAAATTTTCTCTTTTGATTTCAAAACCAAAGGCAATATATCTTTTTCGATATCGCATTTTCTCCTTTGAGGGATATATTTAAAAATCTTTGGCGAAAAAATATAAACGGAAGCAATGCTTAAATTACGGAAAACACTAGCTTTAGGATGAGGCCGTTTTAATAAAGAAATAATTTTCCCTTGATTATCAACTTCAACCAAATCGCTGTCTGCCGGATGGTCATTGGGATGAACAATAATTGTGGCAGCTTTCTTTTGGCGGTGATAGTTGATAAACCTCTTAATGTTGAAATCCAACATTACGTCTCCGGACAAAACTAAAAAATCATCTTTCTGTATTAGCTTTTCCAAAGTCTTAAGGGCTCCTGCTGTTCCCAAAGGTTTTTTCTCCTGCAGATAATGGATATTAACATTCCATTTTCTGCCGTTTTGAAGATATTCTTTCACTTGGCTGCTCAAATAGCCGGAAAGTATCCAGATTTCTCTAATCCCGTAATCCCTCAAAAGCACAATTTGGTGTTCAATAACCGATTTTCCGCCTATTTCCACCAATGCCTTTGGAATCCTTCTGGTTAAAGGAAATAAGCGCGTACCCTTCCCTCCTGCCAATATTACTGCTTTCATGATTCTTTAATGTTTTTATCTCCAAAAATTTCCTTTTCCACTATTTCGCAAATAATATGTCCGATCAAAGTATGAGCTTCCTGAACTCTCGGAGTGTCAGTTGATGGCACCTTAATCAAATAATTGCAAAGATGTCTCACTTTGCCGCCGGTTTCCCCAGTTAAGCCAACTGTAATCATTTCCTTCTTATTAGCAGCTTCAATGGCTTTTATAATATTCATTGAATTGCCAGAAGTTGAAAGGGCAACCAAAATATCTCCTGGTTGACCTATAGCATTTATTAATCTTGCAAAAACCTCTTCATAGGAGATATCATTGGCCACTGCAGTCAAAAAAGAAGTGTTGATATTTAAGGGTTCTGCGGGCAAAGGATCCCTGTCTAAGTAAAACTTCCCGGAAAGTTCTGCTGCTAAATGTTGGGCGTCGGCCGCGCTTCCGCCGTTTCCGCAAAAAAGAACTTTCTTTCCGCTTTTGAACGCTTTTATCATTTCTTCAGTGATTTTTTCAATCATTGACAAGATCTCCCTGTTTTCCAAGATTTTTCTTTTTGTTTCACAACTGTCTTTTATTACTTTGTTGATTAAAAATATTTTGTCCATATTTTTAAAAAAAGTCTTGAGCGCTGTGAAAAATTATTTGGCTGCCTAAATCATCAAAGCGAAAGGGCACATGCAAAAGATGTTTCAATCTTTCTTTTATTTGCGCCTGCGCTTCGGGCGGCGCGAAAAAGAACATAAATCCGCCACTGCCGGCCCCGCATAATTTTCCTCCTAAGGCTCCTGCTTTAAGACCTGTTTCGTAAATATTATCAATTTGACCGTTTGATATTTGATCTGTTAGGCTTCTTTTTATTTTCCAGGACTCGTGAAGAAGTCTGCCAAAATCCTCAATTTTATCAGCATCGCCATTAAGAATATTAATTGCTTCGTCTACCATTTGCCTCATTGTTTTCAATTCCTGCCCCTTGGAAGGGGTTTTTTTAATCTGTTCTCCGGCAACTTCTGAAGCGTCTCGGGAAAAACCGGTAAAAAACAGCATCAAATGGTCCTGAAGCAATTTTAACTTCTCTCCGCTGATGGTTATAGGTTGGACGCGTATTTTCTCCTGGCCGCCAAACTCTATTTTATTAAAACTGCCAAAAGCAGCGTTTGCTTGGTCCTGAGAGCCAACGTTTTCCTTAATCAAATCCTGCTCAACATGAATTGCATCAAGAGCCAGCTGCCTTTTGGTTACCATTTTTCCGGTCAAAGCGTACAAACTGTGCAGGAAACCGACGGTAAAAGCGGAACTGGAACCAAGGCCTGAGCGAGCTGGCAAGTCAGCTGCATGAACCATTTCAATGCCGCGATTAATGTTAAGGTATTTCAAACATTCTCTAACAGAAGGATGCTTTATTTCAGAAATGTCTTTGGTTTCCTCGCGGAGAGTGTATCTTATCCTGTACTTGTAATCAAAAAACGGAGGAAGGTATCTTGTCGTTATATAGCAGTATTTGTTTATAGTGGTGCTTAATACGGCCCCGCCGTTTTCTTCATACCAAACCGGGTAATCTGTCCCTCCCCCGAAAAACGAAATACGAAAAGGCGTTCTAGTAATAATCATATTTTTGAAATAGTATTCTTATACCAATTTACGGTTTCCTTAATTCCTTTTAATAATGGTGTTTTAGCCTCAAAACCTAAAAGCTCCTTAGCCTTATAATTATCAATTAATCGTTTTGGTATCATAGTCGGTTTAGAGGCATCAAAAACAATTTCGGCATCCTGATAGTTATCTGCTTCCAAAATAGCCCTTAAGACATCTTTAATTGTGTATGATTGACCAGAAGCTATATTTATCGGCTCAAAATTATCGATTTTTTCCATTGCCAACAAATCTCCTTCAATAAGATCATCTATATAAATAAAATCTTTTATATCATTGCCGTCACCCCAAACAATTAATGGATTCTCTCTCTCGACCACTCTTCTTATTAAAGCAGGTATTACATGAGATGTTTCTGGATCAAAACCGCTATACGGACCGTAAATATTTGCGGGCCTAGTAACTACTGTTTTCATCGGATTCTTTATCTTTGTGTACATTTCGCAAAGAACTTCAGAAAACTGCTTCATCCAAGCAACAAAATAATATTTTGAGAAAACATCGCCATATTTCATATCCTCCTCCTTTGCAGGACGATCTAAAACTGGATAAACCGTATTGCTGCTATGGAATAAGAATTTTTTGACCCCAGCCTCATACGCCGATTCCAACATCAAGCTGTTCATAATAATATTTGGGGTAACGTGAACTAGTGGAGTTTTCTCCATAACCGCAGCGCCTGAAGTATTCGCCGCCAACATAAAAACATATTCAATATCCTTAACTGCTTTTTGACAATCTTCTTTTTTTGTAAGATCACCCTGGAGATACTCAACGCGATCGTCTTGGATTTGCAATTCTTTTATATCAATAGCCCTTACTTTTGCCCCTATTTCAAGCAATTTTTTAATTAAATTCGTGCCGACAAAGCCGGCTCCGCCAGCTACCAAAACTTTTTTATTCTTAAAATAATTTGTATTAATAGACATGATTTTTATATGTGTCCTTGTTCATCTCTTTTGGAAAGAATAGGATTTTTTATCGGCCAGGGAATATTAAACCTTGGATCGTCATACTTGTAAGTAAACTGCTTTTCCATGCCCCGGTAATAACAAGACTGCTTGTAATGGAAAACTGCTTTGTCGCTCAAAACTGCGTAGGCATGGCCGTGTTTTGGCGGGATTAAAACCTGCTTGCCGTTTTCTCTTGTTAAAACAAACTTTTCCCACTTGCCAAAATCTTTTGATTCTTCGTCGCAATTGACAACGACAATGTAAAACTCTCCGAAAAGACAGGTTACCAGTTTCCAGGTTCTGTCGTCTCCGTGAATTCCCCTTATAACGTTTTTCCTGGAAAAAGCGTAATCGTCTTCAAGAAATTCCACCTCTTTGCCCAACTCCCTTTTTATCGTTTTAGCAAACTCTTCCTTATTGTAAATTGAAGTATACGTGCCCCGATAGTCCTTAAAATGTTCCAGCTGAAACAATAAAACGTTATCTAGTTTTGTTTTTGAGACTTTAATCATGATTCTTTAAAATAATTTTTTCTTTTCAAATACTCATCTTGATTGTTTATAAACCAGTTCCAGGTTTCTTTCAGGCCATCTGGCAAAGAAGTGCTCGGATTGTAGTGAATTAACTCCTTAGCCAAAGAAATGTCCATCACCCTTCTTGGAAAACCTCCTGATTTGCTGGCATCAAATTCATAGTTGAAATCAATAAAACTTCGTAAAGTTTCAACCAGTTCTTTGATGGAATATCCTTGACCGCTCCCCAGATTTACGAATTTTGATTTGGTGCCGAAATACAAAGCCAGAATTATACCCTCGGCTACATCGCGGCTGAAAGCAAAATCGCGAATTGCTGTACCATCTCCCCAGACAACTACCGGATTCTCCTTGTGATAAATTCTATACATTAACGAAGGGATAACCATGGCGTTTTCCGGATCAAAGTTGTCTCCGGGACCGTAAACATTGCACGGTCTGACAATAGCGAAATTGTCCAAGCCGTACTGAATGTTGTATGCCTGGATCTGTAGCTCGGCCATTCTCTTTGCCCAACCAGGAAACATGTCCATGGGAGGACCTTCTAAATTCTCCCCTTCTTTGAATACTTCAGCTGAAGCATAAGCGCCTATTGAACTGGTATATACCACTTTCTTAACATTGTTTATCCTGCAAGCCTCCAAAACACTGGTATTCATTTGTAAAAGCGGGACGAAAAAACTGGCAGGTTTCTTTTTTGTTACTTCAACTGAACCTTTGATCCCAGCCAGATGAAAGACAAAATCCATGCCTTTGGTAATTTTCTTACAGAACTCAAAATCAGCAAGGTCTCCGAAAATATACTTGACTCTCTTGTCTACATTTATCTTATCCAGAGAAACAATTCTGACATTCGCTCCAGCATTGCATAAAATATCTACTACCTGCCTACCGATCAATCCGGTTCCTCCGGTTACTAAGACGTTTTTCTTGGCAAAACTTTTAAGGATACTGTCTTCTATCATAATTATTTTGACTGTCTAATTATTCCTTATTCAACGACAAAATAAGAAGTCCTTGAAGCATAAGGATATCTCCTTAATTTTATGTTGTTTAATCCGAAGACTTCATCAAGCGCCAAGGTTTCGCCAGGCGAATCATGGTCATTAAGCTCGTCAAATCCTAAAATACTCCCTTTCACTAATCTGGGTTTAATTGCTTCCAAGCATTTTTTAGTGGGCTCGTAAATGTCAAAATCAAAATAAGCGAGAGCAATAATTGTTTCCGGATTGTCCTCAAGAAACTTATTTATTGTTACCGTAGCGTCTCCAGGCACAATCTCGAATTTCTTAATGTGGGACAAAGGATTGTCTTTTTCTTGAAATTCCATTATTTTCTTTAAGTAGTCAACGTAATTCTCGGTTAAGGCAAGATTTCCTTTGTTTACAAGATCGGAACTGCCATCTTTTTCTGAAATAGAAGGAAAGCCGGTAAAAGTGTCGAAACCAACTATTTTTCTGTGACGATTAAACGGTTCATATATTCCTCTAAGAGCAGAAAATAAAGATAAATTTTGTCCCCACCACGTTCCAAATTCAACAACAATTCCTTGAACATCAATAATTTTCCTGTAAAGATAATCCATAAAAATAATCCTTGAAAGGTTCTTGGAATTTAGAAACAATCCAAGATTAGAAAGAATCTGATCGTTCGGAATGGGACACTTTCTAAAATATTCGACAAATTGTTCCCGAATTGTTTTTTCTTCAGGACTGTTATAGATTTTAGGAATATTTTTTTCCATATTTTTAATTAAAATTATTCTAATTCGACCTATTTAATAATTACTTATTTTAAAGTTTTCTTCTAATATATGCTGGAATGGGTTTTTCGCCCTTATGAGCAATAACCCAAGCCCAATAACGCACTCTCCCTTCTATCAAATCATATTTAAACTTACTATCTTGAACGAGAATTAACCTAACTGGTTTTATCTCTTCCTCAGGATGATTTTTAATATATTGAGCCAAATCTGCAGGGCTTGGAACAAAATTCAGTTTATTTTCTAGCGCCTCTGTCAGGGTTTGATAAACTTTTCTATCACCCTGGCCAATTATACTTACATTAATTTCCTGTACTGGCACATATATTGTTTCGCGAGTATAAATTCTGTCGATTTCATCAAAATCTTCTTTACTCATCTCAAAATCGGCAGCTAAGGCATTTTCTTTAATGTAGCTTTCTTCGGTTGCTTTAGGAATAGCAATAACGGTTGGATGTGAAACCAGCCAATTTAAAACTATTTGGGAAACTGTCTTTCCGTATTTTTGGGCGATAGAACGTAATACTTTTAACTTGTTCTCTTCTTCAGAGACAATTCTTCCCTGATCTAAAGGACTATAAGCTATAGTTATTATTTTTTCTTTTTCGCAATAAGGGAGTATGTCTTTTTCAATAAAACGGTCGAAAAGATTATACTCCATTTCGGTTGAAAAAAGTTTATTTTGCCGAAGCGCTTTTTGAGCTTCTTTCATTTGCCCTAACGAAAAATTACTAACTCCGATATATCTCACCTTACCTTGTTTAACAAGATCTTCCATAGCTGTTATTGTTTCTTCAATAGGAATTTTGGGATTGGGCCAATGGACCTGATAAAGATCGATGTAATTTGTCTTTAATCTTCTGATGCTCTCTTCTGCTGAGCGCAATACTTTTTGATAACTACTGTTTTCGGGAGAAAATTTTGTCGCGATGAAAACTTTTTCCCTGATTCCTTTAATCGCTTCACCAACCAGCTCTTCAGAATGCCCAGCCCCGTAACCTTCTGCCGTATCAATAAAAGTCACTCCTAGTTTGATACCAAGTCTTAGCGCCCTAACGTCTCTATCATCACTGGTGGTGTCTTTTGAGAGATAGCCGCCAATTCCCATAGTGCCTTGTCCGATAACGGGTATTCGAGAAGTTGTCTTTTTGAGTTTTTTGTATTTCATAAAAATTATACTTTTTTAGATCGCCAGACAATAAAAGAGAAACCATCAAGATACAGGGTCCCAAATGGCACTTTCTGAATTTTTAAGATTTCGATTTTGCCTTCTGTTTCCAATTGACGCAGACGAGGCAAAAATTCCTCTAAATAATTCCGTCTCTTATTAAATTTAATAGCCAAGTAGTCAACCAAATTACTCTCATCATATAATTCCACAATTGTATTAACAAGAACAAAAATCCTTGGTGATTTCTTCAAAATAAATTGGAGGAAGGGCTCAAAATTATGCCCCATTTGTTCTAAGGCCCCCCAAGCCAGAATTCCACTATTTTCTTGAATGTCAAAAGTTTCATCAGGGGCAAACATATCAAACAAATATCCTTTTATATTATAATCATGCTTTTTGGCCAATAATTTAAGAATGTCCATAGAGGGTTTTACCCAGTCCAGACCATATAATTTTTTTTGAGGAAAAATTTTTGCCAGCTTAACAAGATTCAAACCTGTGCCGCAGCCAAAGTCATAGATATGTTCCACATCTTTAAAATATTTTTTAAAAAGCCACTGTCGGAAAATATTGCACCAATGCAGTTCAAATTTAGCATCAAAAGGCATCACGTAATCACTATAAAGCCTAATAGGGTAATCAGATTTAACATATTTAGGAACTAACTCATTAATATCGTAATTGCTTTTAATAAAATTTTGCAGATTTTCTTTCCAGCCCTTTTCCCAGTTTTTTTTATTTTTGTCCCCAGAGATAGAAAGGTCAGGAGAATCTATTCGTTTTAAAATATCCAAAATAATTTTGTCCCGTTCTGCTTGATTTAATTTCCTGCATCGAGAGTCAAATTTAGCAATTAGCTCTCTACAATCCTTAGGTATATCATTAACAATTGTTCCTATAAATCTGGCAAAATCTTTTAGAGTTAATTTGAAAATTTTTTGTTTCATAAATTGTTATTCTTAATTGTTATTCTAGATAATAGGCTGGGATGGGTACGTTAGGGCCATAAGCAATTATCCATGCCCAATACTTCTTAATTTCTCCCATTAAATCATACGTGTCTAGATCATAATCATATTTTCCGGTACGGTCTTTAGTGGATACTAATCGAATTGGTTTAAATATCTTTCGTGATAAAATATTTTCAGCTAAAATTTGAGGACTGGGAATAAAGTCTAATTTATTTTCTATTGCTTCTTGAACTGAACTGTAGGCTGGTCGATCATCTATTTTATTTACACGAATTTTTTGTGTTGGCACATTGATAGGTTTTTCACAGAATGTATTATTTATTAATTTTAGATCGCTTTTATCCAAGGTAAATACTGTTGACAAAATATTTTCTTTTAAATGTTCCGAGTTGTTTATTTTTGTTAAAGCAATCACTGGAGAGTGTGAGATAAGCCAGTTGAAAATAATTTGGCAAGAGGTCTTTCCGTACTTTTTAGCTATATTATCAAGAATAACAGTCTGCTTATTCCGCCAAGTTAATTTACCTTGGTTTAGAGGACTATAAGCAATAACTGATACATTATTTTTCGTGCAATAAGGAAGAATTTCTTTTTCAATGGTACGATCAAGTAAATTATACTCAACTTGAATGGAGATAACTTTTTCTTTTTGTAAAAAATTTTGTGCCTCTTTAAATTCGTCTAGGGAAAAGTTGCTAACACCAATGTGCTTTATTTTCCCTTGTTCAACTAGTTTTTCAAGCGCCTCCATTGTCTCAGATATCGGAATCAACGGATTTGGCCAGTGGACTTGGTATAAATCAATATAGTCTGTGTTTAGTCTTTTCAAGCTACCTTCAACAGATTTCATAACCATATCAAAGGAATTATTGTTTGGATTAAATTTCGAGGCAATAAATACTTTATCTCTAATACCTTTAATTGCCCTACCCAGAACTTCCTCAGCATAACCACCGCCATAGATTTCTGCTGTATCAAAATATGTCAGCCCTAAATCAATAGCCTGCTGGTATAGTTCGATACGTTGTTTAGTCTTTTGATGATCAATATTTAAATAACTGCCAGAACCAGTAGTACCTAGTCCAATTGCAGAAATTTTAACCGAGGTATCTCCCAGTTTTTTATATTTCATAGTTTTACTCTATTATTCTATGCTAATTTCCCAACCATCAAGACCGTCGGTATTAAAATTAGTTTTTCTAGTGCTCGGTTCTTTACATCCAATCTCTTCCAAGATCAAATTCTTCATTTGATTACGAAGTCCGTTTAATTGGTGAGCAAACTTTAACAACTCCGAATAGTGTTTTTGGTCGTGTTGCATTTTATCTTTGTGGTGCCAGATATGAAGATTTAGCTGGGCAAGGGCAATGATAATTCTAATCAACCGAGCCGATAGCTTCAATTGTTTTTCTTCGATTAGGATGTCGATATCATGGCCTATTTTTTTCATTTCTCTGGCATAGCTATCTTTATTCGCTGGCCTTAAGACTTCTTTAATTTGATCAATGGCCAATTGATCTATTAAGTCGGCAAGTGTTGGAAGGTATAGACGGTTATTTTTTTTATTCATATTTTTTTGTTATTTTATTTTGATTTTGAAGAAGCTCGAAGGCTCTCCCTTTTTGGTCGGCTAATTCTTGGTTATTCAGAAACCAGTCAATTGTTTTCTGGATACCTTCATCAAGTGTTGTCTTTGGCTTAAAGCCAAGCAGTTTTCTGGCCCTCTTTGTACATAAAACTCTAATAGGATCACCTGATGGCCTGGAGAAATCCCACTCTATCAAGGGTGCTGTAGGAACATGCCTAGCAATGGTTTCTGCTAGTTTTTTTATTGTACATCCCCTCCCACTACCAAGATTAATGGGCACACCTGGAAGCGCTTTTTCTAATGCCAAAAGCATTCCATCGACAACATCTTCTGAAAATATGAAATCTCTCACGGCCGAACCATCTCCCCATACTTTTATAGGATTTTCTCCGTTAATCATTCTCCGAATTAATGCAGGAATGACTTGAGCACTTGTGGGATTGAAATCATCGAAAGGACCATAAACATTAGAGGGCCTAACTATTCTTACTGCATCCCATCCATATTCATGCATATAGGTCTCGCCCTGAATTTCGCCCACTCTTTTTGCTATACCAGGATAGCGATCGTTTTGCCTTGGCAGGCCATTCCACGCATTATCTTCCTTATGCAGTTTTGAAGGAGGATAAACACAGACACTACTTACAAACAAGTAACGCTTAATTCCTGAACGGAATGCGGCCTCCATCAGATTTGTCTGAAAACGCAACATTGAAACAAAATAGCTAGCCACTTTTGTCTCTCCGATTCCGACAGAACCCTTTAATCCAATAAGATTAAAAACATAATCTTGATTTTTGGTAGCGTTCAGACAGTTGTTATAGTCAGTGAGATCCGCTTGCCAGAAACGAATCTTATTACCCAGCACCGTTTTAACATAATTAGTGTTATCTAAAGAAACAACTGTCACATCTGCGCCCAACTTTCTTAAATTTTTTACCAGAGGAATACCTATTGTTCCTGTTCCACCGGCTACTAATACTTTTTTATCTTGATACATATTTGTTTAGGCTTGACAAAAAGCGTTTTCTTTAATTGGCCCAACAATAATTTCGTCTAACCGACAAATGTGGTTTTCCTTTACTCCCGATGATAGCAGATACGAAAAAATCCGATTAGCATGGCGCGTAAGAGGAATTAAAAAATAGTACTCCTTACATGAATTTACATTTTTTACGTTTTGTTTTAGCACTTTCTTTCCCATGTATATTCTATTTACTTTATCATCACGGATATCCATAAAATTTTGTATATTAGTACCCTCCAAGGAAATTTCGGCCATAGCAGAAAATTCAGGTTCGCTCATACATGGAATTACCGTTACAGGCACATGATCATCTTTTATTTTTTTATAAACTGCCAGATTTCGCTCATAATCATCCTTTACATGTCCAAACGCCAGAGGCGTCATATTCATTGTTTGGTTACAATTGCGGCAAGCAAGTTTAAAAATGCCTAAAATGCGTTGATGAAAATTTTTGTAAGTAATTACCTGCTGGCAGTGAGGACAACAAATAGTAATAGAATATTTATTCTCAACAATTTTCTCACTAGAAATTAATTCGCCAAAATGTTTATTTAAGATAATTGCCTTCTGGACATCTTTTTGCAATTCGAACCACTCTTTTTTATCCATTCTACTTAAATTACGAGGATCATTCACACACTGGTCAAGGAGCCTAAGCTGATCTGCAGCAGTATTCAGTCTCCCCTCCACTATTTCCCTATTCCATAGTTCTGAGCCGGGATAAGGACGAACATATCCCATAGTAATATGATAATCACGATACTTTTTCCAAAAATGTAATGTTTCGTATGCAGTTTCTTTTGTTTCTGCAGTATCACCAAATATAAAATATCCTTGAATTCCTATTCCAGCTTTTCGCGTTAGAATGAGCGCCTTTTCAATTTGTACTTTTGTAATATGTTTCTTCATGCTTTTGAGCACAATATCACTGACACTTTCAAAACCATAACTAATAAGAAAACAACCGGCTTCTTTCATTATACTTAGCATTTGTTCATCAATGTTATCTACCCGCAATTGACACATCCAATGTAACTTACCTGGCAGATTCTTTAAACGTTCACAAATTTCAAATAAACGCTTACGATTAGAAGATAAAAGCTCATCAAAAATCGCTAAGTTGTTGACATTATATTTTTCCGTAACATATTTTACTTCTTCCATAAAGTTATCAATAGAACGACTTCGATATTTCTGTCCTAAAGGATGATAACAAAAAGTACAATTATAAGGACATCCACGGCTAGAAATTATTGGATAAAATCGAGGCTTATCATTAATGTACAAATATAAAGTATCGTTTGGCGTCTGTGATTCAAGATATTTTTCAAATTCAAAACCTTCCAGATCGGGCCAGGGAAGGCTGTCAAGATCCATAATCGGCTCTCTTGGCAAAGTGACAACCAATTTTCCAGAAGAGTTAGAATAGCCAATTCCCTTAACGCGTTTTAAATTCTTTCCGCCGTTGTTAATTTCTTTTATTAATTCAACAGCAGTAATCTCGCCCTCTCCCAAAACCATATAATCAGGCCCTAGGAAATCATACATTAATTTCGGAGTAGCCGTTACTATACCACCGCCTATTATTATTTTAGCGGTCGAGCCAGAATTACGAACATCATCAATAATAGCTTTGATCTGCTGAAAATGGGCAGACAGACCGCCAGTCAAAACATATCCGTAGCTATTTTCAACCATTTTCTCCTTAATTAAATCGAATTGATTGCCATCATAATGATTTAAATTAAGCACATCCACGATATAACCTGCTTGTTTCAAGCATGCAGATACATAGGCCAACCCTAAAGGGAACTCGTAATAAGCCCTTTCCTTAAACGGAAAGTACCCAACAACTATAATGAGTATTCTGTCATTTTTTATGTTTACTTTTTTAACCATAAAAGGATCTGTCTAACTATAGCGTTAACATCGAGGCATGCTTTTTTATGCATGTAGCCACGACTACCGTAGTTAAAACAGTAATTATCGACGAGACCAAAACGTTTAAATCTTAAAGGAAGATTGTGGTCGCATAAAAAATCACTTATAATAGTGCCAATTCCTCCGTACATTAAGTGCTCTTCTATGGTAATAATATTTTTGGTTTTTTGCAAAAATTTTAATAGCAGGTTTTCATTAATTGGCTTTATGCGATATAAATCGATAACCCCAGCCTTGATGTTATGTTCTTTAAGAATTTGGGCAACCTCTAACGCTCGGTGGGTCATAATTCCCGTAGAAACAATGATTAAATCATTACCAGGTTTAATCATGTGTAAGCCATTTTTAAAATTATGATTAGCTTTGTAAATAAAAGGATAGTTCCCTTTATCGAAACGAATATAGACCGGACTGGGACTGTTATAGGCCAAAGCGGGAAAATTCGCCAAACTTATTGGATCTGAAGCGTTTAAAATAGTTAATCCGGGAATTGCTCTCATTATAGCTAGATCTTGATTTGAATGATGAGTGGGTCCATCACTTTCATAAGAATAACCTCCGCCAACGCCCAAAATGGTTACAGGTAAATTCATCAATCCAATATCAATTTTAATTTGTTCATAACAGCGTGATGTAATAAAGCTTGCAATAGCGTGGGTAAAAACCTTTTTTCCTCCTAAAGCAAGGCCAGCGGCAACACTTATAATGTTTTGTTCAGCCGGTCCCATGTTAATAAATTGCGACGGAATGTTTTTTTGAAACTTTTCAAAACTTTTCGCCCCTTGGTCTCCTGTTAGTAAAATTACATCTCGGTCTTTCTTTGCAATAAGATACAATTCTTCAAAAACTGCATCGCGCATATCAGTGTATAAAATTTTTGTCTTCGGTTTATTACTCATAAATTTTGCGGTTTATTTAATTCTTTTCTTGCTTGTTCTAAGAGTTCTCCCTTGGGAATACCATGATGCCAATGAAAATCGTTCTCCATAAAAGATACTCCTTTGCCCTTAATAGTATTAGCCACAATAACTAATGGCCTTTTTGATTTTCTTGAGTGAATATCTTTTAAAACAGAAAAAATATCTTTAAAATTATGGCCATCTATTTCTTTAACATCCCAACCGAAAGCTCTCCATTTTCCAGTCCAAGACATGGGCCCTACATATTTTTTAGTCGGAGAAGTCGCGCCTACTTTATTATTATCAACTATTGCAACTAAATTGTTTAATTTTTGGGCAGAAGCAAAAGTGGCAGCTTCCCATACTGAACCTTCGCAACATTCACCGTCCCCCAAAAGCACCACAGTAATAAAAGATTTATGGTTCAGTTTCGCGCTTAAAGCCAAACCACAACCAATTCCCAAACCGTGACCCAAAGAACCCGTAGAAACTTCTACTCCTGGAGTATAATGGTCTGGATGACCGCCCAAAAGAGAACCGTCTTTACCATAGTTTTTCAGTTGTTGTTTACTAAAAAAACCTAAATCGCCCAAAATAGAATACAATGTCAAACAAGCATGACCCTTACTCAGAATAAATCTATCTCTATTCGGATCCTTCTTTTTTCGAGGAGAGAACCTTAAAATGCGGCCGTAAAAAAGTGCTACTAAAATTTCTACGCAAGAAAAAGCTCCTCCTAAATGACCTTTTCCAGCAGAAACCGCCATTTCTAAAGCTTGTTTCCTTATCCAATTTGATTTTTCTTTAATTTTTTTAAAATTCATTAGAATGGACCCTTAAATTTATTTTCGTGGCTGTAAAAATTCTCTTTTGACAAATCGGCAGGAGGCAATTTCAACATTTTCTCTATTGCTCTTACAATTTTTGCGGCATTGGGATAAAACTCGTTTTCCAGATGCCTGACCGTAGGACAAGGAGTCTGGGCAAATCCTATTCTCTGGACCGGGTATTTTAGTTTCCCAAAACATTTTTCAGAAACCAAACTGGCTAATTCAGCGCTGAAACCGCAATACAGCCAATCGTTATCTGCTATAATACAACGGCCTGTTTTTCTGACCGATTTTAAAATTGCTTCTTCATCAAGAGGAACTATCGTTCTCGGATCCACTATTTCAATGCTTATCCCTCTTTTTTGTAAAATCTCAGCTGCTTTTAAGGCTTCAACGTTCATCCAAGAAGTGGCCACAATGGTCAGATCTTTTCCCCTGCGCAATATTTGGGCTTTTCCGAAAGGCAAGGCAAATGACTTTTTGGGAACATTTCCTTTCTGCCAATAAAGCCATCTGTGCTCAAGAAAAACTACGGGATTGTTGTCTCTAATAGCAGCTATTAACAAACCTTTGGCATCGCGGGCAGTAGTCGGCATCACTACTTTTAAACCCGGAATGTGGGCAAAAACCGACTGCATAGTTTTGCTATGCTGGAAACCTTGACCCCATCCCCGACCGATAATGGCTCGAATCACAAAAGGAAGTTTAATACGTTTTCCCGTGCCGTATCTGTAACAGGAAACCATATTGACCAGCTGGTTCATCGCCAGCAGCAAAAAATCTACCCTTGTATGAATATGAATCGGCTTCAGGCCGTTTAAGGATGCTCCGAAACCGAATCCAGTCATCGTGTCCTCGCACAAAGGCGTTTCAAAGCACCTCTTTTTCCCGAATTTCTCAACAATACCCTTAGTTGTATTAAAAATCCTTTTAAAATCAGCTACTCCCAGGCCATAGACAAAAACATTCCGGTCTCTCCCCATTTCCTGCATCATTGCTTCGTTCAAAGCATCGCAATATGTAATCTTCCTATTTTTCATAAAAAACATTGGCGTAGAGCTCGTCCTTTCCAGCAAAGGGCGCTTTTTGGGCTAACTTTACGCTTTTTTCTACTTGTTTATCTATTTTCTGCTCAATGGCTAAAATAGATTTTTCCTTAATTCTTGATTTCAATAATTTCTTCCTTTGCAGAATTATCGGATCGCGTTTGTACCACGCTTCAAAATCTTTCCTTGAGCGGTAACCGCCATCAAAGTCCTCATAAATGCCAACATGCTCCAGATAACGGTAATATCTCAAATGCAAGAAAGCGGGCCGCTGAGTCTTTTTAATCAGCTCTATCGCTTTCTTTGCAAGTTTAAAAATTGCTTCTGCATCAGTAGTTTCACTGCCAAAAACATGGCAATCGAATTTTGATACAATGGCGCTCAAAGATTTATAGCCGTTCCTCTCTGATTTATATGTATGCATGGCTAAATCATTATCTTCGCAGACAAACAATATCGGCAGCCGCATCAAACAGGCAACGTTCAAACTTTCCCAAAAATTGCCTTCGTCAGCTGCGCCATCGCCAAAGAATACTGCCGTAATTCGACCGTTCCTTTTGAATTTATTGGCAAAAGCTGCTCCCACAGCCAAAGGAATGTTACTGGCCACAATGGCTGAAGCGCCCATAAAACCTGTTTCAGAAAAAGACAAATGCATGGAACCTGCTTTTCCTTTGGCACTGCCGGTTGCTCTGCCATACATTTCAGCAAAAAATTTATCAGTTTCCGATGCTTTTGCCAAATAAAGAGCGTGCGAACGGTAAGTGCCGAAAACCTGGTCCTGCTTTTTAAGAGCCTGGCAAACCCCGACAGAAATAGCCTCGCTTCCCATAGACATGTGCATAGGCGTTTTCATTTCATTTTCCGGATAATGCTTGCAAATCTCTGCCTCAGCTTTCCTGATTAAATATAACTTTTTATAAAGTTCTAAATTCAACTTAGACATTTTGCTTTTCTCTTTTATAATAATCCCGCCAATAATTCAGAATATCCTCCAAAGTTTGATCGAATTTAATCTCTGGTTCCCAGCCGGTCGCCTGCTTAAACTTGTCAACGCATGGAATCTGCAAGGTAACATCCGAAGGCCTTAAGCGGGCAGGGTCAACTTCAATTTTTATATCCTTTACGGTTGAAAGCTTTAAAAGCTTATCCAGCATTTCGCCCACGGTCATAGTCTCTTTTCCGCCGACATTGTAAACTTCGCCAGGAGAACATTTGTTTACTAACAGCCAGTAAGCTCTGATAGCGTCTTTAATGTCTAAAAAGGTTCTCACGCTGTCCAAGTTCCCAACTTTAACTACCGGCTCTTGCAATCCTGCTTCAATGGCAGCAATTTGTTTGGCAAAATTAGATTCAACGAAAACTTCTCCTCTTCTGGGCCCGGTATGGGTAAACATCCTCGTCCTGATGGTTTTAACTTTCCAGGACAGCCAGTATTGAAAAGCCAGCATGTCTTCTGCCACCTTGCTTACAGCATACGGGGAAGCCGGCCTGAAAGGATTGGTTTCTTTTATCGGAACTTCATTTTCTTTTACCTGACCGTAGCATTCTGAAGAACTGGCTATTTGGATTATCGGATCGTACCCTGAACTGGCTTTCAACTTTCTTACAGCTTCCAATAAATTCGCTGTGCCTATCACATTGGTGTCTAAGGTGGTAATGGGCGCCCAAAAACTGAAATCTACGTATGACTGCGCAGCTAGATGGAAAATCACGTCTGGCTTATGCTCCTGCAAAAGAGTTTCAAGGGAAGGTAAATCCACCAAATCGCCGTAACATAATTTAATCTTATCTATGCTTTGCTTGATGTTTTCTCTCGGCTCCCACCAGCGCGTCAACCCCAAAACCTGAACATTAGGAAACTTAGTGACAATATAGTCTGCTAAGTGGCTGCCGACAAAACCGCCTATGCCGGTTATTAAAACTTTGTTTATTTGGATTGAGTTGTTTTCTTGCATATTTTTATTTATTTAATGAATTAAACTACTAAAATATTTTATCACATATTTAAAGGCGAAAATAGCAGCAAAATAAACGGCAATTCCGACCAAAATAGAAAGCAAAACATGAAGATTATAAATCTGCGGCTGGATTATCGCAAAATACATTGCCGTACTGGAGCCAATAACGCCAAGAAAAACCAGAAAAAGCCTTAGGGTAAAAGGATTAATCGGAGTAAACTTCAAAGTAAATCTAAACAGCAAAAAGAACACTAAAATTTGAGTGATTACCGTGGCTACGGCTGCTCCATATAAGCTGAATTTCGGAATTAAAAGAAAATTCAAAATAATGTTGATTATCGCTCCAGACAAAACAGCCCAGAAAATATTTTTTTGCTGGTTGGCCGCAATTAATACCTGATAAAAAGCATTATAAAGAAACATAATCCCCGACATTAGGATCAAAATTTGAAAAGCCAAGATTGAAGGAGCAAAACTTGAATCGTAAATAAAATCAATGATTTTCGGAGCCAGAACTATTCCTCCAACCATTAAGGGAAGCGCCAATAAAACCATTATTTCATTCTGATAATCCCAGGCTTTCTGGAGTTTTTCTTTTGACTCTTTGAAATACCTGCTTAAAACCGGAAAAAAGCTAACGGAAATCAGGCTTATCGGAATTAAAGTCGGCCAGACAATCCTGTAAGCTGCGTTATACCAACCGGTTTCCGTAATCATCCCCCAGTAACCCATCATAACCGAATCAATCTGGTTATAAATCGTGCTTAAAATTGCCACCAATCCCAATGGCCAAGATATATATAAATATTTTTTCCAAACTGACTTGTTCCAATTGAAAGAGATTCTCTGAAACTTAAAGTGAAAAATAACTAAAGCAAAAATTAAGGCAACAAAGGCACCGAACAAATAGCTGTAGCTTAAATTTATTATTGAGGGGCAATAAAACAGGGTAAAAAGTCCGACGCCAACCAGTATTAAAGACTCTGAGGTTTTCACAAAAGCCTCATACTCCATTTTTTGACGAGCCCTGAAAAAAGCAACAAGTATTTCAAAAAGACCTTCAATAAAAAAGCAAACAGCTAAAATCCAGATTATCTTTTGAATTAAAAGGCTGGGAGTAATAAAGAAAGAAACGATTAATATCAAAAGCAAGGTTCCTAACCCCAGAATAAGCTTTAAAGAAAAGAGAGAGGAAAACTCATTTTCTTTCTCCTTTTCGCGGGAAAATTCTCTAGTGGTAATTTGCGCCAGACCAAAATCAAAAAATATAAGAAACAAACTTACAAAAGCCAAAGCAAAAGTAAATTTTCCGTAATCGGTGGCTCCCAATATTCTTGCCACATAGATAAGCAAAACCAGCTTTGCCAGCTTACTTATGCCTTCATTTATTGCCAACCAAAAACTATTTTTAAATATCGTTTGTTTGGTCGTTTTATTATGAAAGAAAATTGATTTTATGTCTGGCAAAATAGCGTTCATCTTTATTTTTGCTTGTATTTAAGAATCAAATCAAACGCTTTGCTTTTCAGATATTTGCTAATAATTTTTGTATTATAAATAACGCAATGACCGCCGATACCGCCTTTTGGCGGATAAAGAACGGGTCTAATAACGTTCAGCTTGCCCAATTTATTGTATCCTTCATTGTATGTTCTGTTGAAATCAACCACAGCTTCGTCAAATTTTATTTTAGCTTTATCGCAAATTCTTTTCATTTCTCCGTGCCAAGCAATACATAAAGCATAGTATGAAGTATCTAAAAGCTTTCCGACTTCAGTGGTTATGGAAGGGTAAAAAACTTTTGTTTTTATTCCCAACCTTTCTAAATGCTTTTTGGCCATTTCTCCTGCTTTTTTGTTATCAGCGCCAATATATTTTACAAAAAGCTTAATCCCTTTATATAAACGGGGATGCATGCCCCTGATTGGACTATGAACGATCATACAGCCTTTGGGCAAACCTAAAGCAATTTTTTTTGTCGTTCCCGGAGCCACGGTAGAATGATTTATAATAAGCTTTGGTCTTGTTTTTTTAATTTCCTTTTTTACGATCCCGATAAAATTCTTACTCCAAGGAATACAAATATGCAAAATTTCAATTCCTTCCAATCCATCATCTCTCTTTAAATCTTTTATTTTTGCTCGTGGTGAACCTGCCGAACCATAAAACTCGGCTATCGCTTGGCCCACTTCTCCATAGCCCAATATTCCGATTTTTGAAACATTATTTTTCATAAAATTAGCAATAAAAAATCACCACTTCTCAATGGTTTCTCTTGTTTTATCTTTGACCTTTTTATAAACTCTGTAAACTTTTTTCTCCAATTTCGGAGAAACCAATTCTAAAATTTCGCTCCCCCAGATCCGGTAAGTGCCGCCAACCTTATAAGCTTTGATTATTCCCCGTTTCAACAGTCGTTTAATCGTGCTCGAACTAACTTTCAAGAAATCCTGTGCTTCTTTGGTTGTATATACTTCTTTTGGATTGATTTCCGGCATACCCCGTATATCAACTTCCAGAGCCAAACGCCGTCAGGTGCGTTTTGCTCTATTGATGGTTATTTGATAATGGTTTCATATTTACAATCATTTAAGTTATGCCCTGGCGTTTGTTACGAAACGCACCTACTGGAAGTTGTATTACGGGGCATATATTTAATATTAAAACACCCAAGCAAGGGTGTCAATAGGTGTCAAAAAGTATCAAAATACGAATAAAATCTATTCTTCCTTTTCCTGTTCAAAAAGAATGGGCTTTTTGATTATGACTTTGAAAATGTTTTCCAAAAAATCGCCTCCGGCATACCCGACAATCAAAGCAATTGCCGGAGAAAGCACTTTAACCTCAAGAAAAGCAATGCCCAGTTCCTGTATTATCCAGACCGAAATCAAGCCGATAAATCCTGAAATGAAAGCCAGAGAGCTAAAATACCCCCAACGCATTTTCACGTCCTTGTAAGAAAGAGTGTGCTTAATAATGCCAAGGAGTCCCCTTATTGCGCCGCCCAAAAAGCCGGCGAAGAAAAAAGTTAACATAGAATTAAAATTTTAAATTTAAAATTAATAATGCAGTATTCAATTCTATAATAGCGTCTATTTACCGTAGTTTTTTAAATAAGCTTCTACGTTGCGTCTAATTGTGCCTGTAATCTTCTGCCAGCTTACCTGTTTTATGGGTTGCGGCATTACAGACCCTTTGGCGTCTGCAAAATAAGTCAGCGCTTTTAAAAGATGAGTTTCGTTATATTCAATATTGGCAAATTTTTTGTGCACAAATCCAAGAAGTTCTTCTAAAGAATAATGCTGCAAAAGAAAATATATATCAATAAAATCTTTGTGAGAACCTCTCCTGCCGATAGCTTCCATCTTCATTGCCGCTATATCAGGAATACCAGCCAGATAAATATTGTCTTTGTATCGTTGCTTTGGTGCTACCAAGGGATATGGATATTCAAAAAAGCTGATTTTTACTCTGTTCAATGTGCCGTTAAAAGTTTTTTCAGACTCGCTGTCTACGCCCAGTTTTCCAAGTTTTTCCAGCTGTTTGCGGAAAGAGGAGGTGTAATCAAATTTTTCGGAAAACCAATCAAGGTCAACAGAAAAACGATGCCCGAAATAAAGAGCCAGCGCTGTTCCACCCGCTAAATAAAAATTCTTTGCAATACCGGAAGCGTCTAACGCATTGAGAACGCTTTTGGTGTTTTTAGTGAGAACTTCTTCTTGCATCGTAAATTTTTTAAATGAATGCCGAATATCATTGCCCAGAAATTAGCGCTGCGCGGGTCGGAAAAAATATGCTCCTGGACGATCTTTTTTATCTTGGCTAAACCGTAAAAATCTTTTATTGCTTTCCACTCTCTTAAGTTGCCAAAATCCAAGACCCGTCCGATGATAAATTCGGCATCTTTTTGCTCATCAAGCTTTTTAGGATTTACCTCCCAAAATAAGGTCGGCCTCAACGCTAATCGTTCTTTCATATAGGTTAATTATATCAAACTTTGTTCGATATATCAAACCATAGATTGTTGAAGTTAGACTTCAACAAAAAACCGGCGAGCATAATTCACCGGTTTTCTCATTCCAAACAATTTCTGTTTTTCTATTTCCCTAATAAAGCGTTCAATTTAGCTCTAGTAGAAAGGCCGACAAATCCGGTTCCAGCGCTCAAGCCGACCGGAGTTAAAATTTCAGATTTGTATTTTTCCTGGAATTTTATTACGGCAGCTTTTGTCAAAGCGCCGAAGTAAGTCGTCTCATAGCCAGAAGAGCCAACTCCCAAAGCAGCTACTCTGGTATCGGTTGACTGGTTCAAGATTGACTGTAAACACTTAACATCATTGCCTGTCATTTCCTGAGATAGGTTCCTGCTAAAGGTTGTACCAACGCAAAGAGAAATAGAAACTCCACCCTGAAGCTGAGCTATCTGGGTTTGCAATTGAGTAATTAAAGCAGTAATTCTAGCTATTTCAGTCTGCAATTCAGCAATACTCATTTCACTTAAAGGTTTGACCGCTGAAGTCGTTGAAGTACTGGTCATTACGGCAAACTTGGAAAAAGAAGTGGTTGTAGCAGTAATAGTGTTGGTAGTAGTATTGATTGTACAAATTAAGGCAACCCATTGCGTACCATTCCAGCGATAAAGCTTTAAACTTGATTCGTCAATTCCAGCCACCTGGGCGTCAGTGTATGTAACGGTTATAGTGACGCTCTTTAAAAAACTACTGGTAACAGCCGTACCATCAACAGTTGTTGTAACGGTAAAACCGCTGATTATTGTTTGTCCAGTTGGAATCGGAGCGCCAATGACAATGGTTCCTGTGACTGCTTCTTGAATTGTTATAACGGTATTAAATGTTACGGCTCCTGCCGGTAATTCAACTGTTGCTGTTGTGCCTGCTGAAGTGGTCAACGTTGTTTTCCCGCCAGCAGAAGGAGTAGCAGTTACTTGTCCTGTGGCAGTAATTGGCGTTGATGGTATACTCCCGCCGCCACTGTAATACGTATCATTATTATTAATTGTATAAGTATAAACAGTATTAGTGCCTAAAGTAGCATTGGCAGGATTAGAGATGGTGACAATAATGGTTTCGTTGTTTTCCTCAAACGTGTCATTAACAATGACAATCGAGACAGTGGTGGTAGTATTGCCAGCTGAAATGGTAGCTGTGCCAGTAGCATTTGCAGTATAATCTACTCCTCCGCCAGTGGCTGTGCCGGTTAAAGCGTAGTCAACGCTAACATCCAGACCAGAAACTGCTGACGAAACAAACTCTAAACTAACTGGAGTGACGCTTTCAGCAGCGCTTGAGCTGGTGGCGGTAAACTGAATAGTAGGTGCTGTATCATTATCATTAATTGTATAAGTATAAACAGTATTAGTGCCTAAAGTAGCATTGGCAGGATTAGAGATGGTGACAATAATGGTTTCGTTGTTTTCATCAAGCGTGTCATTAACAATGACAATCGAGACAGTGGTGGTAGTATTGCCAGCTGAAATGGTAGCTGTGCCAGTAGCATTTGCAGTATAATCTACTCCTCCGCCAGTGGCTGTGCCGGTTAAAGCGTAGTCAACGCTAACATCCAGACCAGAAACTGCTGACGAAACAAACTCTAAACTAACTGGAGTGACGCTTTCAGCAGCGCTTGAGCTGGTGGCGGTAAACTGAATAGTAGGTGCTGTATCATTATCATTAATTGTATAAGTATAAACAGTATTAGTGCCTAAAGTAGCATTGGCAGGATTAGAGATGGTGACAATAATGGTTTCGTTGTTTTCATCAAGCGTGTCATTAACAATGACAATCGAGACAGTGGTGGTAGTATTGCCAGCTGAAATGGTAGCTGTGCCAGTAGCATTTGCAGTATAATCTACTCCTCCGCCAGTGGCTGTGCCGGTTAAAGCGTAGTCAACCGTGGCATCAGAGCCCGTAGCAACTGAAAGGGTTAATTCTAAAATAGCTGGAGTAACTGATTCTGCCGCACTGGAACTGGTGGCGGTGAACTGAATAGTAGGGTTTGCTGCTTTAATAGTAGAAACGCCAGCGAAAAATAGAAGGGCGAATGCGACTAGCCCTGTACCGACAAAAGAAACTATTGTTTTGATAAAGATTTTTTTATTTTGAATCATATTTTTAGTTGGTTATAGTTATATGTATTTCAACAATTTTTTGATTATTCCACAGTTGAATATAACTTAACCTGTGGAAAACTCATTTATTCATTGTAGCATAAAAATTATTGTCAAGCACTCATAACGAACGTTATTCGATATACCAAGCTAGAGCTTGTTATAATTCGGCATTAGCCGCTGTTCTTGTTAAAGGACCAAAATAGCCTGTCTGGATTATTCCTTTATTTGCCTGGTATCTTTGAACAGCGGTAAAAGTCAAAGAAAGAAAGTTTCCAGTCACCAATCCTTCAGGATAAATATCGGAACCCTTGGATTTCAAAAATTGCTGCAAGCAGGAAACTTCCTGGCTGTTTTTCATTCCGTAGTAAAGATCATTACCAAAACTTTGGCAGGAGGAAAAATTCATTTGTTCCTTGCCTTGCGAAGCCAAAAAAGCGTTAATGGCTGCCTGTACTCTGGCAATCTCAGCTTGCAAATAAGCTATCTTGTCAAGAAGGCTCTGAATCAAAGCATCGCCATCGCCTGACACTTCCCTTGTTTTTATTTCCAAAGAAAAAGGATAATAAGATCCGTTACCCGTAAACTCTGACTGCCTTTGCTGGACAGAGGGCACCAAAGTCAGGGAAAAGTACTTTGAGCTGAAATCGGAAATCAATATCTGCCCCTTCCCGTCTTTATCCAAAGTTAAGATTTTAACAAAGCATTTGTTGTCAAAATCGCAAACAACATAAGGAACTTTAAAATTGATTCCTACGCCTCCGCTGAAATTCAAAGTTAAGCTTCCTTTACCACCGAATATTCTTTGCCACTTGGCTGACCAATCCTTAATCTGGTTGTAAGTGATCAAGGTGCTTTCGGCAGTTGTCGGAATAAAGTTGGTTTCTGGAGTAATCCTGAAATTCTTCAAATTACTGTTTTTATAACAATAGCTGCTTCCCAAAGAGCAGTCATTGACCAAAACAGTTACTGCCCAATCGCTGAAAATCTGGGAAAAATCCTTCTGAAAGCCGTTTCTTTGCAGAGCGTAATTTATCGATTCAATGCCCACTTTTGAAGAAAAAAGAGAATCCTGCAGAATTTTAAATCCGTAATGATCAACTAAATACTGGACGAAAACGTTCAAAACTCCGTAGCTTTCAACCTCATTCTGCCACTCAATCAGAGAAATAGAGGGATTGTTTAAGAAAGTATTTACTCTTTTTTGAAGATTGGATCCTTCGTAAATGTCATCATATCCCAAAAGAGTGGGAGCGTACTCTGCTCTTAGTTCATTGAGCCAGACGTCCTCTGTAATGTTCCTCAATCTGTCTTTCTGGTTGAAAGTTATCAAATGAACGAATTCGTGCGCCAAAAAGCTCTTAGCAAAGGAAGCGGTGATAAACTGGGAATTAAGATACAGCATTTCTGCCTCGTTTGAGCTGTATACCTGGGGCTTGTAGTATTCATTGTGGTTGCGGAAATATCCTCCCACACCCCTTTCCATTTCATGAATTAAAACCGTGATTCTGCTGTCATTGTCAATTCCAGGATTCCATTCAGAGCCGAAAGTAGAAGTTAAAACAGGATAGATTTTGTTTTTAAATTCCTCTGCCAGATCGTAAAGCGCAACCCTGATATTGTTTTGCTCTGCCGAAGAACGATTATCCCACCACGGCTTTTCAACGTAGAAATACAGATTGTCGGAAGTGCGTACCAAAACCGTTTCAACACTTTTTCTGGCGTACAAATCATATGAGCTTTCAACGTAGAAAGACTTTGTTTCTGACTGAGCGTTTACTCCAACAGCAAAAGCGCTTCCCAAAATTAAAAAAGAAAGAAAGAGAAATAAAAAATTTGCCTTTAAAATGCTTTTCATTAGCTCAATATATATATTATCAAATTATAGAATTTTGAAAACCCGGTTAGCAGAAAAAAGCGTTAATAAATGAAAATTGGCCGGTATGACTCGTACTGCGCGTCAAGTTCCAAAGCTTTCAAAAAGAATTCTTTTGCCTTTTCTTTTTCTTCAAGATTGAAATAGCCGACAGCAATATTAAAATATGTATCTGAATCTGGCCCTTTCTCCTCCAAATACCTTTTAGCCATATCAACGATTTTTTGGTATTCCTGCGTTTGTTCTGCCACGGTCATATAGCGGCTGTATTCCGCCTCAATCTCACAAAAATCATAGCCCACTTCCCTTGCTTTTTCATATTGTTCCAATGCTAAATTATACTTGCCTGCCACAAAATAAAAATGTCCTAAAGTTAAAAAGGGAAAATAATTCTGAAAATGCGTCCTGTTAACATAATCCTTGACCAATGCTTCACCTTGTTCAAATTTTCCCTGAGAAAGCAAAACCTGGGCCAATTCACTGAAATAATCAACTCTTAAATCAGAATATGCGAATCCTTTTTCAAGAATATCTACTGCTTTGTCCAAATCATTTCTATCTAATTTCTCAGAACCCAAACGGTAAATCCTGCCTAAAAGATAATATGTCTGCTGTTCAGAAGGCCGATTTTGAGCAAGCCCTTCAAGTTCAGGAACAATAAAATCATAAATGTCTTTGACTGTCTGAAGGTCTCCGGAAGTTGTATTCTCATCCACCTCGTAATCAAGAATTTTTAAAAATTGCCAGCCAGCCCTTTTTCTTGTTTCCCAAAAAGTATATGGCGACTGTACTTTGAAAGATTCTTCCAAAAACAGCTCAGCTTCCTTGTAAAAGCCGTTTTCCGTAGAATTACAAAAGTTTAAAAGCGCAGCATTGGCTTTATAAGGCAAAAAACAAGAGGTAAAAACGACGAAAAAAGAAAAAATACCGACGAAAATCAAAATAAACAAAGGAGGATTTCTTTTTAAATTGCTTCTTTCTGAAAAATCTTCTTTTGAAGAACTGCATTTAAAAACCAAAAACGCCAGAAACGGAAAAAGGCCGAGATACGAGGCAAAAACGTCAAAAAGAAAAAGCCCTTGCACGAAATACGCCAAGAACAGGGAAGCCAAAAGAAAAGAAAGAAGTTTTTTCTCTTTATATATTTTAAAGATAAGAAAAGCTGCAGCAGCCAGCCAGAAAAGATAAAAAGAAAAAAGAATAATGCCGCCTGTTGCCAGAATCTCAAAAACATTGTTGTGCGCCCTGTCAAACCAGGCTTCTCCCCTGCCTATCCGGTAGTCGTAATACTTGTTAGAAACAACTCCAAAGTTCTCAGGACCGTACCCGAAAACCGGCTTTTCCTTAAAAGCTTTCAAAGCGATTTCCCAGGTTAAAAGACGCTCTCTGGTAGAACCTGTTTCCCAGATATTAGTTACCTCAGTTACCCTTGATAAAAGAGGAGTGCTTTTAACGAAATTGCTCTCTCTGGCGGAAAAAAGCAAAGCGATTGAGCCAAAACCCACTAATAGTAAAATGCCGCAAAAAACAGCCGCTTTTTTGTTTTCTTTTCTTAAAAACAAAACAGATAAAAGGCAAAAAAGAAAGACACCGGCCGCCAGTCCGGCATAAGCTCCTCTGATTTGGGTAAAAACTAAAGTAAGAACAAAAAAGCCGGCTGCCGCAATAAACAAATTATTTATGAGGCGGCTTTCAAAAAACTTTCTTTCAACCACTAACAAAGCAAAACCGATAGCAAAGAGCAAAAAAGAGGCAAAATAAGCGGGATTGCCGAAAATTCCCTGCAGCTGGCCCTGACTGCTAAAATTCAGCCAGGAATAGCAAGAAACCAAAAAAGCGACAATCACAAAAATCGAAAAAAGCATTTTCCAATCTTGGTTTCTTTTTAAAACGGAAATAAGTATTAAAAAATATAAAAGCCAGAAACCGTACTGTAAAACGCCTTCTCCCCTTTCAATGCTGGAAAAAAAAGAATATGCAGTGTCAACGCTAAAAAAAGAAACTAAAACCTGGGCTAAGAAAAACAAAACCAAAGCAATTACCAGAATGTTTTTAAAATTTGGGCTGCTTGCCCCGAGCGAAGTCGAGGGGCATTCCCTTTCTTTCAGCATCAGCCAAACCCAAAAGAAAAAAGCGAGCATTACCAAAAGCCGGAAAACATATATTTTCCCTGAAACGTAGGGAAAGTAAAGAGAGTCTACTTTTAAGAAAGGAGTGATGATTAATACGGAAAACAGCAAAAACTTGGTTATTGATTTCATTAAAAATATTTTAGCAAAATACAAAGAAAACAAAAAGCCCCAGCTTTAAAGCTGGGAACTTTTTGTCTTGTCCGCAGAACACACAAGGAATATTCTCGGCAAGAAACGAAAACTTTACAAGAAAGTTAAAGCTGAAACTATCCTTTAGTCTGCAAGAAGATGTCGCTTGTCTTGAATGTTTCAAGACCCCAAGTCCAGTTGTGATCAGGCGTTGTTGCTGCTGCGTCGCTTATATCCCACTTGAAGTTTGTTAAGTATGCTCGGGCAAAAGCAGCTGCTCCACTGCTGGTCATCATACATGACACCTCAAACCATTTGGTTTCACCGGATGAAACTAACCAAGAATTTGTTTTCTCGGTTGCGTTGCTGGTGAAAGTGCAAGTAGGAGATGCTGCTGTGTTTCCGGTAGCGCTAGCTGAAATACCGCTAGAAGCTACTAAGGCAGCGTACTTAGGCACGTAAATGTCTCCGCCCTGAGCAGTCACATTGATCTTAATCTTGCCTTGTGCTTGCTGAGGTGAAGCGCTTCCTGTAGTGCCTTGAATTCCTGTAATTTCAGTGCTAACCAAAGCCAAGCTCGGAGCTAGAGTGTAGAAGTAAGCTGCATTACCTGAAGCCTTTGAACCAGTAAGGGTTGTAACTGTTGTGTAATCGCCAGCATCTTCGGCAACGATTGCAGTAACAGTAACCGGTAAGGAAACTGAAGCTGCATAGCCTTCTGTGCTGGTAGCCAAAACGTCACCTTTTACAATCAATGTCTTGGTAGTATCTTTGTTAACTCTCAAGCTAAGGTCAGTGAAAGTAGAACTGGCTGAGCCTGCTGTGCTTGTAGCAGCCAACAGAGTGGAACCGTCATAAAGCTTCAAAGCTCCTATTCTGCTGTTAGCGTCTACCAAATCAACAACGACTGTTCTTATAATAGCATCGTTGTATTTTGCCTTGACATTAGCTCTCAACATTTCAACATTCTCTGTTGTTTCTGTTTCACTGATGATAACTGCTTTGGCTAACGGGTTGTCAGCGGCAGCAGCGACATCAAGCTGGGCAACAGTACTTCTCGCTATAATAAAGGTTCTTGCGGTTAAATTGCCAAGCGGAGCGTATTGTGTCAAACCAGCTCCATCAATTCCACGAACTGCGTTAGCAAGAACCTGGTAAGTGATGGTTGTATTAGCAGATATTCCCACAGGCAATGTAACATCAGCCTTTATAACAAGAGATACTGTTGTGTCTTTTGGAATGTTGAGGTTCAAACCTTCAATACGAACAACGTAATTTGAACCAACAGTCACTTCAATGGTGCTGGCCTGAGTTACATCAAAGGTGGCTAAGACGTTTGTGCCATCAGTGATTGTAATCTTTGGAACATAAAGCCATGGTCTCTGGACAAATTTGATGTCAATACGATTGACCAATACGTCAGAGCCAACAGCTTTTATATTAAGGCCATTTATCGCTATTTCAGCCTGTCCGGCATAAATAGTCTGCCCGGTAATCGGTGTGGCAGCTGTTAATGCTGAAATGCTACCCTCTGCGCCTCCTGTTGGAGTTGTCGGTGTTACAGTGGCACAAGACACACCCGTTGTTGGGCTGTAGCCAGCGGTTGATGTACAACCAGCTGGAAGTCCTGTCGGAGTTGCTGTTGTCAACAGCTCGTTCAATTTGGCGCGAGTTATAGGACCGACGAAACCGGCTGTTGGTGAAATAGCATTGTTTGCCTGGAATTTAGAAACAGCTGCTTGGGTTAAAGAACCAAAGTACATTGTTTCTGCTCCAGGAGAACCTGCCCCGGTGGCAGCAACTTGAGTTGCAGCATTAGTGTTCAAAAATGCCTGAAGGCATTGAACATCAGCACCAGTGGAACCTATTGTCAAATTGACAGTAAAGGTTATGCCAGCGCAAGCTGCCGGTGTTCCGGCTGCAGCGGTTGTTCCTGTTAAGGTTGTTAATTCACTTTGAAGAGTAGCTAATTGGGCGGTCAAGGTAGCGATTTGAGCCTGAAGTTCTTCAGCGGTTAAAGCTGAAGCGATTCCAGGACTGATCATCCAGGCTGCGCAGGTAACTGTTGTTACGATTGCTACAATCTTTTTTGTTAAACTAGTCATTTTTATAATTTTAATTTAATGATAATTTATCTCAATCGCGTCGACCTTGTATCTTCGCGACCTTACGTATTAGTCACGAGATTCGCGAATTTTCAAATTTACTGTTGATTTACCAGATAAAGCTCCAAAGCCTGCTGAAAATTGCCAGCTTCAAAAAGCTCTTTCATCTGGCTTAAAATCTCCTGTTTTTCTTCGGTTAATGTTCTTGTTTCCAAGTCTTTAATTAAGTTTTCAGTTAAACTTTTATAAGCATTGTCCAATTCTTCAGAATCAATCTGAGTGGCTAAAATCTGCTCGGCATTCTGTTTGTTCTTGCCTAATTCAGCCAGCTTTTCAAGCATTTGCGTATCTGAACTGTTTGATAAATTCTTGACTGCTTCAGAAATACTGGCCTGAACTTCGTTTATGGCCTGAGGCAGATTTTTAACCTGGTTGTTTTCCGCTATTTTGGTTAATTCTTCCAGTCTCTTGTCAGCTAAATTAAAGCTGAATTCTGTTTTTCCTTTATCCGATACAAAAAGCGCCTGGCTTTTTTCAGTGATCTTTTTTATAGAATATAAGAAATTGCCAGGTAAAGAGTTTTGAGCAAAACCGAATAAACCGACAAGGACAAAAACAGAAACCAGGCTTACTAAGGCTGGTTTGAAATAAGGGAAGAAAAATAATCCTGTGCTTTCGCTTGCCCTGAGTCCTGTCGAAGGGCCTAAAATCATGGCTTTGTTAGAAAGAACCCAGTCTTTTCTGGGTTTGATTTGGCGCAATTCCTGTATTTTGCCAATGAGTTCTTTCTCGGTCATACTATTATGACGAAAAATCACCTGTTTTATTACACTTAAGAGGTTTGAATGCGGTTAATCTCGTTTCTAAGATTTTTTAAGGCCCGGCAAAGCATTACTCTTGTGGCATCTTCTGTTTTTCCTGTCATTTTAGCTATTTCCGGTATGGACAACTGATCCAGATAATGCCAGATAATCATATTCTGGTAACTTTCCTTTAAATCTGCCAAAACTATCTTAATTTGGTCCATATCGGAATTCAAGGCTGCTTTTGCCTCTATTTCCTGGCTGGGGTCAATAATCGGCACTATTTCAGGGGAAACAAACTGTATCCTAGCCTTTTGCCTATAATGATCAATTACCAGATTCCTTGCTATCCGATATAAAAAAGCAGAAGGATTTTCAATCTTAGGGTTGTTTTTGTATGATTCCCATCCTTTTAAAAAGGTTTCTGAACATAGATCCTGAGCAATGTCTTCAGAGTTCACTTTCAAGAATATGAACCGATATATTTTGTTGATGCACTGGTCGTATATTTTTCCGAATTCTTTTTTATAGTTTGCCATATCCGATATATTTTAACTTACAGAAGGTAGGACACTCTGTCCTACCACCTATAATATATGTATGTCCTATCTAGGATTCAATGTTCTTAATCTGATAAAAAGTATTGTTTCTTTCGCCCATTCTTTCAATGTTTCCTCTGCCTAGCATATTTTCAAAATCCCGTCTTAAAGTTCTTTTACTGACATCTGGGAGAATTTGCTTTATCTGCCAAACCTGGGCTCTGCCGTTTTCTTTCAAAAACTCAATTATCTTTTCCTGCCTGGGCGAAGAGAACTCCGTCCTCTTCTTCACCTCGATTCGCTCGGTGTCTGAATGATAAGTTTCAACAACAACAGGATTATCCTTGCCCTCCGAAGTTTTAGCGAAGGAGGGTTTCTTTTTTTCCTGTTTTGGCTTTTTCAGCTCTCCAACCAAATTAGCATATTCTTTCTTAATTGCCAACATGTCAGAAGGACTTACCCAGTTCTGAACCAAAGCTACATCAAAAAAGCTATCCAAAGCTTCCAAGTCTTTCTCATTCGGCTTGATTAAAAAACTGTCAGCCAATTCCCTCATCTTATACCGCAAAGGCTCTTTTTTCGGAAAAAACAAAGTCAAGCGGTAAAGCGTGTTCGTCAATTGTATTAAAAACTCTCTGTTCATTGAACGTTTTTTTAATATATCAGAAATTAAAAAAGAGGTCAAAGTTAAAGAATCGCCTTTTTAGCGATTTTTTATTCGGACAATCTATGTTGTGAGATATAACCTATTGATTTATATAGAAAATAGAGTTATTACGAAAAAAAGATATGAAATGGACGGTTGAATTTGAAAAAATAGAAGACACTGAAAAAATGAAAAAAATCTTCCCGATTCGTTTGGATGATGAGTATTTTGATGTTTTTGATAATTCTTATTTTTTTCTACGTAGAAATAAAATTTTTTCTTTGTTAGAAATAAAAAAATTGTCAGAATTATATATAAAAGACAGTTCCCCGATAAAAAATTTGCTTGAAGCGTATGTGGATATCATTATCGATACCCTTTCGTTTAAGTTAGACATTCCATTTCCAGATGTTAAAAAAGTATATCGTGGAAATATAAAAAAAATTAAATCTTCGTTAATTGATGAATCTAAAGAGTTGATTTTACAAAAAGAGTTATCAAGCGGAAATTTTTTCGATTTATATCAAGCATATAGGCAAATAAAAAATGAAGACAATAGAGCGTTGAAATATCTTATGTGCTATCGACTTTTAGAATGTCTTGTTAATGATGAAAAAATGAAAAGCAAGCAAAAGAAAACGATAGATGACTTCATCAAAGAAAACAACCCTAGAGTGCCATTTGTAAAAGATAAAAGAAATTTGAAAAATAAACGCACTCTAACAACTTATACTAGAAATAAGATTCATGCCACCACAGGAATTTATCTTTTCCCATATAGGGCTCTTATTAGTGGCTCATTCGGTATAGAAAAAATAGTGAAAAACGCAATTGAAGGGCTAATTCAAGAATAAATCAATAGGTTATATCTCACAATATAGATTGTCCGAATAAAAAATGCCCAGCGATGGGCGTTTTCTTACCGTACAAAACATGGCTACATCCCCATAAATGCCTTGATCTTGGTAATGGGAATGACGCTTACATTTCCTTTTGCATCAATCGTATTTATCCCTAATATCTCTCCTCGTATATTGAAAAGCGGACTGCCGGC
Organism: uncultured bacterium; assembly: GCA_963790795.1. GTDB lineage: Bacteria > Patescibacteriota > Minisyncoccia > Minisyncoccales > RBG-13-42-11 > BS750m-G71. The sequence goes on along the minus strand of CAWBPO010000001.1, from coordinate 267,335 downwards.
CAAAAGACCGGTTTCTGTAATGCTGGTTTGTATGGAATCCTGGTTAAATGTTTTGACAATCCCCTCGTTAACCGATTTTTCCATTTGCTGAACTCCGTCTTCAACAGAACCGAAGACAACACCAAGTAAAAACACCCTTTCCCCAATTTTCAGCTTGTCCAAAGAAGCAAAACCAACCGTACTCAAAGAAGAATCAGACAATTTCAGCAAAGCCAGGTTTTCTTGTAAATCCCTTTTTAAAACTTGGAAAGAAACTTCCTGTCCTTCCAAAAAGAAACTGAAAGTTGAACCTTGTGGCACTAATTCAGCTAAAGTAACCATTAAACCGTCTGAAGTGACAATTAAACCTGAACCCTGCAAAATCTTGCCGTATTTGGTCTTGGTTTTGATGCCGACAACTGTCTTTTCCACTCTTTCAATTACATCCACCAGAGCAGTGTTTTCCTGGATATATACCTGATTGGTTTCTGTAAGATAAACAGGGTTCTTTTCTAAGCCATACTCGTAAAAAAGCGGCCTTTCAACAAAATACGGCCAGAAAATCTGGTCAGCGAAAATGCCTCCTACCATTCCGACTATAAAAAGACCGACAATTATTAAAAGCTTTTTTGACATCATTTGACTAAAACTTTATCTTTTTTAAAATTATTTTTAAACAAATCTTTGGCAATCCGGAAAACAATATTATCATTTTCCAAATCAACCAAAATGCTGTCTTTCGCCCTAACCTCGCCTGAAACTATTTTCAAAGCCAAAGGATCCAAAACCTTTTTCTGAATCACTCTTTTCAACGGCCTGGCTCCCAGATTCTGGTCAAATCCTTTTTCAGCCAGAAATTCCTTGGCTTTTTCCGTAATCTTAATTTCAATCCCCTTTTGCCTAAATCTGCCAGCAATGATTGTTAGCTGCAAATCAACTATCTTTTTTATCTCTGATTTCCCAAGGTAATTGAAAATAATGATGTCGTCAATCCTGTTTAAAAATTCAGGACGGAAATTCTCTTTTAAAGCTGACATTACTTTATCTTTCAGATTGTCTCTTCCCTCTTTTTCCTCGTCTCCGCCGATAAACCCCAGAGAAGCTTCCCTGGCAATAATATCTGAACCGACATTGGAAGTCATAATCAAGATAGCGTTTTTGAAAGAAGCTGTCCTGCCTTTGGCATCGGTCAATCTGCCGTCTTCCAAAATCTGCAAGAGAACGTTAAAAACGTCAGGATGGGCTTTTTCAATTTCGTCCAGCAGGATTGCGCTGTATGGCCTTCTTCTGATTTTGTCTGTCAGCTGACCGCCTTCCTCGTAGCCGACATATCCAGGAGGAGAACCGATCATTTTAGAAACAGTGTGCTTTTCCATATACTCTGACATATCCAGCCGTATCAAAGCATTTTCATCGTTAAAAAGAAATTCAGCTAAAGCTTTGGCAGTTTCTGTTTTACCAACGCCTGTCGGACCCAAAAATATGAAAGAACCCAAAGGCCTGTTTTCTTCTGAAATGCCGGCTCTTGCCCTACGAACGGCGCTGGAAACGGCTGAAATCGCTTCTCTTTGTCCGATAACTCTCTTGCCAAGAATATCTTCCATCTTTTCCAATTTTTTCTTCTCTTCTTCCAAAAGACGGGTGACCGGAATGCCTGTCCAACGGGAAACAACCTGAGCCAAATCCTCTTCTGAAACTTCTTCTTTTAAAATGGGACGGGATTTCTGAAACCTGGACAGCTTTCTTTCAGCTGATTTCAATTCTTTCAATAACTCCGGTATTTTTCCATATTTTAATTCTGCCACTTTCTGAAGGTCAGAAGAAGTCTCAGCTCTTTCTGTTTCAAACCGCAAACCATCTATCTCTTTTTTAAGGTTTTTAATTTTGGCGATTGTTTCTTTCTCTGACTGCCACTTTGCCTCAATTTCTTTTGCTTTTTCTTTCAAATCAGCCAACTGACGGCTGATGGCTTTTTTCTTTTTCTCGTTTTTGGTAACAACCTGCTTTTCAATTTCCTTTTTCTGGATTTCTTTTTTCAAATCTTCAAACTCCGTTGGTTCTGACTCTATTTCCAATCTTAAAGAACTCATTGCCTCATCCATCAAATCAACGGCTTTGTCAGGCAGAAATCTATCAGTAATGTAGCGCGCTGCCAATTCAGCTGCCGTAACCAAAGCTAAGTCCTTTATCTTCACTCCGTGGTGAAGCTCGTATTTTTCTTTAATTCCTCTTAAAATGGCAACCGTATCCTCAATGGTCGGTTCTGAAACGTAAATCGGCTGAAATCTTCTTTCAAGGGCAGGATCTTTTTCAACGTATTTTTGGTATTCTTTCAAAGTGGTAGCTCCAATAGCTCTCAACTCTCCTCTAGCCAAAGCAGGCTTCAACAAGTTGGAAGCGTCAATCGCTCCTTCGGCTGCTCCTGCTCCCACCAGAGTGTGCAGCTCGTCAATGAATATAAGATATCTGCCTGCAGCCCTGTTTATCTCTTTTAAAAGCGCTTTAATCCTGTCTTCAAATTCTCCCCTGTATTTCGTGCCGGCCACCAAAGCTCCCAAATCCAAAGCAATGATTTCTTTGTTTTTCAAAGATTCTGGAACTTTGGCAGAAATAATTTTCTGAGCCAAGCCTTCAACAACCGCTGTTTTGCCTACTCCAGCTTCTCCGATTAAAACAGGATTGTTTTTCGTCCTTCGCGACAAAACCTGCATTAGCCTGCGGATTTCATTTTCCCTGCCGATTACCGGATCCAGCTTTCCCTGGCGAGCCATCTGAGTAAGATTTCTGGCATATTTTTCAATAACCTGATATTTTGATTCTGGTTCAGGGTCAGTTATCCTTTGGCCTCCGCGGATCTGAGCCAAAGCTTTTAAAGCAGTATCATAATCTATTTTGCCGAGTTCCAAAGAAGTGACTCCGCCTTCTGACTGCAAGAAATTGGTTTTGTCCAGAATATCTTTTGCTTTGCTTTGGATATCCAGCAAAGACAAAAACAAATGCTCAACTGAAATGTATTCATCGCCCATTTTGGCTGCTTCCTGCCTAGCTCTTTCCAAAACCCTGGCCATATCCTGAGTCAGATACAATTGGCCGAAAACCTGAGGAGCGGCAATCATTGGAATCCTATCCAAGGCAATCTTTGTTTTCTTTTTTAATCCCTCAATGTCAGCGCCAAGCCTTTGCAGTAAATTCAAAACTACGCTTTCTTCCTGAGAAAGCAAAGCATGCAAAAGATGCAAAGCGTCTATCTGCTGCTGGTTTCTTTCTTGGGCAGCGGTTTGCGCCTGCAATATGGCTTCCTGGGCTTTGTGAGTGAAATTACCGTTCATAGTGGTAATACTAGCTGCTTCTTTCTCCCAAAACAGCTTCAATGATTTTCTCCTGTCCGTTTCTTAAAACTTTCAAAATAATACTGTCTCCCGGCTTATATTTCATAATAACTTCAGATAAAGAATTATCAACAGTAATCTTTTCGTCATTAAGCTCCAAAATTATGTCATTTTCTTGCAACCCTGCTTTTTCAGCGCTAGACCCGGGCTCAACAGCTGGCTCTCCGTCTGCTCCTTTTGTCAGCCAGGCGCCGTAATCCGCTGCCAAATTGTTTTCTTCTTTTATTTTTTCCGTCACTAAAACGTATCTGATGCCCAAAAACGGATAAATAATTTTCCCTGAAGTTTCAACCTGCTCAATGCTTCTTTTCGCTTGGTTTACGGGAATGGCAAAACCGATACTTTGGGCCTGCTCAACCATAGCAGTGTTTATTCCTATAACTTCGCCTTTTAAATTCAAAAGCGGACCGCCTGAATTTCCCTTATTAATTGCGGCATCTGTCTGAATGACGTCTTCCAAAGATTCTGCAAAACCGCTTGATTCATCGCCAAAAGCAGTGATTGTCCTGCCTAAACCTGAGACCACGCCAACTGAAACCGTGTTTTTGAATTCTCCCAGAGCATTGCCAATGGCCACGACTGTCTGGCCGATTTGAATATCATCTGAACTGCCAAGCGATGCTTTTGAAAAAACATCGTTTCCTTCCTGTTCTATTTTGAGAACAGCTATGTCTTTGACAGGGTCTCTAGCCAAAACTTCAGCTGGATACTTTTTGCCTTCATTGGTAAAAACAGTGTATTCAGCTTCCGTGTCAAGAACAACATGCTTATTGGTTAAAACTATTCCATTTTCAGAAACGATGAAACCTGTCCCCCAGCCGATTTCTGTTTTCTCGGTCCCTATTTGTCGGAATCCAGGAACCTGAAGTTCAAACGGCTCTCCAGAAAAAGATTCAAGTCCTTCAAAAGGGTTGTAAAAATATTGTTCCATAATCGGAACGTCCTTGCTAATAACAATGCTGACGACTGCCGGAGAAACCTCTTGAACCACTTTTATTATCATTTGTTCTTGACTGGTCTGAGGAACATATTCTTTTTCAAGTACTGTTTGCACTTTCAGAAAATCAATGTTCGAATGGGAAAGATAATTGTAGAAAAGGCCGTAAGAAACCATTCCAGCTAAAAAACCGAAAGCAGAAGAAAGAAAAACAATTAAGATTACAAGCCATAAAGTCCTGTTCTTAAAAAAATTAGGCGATTTTAATCCTGAAAATTTTATTAAATTGAATTTTGGAGATTCGTAAGGATCCATACAGATAAATTATATATCTTATTTCTCTTTTTTTGAATAGTGGCCGAATCGGTAATTGAAAATATCTGACCTGACCGCTTTTCCAAAAAATAAAAAAATGTGGCAGAAAATATATTTTAAACAAGTTTTCAGATAGCCGTCCTGCTCAAACCTTCTCAAGGTAATGAAGATTTTAGCTGATTTGATTATGCCGAACCTGCCGAATTTTGAAGCCTTTCTGACAAAATAATGATCTTCAGCCAGCTTAATGCTTTCGTCAAACCCGCCCACTTTTTCAAAGATTTCTTTTTTGACCAGAATGCCCATTGCGCCATAAGCCAGAAACCTCTGGACAGCAACTATCGACTTGTTATAAAAAACATCAAAAGCTATTTTTAAAAGAAGATTGCTTGTCTGCGGAATCAAGCAGTAGGAAGCAATGCCCAACTTTCTTTTTTCAAATTCAGAAAGAGAATTTTCCAAAAAACTTTCTGATAAAACTATGTCTGCGTCTAAAAATAAAAACAAATCTCCCTTAGCAGCTTTTGCTCCAGCATTTCTGCCAAAAGCCGGCAATCCGCCTTTGACAATCCTGCAACCAAATAATTTGGCAATCTCAATCGTTCTGTCTTTTGAACCGGCATCTGCCACAATCAACTCATAGTCTGAAAAAAGATTCTGCTTTTTAATCGACTGCAACAATAAAAGAAGGTATTTTTCCTCGTTCAAAGCTGGAATGATGATGCTCAGCATAGGTTAAAACAATTTTCTAGCCTCTTCCCATATTTCCGGCTGCCCCTGATTCTCTTTCATCCAGTACCACCATTCTGCACCCCAAAGATAAACTTTCCTGAATCCTGTTTTTTTAATAGATTCGATATTATTCTTGAACTGCGACAGATTCATTGTCTTTTCCTGCTCTCCAAGAGGCACTTCCTGCAAAGATGCGGTAAAACCCCAGGGTTCAGCCTGCATTTCAACGCAAATCACTTCCTTGTGGAACAGCTTTTCAATGATTTTGGCTTTTCTGGCGTAAAAAGTCGGAGGAAAAGGATAAGTAATGTACATTTTCAGTTGGTGAAACCAAACCTTTTTGTACCAGGTAGTACCGACAATATCCCCCAATCTGGCTGAAGCCACCCAGAAAGAACCTTCTCCGCTGTCAGTTATGACAACCGGCCTTTTGGGGTCCAGCGATTTAACCAACTCTATTTCTTTTTTCAGGAAACCGGAATCAACCCAGCGGCATTCGCCAAAAGGAAAGAAAGGCTCGTTTTCCACCTGCCAGGCCCAAACAGCTTCAGAATCTTTGTAGCGCAAAACAATATTTTCAAGCAGCTTTAAAATTCTCTCCTGCTGCTCTTCCTTGCTCAAGCTCTTTGCCCAATCTGGCATATGGCATTCCGGCCAGCGAGGCGCTTTCATGCCGATGACCAAAAGCAACTGGACTCCGTTTTCTTCGGCTATCCTTACCTGCCAATTCAAATCTTCAAAAAGATAATTGTCCTTTTCCGGCTCAATCAAATTCCAATAAGTGGCCAGCTTCAAATGTTTCACGTTCAGGTCTTCAATTAAAGCCAAATACGTTTCCTGCCAGTCAGAACTCAAATACTGAGCCTGCTTCTGGGAAAAATTGACTCCCCAGACAATATCTTGAGTCGGTTCCCTCTTGCCGACAAAAAGATAGGCAGCGAAAGCCAATAATAAAATCAAAATTACTAGAAAAAATATTTTAATCTTCATTTTATTGCCAGCAAAGCCAGACCCAAACCGATGAGCAGAATGGCGATTACTCTTTGAATAATAATTTTCTTTGAAACAAATTCCTTTAAAATCTGAGGAAATTTAAAAGATAAAAAAACGCTCAAAATCAGCAAAAAAGCGTACTGCACACCCTGCAAAGCATTGATAAAAGCAATGTAAGCCAAAGGAGCCAGAGCTATTGCCCAGTTCTGCAAAATGCCGGCACCAGCGCCAACTGCTTGATTAGCGACAACCAATCCCAAAGATTTTTTCTTGAGACCGTCTTTCTGAACGAATATTTCTTTTTTAATGTCCGGCCACAAAATAAACAAAAACAAAGCCAGCAAAGCACCTCCCAACCTTGTCCATATCAAGCCGTTTAAAAAGGGCTGCTCCAAATAAACGTATTTAGTCAGGACAAAAGACAAAGAAAAAAGAAAAGCAGCAATTAAAGACAGCTTCAAACTTGGCAAATTAACTAATTTTTCTTTCTCAAAAGTAACTAGAATGCTGCCTATTATCAGTATAACAAAAGCAATAATTTCATAAAAAGACAAAGTTTCTTTTCCGCAAGAGAAAATGTAAACCAAAAAAAATGTAAACAGGGACGTTAAAGCGCCTATAGCCGGAACCACCTGGGAAACATTGAATTTCTGCAAAGCTTTAAAAAACCAAAAAAGCGCCAGCACAAAAGTGGCGCCGGCCCAAAAACTCAAGAAAAGCTGCCAGAAAGACGGAATGTAAAAATCAACAAAAGGAATGAGCAAAATTAAAAAAACTCCGGCAATGCCGATAAGAAAAGCATAGACCTTGGGATTAGGAATTGCGCTGGTTAAAAGGTATTTATCAACCAAAAAAACAACAGCCATTATAAGATAAGCGACGATTGTAACAGTTAGCCAGAGCATATTTTAAAAATAAAAACGCTACGCAGAAATTATTTCCGCAATTTTAAACGTTCCTGATTTTTCTCCTTCAACAAAGCCCTGTATGGCCGCTTCTGCCAAATACCCTTTTTCCAGCCAGTCAAAGAGCCACTGGTTGATGTAATTCTGGTCTTCCTGCAAAAGGCCGAAACCTGACTTTAAAAGCCATCTTTTATTAAATTCCTCTTGAGAGCCAATAGGCGGAGCAATAATAATCGGTATGCCTAAAGCAGCATAAAAAGAAAGTTCTGAAGGTTTTGTCCATAAAATGTCGGTTTTTCTCAAAGCTTGATTAAACTTCTGGAAATAATTTTCAATATTTTCTGCAAAAATAATCTCAACCTCCAATCCCTTAATATTCTTCTCAAAATACTCTTTGATTTTCTTTTTAATTCCAGCGACCAAAATAACTTTAATTTCTTTTCTCTTTATCTTTTCTGACAATTTCTTTATGATTTTAACTCCGATTTCTTTTTGCGCTCCTGCTCCGCCGACAGCGAACATCAAAGTCAGAACGCGGTCTGTTTTTTCAGGCAAATCTCCCAAATGTTTTTTAACCAGCGGTTCGTAATATTTGAAAAATCTCTTTTGCGGATCAAGGTTCAAAAGCCGACGTTTCAAATCATTTTTTAAAATTTCCATTCCGTCGACTAACGGATTGCTGCTAATGTTGCTTAAAGGCAAAGGATAGCCAGTTAAAAAAATATTTTCTTCTTTGACGCCGTAAAGCTTTAACCTGTCGACAACTCTTTCTGTCGGAGCAAAATATTTGATTCTGCTTTTTTGAGGATTAAGAGAGGCCCAAGGTCTGGAAATGTCGGCATCGCAAACAACGCAGAAAATTTCGCCGGGATAATCAAAATATTCAGCCATGAAAGCCGGCACAAAGAAGGTGGATATAATCGGCAAATTAGCTTTGAACTTTGCGTTTTGAGCTTTGAGTTTTTCAACCAGGTGTTTCCCCCAGCCCTTCTTGATCAATGAGAATATTTGCTTCAACTGAAAGTTTGGCTTTGACAGGTCTTTCTTCGGATAAAAGCTGAGAATCCTCTGAAAATAATCAAAAACAAAGAAAACAAACTGGCCGACTAAAGGAATTTTCTTGAATCTTGAAACAAACTCATAGCCCTTTCTTGTCGTTTCCCAAACTCTACTGTCTTTTTGGGGAATTCCCGGATAATCGTTGGCATTGATAATCGTTTCTTCAGGCGCCAAGTTCTTTAAAGGATAAGCTGTCCTCTGGTGGCCGAAGCCCATATTTACCGAAATAATCCAAGCTTTTTTATTTACATCTGGCATGTTCTTTTATTATATCTCATTTTCAGTATTTGAGAAATTTCAGCTTTTGCCTTTTCTGCGTCCGCCAAATAATCATCGCCAAAACAGAATAGAAAACCAATAAGACAATCCAATGGACGTTTTCAAGCCTCAAAGAAGCAAAAGGAAATCTGGAAAATATATCTATAATCTCTGTCAGATAAGCCAAACACAGCCACACTGGAAAAGAAAGAAAAACTCCTAAAATATGGGATGTTATTGCAGCCAAGCTAAATATAAAAATCAAAATGGTGATTGGAGCCAGAAAAGGAACTATCAATACGTTGGTTATCGGCGAAACCAAAGACATGTAGCCAAAGTTATAAATCAAAATCGGCATGGTAAAAACCTGGGCGGAAAAAGTAGCTTCAAGCGTAGTTTTTAAAGGGAAAAATCTAAAATTCTGGACTTTCCTCAACAATTCGGAAAAAACAGGCTGCAGATAAATCATTCCTAATATCGCCAAAAAAGACAATTGGAAGCCAACATCTAGTTTTAAAATCAAAGGATTTAAAAATAACATTAGCACTGCCGCAAAAACAACTGCTCTCGAAGAAACATTCATCCTGCCGAGATACTGGCAAAACAAAAATAATCCAGCCATAATGCCTGCCCGAACAGCAGAAGCCGGAGCGCCGACCATTAAAATGTAAAAAATAAGCAAAACGATTGTAAAATAAAAAGCCTGCTTTCTCCAAAAGCCGAGAGAAAGAAGAAAACTCAAAAGCAGCACTGAAATAATGGTTGTATTCATCCCGGAAACTGCGGCAATGTGGCGGGTGCCGGTAAAGTTCAGCTTGTCTTTCCATTCCTGAGAAATATTGTTTTCTTCTCCAAAAACCAAAGCTTCCAGCAACCCTTCTTGCGGCAAAGAAATCAAACTGCGACTGGTTTCCTTAAATTTATTTTTAAAAGAAAAAAGAGCTTTCATCACAGGCTTGCCAAAACCAGAACCAACAAGCTCTATTTTCGGAAAAGTCATTACTGAATAAATTCTGTCCTTTTTAAGGTAATCCTGGTAATTAAAACTATCAAAAATCGGCGGCGTTTCCAATTTGCCGGCAATTGCCAGCTTGTCTCCGTATTGATATTCAGGATACCGCCAAACAGTAACCAAAACGTATCCCGAAACACTGATTGCTTCTCCGTTAATTTCTAATTTCTCGCTCTGCACTTTTATTCTTATGCTTTTTTCCTTTATATCCGGCTCATCAGCAATTGTGCCCGTTAAGATTATTGTTTGTCCCCGGTCGTTATAAGACCTCAACTCATTGTTAAAAGCTTTCAATTCAGCTCTCCCATGCCAAAAAGCTCCGAAAACCAAAAACAAAACACAGAAACCGATTACAACAATTCTCTGACGGCCCCAAAAAACAGAGATAAGCAGAATCGTCAAAATCAACCCAACTCCAAAATGCAGAAAATGGAAAAAGAAAAAAGAATTTAAAAAAATGCCTCCGATAAACGAAAGGCAAATAAAGAAAAAAATCAGAGATTTGCTCATTTACTATCTTAGAAGCCTGTAGTGATTACCGTCACTTTTATTTCTCCTTGTTTTAATTTTTCGTCCTGCACTGCGCCAAAGATTATTTTAGCTTCGGGGTTGACTTCTCTGGTAATAACTTTGGCAATTTCGTCAATTTCAGAAAGCGAAATGTCTTTTCCGCCGGAAACATTGAATAAAACGCCTTTGGCTCCTTTGACTGATATATCCAATAAAGGAGAATTTATGGCTAAAAAAGCTGCTTTTTCCGCCCTGCCTTCTCCCTGAGCCGCACCTACTCCAAAAAGCGCAGAGCCGGCATCTTTCATAATGGTCTTGATATCAGCGAAATTAACATTAATAATCCCTGGTAATAAAATTAAATCTGAAATTCCCTGGACTGCCTGGCGCAAAATATCGTCGCAAACCCAAAAAGCATTAACAAGAGAAGTTTTGCTGTCTAAAAATGAAAGAAGCTTGTCATTGGAAATGCAAATCAAGGTGTCAACGTTTTCTTTCAGGCGCCTTATGCCGTTTTCAGCAATTCTTTGCCTGACCTGACCTTCGAAAGAAAAAGGTTTTGTCACTACTGCCAGAGTAAGAGCGCCTAATTCTCTGGCAATCTCAGCAATAACAGGAGCAGCTCCTGAGCCAGTTCCTCCGCCAAAACCACAAGTAATAAATATCATATCAGAGCCTTTCAAAGCTTCTGCAATTTCCTGGCGGTTTTCTAAAGCTGATTTTCTGCCGATTTCAGGATTCATGCCAGCTCCCAAGCCATGGGTAATTTTCCTGCCGATTCTTAATTTCACCTCTGCTCTGGCCCTTGCCAGATCCTGGGCATCAGTATTAATGGCAACTAATTCAACCCCCTTTATATTGCACCTTGCCATTCTGGATATTGCATTCAAGCCGGAGCCGCCCACTCCGACAACTTTGATTTTTGTGTCAGTCCTTTGCATAAAAATTAAGGTATAAAATTCTTTATTATTTTTTTAATTTTACTTCCTACGCCTTCAAATAATCCACTGACCCCTTGCCGATTTCCTAATTCTTCTGAATCAGCTCCCCTAAGAACCAATCCGCAAACAGTGGCATAACTCAAATCGTCTTCTAGCTCGGGAAAAGAGGAAATTTTCCCCAAGCGGCAGGGAAGCTTCAATTCTTTCCTGGCCAGTTCCACGATCTTTGGCAGTTTTGCTCCGCCGCCTGTCAAAATCACGCCGCCGGCCAAAGGCTCCTGCTTTGAAAATTTCTTTAACTCTTTTTGCGCTTCCACGAAAATCTCCGAAACCCTTGCTTCAATAATATTGCTTAAAGCTTTATGTGAAAAAACCAAAGGCTCTTCTCCTTCAATATTGATTTTTTCTTTTTTCTCCTTGCCTTTGGCAAAACAGCTGCCCAGCTTCAGCTTTATTGTCTCGGCAGTGTCAATATCCGTTCTCAAGCCAACAGCAATGTCTGAAGTTATATTGGCCGATCCTATCGGAAAAACAGCCAAATCAGCTAAATCTCCCTCTCTGAAAACCGCCAACTGGGAAGTGCCGGCGCCAATGTCCAAGAGAACTGTCCCTATTTCCTTCTGTTTTTGGGAAAGGACAGCAAAAGAATCGGCTATCGGAGAAGGAGTTACGTCTAAAACCTGCAGATTTGCATCCAAAACCGCCTGGACTAAATTGTTCTTATAAGGGCTAAAGCTGCTCAGAATCAGAACCTCTGTTTCCAGCCTGCTGCCCTGCAGTCCTTCAGCAGCTTTAATCTCTCCCATACCATCAACAATGAATTCTTTGGGAACGGTTTCCAAGGGCTCGTTGTTTGAAGGTAGGGCAACTGCTTTGACAGCTTCCTGTAAAACCCTTTCTACGTCTTCCTTGGAAATATTCCTGTCTGCTCGGGAAACAGCTACCATGCCCCTAGAATGAGCGCAGAAAAGATGGCCGCCTCCGATATTAATGAAAACAGAATTGATTTTCTGTCCGATTTCACTTCTTGCCTTGTCAACAAGAATCTGGATAAGCCGGGAAACCCTTTCAACGTCAATGACAACTCCCCTTCTCACGCCCAAAGAAGGCTCTTCAGCCCGAAAAAGCACTTCAAAATCCGGCTCTTCTTTTTTTCTTGCCGCCACCAATAATTTAATATTGCTTGAACCTATGTCTAAGCCAGCTATGATTTGAGCTTTAGCCATAAATTCAAATAATAATTTTCTTTTTTTTCCATTTTTTCAGCTTCTTTTTTAGATTTCTCATGCTCGTATCCCAAAAGATGCAAGATACCGTGAATGAGAACTCTAGCTAACTCTTCTTCAAAAGAAAATCCGAACTTCTTTGCGTTTTGCCTGACTTCCCTGAGACAAATAACTATTTCTCCGAAAGTATCGTATGAAAAGGACAAAACATCTGTTGTTTTGTTTTTCTTTCTGTATTTCTTGTTTAATTCTTTTATCCTGGCAGGTCCTACCAGAGCAATGGATAAATCCAATTTCCTCTTTTCTTTATTCAAAACAATTTTAGCAATTTTTCTCAAAAAATCATAATCAACTGAAGCGACAGTTAAATTGTTTATCTCAATCATATTTGATTTACCAATAACTCCTTTACAATCTGGCTTACTAAATTGCCATCTGCTTTGCCTTTGACCTGGGGCATTAGTTCCTGCATCACTTTTCCCATGTCCTTCATTTCGGAAGCTCCTGTTTTTTCAATCGCTTCTTTGACCAGCTTTCTAATTTCTTCCTCTGACATTTGTTCTGGCAGATATTTCGCCAAAATATCCAGTTCTTCTTTTTCCTTGTCCGCCAAATCTTTCCTGTTTCCTTTTCCAAACTCCACAATTGATTCTCTTCTTTTTTTAGCTTCGGAAGAAATAACTTCCATTACTTCTTCGTCAGTCAACTGAGCTTCTTTCTCTTCCTTGCTTTTAAATCTCTTTTCTTTCTCTTTATTTAAAAGAGCAGCTAAAAGCTGCCTCAAAACTAAAACTTCCAATGTTTTCTTTTCTCTTAGGGCTGAATTAAGTTTTAACTTAATTTCTTCTTTTAAAATCATAATGTGAATCTTTTGACAGGCCTAATTTTTCAAGTTTTTCGTACTCTATTTTTGATTTTTCCCGCCTTAAGGCAGCTCTCTTTTTCATTTGTTCGCTTTTTGGCCGACGGAAAAAACGATTCTTTCTCGCCCTGGGCAAAATGCCGCTTTTCTGGACTTTTTTCGTAAAGCGGCGAATCAAACTCTGAGAGTTTTCCCTGCCTTGTTTTTCCACTTCAATAACCATTTTTTTTGTACTCATAATATTTTTTGTATTAAATGTTTTGCATTGGGATTTTTCCTTTCCATCCGCCCAAAAAATGAAGATGGATGTGAGGAACATGTCCTGTTTTACCGACATTAAAGATAAATTTGCAAGCATGAAAGACATTCTGTTCAATGGCAACCTTTTTGGCCGAAGATACCACCTGGGATAAAAGAGCTAAATCTTTTTCGTCAAACTCATCTTTCCATTCCAAATGCTTCTTGGGAACAAAAAGATAATGAATGGGCGATTCTGAATGAATGTTCTTAAAGCCCAAAACTTCCTCGTTTTCAAAAACAATGTCTGCTGGTTCCTCTTTGTTTACAATTTGGCAAAATATGCAGTTTCCCATATATTTAATGTTTGCTTTTTAAACGCCTTTGCATTTCTTTCACTGTTTTCTCCATCTTTATTATGTCCTGTTTGCCCGTTTTCATATCTCTGATTATAATCGTGCCGTCCAAAGCTTCTTTCTGGCCTAAAAGAAGAGTGTATCTTGCTCCAATCTTGTCAGCCATTCTCAACTGGGCTTTCAAAGAATCCTTGCCAAAAGATTCTGCCACCTGGATTTTAGCTTTTCTAAAATCTTCCAAAAGCTTCAAGCTTTTTCTTTTAGCCATTGTGCCAAGCTGGGCCAGGAAAATCTGCGGATTAGCTGATTTGGAAGTTTTCATTTCCTTGCTTTTCATAAGAGCAACCACTCTTTCTATGCCCATTGCTCCTCCGACAGCTTTTATCTCTTCTCCTCCAAGTAATTTGACCAAACCGTCATAGCGACCGCCTCCGACCAAGGCTTTCTTGGAAAGAAATTCTTTTTCTTCTGTTTTCTTCGGGCTTTCAGTAAAAATTTCAAAAGCAGTCTTGGTGTAATAATCAAGTCCTCTTACCAGATAAGGATTCAAACGGTAAGGCAGCTCAGTCTCGTCAAGAAACTCCAAAACCCCTTTAAAATGGCTGTGGCATTCTTCGCAAAGATGGTCGATAAGCTGCGGCGCCTGACTTGCTATTCTCTGGCACTTTTCCTCTTCACAGTCCAGAATCCTTAAAGGATTTTCCTTTATTCTTCGGCGGCAGTCTGCACAAAGAGAAGCATCTCTTGATTTAAGATAGCTGACCAGAAGCTTTTTATAATAAGGCCTGCATTGGCTATCTCCTATGCTGTTTATCTCAATAATTAAATTCTTTAATTTGAGCTCGCTTAAAATATTGTAAAAAATCTGGATAATTTGAGCGTCAATCACTGGATTGTCCTCGCCAATAACTTCAATGTTCAATTGATTAAACTGGCGGAATCTTCCTGCCTGAGGGTGCTCGTATCTGAATACCGGACCTATTGAATACAGTTTTACCGGCTGGGGCAAAGACTGCATGCCATGTTCCAGATAAGCCCTGACAACACCAGGGGTTAATTCAGGCCTTAAGGTCAAATGGTCTCCGCCTTTTGTCCGTAAAGTGAACATTTGTTTCTGGACAATATCAGTCGTCAAACCAGTTCCTTTTTCATAAAGAGCTGTATCTTCTAAAATCGGAGTGTCTATCTTTTGAAATCCGTAAAAATTAGCCACTGTTTCGCAAGTATTGTAAATCTTTTGGAAATATCCCTGGTCTTCCGGCAGAATATCATGCATCCCGGTAGGAGCTTGAAATTTTAGTTTTTTCATATAAATTATTGATTTGGAGCGTATTCCGGGGTATCAATTTTTGCCGAGGCGCTCACAGGCCAGGCTTTAAACAGGGCTCTGCCAATGATGTTTTCCCCGGGTAAAGTTCCCCATCTCCTTGAATCTGCTGAAACAGCTCTGTTATCGCCCAAAACAAAATATTCATCTTCTCCCAAAACTACTTTAAGGCTTCCTGCAGTAAAAACAGAAGAAGAAAGATAATCTAATTCTTCCAAAACCTGGCCTCCTTCATTATCGTAAATTACAACTTTGCCGTCCCCTATTTCTATTGTTTCTTCAGGAAGGCCGATAATTCTTTTGATGTAGCGCTGGGAAGGATCGTTGGGATATTTAAAAACAACCACTTCCCCTCTCAAGGGATCCCTGAACCTGTAAGAAATTTCATCGACAATCAAATAATCTCCATTCTCAAAGTTAGGCTCCATTGACTGGCCCCTGACAAAAAAAGGCTGAAAAATAAAATAACGGATGGGAATAACTATCAATAAAGCAAGAATAACTATCTTGCTGATTTCCCAGACGAATATTAAAAACGACTTCATACTTTTCTAATTATATCAAAATTTTTATACTTATCAATAGATAATGCTATAACAAAACAAAGTTTTAGTATATCAGACGAAACCTGCTATAGCAAACCGCAGTTTGATATATCGAACTTTGTTCGCTATAATATAAAATTACAATGCTTATTATCGGTCTGGGAAACCCGGACAAAAAATACGAAAAGACAAGACACAATATCGGCTTCAGAGCAATAGATGAGATTGCTGATAATTTTAATTTTCCAGCTTTCACTTTTAAATCAATTTTCAACGCTGAAGTTTCAAAAGGAACATATAATAACCAAAAGATTGTTCTTGCCAAACCGCAAACATTCATGAATCTTTCCGGAAAATCGGCGAAGCTGTTACTCAAAAATCTGGAATCGAAAACTAAGGATTTAATTGTCATTCACGATGATATTGATATTCCTTTAAACAAGATAAGGATTGCTAAGAATCGAGGAGCAGCTAATCACAAAGGCGTGGAATCAATAATCAATGAACTGAAAACAAAGGATTTTATAAGATTGCGTATCGGTATAAAAGCAAAAAACAACAACTTAAAGATTAAAGCTTTAGATAAGTTTGTTCTTCAAAAATTTAATAGAGAAGAGGAAAAGATTGCAAAAGAAGTAATAAAAAAAACTGGCAAAGCGGTTGAAACAATAATAAACAAAGGGCTGCAAAAGGCAATGAATACATATAATAAATAAAATAGCGGGGCAACGATTAGAACGCTGTCCCCGCCCGGTTTACTTTTTTTTATTTTTCTGGCGATACATACGTGTTTCGGCGAGGTCAATCATGGATTCTAAGGTATCACTATCATCTAATCCAGATTGAGTGATCCCCCAGGAAAACCCGGGAAACACTTTTTGAATACGCCGAACAACTTTTATAGCATCTCTTAAATTTACATCTAAGAGAACTAGAATAAACTCGTCGCCGGCATCGCCGTGCCAGCGTGCGCAAATATCCAAGGGCCGCATGTTGTCGAAGATGGTTTTGGCAAGTGTTTTTATTGCCATATCCCCGGCCCTATGTCCTTGCGCATCGTTGATGGCCTTCAATCCATCCATATCAAGCATCACCAATGAGATTGTTTGACTGTTTCTCTGAGCGCGATTCAATATCTTACCAGCTATTCGCAGAAATTCTCTGCGAGTCATCGCGCCTGTCAAAGCATCACGAACTTCTACAACAGCGGGATTACGAAAAGCTACATAGGCAGCTTTTATTCTTTCTTTCATTTTTACCTTCCCTTATTTAAATTATTAAGAGCAAAAATATTTCGCCCTCCAGTCTACCTGCAAGCGTTATGAATCAGAAACAAAAGTCCAAATCCGTAACCTAGGGCACTAAGTTAAAGGAGGGATAACTTAGAATCCATCCCTGAGCACATAAAAAATTTATGTGCTCGGTTAAGCCACCGGCAGGCAGACTGCAAGGTAAAATTTTGACAAAAAAGAACAATATATTATATTATACCTAATTGAATGATTTTGTCAAGGTTAGAAAGTGTTTTAATTTGCAGCATCACCCCCTACTTTCTGGAAAAGGGGAACTTTTGGTTTGAGGAAAATATTAATAAAATTCTGGAAGCGAGAAAAACCCAAACATTCTTTGAGGATAATGTTCTTTTTTTAGAAGAAAACCAAAACAATAATCTTTCTCAGACTTTAAGGAAACTGGACGAAATGGGATATGAAAGGGTTTGGCAGGTTTCAGAACCGGGAGAATTTTCGCAAAGAGGGGGAATTATTGACGTCTTCCCTGTTAATTCAATAAAGGCTGTCCGTTTCGAATTCCTGGGCAATAAAATCGAAAACATTGAACAACTTCCCGTAGAAATCAAAGACGAAAAAGCAGCAAAGGAAATTTTAAAAAAGAAATTAAAATCGCAGAAGTTGTTTTCCGATTTGAAAGGGCTGAAACCTGGCGATTATTTGGTTCATTTGGACCATGGAATCGGAATTTACGTTCAGCAGCTGGCAATCGCTAACCAGCAATATTATCAATTAGAATATGCCCAAGACGATAAATTATATGTACCAATCGGCTTGGAAAGAAAATTATCAAGATACGTCGGTTTTGTCGAACCGAAAATATCCAGACTGAGTTCATCTCTCTGGCAAAAAGTAAAAAGAAAGATAAAAGAGGAAGCGGAAAAACTGGCAAAAGAGCTTTTGCAAATTTATGCCAAAAGAGAAACTGCTCTTCGACCTCCTTATTTGCCAGAAGAAGAAATCCAAAAGCATTTGTCAGACACCTTCAAATACGAAGAAACGCCTGATCAGTCGCAAGCCATTGAAGATATTAAAAAAGACATGGAAAAAAACGAGCCGATGGACAGAATAGTCTGCGGGGATGTGGGCTTTGGCAAAACTGAGGTGGCTTTAAGGGCGATAATTAAAGCAGTGATTTCCGGCAAACAGGCAGCAATGATTTGTCCGACAACAATTCTGGCAAACCAGCATTTCCAGAAGTTTAAAGAAAGATTGAAAAATTTGCCGATAAAAACATCCTTACTATCGCGGCTGCAAACGAAAAAAGAACAAAGAGAAACAATTGAAGGATTAAAAACCGGCAAAATTGACATTGTTATCGCTACTCATCGTCTTTTGTCAAAAGATATTGATTTTAAAGATCTTGGTCTTTTAATTATTGACGACGAACAGAGATTTGGCGTAAAACAAAAAGAAAGCTTTAAAAAAATGAGAGCTTCTCTGGATGTTTTGTCGCTTTCTGCCACGCCCATCCCCCGCACACTATATATGGCGCTTTCTTCTCTAAAAAACATCAGCTTGATTCAGACGCCGCCGATTGGCCGCTTGCCAATCAAAACTTTTTTATCGCCCTTTAAAGAAGAAATTATTAAAAAAGCAATTGAAAACGAAATTAAAAGAAAAGGACAAATATATTTTCTTTACAACAGAGTGGAAACGATTGAAAAAATCAAAGAGTTTTTGAGAAAATTATTCCCAAAAGCAAAATACGCTATTGCTCACGGCAGAATGAAAGAAAAAGAACTGTTAAAAACAATGAATGACTTCCAAGACAGAAAAATTGACGTTTTAGTAGCAACAACTATTATTGAAAACGGGCTGGACTTGCCCAATGTTAATACTTTAATTGTGGCTGACAGCACTCGATTAGGACTTTCTCAAGCTTATCAAATCAGGGGAAGAATCGGCCGTTCTCATATCCAGGCCTTTTCCTTTTTCCTTTATCCGCAAAGATTATCCCCTCTGGCAAAATTAAGATTAAAAACCTTAAAAGAAGCTGAAGAATTGGGTTCCGGATATAAAATCGCCATGAAAGACCTGGAAATACGGGGAGCAGGCAATATCTTGGGCAAAGAGCAGTCAGGCAGCATCAACCAAGTCGGACTGAACCTTTACTGCCAAATGCTTTCTGAGGCAGTTGAGAAAATTAAAATAAACTAAATTTGAAAAGTTTGTAATTTTTAAAAACAATGTTAAATTAAAAAAACGTTCATGCAACTGGTAATCGTTGAAAGCCCTACCAAAGGAAAAACAATTGAAAAATTTTTAGGCTCTCAATACAGAGTCTTGTCTTCTTATGGTCATATAAGGGATTTGCCTAAAAGCAAATTTGGCATTGATATAGAAAACGATTTTGCGCCGACATACATCATCATACCCAAAGCCAAAAAAAACGTAGAGCTTCTGAAAAAAGAGACAAAAAAAGCAAATTCTGTAATTCTGGCCACTGATGAAGACAGAGAAGGAGAGGCAATCGCTTATCATTTAACTCAAGCTTTAGATTTAAAAGACTCAAAAAGAATTGTTTTCCACGAAATCACAAAATCAGCCATTGAACAAGCCATGAAAAATCCCAGAAAAATTAATATGGCTTTGGTTGATGCCCAGCAAGCAAGAAGGTTTTTAGACAGAATAGTTGGATACAAACTCTCTCCTTTTTTATGGAAAAAAGTGGCCAGGGGCCTGTCTGCCGGCAGAGTCCAGTCAATAGCAGTAAGACTGGTAGTTGAACGCGAACAGGAAATAAATAACTTCAAACCCCAGGAATATTGGACAATCGTCGCTACGCTCCTCAAAATCAAAAAGAACGAATTTGAAGCTTTATTGATAAAGAAAGATGATAAAATAATTCCGAAATTGGGAATCAAAACGGAAAAAGAAGCAAATAAGATTGTTAAAGATTTGAATGGAGCAGAGTATAAAGTAATAAATATTGAGAAGAAAGAAGTAAAAAGAAATCCTCTGCCTCCCTTTACCACCAGTACTTTGCAGCAAACAGCTTGGCAAAAGTTCAGGTTTCCGGCGAAAATAACAATGCGAATTGCCCAGGGCCTATACGAAAGAGGTTTTATCACATACCATCGAACCGACTCTTTAAACCTTTCAGACCAATCGCTTTTTTCAGCCAAGAAATTCATTATTAAAAATTATGGGGAAAAATACTGGCCTGGATTTTTAAGAAAATACAAAACAAAATCAAAAGGCGCCCAGGAAGCGCATGAAGCAATAAGGCCAAGTTATCCGGATAAATCTCCTGAACAATTAAAAATACAAAGTAAGCTCGAAGAAAACCAATTCAAGCTTTACGATTTAATTTGGAGGAGATTCGTCGCTTGCCAAATGAGCCAGGCAATATTTGACTCCACAAGTGTAGATATTTCAGCTGAAAACTATACTTTCCGGGCCAACGGCCAGATTTTAAAATTTGACGGCTTTTTGAAAATTTACCCGATAAAATACGAAGAAAAAGATTTGCCGTCCTTAAAAAAAGAAGAGATTTTAAAATTAATAAAATTAGATCCTTCGCAGCATTTCACAGAACCGCCTCCCCGTTATAACGAAGCAACCTTAATTAAGGCATTGGAGGAAAACGGTATAGGCAGGCCTTCAACTTACGCTCCGATTCTGTCCAACATCCAGGACAAAAATTATATTGAAAAAGACGAGCAAAGAAGATTCAGGCCGACAGAAATAGGAACAGTAGTCAACAATCTTTTAACCTCTCATTTTCCTGAAATCGTTGATATTAATTTTACAGCGAAAATGGAGGAAGATTTGGACAAAATCGCCCAAAAAAAGAAAAAGTTGGTGCCGGTAATCAAGGAATTCTATATTCCCTTTGAAAAGAATTTGAAAAGAAAATACGAAGAGGTTTCCAAAAAAGACATTACTGAAAAACCAACGAAAAAAATCTGCCCGAAATGCGGAGCTCCTCTGCTTATAAGAATCGGCAAATACGGACAATTTTACGCTTGCTCTAAATTCCCAAAATGCAGATATACCGAATCCCTGGAAAAAAACAATCTCGGAGTCAAATGCCCGAAATGCAAAAATGGAAAAATCGTTGAAAAAAGAACCAAAAAGGGAAAGATATTCTACGGCTGCAACCAATTCCCGAAATGCGACTTTGCTTTGTGGGACAAGCCGACCGGAGAAAAATGCAAAAAATGCGGCTCTCTCATAATAAAAACGAGAAGGTGGGGTGAAAAATGTTCAAACAAAGAGTGTGATTTTAAAATTGAAAAAAAAGAAAAACTTTGATAATCTTAAATGAGAATTTGCCTGGGTGGCGGAATTGGTTTACGCGTACGACTCAAAATCGTATGAGAGCAATCTCGTGTGGGTTCGAGTCCCACCCCAGGCACCAAACAAAAACCCCCTGACTTGATCAGGGTTTTTATTTTCTCAAAGTTTTCGCTTTAGAACCAATAATATCAATAACTTTTGAAGGCTTAACTGATTTCAATCTGCCGACAGAAATTATTAAATCAGGCTTGTCTTTCTTGAATTGCTTGATTGTTTCTTTTCCGTCATTTAGCGGCTTTTTGCCGGAAATGTTCGCTGAAGTTTGTACTAAAGGTTTCTTGATTTTTCCAAGCAGTTTATCCAACAAAGCATAATTAGGAATCCTAAGGGCAATAGTATCTTTATCAACGCCGTATATCTTTGTTCCTTTTTTTCTTCTTAAAACAACTGTTGTTTTCCCCGGCCAAACAGATTTTAGGAATCTTTCCTGTTTTTTGTCTATTTTGGCTATATTCTTAGCTGATTTTAAATCTTTAATAAAAACAGGTAGCCATTTCCCTTTCTGCCTTTTTTTAATTTTGAAAATCTTTTCAACTGCTTTTTCATTCGTCGCGTCAGCCATCAATCCGTAAACAGTATCTGTCGGGAAAACAACAATTCCGCCTTTTCTCACTATCTCAACTGCTTTTCTAATTATATTTGAGAAAGTTTTTGATGAAAGATTTAAAATTTCCATTTTTTTATTCTATCATTTTTTGAATTTAAAATAAAAAACCGGGGATTCATTTGCAGAATCCCCAGTATCTGGAGTTTTCAATTGGATGGCGGCGTGGAGCTAAATAGAGGGACCATTCGATAATGAGGAACAGGTCTGTACTTTGTGACGGTTTGGTACTTTGTTACCTCCTTATATTTAGTAACAGTCCTCTGTTTCTCAACGTCCCGGTACTTTGTGACGGTCCGACTCTGTGTTACGGCTTGAATTCCCTGCTCTGTACAATAACGAGGGACACATTGTGGCCCTGGCCCTGGTCCTGGTCCTGGATGTGGATTGGGTCCTGGTCCTGGTCCTGGCCCTGGTCCTGGCCCTGGTCCTGGTCCTGGTCCTGGTCCTGGACGGCAATCTTGGCCGCAAATAACCCGATAAGTGTATGGCACATACGCCGTATAGTATTCCGTAGCCTCATACGGCTCTTTTTCGGTATAAGTCTCTATGACTTCATAGGGTTCCTGAACAGTATAGGCTTCTTGAGCGTCATAGGGTTCCTGAACAGTATAGGCTTCCTGTTTGGCCGGAACAAGAAAGCCAAAGAGCAAGAGAACAATCACTACTCCAAAGATTACTAGAGCCCATTTAGTTCCTGAATTCACTTTGCACCTCCTTTATTTTCTATAGAACTATTAATAACTAACTATCACATTCTCTATTTCTCCTTTCAAAAGAAACTAATTTATTATACTAAATCAGAGCTTTTTGTCAATAGCGCGGCTTAAAATAATAAAAAAGAACCCTGCTGCGTAAACATACAGCAGGGCTTACTTAATGGGATGCGCCTACCAGCTCAGTAGTGGTCTGGATAAATTTTGGCCGAAACGGCCATTATGGTACATTCAAAGGCATCACCTCCCTTAAATAAAAGTGCTTTGGGGGAGCAGCCCTGTCTGCAAACGAACTATCTACATCCTCCTCTTCTCCCAATATTTGGAAAGACAAGGACTGCTCCTCGCGCTGATGCAGGGAAACCCTGCGACAATGGGCTCTTAACGAGCTGTGGGCCAGGTCAATCTATGACCATATCTGGCAAACTTTTGCCGATGAATCTGGCGGCCCGTACCAAGAAGAAACTGACGAACTATGTAATCAGAATATTAAAAAAACAAACTCTTGTCAAGACAAAAAAATTTATCTTTTAATTCCTCTGAATTCGGTATAAAAAGTTGTCTTATCCTCGATATTTTCAAAAACAACGGAATTTGGCCCGATAAAGCAGTCAGAACCGATCAAAACGCCAGGCATCAAAGAGCACCTGATGCCGATTTTAGTGTTTTTGCCGACAATCGCTCCCAAAGAATTCAATCCTGTGTTTATTTCTGGCTTTACCTTTATCTCTCCTCTGTCAATCCTGACATTGGCAGTAATCATTCCCGCTCCAACAAGGCAACCCTGCCCAAAAATTGAATCGCCAAAATATCCAGAATGGACATGAATACCTTGTTGAAAGATTGAACGAGCTACTTCAGCAAAAGCGCCGATTAAAACTTCGTTTTCCAGATTGGAATAATCCCTAATTAAAGAGTTGTTGCCGACAATACAATTATCTCCGATATAGCAAGGCCCTTTGATAACGGCGTTTTCAAAGATTCTGGTATTCTCGCCGATAAATACATTTCCCTCAATTGTTACATTTTTGGCAATCTTAGCTGACTTAGCAATATGAAGTTTCAGGTACTGATTCATCAACAGCTTTGATATCTCAAATAAATGCCAGGGATACTTACAAGGCACTTCTTTATCAATAATAACTACTTTAGCTTCGTTTTCCTTAAAAGAAAGATTTAAAGCGTCCTCAAAAGAATATTGATGCTCAGACACTTTTTTATAATATTCAAAAAACTTTTTAGGCAGCAGATAAATGCCGGCTGCTTTAACGCCTGACGAAATGCTGCCTTTTTCCGGCTTTTCAACTAAGCTTTTTACTTTGTCGCCTTCAAGCCCTAATATGCCGTAAAGCCAGGGCTGGTCTGTTTTTGTCCCTAATAATACGAGCCCATCCTTAGATTTTTCTGTCATCGGTTTGACAAACCCTCCAACATTAACTTTATGAGCATTAAGGACAAAAAATGGACCGTCAATTAACTTTTCTGCCATAGTAAGCGCATTGCCCATTCCTTTAGCCTCAGATTGAACAACATATTTAATATCAATTCCAAAATCGTAGCTTTTCAATTCCTCTTCAATGTCTTTTTCTGGTCCTTGGACAATAATAATCTCTTTAATGCCTGATTTCTTCAAGCTTTCAATCGTATACCAAATCAAAGGCCACCCCATTATTTTAAAAAGAGATTTGTGCTTTTTGTTTAACGGCCAAAAACGAGAAGATTCGCCCGCTGCCAAAATTACTGCTTGCATAGTTTGAATAAAGCTTTTGCTAATTTATTGGAATCGTGACGAATAAGGCTTCTTTTCAAAATGTCTCCCGGAACGTGTTTTGTTTCTTTTTTGCTTAAAAAATCTCTCCTGATTACTTCAAAATAGCTGTCTTTTAAATCGTCAATCACCGGAAACTCCTTCATTTTCTTGTATTTTACCAAAGCGCTCTTTGAAATGGGTTTGGTGTTAACCAAAACATAATCCAAACAATCACATCCTAAATATTTTTCCAAAGACTGAATATGATCTTTGGCAGTAAAGCCGAATGTCTGGCCGTATCTTGTCATTAAGTTCATGATATAAGCTACTTTGGCCTTGGTTTTTTTAAGAGTATTGGCAATTCCTTCTGTCAGCAAACCGGCTATTATGCTGGTGTACAAATCGCCAGGCCCAATAACAACTAAATCTGCGTTTAAAATTGCCTTTTTTACTTCATGATAAATTTTAGCTTTCGGCTTCAAAAAAACTTTCTTAATTTTTAATTTGCCGCTGTGCTTCGGTTCGTCAATTAAATGTTCTCCGATGACTTTCTTTCCGTTTTCATAAACTGCTACCAAATTTGAATCAGTCAGGGTCACCGGCAAAATCCTTCCTTTAATCTTAAGAATCTGGCTAGTTTTCTTGATTGCTTCCATTTGCGAACCGAAAATGTCCGATAAAGCAGCCAAAAACAAATTGCCGAAAGTCATGCCATTCAACCCGTTTCCTTTTGAAAAACGGTAAATGAAAAGCTTTCTCAAGGACTGTTCTTTTTCTTCTTCAGCCAGAGCAACAAAGCACTGCCTTATATCGCTGGTCGGCAGCAAGCCCAATTCGTCGCGAATAACCCTGTTGCTTCCTCCTGAATCAGTCATGGAAACAACGGCTGAAAGGTCAACCGGATATTTCTTCAATCCGGAAAGAACCGTAAAAGAACCTGTTCCGCCTCCGATAACAACTATTTTTTTAGCTTTTGACATAAATCAATTTTCATATTAAACTAAAAATACCTTTAAGTCAAAAAGATTATGAGCGACAAATTCCTAATACAAGGCAATATTCCTCTTTCTGGCGAAGTTGAAATCTCAGGTTACAAGAATTCAGCCGGCGCTATTTTGGCGGCTGTTTTACTTTCCGAAGAGCCTTCGGTTATAGACAACCTGCCACAGGTAACCGATGTTTTAGATCAAATTGAAATTCTAAAGCAAATGGGCGCTGAAGTAGAACAATTGAGCCCGAGAAAGGTAAAAGTCAATCCTAAAAACATAGACCCTGAGAAAATTCCAGTAGATCTCTTTGAAAAAATGAGGGTTTCGGTCTTGTTTATCGCTCCTTTGGCTATTAAGTTCAAAAACTTTAAAATCCCCCATCCTGGCGGAGACAAAATAGGATTAAGGCCGATTGCCACTCACCTGGAAGCTCTTGAAAACTTCGGCATAAAAACAGAAAAAAGAGACGGATTCTATCATTTTCAATCTCCGGAGAAATTAGAAGGAAAGAAAATAGCTTTAAAAGAGTTTTCCGTCACAGCTACGGAAATCTTAATGATGCTGGCAAGCAGAGCTACAGGAAAAACTAAAATTGAAATTGCAGCTGCTGAACCCCAGGTCCAAGATCTAGGATTATTTTTAAGAAAAATGGGCGTAAAAATAGAAGGAATCGGCACTCATACCATTGAAATTGAAGGAAAAGAAAAACTGTCAGGTGCTGAATTCTCTTTGTGCCCTGACTTGCTGGAAGCTGGAACTTTTTTCATAGCTTTGGCAATTACCGGCGGAGAAGGAAGAATAAAAAATATAAATCCGGACCATATGACCTTCTTTCTTGGAAAGATGAAAGAAATAGGAATAAACTTTGATGTTTCAGATAATGAAATATCAATTAAGAAATCATCTGATTTTAAGCCGGCCAAAATCCAAGTGCTTCCTTATCCGGGTTTTCCAACTGATTTACAGCCTCAAACATCAGTATTGCTGACGCAATGCCAGGGCAAATCTTTAATACACGACCCATTATATGAAAATAGATTCCAGCACTTGCACGAATTAAGAAAACTGGGAGCTGACATTGAAATAACCGACCCTCACAGAGCTCTGGTTTTTGGGAAAACACCATTAATCGGAAATAAAATCAACACCTCGGACATCAGGTCTGGCGCAGCCTTAATTCTGGCGGGGCTTATCTCAAAAGGACAAACTACTATTGAAAACATTTCTCAAATTGAAAGAGGACACGAAAAAATTGAAGAGAAATTAAAAAAACTCGGAGCTCAAATTAAAAAGATTTAACTCTTAGCTAAGTTAAAGGTTTTTAAATTCAATTCCAGAAATTTTTCCGGAATTATTTTTTTAATAGCTTTTTGAATTGATATTGGCTTTAAGGGCATTAAATTTTTAAAAGAGGCGAAACTTATCAAATAAATACCAGAAACAACGCTGTTTCCCAGTTTTTCCTGGCAGATTTTTTCAGCCGGAACTACGGTAATATTCTTGCTGACCTTTTTTAACTGAGCCAAAATTTCTGTTTCAGACAAGGGCTTTTTCAAAGGAATGGGAATTATAAACTGATTTATTAAAAAGTTTGTTTTTGGGTTGGCAAAATACACTCCATTTAAAATCTCCTGCTCTTCCAATCCCAAAACCAAATCTGCTTTTCCCTGAGTAACCATTGGAGAGAAAATTTTCTTTCCGAATCTGATATGAACTTCAACTGAACCGCCTCTCTGGGATAAGCCGTGAAGTTCGGAAGTTCTGATATTATAACCTTCGGACATGGCTGCTTCTGAAATTATCTGTAAAAGAGTAATCAGCCCCTGTCCGCCAGTGCCGACTATTACCATATTGAATTGTTCTGCTTTTTTAGGCATTTTTTGGAATAACGAATTTGCAAGGATGTTTGGCGATAATTACGGAAACTTCGTCTTTTACTACAAACTCTTTTACCGTATTTATAAATTCTTCCTGGTTTATCTGGTCAATTGTTTTGACGTATTTTACACCGCAAGCCCTGACTAATTTCTCAATACTGATACCTGTCTCTGTGCCAACAGAAACAGGATGAGGCTGGTGGCCAGTCATGGCAGTGGTTTCATTGTTCAAAATAATGATTAAGGGATTTGATTTGTTGAAAACAGTGTTTATTAAAGCTGGAATGCCAGAATGAAAGAAAGAAGAATCTCCGACAAAAGTAATCAGCTTCTGGGAAGTGGCCTTTTTTATGCCGTGGGCGATTCCCACTGAAGAACCCATACAGGACAAATAATCCTGCAGATTAATGGGCTGGTTGCCAAAAAGCATATAACAGCCTATTTCTCCGCCGAATATAACCTTATTCACGTCAACTGCTTTTTTAATGGCTGAAACAACCAACCAATAAGGGCATCCAGGGCAAAGCTGCGGAGAACGTTTTAAAGATTTAAAATCATACTTTCTAGATTTATATTTTCTGCCAGTTATTTTTGCGACAGCTTCAATTACATATTCTGGCTTTAATTCTCCAACTACTGGCAGCAAATCTTTGCCGAAAATCTCTAACTTGCAATTGACTTGTTTTGCCAATCTTTCAACTTCTTTTTCCAAATGAGCTTCCAGTTCTTCAACCACTAAAACATTTTTAAGATTCTTGATGAATTCTTTTATCTTTCTTTCTGCTAAAGGATAGGAAAAAGTAAGTTTCAAAACAGGTAAATCCAATTTCAGCTCTGCTAATGCTTCTTTTACATATAGATAAGAAACACCAGAAGTAATAATGCCTGTTTTTTGCTTCTTACCCTCAACCTTTAATAGATTCTCAGAAAAACTTCTAATCTTTTCTATCTTCTCAAACAGCTCCTTTTTCATTTCCAGAACTCTTGGCGGCAAAGTGACAAATCTTTTTGTATCTTTTACAAATTCTCCTTTTTTCAAAACTTGAGGTTTGAGATTTGAGATTCTAACCGGCATTTTCTGGTGGGCCACTCTGGTAGTTGTCCTTATCATTACCGGAATATTGAACTTCTCTGATATCTTGAAACCTAGTTTTACAAAATCCAGACATTCTTGCGGGTCTGACGGTTCTAAAATCGGTATATGGATAAGATTATCCACGGGCCTGGTATTTTCTTCTGACTGGGCTGAACTATGGCAAGAAGGGTCATCAGCAACGATAATAACTGTCGGCCCTTTGGTTCCGGTATAAACAAAAGGAATTAAAGCGTCTAAACAAACGTTCAAACCGAAGTTCTTCATGGCCACCAAAGTTTTCAAACCGGAAAAACTGGCACCTATGCCAGCTTCCAAAGCCACTTTTTCATTAGTTGAGAATTCAAAGTAAACTCCAGCTGTTTTGGCAATTTTGAAGAAAGTGTTGCCGATTTCAGAAGCCGGAGTACCAGGATAAGTTGAAACAAAATTGACGCCTACTTCCAAGGCGCCTCTAACAATTGCTTCGTTGCCCAATAAGATAATTTTCTTCCCGCCTTCTTTTGAAAGGAGTTCATCCATATAGAATTATTATACAAAATATTCCCTTGCTATTCCACTGTTACGGACTTTGCTAGGTTTCTCGGTTTGTCAACGTCGTTGCCAAGCGCAACAGACATATAGTAAGCGAAAAGGTGCAAAGGAATAACCGCTAAAATGGGTGTTAACATTTCCAAGGTTTTCGGAATGTAAATTACGTCATCAACCAGCTTTTTAATATCTTCATTGCCTTCGGTAGCTATAACTAAAACCTGTCCTTTTCTCGCTTTAATTTCCTGGATATTAGACACCATCTTGTCGTAAACTGAATCTGAAGGACAGATGGCAACAGTCGGGAAATTCTCATCTATTAAAGCCAAAGCTCCATGTTTCAATTCTCCGGCAGGAATCCCTTCTGCATGCAAATAAGAAGTCTCTTTCAATTTTAGGGCTCCTTCCAAAGAAACAGGATAATTGTATTTCCTGCCCATAAACCAAAAATTCTTAAAGTCTTTGTATTTCTCGGCTAATTTTTCAATTTCAGAACTCTGGTTCAAAACTCTTCTTGCAAGATCAGGCAATTTTGAAAGTTCAGAAACAATTCTTTTTCCCGTTATCAAAGACATATCTCTCTGTCTACCCAAATAAACTGTAAGCATGGCTAAGGTAGCCAATTGCCCCAAGAATGCTTTAGTTGAGGCTACAGCCACTTCCTGTCCTGACCTTGTATAAATGCCGGCTGCTGTTTCCCTGGATTGGCTGGAACCGACAACGTTCGTAATCCCTAAAGTCAAAGCTCCTTTCTCTTTCATCTCTTTAATGGCAGCTAAAGTGTCTGCTGTTTCACCTGATTGGGAAACAAATATGCCGGCTGTGTTTTTATCGATAATCGGCTTTCGATAACGGAATTCCGAACCCAAATCAACTTCTGTAGGTATATTGGCATATTCTTCCAGCATGTATTCACCAACTCTGGTTGCATAAGAAGCTGTCCCGCAGGCAATTAAATATATTTTCTTAATTTCTCTCAATTTATGTTCGACAGAAGCCAATCCCCCCAGTTTTACGTTTCCTTCCTCTATGAGCAATCTTCCTCTGATCGCATTTTCAATGGCTTCTGGCTCCTCCATGATTTCTTTCAGCATAAAGTGGGGGTAGACGCCTTTTTGGGCTTCCTCCGGCGTCCAGTCAATCTGGATGAATGGTTTTTCTTTTAATATATAGAAATTATCCATCTTCAAAACGGCAATTTCATTATCGTCTAAATTAATGACTTGCCTGGTATGAGTAATCACGGCTGAAGGATCGGAAGCAATCAAGATTCCGTCCTGATTAACGCCCAAAATCAGAGGAGAAGAAAGACGAGCAGCAACTATTTTACCGGGATCTTTTTTGGCGATAACGACCAGTCCGTAAGTACCCCTTACCTCTCTTAAAGCTTTTCTGACTGCTTCCTCGAGATTCCCTTGAAAATATTTCTCAATTAAATGGCAAAGAACCTCAGTATCTGTTTCGGAACTGAATTTATGGCCTTCTTTAATCAACTTTTCCTTTAACTCCCGATAATTCTCAATAATGCCGTTATGAATTGAAAAAATCTCTTTTTTGCAATCCCAATGAGGATGAGCGTTTTCATCTGTCACCCCACCGTGGGTAGCCCAGCGGGTATGCAGAATAAAAGGATTGCCTTTTAAATCTAAATTGCTTTCTGCAATTAATTTCTCCAAATCGTCTATTCTACCCGCTTTTTTCAAACAGAAAATCTCCCCTTTTTCAGGGCTATACCAAGCAACGCCTGCTGAGTCATAACCGCGATACTCCAATCTTCTTAAAACATCCAACCCCACCCTTACATCATTATTTTTACCGATGTAGCCGACAATGCCGCACATAAGTCTATATTACGATATTTATTAATCTTCCGGGAACAAAAATTACCTTTTTAATTTCTTTATTCTGTATCCATTTTTTAACATTTTGACTGGAAATTGCAAGCTCTTTCGCTTTTTCTTCGGAAATGCCAGTTTCAACTTCGATTTTATCCCTAACTCTGCCATTAACCTGGACAATCAAGGTTATTCTCTCGTCTTTGATAAATTGCGGATCGTAATCCAGCCACTTTTCTTTAAAAATGCTCTCTGAATGCCCTAGTTCACTCCAAAGCTCTTCTGCGATATGCGGCGCAAAAGGAGCAAGAATGATTATGATTTTTTCGAGATCTTTTATGGCAATCTGGTTATAACCTCTATGTACTCCTGATTGATCTTTTTCTTCTTTGCTGAAAAAATTCAATAATTCCATAAGAGAACTGACAGCTGTATTAAAATGACAATTTTCGATATCATTACTTACTTTTTTTATGGTTTTGTTCAAAACGATAGCCCCTTCTTTTGTAGTTTCAATGTGCTTTGGCTGATTTTCCTTTATTGTCTCCGTATAATCCCACAGTCTATCTAAAAATCTGTAGCAACCCTTTAACCCATTAGCGTTCCAATTAATCGCCTGATCAAAAGGACCCATAAACATTTCATAAAGTCTCAAACTGTCAGCACCGAAAGTTTTCACAATGTCATCCGGATTAACCACGTTTCCGAAAGACTTTGACATTTTTCTGCCGTCTTCGGCTAAGACTATACCGTGGGAAGTTCTTCTTTTATACGGTTCGGGCTCAAGGACAACACCAATATCATAAAGAAATTTGTACCAAAAACGAGAATATAAAAGGTGTAATGTAGTATGTTCAAACCCTCC
Organism: uncultured bacterium; assembly: GCA_963790795.1. Classification (GTDB taxonomy): domain Bacteria; phylum Patescibacteriota; class Minisyncoccia; order Minisyncoccales; family RBG-13-42-11; genus BS750m-G71. Next base: position 235,898 of record CAWBPO010000001.1, on the reverse strand, counting down.
ATTGTACCAGTCAACGGGCATCCAGTATTTTAGTTTCTTTTTCTCGGCTATTTTTTTGTCATTTTCAGGATCGATATAACGAATGTAATACCAATTTGAGCCCGCCCAATTAGGCATAGTATCTGTTTCTCTTTTAGCAGTTCCTTTGCATTTCGGGCATTTTACGTTAACCCACTCCTCAATTTTAGCCAAAGGAGATTCCCCTGTTCCTGTCGGCTGGTATTTTTCAACGTAAGGAAGCTCGACCGGCAAATCTTTTTCTGGAACGGGAATCGCTCCGCATGACTGGCAATGGATAATCGGAATAGGTTCTCCCCAATAATGCTGCCTAGAAAAAACCCAATCACGAAGTTTATAATTTATTGCTTTTCTGCCAACTCTTTTTTTCTCGAACCACTCAGTAATTTTTTTTATTGCTTCTTGCGATGTCAAACCATCGAATTGCCCAGAATCTACTAAAATTCCCTCGTCTGGATAGCACACTTCTAGGTTTTTTACTTTTTCCCAAAGTTCGTCGTCTTTCGGCCTTAAAGAAACTTTCAAAGGAATATTGTATTTTTTAGCCATTTCAAAATCCCTTTGGTCGTGGGCATCCGCAAAAACAGCACCAGTTCCATAATGAGCCAAAACAAAATCTGCTATCCATATCGGTATCCTTTCGTTGGTAGCAGGATTAATTGCATATGCACCGGTGAATGCGCCCGTTCTCTCTTTTTCCAATTCGGTACGTTCTAATTCGTTCTTTTTGGCTGTTTCTTTAATATATCTTTCCACTTCTTCTTTTTGTTCTTTCGTGGTTATTTCTTTTGCTAAAGGGTTCTCGGGAGCTAAAATTAAATATGTGCCAGAAAAAATAGTATCAACACGAGTGGTAAAAACGGTTATTGTTTTGTTAAAATTATCAATTTTGAAATCAACCTCTACCCCGTAACTCCTGCCAATCCAATTAATCTGCTGGGTTTTGATTTTTTCAAGGTAATCAATTTTTTCCAAGTCTTCAATTAATCTGTCAGCGTATTTTGTTATTCTCAAAAGCCATTGTTTAATTGTTTTCTGTTCCGTCTGAGCGCCGCAGCGTTCACACTTGCCGTCCACCACTTCCTCATGGGCCAAACCGATTTTACAGGAAGGACACCAATTAATAGGAATTTCTGCCTGATAAGCCAGCCCCTTTTTAAATAGTTGCAAAAAAATCCACTGAGTCCATTTGTAATACTTTGGGTCAGTCGTATTTATCTCCCGGCTCCAATCGAAAGAAAGGCCCAAAGATTTCAGTTGTCTTTTGAAATTAGCGATATTTTTCTCAGTAGCCACTTGCGGATGAACGCCTGTTTTTAGGGCATAATTTTCAGTCGGCAGGCCGAAAGCGTCCCAGCCAATGGGATATAAGACATTGAAGCCCTCCATCCTCTTTTTCCTGGCTACCGCGTCTAAAGCAGAATAGCTGCGGCAGTGGCCGACATGAAGACCGTCTCCTGAAGGATAAGGAAATTCAATAAGAATATATTGTTTGGGCCTTTTTAAGAAATCTTCTGCTTTGTAAAAACCTTCTTTCTCCCAATATTCCTGCCACTTTTTCTCAATTTTCTGATGATTATAAGCTTCCATTGTTAAATATTGAACAATTTTTTAGCGTTTTTTGAAGTTAATTCCAATATTTCTTCATAGCTCAATTTCCTGATTTTAGCAATTCTCTCAGCAACGTATTTTACGTATATGGGCTCATTGCGGCCAGTCATCGGTGAAGGCGTAAGATAAGGGCAATCTGTTTCAACTAAAATCCTATCAAGGGGAGCTTTTTCAATTATTTCATCTAAGTTTAATTTAAAAATTATTCCGTTAAATCCAAGATAAAATCCCATTTTAAGGTATTTTTCTGCTTGCTGCCAATCTCCGGAAAAACAATGGACAACTCCTTGAATTGTTTTATCATACTGTTTAAGCATTTCAATAAGTTCGTCGTGCGCCATGCGGCAATGAAAAATTATTGGCAGATTCAACTCAACTGCTAAATTTAATTGTTGACGGAGGACTGTCCTCTGTTTTTCTTTAAATACTGCTAATTTTGATTTCGTTTTTGGACGATAATAATAATCAAGGCCGATTTCACCGACAGCCACAACTTTTTTTGACCTGGCCAAGTTTTTGTATTTTTCATAATCAAAGTCTTCTTCCCTTGTTTTAAATTCAACCTCTTCTTGATCAACTTTGACTTTTACTAAACCAGTTTCCAAATGAATTGGGTGAAGACCAATGGCGGCGTAAACCCCTTTTTCATATCTTTCAGCAATTTCAACCGCTCTTTTGCTCGTTTCATATTGCGACCCGACATTTATCATCCAAACATCACTATCTAAAGACCGACGAATCACTTCGTCGGCATCGTCTTTGTAAGCATTGAAATTCAGATGAGCATGGGTGTCAATTAACATTATATTCTTGGGAATAAAGGAATGCTTTTTTTAGTTCTTAATTGCTCAAATATTCTTTCTGAAGTTTCAGGCAAAAATGGCTTTAGTAATTCGGCAATATTTTTAATTGCCACCAATAAGTCGCTAATTATTCTTTGATTTTTAATTTTTAATTTTTGATTTGTATTATCCCATGGCTTTTGTTGTTCTATATATTTGTCGCAAAAACTAATCAATTCCCAAATCGAAACCAAAGCTTCGTTAAATTTAAATTCTTCTAACGCTTTTTTAAAATCTTTCTTGGTTTTATCAATAATTTTCTGGAAATTTTTATCTGAAAACTTATCGGAAAAAGATAATTGAGAATCTTGAGCAAGTTTTATTACTCTTGCAACCAAATTTCCTATACCGCTGGCCAAATCCGAATTATATCTCTGCTTAAACTTCTCATAAGTAAAATCTCCATCTTCAGTTGATGGAATCTCCCGTAAAAGAAAGTATCTAACAGCATTAACCCCGTATTTTTCAACCAATTCAAAAGGGTCAACAATATTGCCAAGCGATTTTGACATTTTCTGGCCGTTTGAAGTTATGAAGCCATGAACGAATATGTTTTTGGGCCGTCCCAATTTAGCAGCTAAAAGCATTGCCGGCCACATTAAAGCATGAAAACGGAATATATCTTTTCCAAGACAATGGACATCAGCTGGCCAGTATTTTTCAGGGAAAAGATAGTTAAGCAAAGCCTCAAACCAAACATATATTATTTGGTCGGAATCGTTAGGTACTGGTATACCCCAGCTTGAATTGTTTTTTGACCTGGAAACGCTAATATCCTCTATGCCTTGGTTGATGAAGCTTAAAATTTCATTTTTTCTGCTCTCTGGAATAATTTTAATCTTATCTTTTTCTATTTCTTTTTTTACCGTAGGGACATATTTTGAAAGCTTGAAAAAATAATTCTCTTCTTCAACAGTTTCCGGTTCTTTGTCGTGATTAGGACATTTGCCGTTAATCAAATCCTTTTCTTTGACAAACGCTTCGCAGCCAACGCAATACAGTCCTTTGTATTTCTTTTTGTAAATATCTCCGTTTTTCACCAGCTGATTCCAGAATTTTTCAACTGTCGGCCAGTGCCTCTCCCTATCGGTCGTCCTTATAAAATCATTATTGGAAATATTCAAAACTTTTGTTAATTCCCTAAATCTATCAGAAAGTTCATCGGTAAATTCAGTTGTCGTTTTTCCTTCTTCTTTGGCTTTTCTTTCTATTTTAAGGCCGTGTTCGTCTGTGCCAGTCAAAAAGAAAACATCACTACCTAAAATCCTCTGATAACGGGCTAAAACGTCTGACTGCACCAATTCCAAAGCAAAGCCGATGTGCGGCAGAGCATTTGTATAGGCAATGCTAGTTGTTATGTAAAACTTATCTTTCATCTCTATTTACAATAATAACAAATTCTCCCTTTATTTTATCATTTTGAATGTCTTTTATCACTTTTCCAATGTCTCCGCGATAAATTGTTTCAAATTTCTTGGTTAGTTCTCTTCCTACTACTATTTTCAATTTAGAATCTATTTCCTTCAATTCTGCCAATGTCTTTAAAATCCTGTAAGGCGATTCATAGAAAATTACCGGATATTTTGAACCAGTCACTTCCTCAAAAAACTTTTTTCTCTTTTTTTTCACTGGCGGAAAGCCCGAAAATAGAAACTTATCTGTCGGGAAACCAGAAACCGAAGCAGCTGCGATTACAGCTGAAGCTCCGGGTACAGGAACAACTTTTACTTTATCTTCCAGTCTTTTTATCGCTTCCTCAACTAATGAATTCCCGGGATCGGAAATACCGGGAGTGCCGGCGTCTGAAACTAAGGCTAAATTTTTGCCAATTTTCAGTAAATCAACAATGTAATCTATTTTTTTAAGTTTTGAATGCTGGTGATAACTTAATGTTTGCTTTTTAATATTATAAAAATCCAACAGCCTTTTCGTTTTCCTGGTATCTTCGCACAAAATTAAATCAACCTCCGATAAAATCCGGAGGGCGCGCTTTGAAATATCCTCTAAGTTTCCAATGGGAGTGGCAACGATATAAAAAATGGCCATTTTTTATGCAACCGCTTCCTCTGAACTTATGCGGTCTTTTCTTTTTTTGAAAAAATCTCTGATGAATTCAAATAAAATTCCAGCTAAAGGAATCGCCAGAATTGCCCCCAAAAGCCCCCAGAGCTTTCCGCCAATCAGTAAAGCAATCAAAACCAAGACGGGCGGCAAACCAATGAATTTCTTGCTCAAAATCGGAGTAAGGATATTCCCTTCTATCTGCTGGATTAAGAAAAAAACGATCAAAATGAATACGGCTTTTAACCAGTCTTCAAAAAAGACCAAGATGGTAATTATTGCTCCGGCAAGTATCGGCCCCAAAATAGGAATAATGTTGGTTATTCCGGCGAACAAGCCAAGGCTGAAAGCATAATCAATTTTAAACAATTTCAAAGCAAGAAAAGAAGCTAGCCCCACGAAAAAACAACATAAAATTCTCATACCAAACCAACCTGAAATTTTTTGCTGAGATTTCTCCCAGACGCTTATTGCATACTCTTCGTGTTTTTTAGAAAAAAGAAGCCTTATCACTCTTTCAGTCCATTTCCCCTCCAAAGAAAAGAAAAAAGCAAGGGAAAAAATGGTAAAAGCGGAAAATATCCCTCCGAAAACAGCTGACAGGGCAGTGAAAATATTGGACGATGCGCCCAACAACCAACCTTCAACAGCAGTAATGAAAGTTTCAAAGTTTTCAAAAGCTTCTATGCCCAGCCATTTTAAAGGCGGAGTTATTTTTTCAAAGTATTGGGAGAAAAGTTCGGCAAATTGTCCAACTTCAGGAATAAAAGACAAAGATATCAGATAAATTGAAACCCCCAATGCGCCGAAAATCAAAACGTAAACCAAGCCAGTAGCCAAAACGCGGTGGACTCTTCTTCTTTGCAAAAAATCAATTGCCGGATTGAACAAAACTGAGATAATCAAGGCAAAAATAACCAAAATCAAAATATCCCTGATTGAATAAAGGAGATAAATGACAAAAGCGGCCAGAGCAACTTTTAAAATACTGTCCCAAGATATGTCCAATAATTTTTCGCTGTTCATGTTATAATTTCAGCAATTTTTGAAATTTCTCTTTGTCTTTAAAGGGACCGATTAAAGCCAGATTCAGCTTTTCCTTTCTGAAAATCTCTTTGGCTACTTTTAGGATATCATTCTGGCTGACTTTATCAATCATTGCACATTCTTTTTCCGGAGAATCAATTTGCCCTTTTAAGATTTCCTGTTCGCCAAAATATGCTGCGCAAGCATCAGAAGTTTCAAGCCCTAAATAAAGATGGCCTTTTATATTGTCTTTGGCTTTTTGAAGTTCTGTTTTCGGAACTTTCTTATCTTTTAGTTTTTGATACTCTCTCAGAATAACTTTTACTGCCTCCGAAACTCTTTTATTATCAAGCCCGGCGTGAGTAATAAGATATCCCGAATCAGTGTATTCTTCAGTCATTGCCATAACATGATAAGCCATCCCTCTTTTTTCTCTGACTTCAGTAAAAAGTCTGGAGCTCATATTCCCGCCCAAAAGATTGGTTAATACTGCTAAAGGATATTTTTTTTGAGAAAAAAGATTAAAAGTTCTTACGCCTAAAGCCAAATGCGTTTGGTCCGTTTCTTTCGTTTGAATTAGAACCTGTGGGGTTGTTTGTTTCTCAACTACAGGTTTTTTCGATAAAGTTTTAATCTTTTTGAATTTTCCAAAAGACTTCTTTAACTTTAAAATAGCTTCTTTTTGTGAAAAATCTCCGGCCAAAACAACAACCGCATTTTCTGAGCCAAATTGATTTTTAGAATAATTTATTATGTCTTTTCGAGAGATTCGTTTTAGTATCTCTTTTTCTCCTGAAATCAGCCAACCAGCTGGCTGGTCTCCATACAGAAGTTTTTCCCAAAGCTCCAAAATATATCTCTGCGGCGTATCAAGATACATATTAATTTCTTCAATGATTGCTTTCTTTTCTTTTTCAAGTGCTTTTTCTTTAATAAGAGGATTAAAAATCATATCTGAAATGATGTCGCAGGAAAGTTCAAAATGTTTTGAATCAACTTTTGTCCAAAAACCCATTAATTCCTTGCCGGTAAAAGCATTAATAATCCCGCCGACTCTGTCTATCTCTCTGGCAATGTCTGTGGGATTGGGCCGTTTTTTCGTCCCTTTGAAAACTATGTGCTCCAAAAGATGGGAAATGCCGTTAATTTTCCTGGTTTCATATTTTGCTCCAGCTCCAAGCAAAACCAGCAAAGTCAAAGCCCGTGTGTTCTCCATCGGATAAGTAACAATACGCAGTCCGTTTTTAAGAGTTGTCTTTTTAAACATTTAATTATTTAATTTTTCTTTTAAAATCTTGATTAACTCATTAACCTTCACTCTTTCTTGCTTCATTGTGTCTCTGTCACGAACAGTGACATCGTCTTGCTCCAAAGAATCAAAGTCTACTGTTAAACAGAAAATTGTTCCTATCTCATCCTGTCTGCGGTATCTTCTGCCTATTGAACCGACCTCGTCATACTGGCAGACAAAATACGGTTTGAGAAGTTTAAACACTTCTTTTGCTTTTTTGACTAATTCCGGCTTGTTTTTAACCAAAGGAAGAACTGCTATTTTCACTGGCGCCAAGCTTTTATGAAGTTTAAGCGTAATTTCCATTTCTTTGACAGATTCCGTTGTTTTGGTTCTGCCGCCTTTTGTTTCAGAATAAGCGTCAATTAAAAAAGTTAAAAAGCTTCTGTCAGCTCCGGCTGAAGTTTCTATAATATAAGGAAAGTATTTTTCTTTGGTTTCCTCGTCAAAATAGCGCAGATCCTGCTTGGAATACTTTGAATGGTTTGACAAATCCCAATCCCCTCTGTTGTGTATTCCTTCAATTTCTTTCCAGCCAAAAGGAAAATTGTATTCGATATCAACTGCTCTTTTGGCGTAATGGGCCAGATCTGATTTTAAAACTTCTTTAAACCGCAAATTCTCTTTTTTCACTCCCAGGCTCAAATACCATTCCATTCTTGATTTTTTCCAATATTCAAAGAATTCATCAACTGTTTTCGGATGACAAAACCATTGGAGCTCCATTTGTTCGAATTCCCGGGTCCGGTAAATGAAATTGCCGGGAGTAATCTCGTTCCGAAAAGCCTTGCCGACCTGAGCAATGCCAAAAGGAATCTTCAAGCGCATTGAGTTTAAAACATTGAGAAAATTAAGATATATGCCCTGGCAGGTTTCCGCTCTCAAGAAAGTGGCAGCTGCTTCATTTTCAACAGAGCCGACGAAAGTTTTCATCATCAAATTGAATTTTTTCGCTTCCGTCAGTTCACCAGCGCACTCCGGGCACCTTTTTTCTTTAAGTTCGTCTAAACGGAATCTTTTGTGGCATTTTTTGCATTCAACCAGCTCATCGGCAAACCCGGCACTCAAATGACCAGAAGCCTGCCAAACCTGGGGAGACATTAAAATTGCCGCATCCAAGCCGACAATATTCTCCTGCTTTTTTGTCATTTCATTCCACCAAGACTTTTTAATGTTATTTTTCATTTCCACTCCCAAGGGACCAAAATCATAACAGGAACCAAAACCGCCGTAAACCTCGGAAGATTGAAATATGAAACCGCGTCTTTTGCTAAGCGAAATGATTTTTTCTAAAACATTATCCATATTGTTTATCTGACAACACTCATTTCGTAAGTAATAGATGTATCGTCCGGCAAGCTGGTATTGATTGAAGGACTGGTGCTTTGAATGGTTTCACCTGTCCACTGATCCTGACCGCTGATCCTTGCTTCATTGATTAATAACGGAGCCTGTCCAAACTGGCTGCTATCCGGTAAAAAAGCAATCTGAAAGGAAATATTTGGAGCTGAACTTAAAATTCCCTGGCCAGCTGACAACTCCCCGATATTCCAAACTATTTCCCTGGACTGCGAATCAAAAGTGAAGTTGTTTTTTTGCTCTTCCGGGAAAATCTTTCCAGTCAGATTCACGTTTCTTGGCAAAGTAGCTTTAACTTTTACGTCCTTCATGTCGTTGTAATAATTCTTAATCTGCCAGGCGACAGTATAGGTGGTGGTTTGTCCGACAACCGGAGGAATGGGACCTGAATTCCCGAAAGCTTCATCGTTAAAATATCCTTTTTGCGAAACAGCTAATTTTGAATTAATTTTGTTGCTGAATTCTTCTTTAACTTGGCTCAAAAAGATTGTTGTCGAAATTTGCGGATTTTTTTCTGCTAAGCTTTTAATCTCCCAAGCGTCTTTTAATTTTATCCAGAATTCAACCTTGCCTTCTTCCTGAGGATGCAAGAACTGAAGCTTGCTCACCCTACGCCAGTCCCAAATAATTGAATTGTCGCCTATGGTGAAATCTCCGTCTAAAGTCTTGGTCGTCGCAAAATCAAAAGAAGAGCCGCTCAAAGTGACCAGCAAGAACATGTCGTTCAAATCCTCCTCGCCGATATTCTTGAAGAAAATCTCGTAGTGGAGTAAGTCGCCCGGATTGGCAATAAGCTTCGGGTTGCTGTTGATTTCCTGGGTAATGTACAAAGTGGGCTTAATGATAGACATTCCTTTGCTTACGTCCCTCAAAATAATGAAATTGCCGTCTTTCCAGCTGCCTATCTTCGCCCTGAAAATCTTTTCTTCCCCGATGGTGCCTGAAAGCTTGCCTGAAATTTGAATTCTGCCTCCTTGAGTTTTATTCAGAAGGCCGATTTCCCATTCTGTTTTTTCCAGAGATTTTGGGTCAGAATCAACAAATTCAAATCCAAAAGGATATTCAACCAGTATTCTTAAGTCGGAAAGCGGATAATCGATATTGGAAAAATAATTCAAATTAAGGCTGAATGTTTTGCCCGATTCAACTTTTACCGGCAAATCAAATTCCAAGTTGAGAGGGATTTTCTTGATGATTGTCGTGAAGGAAGTTTTTGAAGTGTAGCGGGCCCTTAAGTTTTTCGGAGAATAACTCAAGGAAACCTTGGCTTCCTTGGCTTCCCCTTCTTTTCCCATAAGCCGCCCTTTGAAAATGAAAGTTTTTTCCTGGCCGGGATAAATCGCTCCTCCCAGTTCTTCTGATTTTTTAACCACCCTCAAGGAAGTGTAGTCTGTCGGTACGGCATACTCGGGATAATCAAAAATTAGCTCAGGCTCTTCCAAGTTGACATTTCCGTTGTTCTTATACTTGACAACGTATTCAATCTCCTGAAGCAATTCTGTTTCTTCCGGTCCTAAAATCTCCAGTTTTAATATCTCTTTTGAATAAACGTTTCTCTGGTAATAATAAAAACCGATAATCCCGACGACTACCGCTAAAATAATGATAAAAAAAGTAAGTTTTCTCATATTTAATTATATTAGCAAATTATTGGGTTTCTCTCAAAATCTCGGAAAAATAATAATTGGAAATTTCCTTTAATGAGTCGAAGTCATTTTTATCTATTTTCAGTCTGGACAAGGCAGACAAATCATTTTTCAACAAAATTCTGATTAGTTTTATCGCATTCAAACTGACGGGACTCTCCAGTTTTTCCCTTTTGCCGCAGCTGCCGCATATCAACCCTCCTTTTTTGAAACTGAAATAGATGTTTTCTGGAATTAGTTTTTTTTGGCAGGAAGAACAGCGATAAAATTCAATCTGGTAACCCAACAAAGAAAGAAAATTCCAGAGAAAATAATAATAAATCAAATTGCAAGTTTCAGGCTTTGTCTCCTGGTCATTCAGCTTTTCAAAAGTTTCTTTAAGCAAGTGCCAGAGTTTTTTATCTAGCTCCTGTCCTTTTACCAATCTGTCTAAAACTTCTGAAATCTTGGAAGCAATAGCCAGGGGTTTTAAGCTTTTTCTTAAATTGCCGAACTTATCAATCAAAATCGCATCAGTCAGAGTTTTGTATGCTTTGCCCTGGATAAACTCAATTTCTGAAAGATAAAATAGTTCCAAGCCAGCTCTTAACTTTGATTTTATCTTTCTTTCAGCCCTGGCCAATAATTCCAGCTTCCCAAAATCTTTTGTAAAAATGGTGAAAAGCCGATCCGCTTCTCCGATGTCATTTTTTTTTAAAATGAAACCTTGGGTTCTGTGATGGGTGAACATTTATAATTTTTCTATAACTTTCTCAAAAAAATCCAAGCGTTCCTTTAATTTGGGATGTATCGGACCTTCGTTGATTTTTTTTATCTGTTCTTTAACCGAACTAACAAAACCATGGAAAACTTTTTCTTGCTGGTCGGGGTCGCTCAAAGCATTTTTTATTTTTTCTTCAGACATGGCAAGGTAAAAAAGCGGAATGTGATGGACAAAACCTTTTTTCAATTCCATTTTTCCGGCTTTTTTTTCAAAAAAAATCCCGTATTTAAGGTCGGCTCCTCCTTTCTGCCAATTTCTATCCAAAACCTTGTTTTGTTTTTCCTCAAACCTTTCTCCGCTTGCAGCTCCGATTTCATCAAATGCGCAAACTATATTCCCAGTTTTTCTTTCTAAAATTATGTTATCTACTTTATTTCTGGCATCATCATACTCAGAAGTTCTGGTTACGATAAAATCTTTGCTCAAGTTTTTGTGAAAAATGGAAGTTGTCAGCATTTCAAAAATATCGCCTACGGGTACGTCCCTCAATGCTTCTTCTTTGGGGAATGCCCATGACCAGTGACTCCCGGCAATAGCTGATTCTTTCCATCGCCCTTTTAAATCTTTAATCCACGCCCGGTCTGATTCGATAGAATGATTTGAATAAATACTGCCGAATTTATTAACGTCGATTCTTGCCCTTTCGTCAACGGGAACTCCTTCTTTCCTTAATCCCAAAGACATCTCCTTAATGTAGTTTCTTAATTCTTTCAAACCATCTTTTTTAACTTCCTTTTGCTCTGGTTGCGCCTCCTGCTGCTTTATAAATTGTGGTTCTTTTTCCAACATATTATATCTTTTTTATCGCTATTTTAAGATTCTGCTGGTCAATTGTAACTTCTTTTTCAGCGTCAAAAGATTCCTCTGCTTGGCTTTCTCTTTCTGAGGTTAAGTCTCTAACTTTGGCTTCTGTTAAAATGAAATCTCTGTTTTTGGTTAAAATCTCGTTTAAATCATTGCTCCCAGAATATCTCACTGAAATTATATCTTTTGGCTTCAAACCGGCTTTCTTTCTCATTCCCTGGATGTTTCTTATAACTTCCCTGACTGTTCCCTCTTCCTTTAATTCTGAAGTAATATTAGTATCTAACTCCACCTTATTTTTTATCTTTTCATCAAAAACCACTTCTTTAACGTTCACCTCGTCTTTTATCAAATCAAACAGCTCTTTATCAATCTTTAATTTCGTGTTTTTAATCTTCAAGCTCTGCAAGGGCTGCCTTATCTTAATTCCAACTGCCGCTCTTCCAGCTAGAGCTAAAGTAACTATCTCTCTTGTTTTCTGCATTTTCTCTTCTAATTCTTTATTAATCAATTTTTTATTTACTTCCGGCCAATCAATCAAATGAATTGATTCTGGCATTTCATCTTTTCGAAGCTTCTGATAGTTTTCTTCGGAAAAAAACGGCATTATGGGAGCTATTATATTCAATAAATTAACAATGACGCAATAAAGAGTTTGCGAAGCTTCCATTTTTTCTTCTGGATTTACTGGTTTTTGAAAGCGTTTTCTGGACCTTCTGATATACCAAAGAGATAAATCATTTATGAAAAAATCTTCAATAGCTAAAGTGGCTGACATAACATTGTAATTGTCCAGATTCTCTGTTACTTTGGCTATCAAATTATTCATACGAGAAATAATCCAGATATCCAAGCAATTCTTGTTTTCAACTATATTTTTCCCGTTTGGATATTCTTCTAATGCAACATAAGTAGTAAAGAATTCAATGGAATTATACAAAGTTAAAAGCTTTCTTTTTATCTCTTCTGCAGGCTTGTATCCGAAATTAAGATTATATGCTGGATTTTGCCTGGCATAAAGCCATCTCATCGGGTCAGCTCCTATCTTTTCCACTGCCTCGTCAAACCAAATGGCATTTCCCTTGGATTTGTGCATTTCTTCTCCTTTCTCATCACGCACCAAAGCATATCCGAAAATTGTTTTTGTCGGATTGGTCTTTTCCAAAACCATACTCATAACAATTAAAGAATAAAACCAGTTCTTAAATTGGCCCGGGAAAGATTCGCAAATTAAATCAGCTGGAAACCATTTCTTCCAATAATGCTTGTCAGTGAAATAACCCATGGTAGAAAAAGAAACAATGCCAGCATCCAGCCAGGGATTGCCGACATCAGGAATCCTGGAAACCAATTTTCCGCATTTTGAACATTTGATTTTCACTTTATCCACCCAGGGTCTGTGAGGAGAATTGCCTTCAAATTCCTGCCATCCTTCAACTGCTCTTTCTTTTAATTCTTCTTTTGAACCGATAACTTCAAAGCAACCGCAGGAACATTCAAAAATAGGCAAAGCCAGACCCCAATATCTTTTTTTGGAAATCAGCCAGTCCTGCATGTTTTTCAGCCAATCCAACTCTCTTTCCAAACCGAAAGAAGGCAGCCATTTTATCTTTCTGACTACATTCATTAATGACTTCCTCAATTTTTCCATTGAAATGTACCATTCATCAACCAAGCGGAATATCAGCTCTTCCTTGCATCGCCAGCAGGTCGGATACCTGTGAGTATAATCTTCAATCTTAAAAACAATATTCTTGTTTTTTAAATCATTAAAAATCAAATCATTGACTTCTATTGCCAGTTTTTCCGTCAAAAATTCAAAACCATCTTTATATCTGCTTTCATCATTTAAAGGGTCAATTACGGGAAGTTTTAATTTTTTGCCAAGCTGAAAATCTTCTTGTCCGCAGCCAGGAGCAATGTGTACAATGCCAGTTCCTTCTTCTTCTGAAACTTCATCCCATAAAATAACTCTGTGTTTAAAATCTCTTAAACTTTCTTTTACTGCTGGCAATTCATCAAACATTCCTTTATATTCCAGTCCTTCCAAATCTTTTCCTGCGAATTCTCGAATTATTTCTCTTTCTTTCAAAATTTCTGCTTTGTCTTTTTGCAAAATAAAAATATCGCTGTTTTCATCTTTGACTTCGGCATAAATCAATTTTGGATTTACAGCCACAGCCACGTTGGCAGGTAATGTCCATGGAGTAGTTGTCCAAACCAGAAGATATGTCTTTTCCCGCCCAGTAACAGGCAGTTTAACGAAAATTGATCTATGAGTGATTTCCTGATATTCCTCTGTCAGAATTTCATGCTGGGAAATGGCTGTGCCGCAGCGGATGCACCAGGGCACAACGTCTCTTCCCTTGTAAAGCAATCCTTGTTTCCAGCATTTCTTTAAAAAATTCCAAATAGCATAGTTATTCTCGTCAGACATTGTGTAATAAGAATTGTTCCAGTCCATCCACTGCCCCAATCTGACAGACTGTTCTGTCTGAACTTTAGAATACTTTTGAACCCTTTCTTTGCATTTGTTGACAAAATTGGCTATGCCGTATTTTTCAATGTCTTTTTTATTTTTGAAACCAAGCTCTTTTTCCACCTCCACCTCGACCCAAAGCCCCTGGCAGTCAAAACCGTTCTGAAATCTCTGGTCAAACCCCTGAAACGCTTTGTATCTCTGGAAAACGTCCTTGTAGGTCCTTCCCCAGGCATGATGAACGCCCATGGGATTATTGGCAGTAATCGGGCCATCCAAAAAAGACCAGCGTTTTTTATTTTGGTTTTTCTTTCTCAGCTTTTCAAAAATCCTGTTCTCCTGCCAAAATTTAAGTATTTTCTGCTCTATTTGGGGGAAATTTAACTCCATATCAGTTAACTTTTTTTAACTCGCCAACTTTTATTTGATTCTTTTTGACGAAAATCTCTTTTAAAAGCTCCTGGTTGCTCATCTTCTTGATTATGCCTTCAAGTATCCATAAAGGATCGCCGTGGCCGACAATTAAAATTTTCTTGTTTTTGTGTTTTTTATCAATGTCTTTTAAAAAACTGATTGTTCTTTTTTTAAGGTCATCCCAGCTTTCTCCCTTCGGAGGTCTTTTAGAAAATTTTCTTTTTTTGTAGTTAAAAAACCTAAAATATTCCTCTTTTTCTCTGCCGTGGAAAACACCCATATTTATATCTCTAAGCCTTTTATCAAAATTAATCTTCTTAATGCCTAATTCCTTTGAGGAAATTTCTGCGGTCTCTTTTGTCCTGTAAAAATCGGAAGAATAAATTAAATCTATTTTTTCTTTTTTTATCTTTTTAAAACTTCTTCTCACCTGATTTCGTCCCTCTTCGGTTAATTTAATTGAACGGCTATTTTTAAAAGGATAAATAAATCTCTTTTTTTTAACCTGATAAACGTTCTCCCCGTGCCGCATAATAAAATAATGGTTATTCATATATAATTACATCTTTTCCGGAGCGGAAACTCCCATTAAAGATAAAGTGTTTTTTAAGATTATTTTCGTTGCCAAAACCAAGCCCAAACGGACTTCTGATAAAGGAACGTCTTCTGATATAACCCGGCAATCATGATAAAACTGATGAAAAGAAGCAGCCAAATCCAAAGCATACTGTGGAATTCTTTGAACCTGATAATCATTAACCGTATCTTCAATAATTTCCGAAAACTTAATTAATTGTTTGATAAGCCCTGATTCAGACGGATGAGTTAAAAGCTTTAAGTTCTTAGTTCCAGGCTTCAACTTCAGATTCTCAATTTTCAGTTTCCTCAAAATACTGCAAATTCTAGCATGGGCGTACTGCACGTAAAAAACAGGGTTTTTCTCTGACTGGTCTTTGGCCAGTTCCATGTCAAACTCCATTTGCGTGTCAGATGATTTCATCAAGTATATGAACCTGACTGCGTCTGAACCAACCTCATTCATCAGCCACGCCAAAGTCACCACTTTGCCTTTTCTCTTTGACATCTTTTCTCCCTTTAATCTGACAACCTGAGTGATCAAAAAAACCAACTCCCCTTTGTAATCAAGGATTTTGCTGACTGCCTTTATTTTATTAACGTGCCCCTGGTGGTCAGCTCCCCAGATATTGATTATTTTGTCGTATTTCCTGTCAAACCTGTCTTTATGGTAGGCAATATCAGGTAAAAGATAAGTAAATTCCCCTGATTCCCTGACAATAACCCAGTCTTTTGAATCGCCAAAAGCTGAGGTTTTCAGCCATTGGGCGTTGTCTCTTTCGTAGACCAAGCGTTGTTTTTTAAGCCAATCATAGATTTTATTTATTTTGCCTTTCTGATACAAATCTTTTTCTTCAGAAACCCAAAAATCAAACCCAATCTTCAGTTTGTTCTCAATGAAATCTTTGATGTCTTTTTGTACCTCCTGAGCCAACAAAGAACCAGCATCCCTTTCATTTTTGCATTGGCTGATTTCCGGCTTTAGTTTGTTAATCTTTTTCTTAAGGTATTCGTTCAAATATGTTGTTCCTTGCCCCAAAGCTGTCTTGCCCAACTCTTTTATCTGGGAGCTGTTTTTAGCGTCATTGGCATAATGGGAACGAAAAACCTTAAAGCCGCTTTTCTTGAAAACATTGGTCAATGTCTCGCCCAAAAAAGCACCCCGGCCGTGGCCAATGTGCAATTCTCCGGTAGGATTGGCGCAAATACATTCAATGTCTATTTTTTTGCCCTTGCCCATTTTCAAATCTCCGAATTTGTCTTTCTTTTTTAAAACTTCTTCAACCTGCTTTTGCAAATATTCTTTTGAAAGAAAAAAATTAATGAAGCCGTTTTTCACTTCAATTCTCTCTAAAATATCGGATTGTATGCTATCAGCTATCTCCTGAGGGTTCTTTTTAAGCACCATTGCTATATTGCTGGTATAATCGCCAAAAACCGGCTCTGCCGGCCTGTCTATTCTAACTTCAATCTCTTTGTTATAGAGGTTTTTTACTGATTTTTCAAGTAAATTTTTAATCTCATTTCTAGCTATCATATAATCATTTTAGCTTATTTCATTTAAAAATTAAAGGATTTAGTGCTAAACTTAACTTATGAAGGTATTGTCTGAAAACAAAAAAGCATATTTTAACTACGAAATCCTGGAGAAAATCGAGGCTGGTATTGTTTTAATCGGACAAGAAGTAAAATCAATCAAAACAGGAAGAATAAACTTAGCTGGCTCCTATGTGACTTTAAATAATGGGGAAATCTTCCTGGTTGGAGCCAATATCCCACCCTATCAGCCTAAAAACGCTCCTTCCGATTATCTAGCCGAGCGTCCGAGAAAGCTTCTTTTGAAAAAATCTGAAATTAAGTACCTGATCGGCAAAACAAAAGAGAAAGGATTGACTTTAGTGCCATTAAAGGTATATACTAAAAAAGCTAAAATAAAACTGGAATTTGGCATAGCAAAAGGAAAAAAGAAAGCGGATAAAAGAGAAACGATTAAAAAAAGAACGCTTAAAAAAGAGATAGAAAGAGAATTAAAAATGCGGGGATGAAATGCTTCGATGAGAAGCGGACTGAAATAATCAGGTCAAGTTGTCAGAACTTGCAAAAACTGGCAAAAAGGATAAGTGCCAACTTATTCAAACAACCTGCTCTTGCTTACGCATAAGTAGCAGAGCCATTCGTTTTGCTGATTCTCGCTTAGCAAAATCGAGTGTCAAACTTAGCGAGATAAATGGTTTTTTCAGAATCCGGAAAAACTATTGAAAAATAATTGGATTCAGGGTATAGATATTTTGTTCAGTTTAGACTCTATGCTTTCTAAAAAACTGAACTAAACCTGTAGAATTATTTCAGAAAAACTCCTCAGACGCGGGTCCAATCCCGCCATCTCCACAAAAATTAAATTATTAATTTGATTAAAAGATTATTAGCCAATAATCGAATAAGGGCAAGAGAGGTAAGATTAATCGATGAGACTGAAAAGCAAGTGGGAGTAGTTTCTTTGGAAGAAGCGCTCAGAATGGCCCGTGAGCGCAATTTAGATTTAATTCAAGTAACGGAAAAAGTGGACCCGCCAGTATGCCGGATAGGAGATTACGGCAAGTATCTTTACCGGGAAGAAAAGAAAGAAAAAGCAACCCACAAACACAAAGGCGGAGAATTAAAGGGGATAAGATTAACTTTCAATATTTCACAGCATGATCTGGAAACGCGGGCTCATCAAGCAGAAAAGTTCTTAAAAAGAGGAGACCAAGTAAGAATAGACCTGCCCCTAAGAGGAAGACAAAGAGCTCTCCAAGATTTTGCCAGAGAGAAAGTAGAGAAATTTCTCAATACTTTGAATGAACTTGTCCCGATAAAAAAGGAACGGGAATTAAAAAGAGAATCCAGAGGATTCACAATGATAATTTCAAAAGGATAATTATATCTGCGGATATATTTCTCACTTCGTTCAAAATATGAAAACAAGAAAATCAATTAAAAAACGCTTTAAAGTAACAAAAAGCGGCAAAATTCTGAGAAGAAAAACTCAGCTTGACCATTATTTGGCTAAAAAATCTGGCAAAAAAACCAGGCAAAGCCGAAAGTTGATAAAAGTTTCTAAGAGCGAAGTTAAAAAAATCAAAAAGTTATTAGGAATATAATATATGGCTCGCGTCAAAAGAGGAAAAACAGCGCATAAACGCAGAAAAAACGTATTAAAGCAAACTAAAGGCTTTCGCTGGGGAAGAAAATCAAAATACCGATTGGCGAAAGACGCTCTTTACCATGCCTGGGAATACGCTTATCGCGACAGAAAAACAAAAAAGAGGGAATTTAGAAAGCTTTGGCAGACAAACATTAATGGCGCTTGCCGACAGCAAGGCTTATCCTATTCGAAGTTTATTGCCAATTTGAAGAAAAATAAAATTGAAATTGACAGAAAGATTCTATCCCAGTTTTGCCAAAACCATCCTCAAATTTTCGAAAAGATAATAGAAAAAGTAAAATAGTGTATCTTAAATAAAAAAGCCTACTAGAAATCGCACAGATTAATCAGTAGGCTTTTTTGTTCTGGAAGATTTCTCCATGTCGTCTTTTGCAGATATCTGGCGCCAAGCTCTTTCATCGGGCCAAGTCGGCCAAGTTTGGAAATAGATCTTTACTCCCTGTTTCGCTATGCTGCATGTTACCTCTTGAAAGTCTACGCTTTCGCATATGAAAAAGAACTCTCCGTATTTTGGCTTTCTTAAGAGTCTGCGCCAGAACCTTTCCCAGAAACTAATTTTGTTAATGGAAATAAGGCCTGGGCATCTGTTTATTGCCGATTCGCAAATTGCCCCGCATCGCTTGCATACTTTAAAGCGGGGAGGCGGCAATAACTTGGGTTGCCAAAACAACAATAGTGGCATTTATTACCTCCTTTCTGACAAAATGCAAACCCTCCGATTTTTAGAATATCGGAATTTTAATTCCGATTCAAGAAAATGCGCAGTATACCATAAGCGCATTTTCTTATTAACACGCTATCCTTTTTAAGTAAACCTATTCCCTTTTTTGAAGGAAACTATCTGCTTTCTTGAGTATTTCTTTGGCATTTTGAAAATGTAGTTGCTTTAAAGCTTTTCCGAAAGGAAGCCATTTGTATCCTATATGCTCTTTGGAAATCTTTATATTTTCTTTTTTGGTCTCAGTTAAATAGAAAACAACAAATTTTGAAATTGTCTTGCCTTCCCATTTAAAAAAATATTTAATTTCTTCTTTAAACCCTTTAATAAAATTAATGTCAGACAATCCTGTTTCTTCAGCTGTTTCCCGCCTGGCTGTCATTGTTGGTTTTTCACCTTTTTCAATGTGGCCTTTCGGAAAATCCCAATAGGTTTTTGGCCTTCTAGATCCTCTGGGATAATACAAAAGAAGGTAAACTCTTTTACCTTCTGATTTTTTAAAAATAACGAGTCCAGCAGACTTTTCAACTGGCATATTTTTTAATATCTTGGTTTTTTAATTGCTTTGTAAAACAACCAGTCATCTGCGCCGAAATAATTTTCAGGTATGTTCCCGACCAATACCCATCCATTTTTCTTATAGAATTTGACATTCCGCTTACTGGTCCAAAGATGAATCTTATGAGCGCCCCTCTTTCTTATTATTTTTTCACATTCTTTCAAAAGAGCTGTGCCGATTCCTTTTTCCTGGAAAGAATTCCCAACCGCCAGCCAGGAGACGTAAGAAATGCCACCGTAAGGCGGAAGAATCATGAGATAGCCGACGATTTGCCCATCCATGAAGGCTAAAATTAAATCCATCATTCTTTTTTTTAAATCTTCTATGAAATTTTTCCTTGTAAAATATTTGTTTAAAAAAAGATTTTTAACCTTTGAGGAATATTCCGGAAATTGCTTTTTGACACTATCTTTAAACAGAGGCAAAAACGGTTTAATATCCGCGATTCCCGCTTTTTTAATTTTAACTTTCGATTTTTTATTGTTTTTCATTTTATTTGAAAAATTTTAATAATTTTGCCAATGGCTGGCTGTTAATAATATCGCTTTTTTCAGCCCAGCCGCGACGAGCCTGGGCAATGCCGAACTCCATGAACCTTAAATGATTTTTGTCGTGAGAATCGGTGTTAATTATCATTTTCACGCCAGCTGTCTTTGCTTTTTTAATGTTCCTGTCATTCAAATCCAATCTTTCCGGCCAAGAATTAATTTCTAAAATTGTTTTTGTTTCTTTGGCCGTTCTTAAAATCCTATCAAAATCAATTTGATATTCGTCCCTCTTTTTCAAAATCCTGCCTGTCGGATGAGAAATTATATCTACATTCGGATTTTCCATTGCTTTGATTATTCTTTCTGTCATTTTTGATTTTTCCATTTTAAAAGCTGAATGGACTCCGGCAATAACAAAATCTAGCTTCTTTAACGCTTCGTCTTTGATGTCGATCGAGCCGTCAGACAAAATGTTCGCTTCGCATCCCTGGAGAATGCGGAACCCCGCACCAGAACCTTCGGTTCGGTACGGGACAAGTTTTTCATTTAATTTATCAATCTCTTTCCGCTGTTGTTCTAACTCTTTTTCGTTCAATCCGTTCTCAATCCTTAAAAACTTTGTATGATCGGCAATACCGATGTATTGGTAACCCATATCCTGAGCAGTTTTTGCCATAACTTCAATTGTGTTTACTCCGCCGTCCCAAGTAGAATGGCAATGCAAGTCTCCTTTAATGTCTTTGTAGCCAATGATTTTTGGCAATCCGTTTGGCTTGCCCTGAGCTTGTCGAAGGGCTGCTTCTATTTCTCCTTGGCCTTCTCTTAATTCAGGTTCAACCCAGGAAAGGCCAAGCGCCCGATAAATGCCGTTTTCATACCATCCGGCAATCATTTTCTTTCCTTTAAAAAGCCCGTATTCGTTTAATTTCAATCCTTTTTCAATAGCAATCCTCCTTAAAACTATATTATGCTCTTTTGAACCGGTAAAATACTGGAGGGCTGAACCAAAAGATTTTTTAGTGACCACCCGTATATCAACGTCAAATCCTTCTTTTAGCCTTATGGAAGATTTTGTCGGTCCTTTGCCCCATATTTTTGTTATGTCCGGCAGCTGAACAAAAAAATCCATAACTTTTTTTGGATTTTTGGCCGTTGCTAAAATATCAACATCACCGATGGTTTCTTTCATTCTCCTGACAGAACCAGCTGCGCTGACTTGCTCCACTTCTTTTAAAGTTTTTAATTTGCCTAAAATCTCTTTTACTAAAGGAAAAATCTCCCCTAAAAGAAATCTGCCTTTTGACCTTTTCAAAAAAGCAATGCCTTCCAGAATATTTTTTTCTGTTTTCTCGCCGAAGCCGAATAAAGAGGCAATCTTGTGAGATCTGGCTGCTTTTTCCAGTTCTTTTATATTCTTTACTCCCAGCTTCTGATAAAGAAGCTTTGCTCTTTTTGGCCCCATTCCTTCAACAGCAATTATTTCTTCCAAATTTAAAGGCAAAAGTTTCTTGAGCTTCTGATAATATTTGATTTTCCCTGTTTTTAAATATTCTTCAATCTTTTGGGCAATGCTTTTGCCGACTCCCGGTATTTCTTCAAGCTCTTTTATGCCCCCCCGCTTGTAAATGTCTTCCACATCTTCTTCCATGCCTTCCAAAGCAGCAGCTGCTTTTTGATAAGCATATGGTTTGAAAGCCACCTCCTCCATCCCTAAATAATCTGCTATTTCATAAAAGAGTTTGGCTAGTTCTTGGTTTTTCATTGATTAAAAAGGTTTTTCCGAGGGCGGAATCCTTGGAACAAACCCGTCTCTATGAAAAAGATTGTTGCGTATGAAAAACAAAAGAAAGGTGGCTCCTATCCCGAAAAAGCTTATCAAAACAAAAACAATCTTAAAGCCAAAAAAAGTAGCTAAGGTTGCGCCAAGGCCCCCGGCAAAAGCAGCAGCAAAACCAATGCCAGTACTTTCAATACTCCAGGAAAATGCTTCCCATCCTTTGTCAATGTGCCTGGTAAAAATGCCTGCCCAGCTTGGCACAACACAAGCCATGCACAATCCTCTTATGCTTTCCAACAAAAATATATGCCAAAGCTCAGTAGTGAAAATATATGCCAAAGGAACCAAGTTGGCAAAAAACATGCCGAAAATCAAAAGCTTGAAATCATCCTTTTCCCCTTTTTTAACGTCAAGATAATGAGCGATAAACGGCTGAGCAACTGATTTGACAAACCAATAAGTGGCAGCGATAAAACCAACTGCAGCCAGAGTGCCGCCTTTAATTTGCTGGGTTATGAAAATGGCGAAAATCGGCCCGATTAATCCCCAGCCGGATTGAAGCAAAAAATCGGACAAAATAAGGGTTTTGATGACTTTATTAATTCCTATCATTGTTGTTTGAAAAACTGTTAAATCTTTTAAAAATTGTTTCTTTTATTAAAAATGCGCCCAAGCGGAATAAAATTATTACTCCGACCAAGGCAACCATTACTTCCGCCCCCCTGATAATCATTGTAAAAGCAGTAGCTGTGGCGGTTTTCAAATGCAAATAATTAAAAGCGAATAACTGAATTGCCTCGTGAGAGCCAAGAGCGGTCGGTATGGGAATGGCTACTGCCAAGTAAGTAAAACCGAGAACGGACAGGGCTGATAAAATACTGATCTTCCCGCCCAAAAAAATGATTAAAATCCATGTCCGCAAAAGCATGAAACTAGCCCTCAGAAAGTTCAAGCCGAAAACTTTCCACATGTTTTTCTTTTTCAGCTTAAAAAAAACAAAGATTTCTTTTTCAATGTTAAACAGCTGGCTGTCCAAGCTATTGTTAAAAAACTTGCAAAAAAATTTTGCCATGCTTTGCCGCTTGAAAGCCTTGAAATAAAAGAAGGAAATTGCGGCTGCCAGAACCAAAAATATGCTGCCAAAAATTATCACCAGGTTTATCGGCGGAACGCCAATCATTAAAAGAAAAAACACTGCACCCAGAAAAATTACCACTAAATTAGCCGTCCATTCCAAAATTCTGTCAATTATGACCGATGCCATTCCTTGATCCCAGGGAATGGAATTTTTCTTTTTTAAAATGTATCCCTGAAAAATCTCAGCTCCAACAATGGCTATCGGCACGAAAAGCCTGATGGAAAAAGTGGCAAGGTAATACCGCCAAAGTTCTCCAAAAGAGACTCTCTGGCCTTTTCCGTCCAAAATCGCCTTCCACTTCCATGTTCCGATAACAGCCATCAAAAAAGTAATCAACAAAATTACCAAACCCTTCCAGCCACTAAAAACCAAGAGAGCGTTTTTAATTTCCTGCCAGCCGACTGTTCTCAAAACCCAAACGAAAATGACTGCGCCAGCCAGCAAAGAGAATAAAAGAAGTAAAAGCTTTTTCATAGAAATCAGCGTAATTTATCGCTAAGAAAACTGATGATTTTGGGGCCGACTTCAGGCGATTCCCAATAATAATTATGTCCCGGGGCCTGAAAAGCTCTGGATAAAGGCAAATTCTGACCGTTAATCTTAGCAACAAGCCATTTAAAAGGGCTTTTCACCAAAGAAAAAAACAAAGGACTAACGTCCCCCTCAACTAAACTGTCTTTTCCTTCATTGTCCACCTGGATAAGATTGCTGTTTTCAAAATTGTCTGCCCAAAAAGGAGTGCCGACAGCAATGGTATAGACTGAGTTTTTGACTTCCTCGGAAAGCTTTTCGTAAGTTTTTGTGGCAAAAGCTCCGCCAACAGAAAGTCCGGTTACAATAATCTTTTTATCGGGAAAGTTTTCATTAAGAGATTCAATTTTTTCAGCCAAATCATTTGAAGAGTTTTTAAAATTATTCATTAATTCTCTTAAACCGGCTATCCTTCCAAATAAATCATCTTTTGTCCTGGTATAAGGGATAACTGCTGCGCTGTAACCCCATTGATCAAGAATCTGCTGCATTTTTTCAATAATCGGAGCAAAATCATCTGCTTCTTCAAAGGGCGCATCGCCCCATCCTCCTAAATTAAAAACGATAATAACATCGCTGTTCTGAGCTGTTGCTAAAACTTCCTGCGGCTGAAAATTGTCCGGTATGACTTCCGGCCCGAAAAGCAGAAATAATCCAATAAAAATTGCGAGAAGATAAACAAATTTCTTCATCTTTTTTTATGAAATCTTTTTTCCAAAACTTCTATAAATTTAAGCAATAAAGGGTCATCTACCAATTCTTCTATCTGAATCCACCACGGCTCAATCTTGAATTTTTTGCCCTTCTTCCAGTATTCCAAGGCCTGCAATAGATTTTCCACTCTGTCCAACTGACGGACAAATATGCCCTCATGAGTTGAGCCATTTTCATACTCATTCCATAAATTTATTATTTCCTTTTTTAAATTAGAAGGCAGTTTTGAAACAATTTTTTTAAGCGCTTTGTCTTCTTTTTTATATTTCTCCAAAAAAAACTTTTCTTTTTCTTTTTGAGACAGTCTTGGCCACTCGTTAAAAACATCTTTGCCTTTCTTTTTCTTTTCCGATAAAACACAGTCAAAAGGGGTTGTATCTCCGGCATAAACCTCGCATAAATCATGAATCAAAGACATCTTTAATGTCTTATTAAGATTAAGCTTCTTCTTGCAGCATAAAATCCAAGCCATTAAAGTCATTCGAAAAGTATGGTCAGCTATTGTTTCCGGGTTCTTTATCCCCCTCAAAACCCAACCCATTCTCGGCATTCTCTTTAATTTGCCGACTTCAATTAAAAAATTGAGTACGTCTTTCATACTAATTCAATTTATCACATTTTATTCAAACAAAAAAGAGAGGAAAAATCCACTCAAAAACCAAAATGAGACAGAATTTTATCAGCTGATTCTGTATTTTATCTTCTTAATTTTATATATCGTCTGAATTGGAGAAGAAACAATAACCGCTTCCCCGGCTTTATGGCCTAAAAGAGCTTTGCCAACAGGAGATTCATTAGAAATTTTACCGACAGAAGGATTAGCTTCCAGAGAACCGACAAGAGTAAACTCGTCTGCCTGTCCTCCCACTTCAACCAAAATCGTCGCTCCTAAATCAACAATATTTTGCTTGTCTTTTTTGGGGGTTTTAATCAAAACAGCGTTTTTAATAATATTATCGAGCTCTGTTATCCTTGACCCCAAGAAACTGATATCTTCCTGGAAAGCAAGATATTCCGGGTTTAAATCTTCAGAATGCAAAATCTTGGGAGATTCTCCCTTGGTTTTGGCAAGTTTTAACTCTCTTAAATTCTTGTATTCGTTTTTTATCCTTTCCAGTCCTTCTTTGGTCAGATAAAACTTTTTTTCTTCTGTCATGTTCTTTAAAACCCCTCTTAGTTGAGAGGGGTGTTAGTTTTAAGTTAAGTAGTTTACTAATAATCCCCTCTCAGCAGTTAATTTTTCCAAAAGTCAAAACCATAGTGGCAGAGACCTTTTTTAAAATTGACCAAACTCTATAGAAATTATTTATCATGGTTTAATTGACTATTAGTATCTCTTTTAATTATAGGCGATTCAAAATCCTTGTCAACCCCTTGCAAGTTATGCTCTTTAAAATATATTGAAATTCAGATATTCTAAACTATGATGATTGAAATTGACGGTTCATACTTGGAAGGCGGCGGCCAAATCCTCAGGACTGCTTGCTCTTTGTCGGCGGTTACCAAAAAACCCTGCCGTGTTTTTAATATCAGAAAAGGAAGGGAAAAGCCGGGATTAATGCCGCAGCACCTTTTAGGGCTTCAAGCTTTGGCCCGGTTGAGCAACGCCGAATTAGAAGGCGATAAATTCGGTTCAGAAGAAATAAAATTCTATCCTTCAAAATCTGTTGAAGTTAGACATCAACAGATTCAAGTAAAGATTGAAACGGCGGCCAGCATTACTTTAATCTTGCAAACACTGATCCCAGCGTCGCTCTTTTCCCAAAATCCTGTCAAAATTGTCTTTGAAGGAGGAGCAACCGATACTTTTTTCTCTCCAAGCATTGATTATTTTGTTTATGTGTTTTTGCCGATTCTCAAAAAAATAAATAAAGATTTTCCTTTAGTCAAAATCAATATTTTAAAACGAGGCTATTATCCTGAAGGCGGAGCAAAGGTTGAAGTGGAAATTTCTCCGGCAAAATTAAAAAGCCTTAATCTGACTGAACGAGGCAGTCTCAAAAAGATTGTGCAAATCTCAGGCGCTTCACAATCTTTGAAAGAGAAAAAAGTGGCAGAGAGACAATTAGCCGGAGCAAGAGAGGTTTTAGGAAAATTAAACCTGCCTACAGAAAAAAGAGTTGAATACTATCTGACTCAATGTCCTGGCAGCCAAATTTGTCTGATAGCTGAATTTGAAAATACGATAATCGGCAAGGACAATTTGGGTAAATTAGGCAAAAGAGCTGAAGATATTGGCAAGGAAGCTGCTTTAGAACTATTAAAAGAAGAAAAATCAAATGCCTGCTTGGACAAATATCTTAGCGACCAGATTCTGCCTTATTTGGCCTTATCAAAAAACAAATCCCAGATTACAAGTTCTGAGATTACCAATCACTGCAAAACCAATATTTGGGTGATTGAGCAGTTCACGGAAGGAAAGTTTGAAATTAAAGATAAGCTGATAACTTGGCTGCCGAAATCTTAAAACAAGGTTTTTTGCTTTGACAACTTTTTCTCTTCTCCTTGGTTAAAAATTCTAATTTTCCCGAATACTCCATCATACCCGGGCTCTTTGCTTACTTTTCCCCCTCTCACCCTTACTATTCCTTCGGCAATTTCAGGAAGAACAACCGCTTGCAATCTTTCCAAAGAAGCTTCAAGAAGAACGTTAAACTCAGAACCGAATTTCTCAATTAAGATTTTGTATGATTTTTCAACTTCTTTTGTATTTACGGTCATTTGTAAAGCATCGGCAATAATCTCTTCCAAAGGAACCAAACTTTTAAAAGGAACGGCGTTTTCCGGCTCAAAACCTTCTTCTTTGTCAGCCAGTTCGTCAACCCTGTTTAAAACTCCGATGGTTAACGGTTTTCCGCAAACCGGGCAAATGCCGTTGTATTTCTTGGTTTCTTTAGGAGAAAGTCTGATTTCGCAGTTTCTGTGGCCGTCAAAATGATATTTGCCTTCTTCAGGAAAAAATTCAATGGTATATAAAAATTTCTTGGAGTCTTTAGTTTTTATCGCTTCAACAATTGATTTATAGCTTAACTCCGTATCAAAAACATTTGCTTCCCTGCCTATTTTTCTCGGACTGTGAGCATCGCTGTTTGAGATAAGAGCTGTTTTCCTGCCAGCTGGCATCCTCCAAAGCATAGCCGGGGAAGCGCTAAGGCCAGTTTCCATGGCATAAATATATTTTGAAAAGTCTTCAAAACACTCTTCAATTGAATCAAACCCTGATTTCGAACCGAAAATGGCAAACCAGGGAGTCATACAGTGAGCAGGCACAACCAAACAGTCTTCCGAAGCGCTTAAAACAATCTTTGCCAATTCTTTGGCATCTAATCCCAAAATCGGCCTGCCGTCTGATTTCAAATTGCCTATCCAGCCCAACTGAACGTTAATTTTTTCAACTGCCTCGAAAGAAGGAGCAAAGATTAAAACATGAATTTTCCTGACTCTCCCGTTTTTGGAATAAATGCAACTGATTTCATTGGTTAAAATAAAACGCGTAGCGTTATCCTGTTTTTTAATTTTAAAAAGCCCGAGTTCTGCGGGCTCTAATTTTTCTTTTAAAGATTTGAACCATTCCGGATGACTGAAGTCTCCCGTGCCTAAAACCTTAATGCCCTTGATTCTCGCCCACTTATCAAGATTTTCCAAATCCATGTCCCTGGAAGTGGCTCTCGAATATTTGCTGTGAATGTGAAAATCCGCTATAAACTTCATCCCAATAAATCTGCCAAAAGAGGCATCTGAAAATTAGACGGAAAAATAACCTCTAATATGTTTTATCTATATCCTGAAAACCTTGTATCCTTCGTGAACTTTCTGGGAAACCTTCACGCCAACAGAATTGCCTTTTTTAGCTTCACTGACTCTCTGATGGTCCATTTCCATTGAGTCAACTTTTTCCTCGAAATCAACGTTTCCGCCGACAATTCTGATAGTATCGCCGGCTCTCAATCTGTCTGAAACCTCAATTACCGCCACTCCGATATTGCCGAAAAAGTGGGTAATTCTGCCTATTAATTTTCCTTCTTTTTTTTCGTCTGCCATATTTTTAAAATGTATTTTATATATACGACCTTTAGCTTTTATATTTTGAATTTGATTTTTTCTCTTTTTTTATCAAATTAATAACCTCTTCAACCAATTTCTTAGGGTTTTCGTCATAAGCGATCTTGGCTACCCTACGGTGAGGGCCGGTAATAATTGACCTTATCTTATCTGCTGTCCCGCCCGTTCCTTCCAAAATGCCCATTGGCTTTTGGATTTCAAAAGCAGTGGTAAATTCGTGCATAGTGCCCATTCTGCCGCAGATGATGATTACTGCGTCAGCTGATTTTGTCATAAGCGTATCCCTACCAACATAATCTGCGCCAGTGTAAATCATAACGTCAAAGGGCTCTAAAGGCAGTTTATAGGTTTTTAAATGAGCGACTTCTGAAGTGGCTGGCGAAAAACCAACGTTAAAGCCGCCAGCTTTCTTGCACCCCAAAGCAGCAAAGTAAGGAACGCCGGTAGTCGCTCCGGTAACAAGTATGCACTTTTTCTTGGCGATTTCCCGGCCAACCTCTTCAGACAGTTTTTTAATATTTCTGCAGCAATGACTGACTCTGGCTGCACCTGAAACAACGATTTTGTAATTCATAAGCTATTCTCATTTTAACACAACTCTTTAAATTAAAAAATCCCGCTCAAGCCGGATTCTTTAATAAGGGGGAATAGCTCTTGATGAACTTGATTATTCACTTAAGTCTAATTGGACATTGTTAGGCAGCTGCTGGTATCTCCTTCGTCAAAAACTATCTGTCCTTTTGGGCAAAAAACCCGCACCCCCTCACTTTTAAGTTTAATTGAGTGATGGCGTTTGTCAAGATTCTTTATTCTAGTGCCCCCAGCAGGAATCGAACCTGCATTTTGAGTTCCGGAAACTCATGTTCTATCCATTAAACTACGAGGGCTTTTTAGCAATTATATAAACATTTGAACGCTTTTTGTTTTCGTTCCGGGCAACACCTTTCCCAATTACTTTAAAACCGACCTTACTCACTAACGTGTTCAATTCTCTGTTTGTAAAAAAATGATAATATCTATTTGTTTTTGTACCCCAAGAGACAAAAGCATCTCCAAAATCTAATTTTGATTTTCCGATTAATTTTAGAAGAAATTGTTTAAAAGCTAAAAAAAGATTTTTCGCACGCAAAATATCCCAAACCGTCAACAGCAATATACCGCCTGGCTTCAAAACCCTTCTCAGCTCCAACAATGCTTTTTCCCTAAACTCAAACGAAGGAATAGTATGTAAAACAGCTACTGAAAAAACTTTATCGAAATTATCGTCTGGAAATGGTAAATTTAAAGTGTCGGCAATTAAAAAGTTATTCTGGGGATATTTTTTCTTAGCCAACTCTATCAGTTTATCTGAAATATCAATACCGAGATAATCAATTTTTTTGTCTTTTAACAATTCCAAAAGCCGACCGTTTCCGCAACCTGCATCTAAAACTTTGTCTCCGTCTTGAATATAATCTCTAAAAATGCCAAACTCAGACCAAATATTCCAACGGGTTCTTGAAAAATCTTCAGCAATTAGATTATAATCTTGTTTGGTTTTATTTAATAAGTATTTCGCAAAATTGCTATCCATGAATTCTTTAGAATTAATAATAAGAGAAATTATTAAAAATCGGGTAAAAGACCGGGATACTTTAGCTAAAATCAAGAGAAAAGCTGCTAAAAAACACAAAATCTCCTGCCCGGATAACATTTCCCTATTAAAAACTTACCACGAATTAACCAAAAAGAAAAAGATAAAAAAATCTCCACTTTTGGAGCTTTTATTGATAACAAGGCCGATTCGTTCGCTTTCTGGCATAGTCAACATCTCAGTTTTAACAAAACCATATCCTTGCCCTGGTAAATGCCTTTATTGCCCTCAAGAAGCAAACATTCCGAAAAGCTATGTTTCCGGAGAACCGGCTGTTGAAAGAGCTAAAAAACTGAATTATGACCCTTTCTTGCAAACCAAATTAAGAATTGAAATGCTGGAAAACGAAGGCCATCCCACTGACAAAATTGAGCTGAGGATTGTCGGTGGCACCTGGTCTTTCTATCCAAAAAAATACCAGGAATGGTTTGTTAAAAGATGCTTTGACGCCTGCAATAAAAGAAAAAGCAAAACATTAAAAGACGCTCAAAGAATTAATGAAAAAGCAAAACACAGAATAGTTGGGCTTTCAATTGAAACGAGACCGGACTTTATCGATAAGAAAGAAATAAAACGCTTGAGAAATTTAGGCGCGACAATGGTTGAATTGGGAGTTCAAACAATTTATGACGATATTCTCAACATAAACCTAAGAGGACACGGCGTAAAAGAAACAATCGTAGCGACAAAACTTTTAAAAGACGCAGGATTTAAGGTTCTTTACCAGATAATGCCCAACTTGCCAGGCTCCAACATTAAAAAAGACAAAGAGCTTTTTAAAGAATTATTTAAAAATCCAGATCTCCAGCCGGATTTGTTAAAAATCTATCCATGCGCCCTTTTAAAAGAAGCTCCTTTATATAAATTATGGAAAAAGAAAAAATACAAGCCTTACACAAAAAACCAATTAATCAATCTGATTAAAACAATAAAAAAGAATATTCCTTTTTACGTCAGAATACAAAGGATAAGCAGAGACATTCCTTCTTTTCGCATTGTTGCCGGTCCTGCCAAAATTTCCAACATCCGCCAGATTTTAAAACAAAACATGAAAAATGAAAATTGGCATTGTAAATGCATCAGATGTAGGGAAGTAAGGAATAATTATCAAATAAAAGAAAAATTGCATTTATTCAGAAAAGATTACAATGCTTCTGAAGGCAAAGAAATATTCTTAAGCTTTGAAAATAAAAACAGAACAAAGCTTTACAGCTTGCTCCGTTTAAGAAAAACCTCTCAAAATAAAGCAATTATCCGTGAAATCCACACTTTCGGCCAGCAACTGCCGATAAATGAAAAACGTTTAACTGCGCTATCACCCCAGCACCAAGGATTAGGCAAGAAATTAATCAAAGAAGCTGAAAAAATCACGAAAAAAGAATTCAACTTAAAAAAAATCAGCGTAATTGCCGCTGTGGGAGCGAGAAACTATTTCAGAAAATTAGGATACAAGCTGGAAGACACTTATATGGTTAAGGTTTTCTGATTCTTCGCTTTCCAGCTTCTTCTGTTTTTTTATATATAAACCTACTTGGCGTCCGATAAGCCAACTTTCCTTTTTTGGCTCTTTTTGAGGAGTAGTTTTTCATTGTTTTTATTATGTTTTGTAAGCTTTTTATACAATTCATCAATCAATCTTTCCTGCTCTTTTGAATTTAAAACTTCCCGGCGAATCCGGGCTTTTTCAAAACGAATATATTTACGTAAACTTTTCGGCAATTTATTCATAAACAATTATTCTCCTTTAATAACAGCTAAAGGCACGAGCCTTGCCACTTTTTTTGATAAACCAGCTTTGTGAACAACTTCAACCACTTCATGAATGTCTTTATATGCTTGAGGCGCTTCTTCAGCAATTCCTTTCATGTCCTGGCATTTCACGATAATTCCTTTTGATTCTAAGCTTTTTATCACTTCCTGTCCAGATATTCTTCTTTTTGCTTCGTTCCTTGACATTGTTCTGCCCGCACCGTGACAAGTAGAAAAGAATGCTTCTCGGCCGGTTTTTTGACCGACCAAAACATAGGAAGCTGTGCCCATTGAACCTGGAATCAAGACTGGCTGGCCGATTTCTCTGTATTTTTCAGGAATTTCATTATGTCCGGGCGGGAAAGCTCTTGTCGCACCTTTCCGATGCACGATAACTTCAATTTCTTTGCCTTCAATTACGTACTTTTCCTTCTTAATAATATTATGGGCAACATCATACAACATATTCAGGGGTGAAGCTTTCGTCCCTAAAACACTTTGCCAAACCTGCCTGATAAAATGGGAAATCATCTGCCGGTTAGCCCAGGCGTAATTAGCAGCAGAAGCCATGGCAGAAAAATATCTCTGGCCTTCAGGAGAAACAAAAGGAACGCAGGCAAATTCTTTTTCAGGAACTTTTATCTTGTATTTTTCCATAGCAGAAAGCATAGTTCTTAAGTAATCCGTACAAACTTGATGGCCAAACGCCCTTGACCCAGTATGAATCATTATGACAACTTGATTCTTGAACAAGCCAAAAGCTTTAGCTGCTTTTTCGTCAAAAACTTCTTCCACTTTTTGCACTTCCAAAAAATGATTGCCAGAGCCGAGAGTGCCGACCTGATCTCTCCCCCGTTCTTTAGCGCGGTCTGAAACTGCTTTACTATCTGCAAAAGCTAATCTTCCTGAAGCTTCGCAATTTTCAATATCTTCTTTTTCGGCAAAGCCCTGTTTCAACAAACTATCAACTCCCTGCTCCAAGATTTCATCTATCTGCTTGATTGAAAGTTTTATCTTCCTTCCTTGACCTAAGCCAGAAGGAATTTGTGCCTGAATACCGCTGGCTAATTTTTCCAAATAAGGTCTTACTTCCTTTTCTTCGCATTCTGATTTCAGCAGCCTCATGCCGCAGTTTATGTCAAATCCGCAAGCACTAGGCGAAATAATGCCGTCTGAAGCTTTGATTGCTCCGACAAAGCCAATGGGCACGCTGTATCCTTCGTGACAATCAGGCATGGCTATACTGTATCTGACTATACCGGGCAAAGAAGCGCCATTAATCAGCTGACTGATTGAGGCATCTTTGGATAGTTCTTCCAGCATCTTCTCAGAAGCATAAACTCTTGCCGCTACTTTCATATCCGACCGGAAAGTTTTCGGTATCTCCCATAAATAGTCGTTTATTTTTATAGCGGGTACGCCCGATATATTGAGCATTTTGTTCACTATAAAATCCTTTTTCCCGACCATATATATTATTTTTCCTTTTTCTTTAATCGTTCAAATTCTTCCCTGACTATTTGCCTATCATCCCAGGCTATTTTCTCTCCTTTTGTCACGCACATCCAGGGTTCGCAGCCCTTGCCAGTGATTATTACTGTGTCGCCTCTTTCCGCTAATTTTAATGATTTTTTAATCGCTTCACGGCGATCCAAAATCTTGAAAACTTTTGAATCTTGCTTTTTCAGTTTTGAACTTGCAATCCCGGAAAAAACTTCCTCTAAAATTTTCTTCGGATCTTCGTCATACGGATCTTCGTCAGTCAGAATAATCTGGTCGCAGTGACTGGCGGCAATTTCTCCCATTTTTGGCCTCTTCCATTTGTCTCTCCCGCCGCCAGCTGAACCAAGAAGACAGATTAATCTTTTTTCTTTTAAAGACAGATAAACTTTTTCAAGAGCATCAGGAGTATGAGCATAATCAACAATCACTTTAAACGGCTCTTTAATAACAATTTCCATTCTACCTGGCATCTTTTCAATCTTTTCCAAAACCGCCTTGCAGCTTTGCAGATTAATCCCTTCTGAAAGCCCTGTACAGATTGCCGCCAAAGAATTATAAAGATTAAATTGCCCCAATAATTTCAAATCAATCCCGATATCCTTAATTTCTTTTAAAGTTTTTGAGTTTTTATCAATAAGCTTGATTTCCTGCTTTTTGTTTTTAATATAATAAAGATATTTCTGTTCAGCAGGGAATTTTAAAAAATATTCTGCATTTTCATCGTCTAAATTGACAATATGTATTTTTTTGACGTTTTTAAAAAGCTGTCCCTTGGCTTTTCTGTAATTTTCAAAGCTGCCGTGTCTTTCAATGTGTTCTGGCGCTAAATTGGTAAAAACCGCTGTTTTAAAATCAATAAATCTGTGGCGGTACTGCAAAATTCCTTCTGAAGTCACTTCTAAAATTGCATATTTGCAGCCGCAGTTCAATGCCTCCCTTAAAAATCTCTGGATTTGGAAGCGACCCGGCATTGTCATTTTCAAAAGGTTCGGTCTTTCCTTGTTGTTTATCTTAAACCTTATTGAAGAAAGAGAAGCGGTTTTAAAGCCTGCTTCATGAAAAATGCGATGGCAAAAATCTACGACCGTTGATTTCCCTTTAGTGCCGGTTATAGCGATAATTATCATTTTCTTACCGGGAAAACGATATAAAAGAGCGCCCAGAAAAGCGAGCAAAAAATGATACCAATTAATTAAAAAAGAAGGCGTGATTTTTTTGATTAATTCTTTCATGCTTTTCTTCTTCTTTTCATATTCTAGATAAATTATCTTCAAAATAAAAGAGGGGGACGTCATGGATATCGGTCCACCCTCTTATGGAAAGCCTAACTTCCGAAGGGAGAAAACCCACTTAATCAGTGACTTTGATCTTGTTCTAATAAATCGTGATGCCAGGTGCAGTGTCTAAGCATCGTTAAAAGCGGCTGATTCCACGTCTCGCCGTTAGGCCAGAACCCTGAACATACTCGGATATTTAGTTTTCATTGGACCTCCTTAGCTTGATAACTCCCCTTCGGTAGTCAGACGTTTCCTTCAAAGCTATTTTTATTGTATCTTTGGTAAAAATGCCTGTCAATGCGAATGGCTTGAAAACAAAGAGAATTTGAGATAAAAAGAAAAAGAATGTTTAAAATTGTCTCAAAATTCAAACCGACCGGCGATCAGCCACAAGCAATTAAGAAACTGGTGGGAAACTTAAAAGCTGGTGAAAAGCATCAGGTGCTTTTGGGAGTAACCGGCTCTGGCAAAACTTTTACTATGGCCAAAGCAATTGAAAAAATGCAAAAGCCAACTCTAATCATTTCCCACAATAAAACCTTAGCTGCCCAATTGTATCAGGAATTCAAAGAATTCTTCCCGGAAAACGCTGTCCATTATTTTGTTTCATATTACGACTATTACCAGCCAGAAGCATATATCCCTCAAACAGACACCTACATTGAAAAAGACGCCAAAATAAACGAAGAAATAGACAGATTGAGGCATGCGGCAGTCCAAGATTTATTATTGAGAAAAGACGTTATCATTATTGCTTCGGTTTCCTGCATTTACAATATCGGCTCGCCCGAAGACTACCAGCAGGTTTCTCTTGAAATTAAATCAGGGAAAAAAATTAAAAGAAAAGATTTTATCGCTCACTTAACTTCACTCCAATATCAAAGAAATGATATTGATTTTAAACCGGGCACTTTCAGAATCAGAGGCGACATAATTGAGATTTATTCGGTAACCGGAAAAGAGATTCTGCAAATTGAATTTTCTGGAGATAAAATAGAAAGCGTAAAAAGCAAAAAAGATATTCTTGGTTCTGAATATAAAATTATTAACTCTTTTAAACTGTTCCCTGCGCATTTTTGGGTCACTCCCCAGGAAAAGTTGAATATCGCCATTGAGAATATTAGATTAGAGCTGCAGGAACATTTAAAAAATCTTAAAAAGCAGAAAAAATTAGTTGAATGGCAAAGATTAAGCCAAAGGACGAATTATGATTTGGAAATGATGAAAGAAACCGGCTTTTGCCACGGCATTGAAAACTATTCAAGGCATCTGGAATTCAGAAAGCCAGGAGACCCTCCTTATGCTTTGATTAACTACTATGCCAATGATTTTTTAGTTTTTATTGATGAATCCCATATAACCATCTCGCAGCTTCGGGCAATGGCTGTCCAAGACAAGATAAGGAAAAAAACTTTAATTGAATACGGCTTCAGGCTTCCCTCAGCCATTGACAATAGGCCTTTAAAATTTGAAGAGTTTGAAAAAAGCACGAATCAGACAATTTATGTTTCAGCCACGCCAGGAGAATACGAGGATTTAAAAATAAAGAACAATAAATCAAAATTGCTGATTGAACAACTAGTCAGACCAACAGGATTATTGGAGCCGTCAATTGAAATAAGACCGACAAAAAACCAGATAAAAGATTTAATTGAAGAAATTAAAAAAAGAATCACAAAAAATCCCACTGTTTACACACAGCAAAGAATTTTGGTTTTAACTCTGACCAAAAGATTAGCCGAAGCTGTTTCTGATTATTTGACTGAAGAGGGTATAAAAGCCCAATGGCTCCATTCGGAAATAAAAACTTTGGAAAGGCCGCAGATTTTAAAAAACCTAAGAGAGGGGAAATATGACGTTCTGGTGGGCATTAATCTTTTAAGAGAAGGATTAGACTTGCCCGAAGTAGCTTTGATTGCAATCTTAGACGCTGACAAAGAAGGATTTTTAAGGTCAGAAACAACATTAATTCAAACCATGGGAAGAGCTGCCCGCCATTCTGAAGGCCATGTTGTTCTTTACGCTGACAAGATTACCAAATCTATGGCAAGCGCTATTAAAGAAATCGAAAGAAGAAGGAAAATACAGGAAAACTATAATAGAAAATATAAAATAATTCCCAAGGCGATTGTCAAAGAAATCAGGGATTGGCCATTTAACAAAAAAGAGGAAACAATTATGGAGTTCGGCCCGATCCAAGACATTAAACTGTTGGAAAAAGAAATGAAAATAGCTGCCAATAACTTGGATTTTGAAAAAGCATCTAAAATTCGCGACCTGATTAAAAAGCTTCGGAAATGAAAAATCCCCCTTTTCGGGGGATTTCTTAATCAATTAAAATTTCTTTTCCCTGCTAAAAAACGATTTCAATCTCTGCCAAAACGATTTCGGCTTCTTCGTTTGAGGTCTTTCTATTTCTTCCTGCACTTCTGCAAGAATGCCGAATTGTTCTCTCCACTTTTCTCTGTCTTCTTTAGATGATGGCTTTGATTCAACCGGGGTTTGAGATTTTTCTATTTCTTCTTGCATTTCTGCAAGAGGTCCAAAATGCTCTTTCCATTGTTTTATATTTTCTTCGGGCGACACTTTTGATTCAGCTGGACTCTGCGTTCCGCCTAGCTTCTTTTCAACCTGCGCCATTAAAAACTTGATAAACGGAGTTTCGGTCGGAAATCTCCACTGTGTTTTAAATTCCGTTCTGTCTTTTTTATTTTTGGCCACTCCTCCGTTTTTATCAATAAAATTCCCTGCGCTGTCTATAAGCCAGGCCCTGCTGTTCCAAAAATCATATTTTACGCCCCAGCCGAGCTTTTTTAGACAAGCATCTCTGATTGTTTCGTATACGAATTTACCGCCGGTAACCTCATTAATATTTTCTTTAAATTCTTCAAACTGATTTCTTTGCTTTCCTTTCAGGGCCTCTTCATACATTGCCATAAGCTGTTCTTTGATTTCCTTTAGTTTATTGGTTTTCTCTGTTTTCTGTTCAGCAAGAGTTGGTTCTTGGGTTCTTTTTTCGGCCGCCAAAAAAGCATTCACTTCCTTTCTCCAGCCCATTGATCTGCGCATTTCATTAATCTCATCTTCCGTCAATCCTTTTTCTAAATAGCGTCTAGCCAACATTGACTCAGCTTTTTTGAACTCTTCGTTTTTTGGACGCTTCTTTTCCCCTTCTTGAGAAGAAGGCTCTTTTTCTATTTTTTTGTCACCTATCTTTTCTTCAGCTTCAGCTATTTTCAATTTTGCTTCAATTGTTTTAACTGCAGCTTCTTCCATGTGAAGTTTTTTCTCAATACCTGCATCTGGTTTTTTTGCTGCAGTCAGTCTTTCTTTGAGATATTTAATTTTCTCTTTACCTGTCTTTATTCTTTCTTTATAAAATGGGATATCTTCCTTTCTCGGGCCACGTAATTCAATTTTTTCTTTGGTTTCAATCTTCTGTTCTTTTTTTTCTTCGGCTGGACTAGCCTTGGCGATTGTCTCCGCCTCCTGGGATTCAACTGCTTTACTAGACCTTTCTAGTGTCTTCCTTTCTTTCTTTTTTTCACTTACGCCCCCTGGTTCTTTTTTTTCTTTTTTTGTACCAGTACCTTTTTCAGGTTTTCCGCCAGGTTTAGGTTTTACAACAGGGCCTTCTTCCACATAGCCATTCTTTTTGAGTTCCGCTATTTCTTTTAAACCTAAACTAGAGGCGTCTACTTCTACCCCTTCTTTTCTAAATATTCTTTTATTCCCTGGCTGTTTCAATGTCTCCTTCCCCCTTTTAGGAATATCGCCAGTAATTTCCTCTTCTTCAATTGTTTTTTTCTTTCTTTTTCCTTCCTCTACTCTTTTCCTTTTTCCGGTCGGCTCTCCCTCTCTTAGGCCTGGTCCGTCTTTTATTGTTTCGGACATATTTTAAAAAATTTAATGATTATTAATATAATTCCTCTTTTATTTTATACCAAAATTAATTGATTTTGTCAATATATAATCTTCGCTAAAAATATCCTTTTTGCATTCTCTTTAAAAGCTCTTTTTCCACGACAGCCAAATCGCGCCCGTATTTTACTCTTGATAGTTCCTTAATTAATTCTGCAATCTTTTCATTCGATTCGCTCGGAGGAAAAGTAATGATATTGAAAGGATTTGACGTCTCTCCATTAATCAACAATCTTATAGCTGCATTGCAGTTGTCTATATTAACCAAATCATTCTCATTAAAAATCGGCTCAAATTGAGTTATTAGATATTTGGCGTCTTCCGGCCCCACCCTAAAACAGGCAATAGAACCAACATTGCCAAAAATCGCTTTTCTGGTGTCTTCGTCAATTTGGCCGATAAACTGGTGAGCCAAAGTCATGGCCAATTTATATTTTCTCGCCTCCGCTAAAGTGGATGAAATAGTATTTGTCGTAACGTTGTGAAATTCGTCTATATACAGATAAAACGGCTTGCGCTTTTCTTCTTTAAGATCAACCCTGGACATTGCCGCAATGAGTATTTTTCCGACGATAATCATCCCCAAGAGATATGAATTGACATCTCCCAACTTTCCTTTGGCAAGATTGATAATTAATATTTTCCCCTGATCCATAACTTCCCTGAAATTTATGGATGATTTTTGCTGGGAAATAATCGGACGGACAAGGTCATTGGCAGTAAAAACGTTCATTTTGCTGGTGATATAAGGCACCATATTTGCCAAAGCTGCTTCCCCTCCTGCTTTTTCCGCCTCCTGCTCCCAGAAATTCTTAACCACTATATTCTTGCAACGGGACAGCTTGTATTTCCTGAAATCTGCATCGGACAAAACCCTTGGCACTTCAATCAAAGTGGTGCCGGAATCCGGGTCTTCCATAACCAGCAAAAGCGCATTTCTCATATATTGTTCAAAAACAGGACCGCCAAACCCTTGAGCTTTCAGATTATATAATTTTTCAAAAATTTCCAGAATTTCATTGACGACAAATGTTTTTGATTCGGGATAATTTTGGTCGTATTCAAGCATATTGAGACCGAGCGGTTTTGAAACGTCTCCCGGATTAAAGTAAATCACGTCCTCTGCTCTGGAGGCAGGGATAAGCCCTAAGACACGTTCAGCCAAATCTCCATGAGGATCGATTAAAGCCAGACCTTGGCCGTTTTCAATATCTTGTTTTAGCATTTCCTGGATCAGCACGGATTTTCCTGTTCCGGTCTGACCGATAATGTAGAAATGCCTTTGCCGGTCTTCGTTCATGATTCTGACTGTTCTTTCTTCGCCGCGGAAAACGTTTTTGCCGATGATTATGCCCTGCTCCGGCAAATTAACCGGAGGAACAGCCTGTTTTGTTTTAATCCATTTAATGTGAGGAGTATAGAGATCGGAAGCAGGCAAATGAAAAAGCGTGGCGAGTTCCCCGGAAGAAAACATCATTGTTTCAGAATAGTTAAAAAGCCTGAAAGAAAATCTATAAAAAAGCTTTTTCAATTCTTTTTTAACCGGACGCTTGAATCTAATCTGATTCAAAAGAGGGGCGTTGAATTGTTCAAATGAGCTTTCTATTTCTCCCAGAATGGTTTTTGCTTTTATCTCATTTTCCGCTGAAACTAATATTCTTAAGTTTACATCAAATAACGGCTGAGAAGCCTTTGCTGAAATTGAAGAAATAGCTTCTTGCTGCGCCGGGCTTATTTCTGTTTTTTTAAAAGCGTCTTCTGGTTTTTTGCCGCTTTTGGGGCTAAGAACTTTGCCCATATCAGCAAAAAAGCCAGATTTTCTCGCCTCAGACATGGCCGTATCAAAATCTTTGCCTGTTTGCAAAGATTCAATTGCCTCAAAAGCCATTTTTTTGATTGATTTCCTGCTCGGCCTGAATAAAATCTGAATTGCCGCCCCTTCCCCTTCTTTTTTCAGTTTGGTTAGCGTACTGGTTATTGAAGACAAAGGGTCAACTTGAAAATCTTTGTAATTTTTAATGGGCAGAATAGCTAAATTTTTCAAGGAAGCTTTGCTGCCGAACGAAACCCCTTCAACATTGAAAATATTGTAATCATCAACCGGCTGGATTTGGGCTTTCGGCCAAAAACCGAGAATCTGCTTTTCCATCGTCTGGGAAAATTTGCGCGGACAAGCGACATAAAAAAATATCTCTTCCTGCGCATGATGAACTGCAATCTCAAAAACAAAATATGGGTTGCCGGACAAAAAACGGGAGAACATGTTTTCCTCCCGTATTCCGGCGAAAGATGAAAAAAACTGTTCTCCAAGCTTTAAATAGTCCTGCAAAGAAACATCCTTTTCCTTATCCGTTTTTGTCTCATATGGCAGGGTGACCAAAAACAAGGAAAGATTCATGCCCCGAGCAAGGGAAAATCTTTCTCTTTTTTTATTAAGCAAAAAATTGAAAATCAAAAAGAACAACAAAAAAGAAAAAACTGCCAAAAAAGCAAATAATAATTGTCTGTCAGAAAACATGCTCATTAAATTTTTATCACGCCTTGACTGACAAGCATCTCATAATATTCATCTGCCAGCTTGTCGTGAAATTTATCCAAAATAGCGGGGTTAGTTCTTTTGGCCACTGAAACAGCTTCTTCCAACCCTTTTTCAAAAACCAAAGAAACCAAGGCTTCTACTTGCCTTTCAGGAGA
The DNA here is from genome assembly GCA_963790795.1 of uncultured bacterium. Classification (GTDB taxonomy): domain Bacteria; phylum Patescibacteriota; class Minisyncoccia; order Minisyncoccales; family RBG-13-42-11; genus BS750m-G71. The sequence goes on along the minus strand of CAWBPO010000001.1, from coordinate 195,039 downwards.
AAATTTAGATATTTCTTTTGCCTCGTCTCTCGCAGCCAAAGGAATATCAGGCGGAGCTATCGACTGCAATTCTTGCAGTTTTTCCCGAATCTCTTTTCTTATAATCTTTTCTTTTGTTTCCGGCGCCTCATTTTTAAGCTCAACTTCTTTTTCCAGTACTTTTTCTTTAAGCCCTTGAAATTCGGGGAGTTTTCTTTCAAAGCTCTCCTTGTTTAAATTGGATTGTTCTTCCGGCATTGTAATATAAGTTTTTTCATTTTATCACGTATTTAGAACAAAACAAAATTATTTACGGCCATAACTTGCCTTTTCCACGTTTTTATATTATATTAAACCATATATGCCTATCATCCAATCGGCCAAAAAGGCCCTTCGCAAAAGCGAAAAAAGAAGGACCCGAAATATTGCGAAAACAAGAAGATTAAAAAACCTCTTAAAAGAGGTGAGAGTTTTGGTGGCGGAAAAGAAAATTGAAGAAGCAAAAAAGCTTCTGCCTCAAGTCTACAAAGTTTTAGACAAAGCAGCCAAAACCAAATTAATCAAAAAAAATACCGCTTCCCGGAAAAAATCAAGAATCTCAAAATCAATCCTCAAATCCCGCTGAGAAACAAATCAAGGGCTGTTTCCGAACCAATCTTTCCTGTTTTTATCGCCAAATCTGCCTCAAATAATTTCTGGTAGATTTTTTTTAATTCAGCAAAAGAAAATCTGGCTGCCTGCTGATAGCTTTTCTTGACTACAAAAGGGTGCAATTTGGTCATTTTAGAAATAGCATAATACGGTTTCTGCTCTTCAATAAGCTCTTTTACCATCAAAAGGTTTCTAAACTGGAAATTAATCATTGAAAGCAAATAAACGGGATTGTCTCCTTTTTCCAAATGTTTGTGGATCAGAAGCAGTGCCTCTTTTTTATTCTTGGAAGCAATGGCATCAATGGTTTTAAAAATATCATTTTCAATTTTCGGTTTTACCAATAATTCTATATCTTCGGCATCAATTCTTTTGCCTTTTTTAAAAGAAGCCAGCTTTTTCACTTCGTTAGCTATCTGCCAAAGGTCATTCCCAGCAAAATCAATAAGTTTTTCTATGGCTTCAGGACTAATTTCCGTTTTGAATTTTAAAAACTCCTGCTTTATCCAGCTTCTTAATTTTACTCCTTCCAAAAGCTGGAACTCTTGCATCTTTGCTTGTTTTTGCAAAAGTTTTAACAATCTGTCTCTTTCTAAAATCTTTCCCTCTTCATAAAGCAAAATGATGTCTTTGGAATCAAGGAATAATTTACAGTTTTCCAAAACTTTCTCTTTAAAATCTTTATTGGAAAAGCAATTTAATAAGACTGTCATTCTTTTCTCGTCAAACATTGAAGTTTGCTGAAATATGTCTTTAAAATTCTCAAACTTCAGGCTTTCAACATCAAAATATATCAAATTTAATCCGCTTTTGTGGATTTTTTCGTAATGTTCAATTATTTCATTTAACTTCTGCCGGCTTCTGTATGTATCTTGTCCGTAAAGCAAAATAATCATCTCTTATTATTTCTGGCATTTGGGGCAGAAATGAGCGCTCCTGCCGCTGATTTTAATCTTTTTAATCTGCCCGCCGCAGGAAGAACACTTTTTTCGATGATAAACTTTGTGGTATTTAACATAATTTCCCTTTTGCCCACAAGCGTCAAGGTAGTGTTCAACTGACGACCCTTTAGCTTTGATGGCTGCTTTTAGAATTTTCTTGATATTTTGGAAAATCTTATTGATTTCTGCGTTTCTCAAGCTTTTTACCAAGCGCGTCGGCCTTACTTTGGAAACAAACAGAATTTCATCAGAATAAATATTGCCAATTCCGGCAATAAACTTCTGGTCCATTAACAAGGGTTTTATTTTTGACCTCGGCCTTTTATTTAAAAGTGATTTAAATGTTTTTAAATCCATTTTTAACGGCTCTGGTCCGAATTTCTTTTCTATTGGTTCGCTTTTTTTGACCATCCTATACCAGCCAAATTTTCGCAGGTCGTTGAAAATCAACCGTGAACCATCCGTAAATTTAAAAACCTTGCGAGTGTAACGCGAAGGTTCTCCGTTAAAAATCAACTGACCGGTTAGCTTCAAGTGAAAAAGCAAACTGCTGCCGTCTTCAAAGTCAATTATTAATATTTTAGCCCTTCTTCGCACTCCAGCGATCTTCTTTCTGTTCAAACTCTTGCCGACAATCTTTTGAGACAACTGCCGCCGAATCGTTTCTACTTCGGGGAGCTCGGGCATAACATTCTATTTTAAAATGTTCTTAATCTTATCAATAATCTCACCTGGAGTAAAATGGGCTTTAATCAAATAATCGGTCGCTCCCAATTTCATCCCCTTTTCAATATCCTCTTTCTGACCGAGATTGGAAAGGATGATTACGGGGATCAAAGGCAAATTTTGATCGCTTTTCATCCGAGTCAAAACTTCAAAACCATCAATACCAGGCAAAATAAGGTCCAGCAAAACTAAATCTGGTTTTTCTTCTTTGATTTTTTTGATTCCCTCCTCTCCGTCCACAGCTTGGGATATGTCAAAATCTTCTTTGAGCAATTTTTGGGTAATTAAATCCCTTAGGAATTTATCGTCTTCAATTATGAGAATTTTCTTTGCCATAGGTTAACCGATTTGTTTTTTAACTTTGTCAACCACTTCTTGCGGGTCAAAATCAGTTTTTATCAACCAGTCTTTAGCTCCCAGTTTCTGGGCCCTGTCAATCTCCACTGGCTGGCCGGAATTAGAAATAATAATGACTGGAATGTTCTTCAATTCTGCGTTTTTTTGCATTTCTTCCAACACCTCAAAGCCTCCTTTTTTGGGCATAATAATATCCAATAAAATAAGGTCTGGTTTTTTCTCACTTATTAATTTTAGACCTTCTTCGCCGTTTCTGGCAAATGAAAGCTCATACCCTTCATTGGTTAATTTCTTTTGAAGAAGATTAAGAATAAGCTCTTCATCTTCCATTATTGTGATTTTTTTAGGCATATATTTTATTATAACATTTTGTCTAAAACGCTAGAACCTTTAATTTTATTATAGCTCTATTTAAAATTAAACAAATTTTTATTGCGCTGGCAAAGTAAAATAGAAAGTGGTACCCTTCCCAGATTCTGATTCAAACCAGATTTTGCCACCATGGGCTTCAACAATGTTTTTAGTGATAAAAAGTCCGAGCCCAGACCCTTCGGTTTCCATTCTCACGACATTGTTTGCCCGGAAAAACTTGGTAAAAATCCTTTCTTTTTGGTCTTTTGGGATTCCTACGCCGGAATCTTTTACTGAGAGCTGTATTTCTTTTTTGTCGCTTTTCAGAGAAACAGACACTTGGCCGCCAGAAGGAGTATACCTTATGGCATTATTAAGAAGGTTCTCAAACGCTAATCTTATTTTCTCAACATCAACTAAAACCTTGGGAAGCTTGTCAGTTAATTTTTCAAAATGAAATTTAATCTTTTTCTTTTCTATTTCTTCCTTATATGATTTTACCACAAATTGAATAATTTCTTCAATATCAGTCAAAACTGGCTTGTAAATATATCTTCCCTCCTCAATCCTGGCTACGTCAAGAAGGTCATTAACCAAGTTAATCATTCTCTCATTGCTTATATATGACTTTTCGGCAAACTCCCGCTGTTCTTGGGTAATTTCTCCGAGATCGCCGTCTATCAACATTCTTAAAGTCCATTTGATAGCAGATAAAGGAGTTCTAAGCTGATGAGCAGCCAAAGAAACAAACTCAGTTTTCATTCTCTCTATTGTTTTTTCGCGGGTAATATCGTGCAAAATAACCAAGGTTTCAATCTTTTTCTCTTCGCTCATCATCAGAACGGTAGACACCTCTAAATTCAAATTTTCTTTGACGATTATTTCTTTCCTGGAAACTTCTTTTATTTCTTCCCCCAAAAGTTCAATTAAAGGACTAAATGTCGGAAAAGCATTAAGCTCTGTTATCGGACAACCAATTATGTCTTTCTTCTTAATGTCTAAGAATTTTTCAGCCCGAGGATTAATTAAAGAAAGAATTCCCTTTTTATCAAATACTAAAAGCCCATCGGTAAAATTATTTATGATTAACAAAGTTTTGTTTTTCTCTGTTTCAACCTCTTTTCTCGCTACCTCAGTATCTTCAAGGATGTTCAAAAGAGATTTTTGAGTGTTAATTAATTCGTTCTCCTTTTTTTTAATGTCGCTTAAGTTAAAAATGCTGAAAAAATAACCGACAACATCGTCTTTTTCGCCCTTTCTCAGCATAGTGGAAGTGCTAGCTGGAACCTTTTCCCCTGCTTTAGTTGTAAAATAAGTTTCCTTTGCTTTGACAAATCCTTTTTCTAAAGTTTCTTTAACTAAACTATCAATCTCTTCTCGGCTAAAAATGCCTTCTATTGGCTTGCCGATGATTTCTTCTATCTTGTATCCTGTAATTTGTTCAAAAGCAGGATTAACTTCCAAAATAATCTTGGCAGGACTTAAAAGGAAAACGGGCAATGGCAAAAAATTAAATAAGTCTCTTATATAGCTTTCAAGAGAATCTAAATCTTCAAGAAGGGTTGAGATTTTTTCTTCTTCTTTTTTTTCTACTGCCATTTTAATAAATATTCATGATATTTATCTCTCCTGAAAGGACACTTTGTTTCCCGGAAGTCTATCTTGTCTGTTCTTATAAGCATTTGCAGAATTCCGCAAAAATAACCGCCCAGGTATACGCAAAAAAGAGGATCCAAAGTAAGATCATCTATCCTTAAAATGGCGTATTTTTTCTCTTCGTTAAGCTCAATCGGCATTAATTTGCCGACTGTGTAGTGTTTTCCCCACATCTTAGGAGTTTCTTTGAAAAAGACTCTTTGAACGGAAAAAAAATATTTTATGAAAAGCTTTACCATTAAGGAAACTTTAGTGGCAAAAAGCCCCATGTCTTTTATCTTTTCGTCATCAAAATTAAAAGTTTTTTTAATTATCAGCAAAGAAACAACCCTTAAGCCAATAGGGTAAAAACCCATAGCTTTAATCGTCTTGTATTTGATGGGAAATCCTATTTTTTCCAACTCATCTTCAATTTTTTTAAGACCTTTTTCTCCTTTTTCTCTTAAAATAAATTCCATGTCTGTTTTAAAAACGACTCCTCTCATCTCTCCTTCAATCTCAGCTAATTTTAATAATTTTTCTTTAAAGTTTTGATTATTTGTTGCCATATATATTATTTTTTAAAAAGATTTTATTCCCTTTTTTAAATTTTCCATTTCTTTTTTCAACTCTATCATTTTTAATTCTCTGCCAACGGCCAGTTTTTGGAACCTTTCCATATCTTCCAGTTTGCCTTGGACTTCTTTTGTCCTTGCTTTAATGATTTCTTCTTGTTTTCTGGCCAGCTCCTGCAATTCCCTGGTTCTCGCTTTGACTTTTATCTCTAAAACGGTCTTTGCCTCTTCAATTTCGCTTTGAGCTTTTACCAGCTTCTCCTGATTTTTTTTGAGATTTTCCGATAAGGTTCCGTAATTCTCAATGATGAAAAGAAAGCTGATTGTCAGCGCTAAAATTTGAATAAAAATATAAACTGGGTCTTGATAAAATCCAAGAGAAGAACCAAACGCTTCTTGGTGAGGTAAAATTTTGAAATATTCCAATAAAGCCAATGCAGAATAGAAAAAGAGAGCCAAAAAACACAGGATGAAAACCTTTTTTTTCGGCAAAACGCTGCTGGCCCAAGATAAAACGCACAAATAAAAAATTGCTCCTATCCACTCTACTCCCCCGAGATAGTGAATAACAGCAGTCAAAAATAGAAGGTCGATAATATCGTTTCTGAAATGAAAATTGCACAAATCTTCCTTGTTTTCTTTATATTTAACGAAATGGTTGTAAGAGAGATAAAACAAGCCCCAAACAAAGAGAATGATAATAACGGAAAAAGGTAAAGGAACTTTAAAAATAAATCTGGCAGATAAGGCTAAAAGTATAAAGGCAGCCAAAAGTATTAGGGTCAATCTGATGTCATCTTTAACCCCCTTTACAGCTTCTTCAAACAAAATGTCTTTAGAGCTTGTTTTTTCTTTGTTTGGCATTAAAGTTTAATTTTTATTAAGAAAGCTTTTTTTATTTTACCACAATTTCAAGGTTTCTTTAACTTCTTCTTTCGGCTTGCCCAAATCTGGCAATTTTTCAACTAAGCTGTAAAATTCAAGTTTTTTTAGCATATCAGCTGCTTTTTCTTTATCGTAATTGCTCCACTCACAGTTTCCTAAATTGAAATCTATGGGAACGTTTTTATCAATCTGAGCCAAATCTTTGGAAAGAAAGGCTTGCTCTTTGTATTTTAAAAGAGTTTCCTTTAACTTTGGCTTAATGGTTTTTGCTTTTTTGGAATTGCTTTCAATCTCTCTGTATATCTTTTCCAAGCTGCCGAATTTTAAAAGCAGCTCAATGGCTGTTTTTTCGCCGATTCCAGTAACTCCAGGAATATTATCTGAAGGGTCGCCTCTTAACGCTTTAAAATCCAAAATTTGCTCTGGAACAAGCCCTTGGAATTTTTCTTTAACCAGGTCTGTGTCGTACAAAACAACGTCTTTCACTCCTTTTCTCAACGCGAAAAGTTTTGTTTGAGAATTTATCAGCTGAAGAGAGTCCAAATCACCGCTTGCAATAATTGTTTCTATTGCCGGAAGCTTTTGTTTTCTCGGAGACAACTTAGCAATGGTTCCTATAACATCATCTGCCTCAAATCCCTGTTTTTCAAAAACCGGCACATTAAAACATTTTAAGACTTCCTTTATAATAGGAATTTGTTGGTACAACTCTTCCGGGGCTTTCGGCCTTTTGGCCTTGTATTCTTTGTATTTTTTATGCCTGAATGTCGGCGCCGGCAAATCAAAACAAGCGGCAATGTAATCGGGCCGGAAGTCTTTTATCGCCCTAAAAAAAACAAGCAAAAATCCGTAAACAGCATTAACCAGTTCTCCTTTTTTTGTTTTTAAAGGAGGCAAAGCGTGAAAAGCGCGATGGATTACGGAGTTGGAATCAATAACTAAAATCCTCTTTGTTTTATTTTCCATTCCCCGTATATCAACTTCCAGAGCCAAACGCCGTTAGGTGCGTTTTAGCCCGTAAGTGGTTATTTAATAATAATTTTATATTCATTTCTTTTGAAATTATGTCCCGGCGTTTGTCTGGAACGCACCTACTGGAAGTTGTATTACGGGGCATTTTTTAATTCTATCACAATTTTCCTTGTTTCCTTGTTGATGAATTCAAACTTTAATATTGTGCTTCCTTTGGGTATTATTTTTTTGATTTTATCTGCCCACTCAATAGCAATAATGTTTTTGGGGTCGGAAACAATCTTTCCAAATTCCAAGTCCAGCAATTCTTTTGGTTTTTTTATCCTATAACAGTCAATGTGAATAAAAGTTCTGGAAGGAATTGAGAATTTTTTCATTAAAATAAAAGTGGGGCTGAGAATTTTTTCCCTTATTCCCAACCCTTTGGCAAACCCTTGAACAAAGGTTGTTTTTCCTCCCCCTAAATCTCCTACCAAAGCCAAAACAAATGCTTTTTGGGGAAGTTTGCTTCTTAAGATTTTCTTAGCAAAAGATTCACCCAGTTTTTTCGTCTGATTAGGATTTCTTGTTAAATAATTTTCCATTGACTTTTTAATGATTTCAAGCTAATTTTAACTAATCAACCTTATTTTAAACCTTATGCCAGAAAACTTCAAAGAAACCGCTAAAGGATTGCAAATTTCTTCGGAAAAAAATGATGAATTTAAAAAAAATATCAAAAATATCTCTGATTTTAAAACGGAAATTGAAAAAGCCGCTGTTCAAGACGTTTCAGAACTTATAGAAACTATTCTGGTCGGCGCAATTAACCTGGGCGCCTCTGATATCCATATTGAACCAGAAACAGACAAAGCTAAAATCAGAACAAGAATTGACGGGATTTTGCAGGATGCAGCAATAATTAACTATGAAGCATATGAAAGCTTGCTGTCCAGAGTAAAACTTTTGTCTGAAATCAAGTTGAATATAAGTGATCGACCCCAAGACGGCCGATTTAGTGTTTTATTGGAGGTATTACCCATTGAAATAAGAACTTCCACTTTACCGGCAGAACACGGCGAATCAATCGTTTTGAGAATTTTAAACCCGAAATCATTGGTTAATTTGGAAGCCTTAGGGTTGAGAAACGACTTGCTGAATCTTTTTAAAAAAGAAATTGAAAAACCAAATGGCATGATTATGGTAACTGGCCCTACCGGCTCTGGGAAAACGACAACTCTTTATGCTTTTTTGAAAAAAATCAACAAGCCGGAAATAAAAATCATCACCATTGAAGACCCGATTGAATATCATGTTGAAGGCATTTCCCAAACTCAGGTGAACCCGTCAAAAGGATATGATTTTGCCTCAGGTCTTCAATCCATTGTCAGGCAGGACCCTGATGTAATTTTGGTCGGAGAAATAAGAGATTCAAAAACCTGTCAGATAGCTCTTCAGGCCGCCTTGACAGGTCATTTGGTTTTTTCCACCCTGCATACAAATGACGCTGCCGGTACAATTGCCAGATTAACCAGCTTGGAAGGGTCTTTGGCCAACATCGGACCGGCTGTCAATTTGGCTATCGCTCAAAGATTAATCAGAAAAGTTTGTAAAAAATGCAACAAATTAATACCCGCTTCTCTTCAAACGCTAAACAAATTCAAAAACGAGCTGAAAAATCTTCCAAAAACGATAAAAATCCCTTCTGTTAAAAAAGGATTAAAAATTCCTCAAGCTAAAGGATGCAAAGAATGTAATTTTACCGGCTTTAAAGGAAGATTGGGCATATTTGAAGCGATTTTGATTAATGATGAAATGGAAGGGTTTATTTTAAAAAACCCGTCGATAGCCGCTTTTAAAGAAGAGGCTGTAAAAAAGGGAATGATTCTAATGCGCCAGGACGGCTTAATCAAGGTTCTAGAAGGTCTTACCACTATTGAAGAAGTTGAAAGAGTGACAGCCGAATAATCAGCTGAATTTAAATAAAAACAACCCCAGGGCTGGGGGGACTAGAGTACTAGGGACTAAAGTTTGAAACCTTTTTGAGGATTATCCCAGTAAAAACCAGGAGGTCCGTCAGGAGGAAAGGTTCCGTCCCCCAGCCCAAGAGCTGTTTTCTAATAGATATATTGTAACAGATTATGATATCTTTGTCAAGACCTGGAAACATTTGTTTGAAACTCAGGCTAATTTTTTTAGTTTTTTTGTTTCTTTCTGCCGCATTCGGCACACAAGCCGCTGAACCTTTGGAAGTGGTCATAAATGAAATCGCCTGGATGGGAACAAACGTTTCCTCAAGCGACGAATGGATAGAATTATATAACAACACAGGACATCCAATAATCCTTGATAATTGGCAAGTAATTTCCCAAGATGGAACGCCCAAAATAAACCTAAGCGGCTCAATCTCTGCTTTTTCTTTTTACTTAATAGAAAGAACCAATGATAATACGGTACAAGATATTTCAGCTGATAAAATTTACAGCGGCGCATTGAGCAACAACGGAGAATTATTAAGTCTTTTTGACTCTTCTGGTAAATTAATAGATGAAGTTGATTGCTCTTCTAAATGGTTTAACTGAGACAACAGCACGAAACAAACAATGGAAAGAAAAGTTTCTGAATTATCGGGGGATGACGCTGGAAATTGGCAGGCAAGCCAATCCCCAGGAGGAACGCCAAAAAGTAAAAACATCCTTGCTGAAAACTATCCTCAACAAGAAAGCGAAAAAACCGTTGAGGCGAACCCTCAACAGACGCAAAAGGATTATCCTTCTGGCATTATTATTAATGAAGTCCTTCCCTCTCCTGAAGGACAAGATGAAAAAGAAGAATAGATTGAAATTTTCAATCAGAACGATTTTGAAATAGACCTTTCCAACTGGCAAATAGTTGATGTTGTTGGCCAAACCAACATTTACACTTTTCCTTCTAATACAAAAATTAAATCTAAAGGATTTTTGATCATTGAACGGCCAACCACTAAAATTACTTTGAATAATGGCGAAGATGGGTTATCATTTATTCAGCCGAACGGAAACGTAACAGACAGCGTAAGCTATAAAAAAGCTCCTAGGGGCGAATCGTATAATAGGATAGAAAATGACTGGGTTTGGAGCGCTGTCTTAACTCCGGGATCAACCAATATATTGCCCTTATCAACTGGCCAATCTGAAAACAGCCAAAAAGAGACAGAAGGAAACCAATTTGAAACCCAACAATTGGCAACTGTCAGCGAACAAATTCCAAAAACTAAAACTCCTTTTCCCGTCTTTTTAACCGCTCTAAGTTTTGCTCTTCTTTCCGGAACAATAATCATTTTTTTGAAAAAGAAATTAATCTAAAAACATGTCAGGACATTCACATGCCAAAACTATAAAACACCAGAAGGAACTAACAGATAAAAAAAGAGGTCAGATGTTTTCAAAAATGTCTCGGCTAATTTCAGTTGCCGTAAAGGAAGGGGGGCCAAAACCTGAAACCAACTCAAAACTTCGGCTAATTTTTGAGATGGCGAAAAAATTAAATATGCCAAAAGAAAACGTTGAACGGGCAATAAAGCGCGGAACAAACGAACCAGCAGGAGAAATGTTAGAAGAAGTTTCTTTTGAAGCATATGGTCCGGGGAACATTGCTATGATTATTACCGGCATTACTGATAATAAAAACAGGACTCTGGGCGAAATTAAGCAAATTTTAACCCAATACAACGGAAAATTAGTTGGCGAAGGAGCTGTTAAGTGGCTTTTTGAAAAAAAGGGGTGCATTGCAATTGACCAAGCTTTGCAGGACGAAGAATTTAAAAACAAAGAAAAGATGGAGATGACAGCCATTGAGGCAGGAGCAAAAGATATTGACTGGCAAGATAATGTTTTGAATATTTACACCAACCCAGAAACATTAGAAAAAACCAAGAAAGCGTTAGAAGAAAAAAAGATTAAAATAGACTCATCTTCTTTGGACTGGCTGGCAAAGGAAGACATCGCAGTGAACGAACAAACCAAAGCATCCTGCCAAAATCTTTTTGAAGCTTTAGATGAGAACGATTCAGTCCAGGAAATTTATTCTAATTTAAAATTATAACGACTATGATAATTTTAGGCATTGATCCAGGAACCGCTAGCACCGGTTTTGGAGTTATAAAAAGCCGAAAACTTAAAACAAAAAAACAAGTGTTTGAATGTTTGGATTACGGAGTCATCAAAACCTTTCCTTCTTTTACTGCTCCTGAACGGCTCAGAACATTAAACAACGAATTGAATAAATTAATTAAAAAATACCGACCGGAAGTTTTGGTCATGGAAAGCCTTTTTTTCTTTAGGAACTTAAAAACAGCCATTCCAGTAAGCCAAGCAGGAGGAGTAATTTTGCTCACAGCAGCTAAAAAAAACATTCCGGTACACCAATTTACCCCTCTCCAGGTTAAATTAGTTATATCTAACTTCGGCTGGTCTGAAAAAAAGGTTGTTCATAAAAAGATAAAAACAATATTAAAATTGAAAGAGATTCCAAAATCTGACGATGCAGCTGACGCTTTGGCGATTGCCCTGACTTTTTGCCTGCAAAAAAAGAAACCAATAAAAGAAAGCTAACCCCTGTATTGTTAATAACGAACTTTGTTCGATATATCAAACTGCGGTTTGCTATAGCGAAATTTGTTCGATATATCAAACTGCGGTTTGCTATAAAGGCCTTGACAACTTTTTAAAGACAAATATAATACTGGATAGAACCAACTAAGCATATAATTAGCATTTATGCTTGGAAAAGGTCGAATTCTTTAACGTAAAAACAAATTACTCCGCCAAAAGCGGAGTAAAGCAATTAATATAACAAGGCCAAAATATTATGGAAAATGAAATTTTAAATCCTTTGGTCAGCCAAGATAAAGAAGCAACAGAAACTCCCGAAGAGGAAACTCCGGAAGAAAAAACAGAAGAAGAAACATCCTCTGAAGAGTAAAAGAAAGTCCCGCTTTGTGCGGGATTTTCTTTTAAGCTATCTTTATAAATTTCCTTTTGCCGACCTGGATTACCAGGCCCTTTTTTATTTTAATTTTCTTTTGCCAATCCGTTTGAACTTCGTTATTAATTCTAACCCCTTTTTGGACAATTAGCCTTTTGGCTTCAGCCTTTGATGAAACTAATTTTGTCTTGAATAACAGGTTTAAAATATTCAGAGATTTTTGAGAAATTGGGATTGCAGGCATTGATATTGGCAGCTTCTTTTCTTTAAAAACTTTATTGAATTCTTTCTCAGCATCCAAAGCCAATTTATTGCCGTGATAAATAGTAACGATTTCTCTGGCTAATTTCACCTTTATATCGCGGGGATTCACTTTTTTAAAAAGCAGATCTTTTTTGATTTTTTTTACCTCTAATAACGATATGTCTGTGCAAAGTTCAAAGTATTTAGGAATAAATTCATCTCTCATTGACATAATTTTCCCGTACATTTCATTTGGCTTATCAACGATTGTCACCATATTCCCCCAGCTGGTTGACATTTTTCTCCCGTCCAGGCCTGAAAGCATTTTTAATGTCATTATGTCTTGCACCGGCTGACCGAACATCTTTTGTATTTCCCTGCCAACTTTTAAATTAAACAACTGGTCAGCTCCTCCGATTTCAACGTCTGCTTTTATGGCAAATGAATCGTATCCTTGGAATAACGGGTAAGTCAGCTCGTGGAGGCCGATCGGCCTTCCTCCTTCCCACCTTTCCTTAAAGTTCCTTCTTTGTATCATTTGCTGAGCGGAAAAATTCATTGCTAAAGAAAGCAATTCTTTTACAGTTAATCTATTAAGCCATTCTCTATTGTAGCGAACTTCAGTTTTTTTCATGTCGAGAATCTTGCCAATTTGCCTCTCATAGTCTTTCATGTTTTTTTTAATTTCTTTTTCGGACAACGGCTTTCTCATGGCTTGTTTATCAGAGGCATCGCCAATTTGGGCCGTAAAATCGCCAATAATCAAAACAATCTGGTGCCCCAAATCCTGAAAACTTTTCAGTTTTCTGAATTGGATTGCCCGGCCAATATGAATTTTAGGCCCGGTTGGGTCGATACCGTGTTTAATGCGAAGTTTCCTGCCTGATTTCAGTTTTTTAAGCAGATTTTTTTTATCGATAATCTGCTCCACTCCTCTTTCCAGAATGTCTTTGATTTTTTGTGAGTTAACAGCAGTTTTCATATTATATACTTCTAATTTACTACAAAAAAAATAGAAAGACAACTAAAAACGCGCCCGATAAGGCGCGCTTTTAAAAACACTGTTATTCTTCTTTATTTGCATCCATACAAAGCATTCAATTTAGCTCTAGTGGTATCTCCGACAAAACCAGTTCCATAGTTTAATCTCCAGGGCGTTAAAATTTCAGCTTTGTATTTTTGCTGAAAAGCAACAATATAGGAAGCAGTTTCTTCGTCAAATTTATCATTAACAACCTCATTCGGCCAAACGCCGTTTTTTATCAAAGCAGTTTTTAACGCCGAAACTTCTGCGCCAGAATCTCCAATTCTGAGGTTCACATTAAAAGCATGGCACCAGGAAGTTGAAGTTCCTTTGATTTCTGCAATCTGCTCTTGCAATTGGGCAATTAATGCTGAAATTTGATTAATCTGTTCTAGAAGTTGCGCAATAAGCTCATCTTGATCATCAATGACAGTAGTGCCAGCAGTAAAACTCATTTGGCTGCCATAGTCCCAGCCAGCTGAATTTCTTGCTTTGGCTCTGTAATAGTATTCAGTGCCTGGAGTCAGGCCGGTAAGACTCCTGGTAAAGCTGCCTGTGCCATATGTACCTGTCTGAGTCAAATCATTGGCAAGAGATCCAGAAATTGTACCCCAGTCAAATCCTCTTTCCAACACGCTTGCTCCTCCGGTAGAACTAACATTGCCATTAAGAGTGGCTGATGTAGTGGTGATTGAAGTGGCTGAGTTGGTGGTGACAGTGGGAACGTAATTGTTTCTTCTTCTCCAGCAGCAGCAACCTTTAAATAATAACTGGTTGTTTTAGTTAATGTCCCTCCATCAGCGGAAATAGTAATAGTTTTGCTGCTAATAGGCGTACTATTGGAAGTGTTAATAGTTAATATTGAACTGCAAGTAGGGCTGCATGAAGTTGGAGAAAAAACAGCGGTTGCTCCTATAGGCAGGTTCGTGACTGAAAAAGAAACAGATTGGCTTATCCCTGAAGTTAAAGAAGTATTAACAGTGATTTGGACCGACTGCCCTTGATTTACAGTTCCTGAAGAAGAACTGCACGAAAGAGAAAATGATAAAGGAGAAACACTTGCAGTAAAACTCATTTGGCTGCCATAGTCCCAGCCAGCTGAATTTCTTGCTTTGGCTCTGTAATAGTATTCAGTGCCTGGAGTCAGGCCGGTAAGACTCCTGGTAAAGCTGCCTGTGCCATATGTACCTGTCTGAGTCAAATCATTGGCAAGAGATCCAGAAATTGTACCCCAGTCAAATCCTCTTTCCAACACGCTTGCTCCTCCGGTAGAACTAACATTGCCATTAAGAGTGGCTGATGTAGTGGTGATTGAAGTGGCTGAGTTGGTGGTGACAGTGGGAACGGTAATTGTTTCTTCTTCTCCAGTAGTGGTAAAGCTCAACCAAGAACCGTAGTTGGTGCCAACGCTGTTTGTAGCATAGGCCCTAAAATAATATTTGGTGTTTTGGCTAAGAGATGTAACGGACAACATATAAGCGCCAGTACTGAAACTACCCGATTGATTAACGGTCCATGTAGGAGTTTGGGATAAGCCGTATTGAAAGCCCTTAGCGGTAACGGTCGCTCCTCCTATATTTGTGATGTTGCCGTCCAAGGTAGCGCTACTCGCAGTAATTGATGAAACTGAGTTAGTACTGACAGTGGGAGTAAAAATACTGGCAGCTGCGCTAACCGTTAAAGAATAGCTAGTTGTTTTGGTTAATGCCCCTCCTACAGCAGTAATAGTAATTGTTTTAGTGCCTGCCGGAGTAGTGGCTAAAGTGTTAATTGTCAGAACTGAACTGCAAGTAGGGCTGCATGAAGTTGGAGAAAAAACAGCAGTTGCTCCCGTAGGAAGGTTGGAGGCTGAAAAAGAAACGGACTGGCTTGAGCCGGAAGTCAAAGAAGCAGTAATAGCTGTTTGAATTGATGCTCCCTGGATAACGGCCCCTGAAGAAGGGGTGCGGGAAAGAGAAAAGTCAAGAGGAGCGGCAGTGCCTGTAATAAGTATATCATCAATAATAGTGTAATCTACGCCGTCTCCTCCTCGAGATGCTTGAAATTGGATATAATAAGTTCCGCTAGACGGCACTGTAAAATTTATTATTTTTTGAGACCAACTTGTATTAAGAGAAAAAATACTGCCAATTTGAGTTCCAGTTGAAAATTGAGAAGCGCTTGTAAAAACACTTAAATACATACGGCCGTTGCCATATATGCAGCTACCAGCAACTCTCGCATAAAATTTCAAAGTATAATTTGTCCCGGCTTCCAAATTTAAAGCTTTAGTAGCCAGAATAGAAGGGGCGCTCCAAGGATCCCCCTGAAAAGCTGAATTTGCCCAATTTCCAGTTCCTCGATAGATATTGTCGCAAACCCTCCCAAGTTTCCACCAATAATCTTGGGAATACCACCCCGCAGGACCAGCAGGAGAAGGAATAAGACATTCTTGTTTTTGGGTATATCCCTGAAAACAATACTGACCATCGTCAAAATTTTCTGACAGAATTGCTGTTGTTTGGGCTCTGGCCTGGACAACAAATCCTATCCCTAAAATTAAAGACAAAATTAAAACATTAATTGAGATTGTTTTGTTTATTTTGGGCATAAAAATTAATCACTATTATTTTTATATTATCCCTCCTCCCACAATCTCTTGTCAATAAGGACTAAGGTTGTTAAAATAATTCTATGCCTATCCGAAAATATTTCCGAAAGATTTTCGGAGTAAAAACACACTCTAAAGCCGAACCGTTTCTAGGAATCGCTTTTTTATTGTTTGCAATCTTCATTTTGATTTGCAGTTTTGTTTTTGTTTTGGTAGCCAAAGATCTTCCTAGGCCGGAAAAATTCACCGAGCACCAGATTTTCCAATCAACCAAAATTTACGACCGGACAGGAAAGGTTTTATTGTATGAAATCTACGGCGAGGAAAAAAGAACAACGGTTCCTTTGGAAGATATTCCAGATTATTTGAAGTGGGCTGTAATTTCTACCGAAGACGCTAACTTTTACAATCATTTCGGAGTTGACCCCGAAGGAATATTCAGGTCTCTTCTTATTAATTTAAGAATTAAAGAACCGATTTACGGAGGATCAACCCTAGACCAGCAATTAATTCGCTCAACGTTTTTCTCAACAGAAAAAACCATTACCAGAAAGATAAGGGAAATTATTCTAGCGCTAGAATTAGACAGACGCTATTCTAAAGACCAGATTCTGGGATGGTATTTAAATCAAATACCTCTCGGACAAAACGCTTACGGCATGGAAACTGCCAGCCAGATATATTTCAGCAAGTCTGTTTCTGATGTTAGCTTAAGCGAAGCAGCAGCTTTAGCTGCCTTAATCAAATCTCCTTATTCTCTTTCTCCGTACGGCGAACATAAAGATGACCTTCTTATAAGAAAAGACTATGTTTTGGAAAGAATGTTGCAGGAAGGATATATAAATAAAGAGGAAATGGAAAAAGCGAAAGGAGAAACAATTAAGTTTTCCACCCCAACGACAATTAAAGCACCACACTTTGTACTGTATGTAATTGAAAACTATCTCAAGCCAAAATACGGCCAGGACCTTGAATATTTAAAAGAGAACGGAGTAAGGGTTATTACTTCTTTGGACTGGGAGCTGCAGGAATTAGCTGAAAAATCAGTTAAAGAAGGAGTTTTAAAAAACAAAACATACAATGCTCACAATGCCGCCCTGGTAGCTCTAAATCCTGGTAACGGTGAAATTTTAGCAATGGTCGGCTCCGCTGACTGGTTCGCTGATCCTTATCCTGAAGGATGCGCTCCTGGCAAAGACTGCTTGTTTGACCCAAAGTTTAATATAGCGATTGGCACCACAAAAAGCGTTGGCAGACAGCCAGGATCGTCTTTTAAACCGTTTGTTTACGCTACTGCTTTTCAGAACGGCTACAATGATAAAACAGTGGTAGTTGACCAAGAAACTAATTTTGGCGTTTGGGGAGACAAAGAATATATTCCCCAGAACTATGACGGCTTATTCCGGGGACCAGTTACTTTAAGACAGGCACTAGCACAATCTTTAAATGTCCCTTCTGTTAAGGTCTTAGTCGGACTTTGCGGTTCAACGCCGACAGACAGTATAAACAACGCTGTTAAAACTGCTGAAAACCTAGGAATTACTACTCTAAACCCTCCTTTTGGCCCGTCAATAGTTCTTGGTGGCTGGGAGGTAAAATTATTAGATATGGTTTCGGCTTACGGCGTTTTTGCCACAGAAGGTTTAAAAGTGCCGCCTGTCCCGATTTTAAGAATAGAGGACTATAGCGGGAACATTATCCAAGAAAACAAAAAAAACCCAAAAAGAGTTTTATCAAAAGAAGTATCGCAACTCATAACTGACATTTTGTCTGATAATGAGGCCAGAACACCAATGTTCGGACCAAGGTCACATCTGTATTTTGAGAATTACAAGGTTTCTGCCAAAACAGGGACAACTGACGATTTTAGGGACGCTTGGACGATAGGATATACCAGTTCAATCGCTGTTGGCGTTTGGGCCGGCAACAATAACAATGTTTCAATGATAAAAAATCAGCCAGCTGCAACAGTGGCGGGGCCGATTTTCAACAGTTTTCTCAAAAGCGCATTGCCCACATTTTAACTTAACTGCTTTTAATGGGCATTACCAAATAAAGATAATTGTCATCCCCTTTTAATCTTAAAACTCCTGGCTTTTCAGACCCTGTCAATTCCAAAACAGCTTCTGATTTTTTTTGCTGGTTAATACTAATGTTCAAAAGGCCGTCCAGCAAAAATCTGTAGTTGAAAGATATTTCGCAAGATTTTCCATCAACTTTCCCTGGTAAAAAACTATTGTATTCTCCGACTTCGGGGTTCTGGCTGAAAAAATTAATTCTATTTTTTGGAGCATCAATATTTAGTTTGATTTCGTTAATCTTCCCACTAAAAAGAGACGCCAGTTTGATTTGGTTGATAAACTCTTCGAGGATAAAAGAAACTCTGGTTTCGTGCTTTTTGGGAATAATCTCCTGATAATTCGGATAATCTCCCTCAACCAGTCTGGAGGTAAGTTGGATTTGCGGATGAGAGACTTCCGAAAGGCGCGTTTCAAACAGAATTTGATTTGGAGAAAAATATATTGTTAATATCCCTTCTCTTTCGTTAAATATGTTCATAATCTCTTTCGCTGCTTTTTGGGGCAAAATCAAAGAATAATCTTTGGATATTTTATTTGCGGAAGAATCCAATTGAATTTTCTTTTCTCCCAAACGAAAACTGTCTGTGGCTGCCATGGTAATTGAGTTATTCTGGAATAAAAAATAAATTCCTGATATTTCCGGCTTTGTTGAAGAAAGACTGGCAATATCCACAATACTCCCCAACCCCTGACAGAAGTTTTTAATTGGTATTTCGATTTTTTCTTCACTGGTAACTTTGGGGATAATCGGGAACTCTTCGGGGTCCACCCCTTTTAATACGGTCTGGTGATTTTCACAGCTAATTTTTAAGTCGAGATTTTTCAACTCTAAACTAACTGATTTATTCGGCAGAAAATTAATAAAACTTGATAAAATTTTAGATGGAATAGCAATAATTCCCTCCTTTTCCGTTTTAACAAGCGCCCACCATCTTACCCCCACTTCCAAGTCGGTAGCAGACAGATTTAAAAAATTTTTCTCTGCAGATATTAAAATATTATTTAAAACGGGTAAACTTGTAGATTTTGTTGCAATTTTTTCGACAATATTAACCCCTTCTTTTAATTTATCTTTTAAAATTGTAATTTTCATAATTTTGAACGTTAGTGAAAAATTATTTTCGGAGATACAATAATATAATTATTTTATTAAAATTAATTAATAGTTATTGGTGCTGTGGATTAATTTTTATTTTATCCTATTCCCACTTTTAAAAAGGATATGGACTGTTGTTTGATTTTTTGTGGATTTCAACCTTTGTTGTTTTTCTGCCCAAGTTATGCACTGAAAATACGTTGTTTGATTAAATCAACCTCGTTGTTAAGATTATCGTCGTCTTTTAGTTCTCTGACAATCTTTTCACAGGAATGAATGGCTGTGGTGTGGTCTTTGCCGCCGAATTTTCTCCCTATAAACGGATAAGAGCTTTTTAATAATTCCCTTAATAAAAACATGGCTACTTGGCGTGGTTTAACAATCTCTTTTTTTCTTGAGGGAGAAGATAAATCTTTCTCTTTTAGGTCATAAAATTCAGCCACTGCCTGGATTATTTTTTTATGGTTAGCTACTTTATTAGGAGACAAAAACAAGCTTTTTAGCAACGACTTGGCTATTTCCAAATCAGGGGACTGGTTATTTATTTTTTGGTAAGCCATCAACCTGTTTAAAGCGCCCTCAAGCTCCCTTATATTTCTTTGGATGTTTGTAGCGACATAATCCAAAATATCATCGGAAAAATTTATTCCCCTTTCCTGACTCTTGCTTTTTAAAATAGCAACTCTGGTTTCATAATCAGGATAACTTATATCTCCAATCATCCCTCCTTCAAAACGGGACCTTAGCCTTTCAGCTAAAGCAGGAATGGCTTTTGGCGGGCGGTCAGAAGAAAGAATTATTTGCTTATTCGCTTCATATAAAGCGTTGAAAATGTGGAAAAACTCTTCTTGAGTTTTTTCTTTTCCTGCCAAAAACTGAACATCATCCAGAATCAAAACGTCTGTGGCCCGGTATTTATTTTTGAACCCTTCAACGTCATGGTTTCTAATCGAAGAGACAACGCCTGTGATGAATCTCTCAGCAGGAATGTATTTTACTTTTTTTTGAGAAAAATTTTTGATAATTGCATTGCCAATAGACTGTAAAAGATGCGTTTTTCCCAAACCCACTCCTCCGTAAACAAAAAGAGGATTGTAAACTTGTCCTGGTTTTTTTGAAACTGCCCAGGAGGCAGCGTGAGCAAGTTCATTAAACGGTCCAACGATAAAATTTTCAAAAGTGTAGCGAGGATTGAGATTTGTTTCTTTGTTAATTTCAAACTCTTCAAATTCCAGCTGTCCGGCAGAAGGAAGCGAGAAGGAGGGTTTTTTAATAACTTTTAATTCGGTTTTGCCGACAACGTATTTTATTTCCTTAATTTCTTTGTCTAGGTTGTATAGAATCTTAAAAATAGTTTTTCCGTATTTATTCTCCAACCATTCCTTGGCAAAAGAGTTTGGGGTAGAAATAACTGCCTGCCCTTCTTTGCAGGTAGTTATATTGGTGTCTTTAAACCAAGTGGCGAAATTGGCCTGGGAAATATTCAGTTGGATTTGAGCAAGAACCGCTTGCCAGAGTTCGTCTTTAGTCATACTTTATAAGTTAATACGAGCATATAATTTCACGGCTGTATTATATCACAATGTCAAATACAGCGGAAATAAAAGGGAAAAGCGTAAAACTGTTGAAAAATTGAGGAAAAGCTGTGAAATTGACGGTAAATGTTTTTTTTGTTAAGATAATTAGTGTTTAACTGCGGATAATATTATGTCTATTACTTATCATAAAAAAACAAAAACGAGAAGAAGGAAGCACGGTTTCAAAAAAAGGATGCAAACAAAGGACGGCAGGCGGGTTTTAAGCAGGAGAAGAAAAAAAGGCAGAAAAAAAATCGTTGTCAGCGATTAAAACGGTTATGCTCCCCCAAAAGAATAGAATCCAAAAGAAGAAAGATATTGAAAAGATTTTCAAAAAAGGCAGAGCTTTTAAAGAAGCTCCTTTAGTCTTAAAAACGATTAAAAACAACTTAGGGACAAGCCGTTTCGGCTTTGTCGTTTCACAAAAAGTTTCCAAAAAAGCAAATGTTCGAAACAAAGTCAAGAGGAGACTTAGAGAAATAATTAGATTAGAGTTAAACTCTTTTAAAGCTGGCAGCGATAATTTATTTATCACCCTTCCCGGCATAGAAAAAAAAGATTTCCCAGAAATTAAAAAAATAACAGAGAAATTACTCGCCAAGTCAAAAATAAAATGAAGACAAAGTTTGTAAAGTCAACAGTTCTTAGAGTAATAAATTTTTACAGGAATTTTATTTCCACAGCATTGGGAAATAATTGCCGTTTTTACCCCAGCTGTTCCAATTATGCTTGCCAAGCAGTAGAAAAATATGGAACGCTTAAAGGATTGCAAAAAGTTTTTTGGAGAATTTTAAAATGTAATCCTTTTAACAAGGGAGGAATAGATTTGCCGTAATCCATGGAAATTTTTATCAACGCTTTTAACACATTATTATATCAGCCGTTATTCAACGCCTTAATTTTCCTTTACCAGTTTTTGCCGGGAAAGGATTTTGGGGTTGCAGTGATTGTTTTAACGATTATAATCAGGGTCATTCTTTATCCTTTAATGCTGAAATCAATCAAATCTCAGAAGGTGCTCGCTGAACTACAGCCGCAGATCCAAGAAATCCAGCAAAAATACAAGAATGACAAGGAAAAACAAGCCAAAGAAATGATGGCTCTTTACCAAAAAGAAAAAATCAATCCTTTGGGAGGATGCCTTCCTCTTTTAATCCAGCTGCCGATTCTGTTCGCCCTTTATAGGGTTTTTTGGAATGGATTAGCCCCAAAAGCAATGAATTCTCTTTACAGTTTTGTCCCCTCTCCAGGAGAAATTAATCCGACATTTTTGGGACTGATGAATCTTGCCGAGCCAAGCTTAATATTGGCTGTTTTGGCCGGAATATTTCAGTTCTTCCAGACAAAAATGTTAATGCCAAAAACCAAAAAATCAGCTGTTAAAGGAGATCAGATGGCTCAATTCTCAAACATAATGCAAAAGCAGATGCTTTACTTTTTTCCTCTTTTCACGGTCTTCATCCTTTGGAAACTGCCTGCAGCCATCGGGCTTTATTGGATAATTACCGCCCTTTTTTCAATTTTCCAGCAGTATTTAATTATTAAGCCGCAGAAACAAAATGCTTAATACTAAAGATACAGAAACAATTAAAAAAACCACAAGAGAATTTTTCCAGAAAACCACTTTTAACGTGGAAGTGGAAGTTTTGCCAGAAAGAGAAGGAACAATTTCCATCAACATTAAAACCGAAGACCCGCAAATCCTAATAGGAGAAGGAGGCCAAACCTTAACTGAAATCCAGCATCTCTTGAAAGCGATTCTGAGAAGAAAAATTACAGAGATGTTTTATATTGATTTGGATATTAACGACTATAAAAAGAAAAAGAAAGATTATTTAAAAGAGCTGGCGCGTTCTGTCGCCGATGAAGTGGCTCTTAGTAAGAAACAAAAAGAACTGCCCTCAATGTCAGCTTACGAAAGAAGAATCATCCATATGGAACTGGCCGAACGTTCAGATATTACTACAGAAAGCATTGGCCAGGAGCCGGAAAGGAAAGTGATTATTACGCCCCGTTGAAACGGGGTGTTTTTATTTTGTATTATATTTTAACTCAAAATAAACGACCAAAGTCCAAAGGGGCAGAGCACCAACTACCGGAATCATTTCAAGAACAAAAGCCAAAGGCCTCAGCCATTTTAATCTTTTTGACCATTTTGTCACTTGAGTTTTTGCTTTAGCTATTCTTTCTCCTGTTTTCTGGGGTACCGCCATTTGTCCTGAACGAAACCACATCCAAGCGCCAAAAAAGATAACAGCAATAATGTCCATAATAATTGAAAGAATCTGTCCGGCATAAGGAATGAGCTCGACCAAAACCTCTCCCACATCAAAGACAATTGCTGTAAGAAGCATGACAATCGCTTCTGGTCCTAAAAAAATCGCCACTTCCTTAAGTTGTTCAGCTCCGAATGAGTCTTTTTCAAATTCTTGAGCTTGTTCCATAAGATTGCTGCTCAGCTATTTTCTTTTTAGCTTCTTTTATCTTTAAAACCTCTTCCGGAGAGGTGGTTATAAATTGGTCTTCAGTATAAGAGGCGATTACTTTCATTGAGACGTGCTTTTGCCCGGCGAAAAAGATTCCTTCGCCGACCGCAGATTCCAGCAATAAAATTCTTTCTTCGTCTGTCAGGTTGAAAGTTTTTTGAACGACATCAGCCGTGGCTGAAGATTGTTTCATTAAAAACTGCAAGGATGAGTTGGTAATAATCGCTTTGCCGTATTCTGACTTCATAAAGTCATTGATGTCTTGAGTAATAGTTGTCACTCCCAGCCAGTATTTTCTGGCTCTTTTGCACATGCCGAACAGGAATGAAGCTCCGTCTTCTGATTTCATTATCCACCAGGCTTCATCAACCACCAGAATTCTTTTTTTCATTTCAGAACGCACCTTGTTCCAGATATACCTCATGATTATGAACATGGCCATGGGTCTTAACTCGTCTTCCATGTCTCTTATGCCGAAGACAACAAAAGGCTTGTCCATTGAAATATTGGTGGGCTGGTTGAAAAATTTGGAAAAAGTGCCTTTGGAAAACTTTCTCACTCTCCTTACTAAAGATTCAGCTCCTTCCATTTCTTCAAGAACTTGCTCAAAATCAGACATCAAAGGAATTTTTTCCCTCCAAAGGGTTGGATCGGTGGCTGGAGTAATGTCTTTTGCCGCGTAAGTTTCAGACAGAGCCCTGTCAATAATAGCGTCCTCTTCTGCGGTCAATCCTCCCAGCATGATTCTTAAAAGTCCGACCAGATTAACAATGTTTGAGCGGAGAACGTCTTCTGGCTTTTCATCTTCTCTGGGGGTCGGTAAATCAAAAGGATTAACGTGGTTCGGCGAGGACAAAGACATGTTAAAGAAAGAGCCGCCCACTGCGTCGGCTAGAAATCGGTATTCATTTTCAGGGTCAAGAATAATGCATTCTATGCCGAACATCAAAGACCTTATAATTTCCAGTTTTACTGCGTAAGATTTTCCGGACCCTGACTTGGCAAAAATGACGCTGTTGGCATTTTCCAAACTGAAGCGGTCAAAAAGAATTAAGGAATTGTTGTGCATGTTTACCCCGAATAAGACACCCTCGTTGGAGCTCAAATCAAAAGAGACAAAAGGAAAAGTGGAAGAAAGCGGTCCTGTGTTCATCGGGCTGTGAGCTTGTATTTGGTCCAAACCATAAGGACAGGTTGAATTAAACCCTTCTTTTTGCTGGTAAAGGGAAGGTTTGATATATATTAACTTTGATTCCAGAATTGAGCGCAAAGTTGTTTCCACGCTTTTTATTTCTTCTAAAGTTTTGCCGTAAACAGTAAGATATAATCCGAATTTAAACATTTTTTCCTGGGCTGTTTGCAGTCTGTCTCTCAAATCTTCCAAATCCCTGTAAGCTGTTTCCAGAGCAGGGTCTCTTATCAAGCCCTTTTCTTCCCTTTCCATGATTTCAGCCTGGACCTCGGTCACTTTTCTTCTTAATTGTTTTAAAACAAAGCCTGTTTCAATCGGATGGATGTGAAAACTGACATCCATTGGCTGGTCAAGATTGATTACTGGTGACAGCCAGGCAGTGCTTAAATATCTCGGATAGGAGAAAATGAAAAAAGATTTGGCAATTCTTTTGCCCATCATTAAATGGTCAGGTTTCACTATAATTGAAGCTGGGGCAATGATGTCTTTTGCTTCTATCATCGGGGTTTCAAAAATCTTTTCCGAATCATCGGGCTTTTTCTCTCCTTTTGGCAATGATATGTTTTTTAAAAAAGATAAATCCATAATTATCTGATTATTTCCGGTGGGATTTCAGGATAATAGCCGACCTCTGATTCTTCAGGATGATACAAGCTCCAAAAAAGCTCTATTAGTTCAAGAGTGTTCAAAGGCGAACACTGCAAACCGCATCTTCTCAATCCCACTGCCACAAATTCCATTCTTTGCCAGATCTGGGATTTTGCTCTTTGAAATTGTTCTTCGCTGAAATTAACTTTTCTTTTTCCGCCTAATTTCGGAATCTCAACCAAAGTGAAAGGGACTGTCAGGAAAAAGATTTTGGAAAGAATCTGCCTGCCGCCGATCAGTTCGGTAATGAACTTCCTGTATTCTGCAGTTTGTATTTTCATCAGCTCGTTATCCTGAATCCTTTCCATTTCTTTCAGTTTGTCGATGTAGCCTGTGATGTTTAAAATTCTGGATTGCAAGACAATTTCAATTGAAAAATCCAGAGAGTTTAAAAAATTCTGGAACTGATAAATAATCGCTTTTTGCTCGTCGTCTGATTTTAAAGCGAAATTCAAAGAAGAAACCATTAAAACTCCTCTTAAAGACTTGTTTTTCAAAAGCAAAAAACCTTCTTTTATCTGGTCTATTTCCAAAAATTGTTGGCTGCTTGAGTTTTCCATTTATTTTGTGTGAGTTTCAATTTCGGTTTGCATTTTTTTCAACCTGCTTTTTGTCACTATTCTTGTCGGAGCTTCTTTTTCTTCCTCTTCGGGTTTTTCAGGAGAAATCTCGCTCTTTCTGTAAACCACTACCTGGCGTTCTTTCTTTTTCCAGACATACATTTTCGGCGCTATCGTAAACTTCAAAAAATCAAATAAAAGAGAAGGCAAAGGTTTTCCGTTCACTTTCAAAAAAGCCAGGCCTAGTGCCGCTCCTATTAAAACCATGGAAACCATTAAAAAAGTAGTGAAAGGAAAAGAAAAATAGAAAACAAAGCAAATGGCTACGGCTACCCCGACAAAAACAAACTGTCTGAAAGTTAAAGGTCCGACAATTTTTGCTTCATGTTCAATGAATTGCGGCACTGTAAAACGCATATTTATTCAATAGATTCTCGGTAAGTATCTTGTGAAGATGGAGCTGATGGTTTTTCCTCTCCAACTGCTTTTTCTGTTTTAATTTCTGTTTCTACCCCCGGTTCTGTTGTGACTATTGGTTGTTCTGCGGTTGGTTTTCTTTCTGGCGACACTTTAATTTCATGCAGTTGTTCTAAAAGAGGTCTTACGGGATAAAAAATAAATCTGTTTATCTCTTGAGTTGCTTTTTTAGCTGTTTCTTTTTCCACTTTCAACTCTTTTTCCAGCTCTTCCTGGAAGTCTTCCGGCGCCAGAATGCCGAGCAGAACGTCTCCGACCAGTTTTGCCACTTTTGAAACTTCGTCAAACTCGTATCGCTCACAGATATTCCAAACATGGTCAGAGGTGTCCGCTCCGACCATTGCTCTTTTTAATTCTTCCGGAAGTTTTTCATACAACTTCCATAATTCTTCTTGTGTATATTGTTTGGCCATATGTCTTGACAAATTTATAATATGGTATATAATATAATTAACGAAAAATAGGAGGGAATAATGCAAATAGTGTTTATTATAATAGTTATTCTTCTTGCTGCGATTGCCATAGCGTTGTTGGTGAGTCGTTTAAAACGACAGCCGCAGCAGACGCAACCTACAGCTTCAACGCCGACACCGTCATCGACAGAGATAGCTTCGCCCATAGAGATGTTAAACAAACAGGTCATGGCGGGACTGGAAGCAGAGACAAAACTTTCTATACAAGATTTAGCTGAAGCTTCCATCGAGCTTTCCAATGCTCGCCGCAACCACCAATCCTTTAAAAAAAGGCAGGAAGCTGCGAAACTACACAAAGAGATTGAGAGTGGATAGCGGTTATGGGGGCAGGAAAATTTGCAATGTTTTTAAGCAATGTAAGTTTTCCTGCTCGTTTTTATTTTTTAAGGGGTTCTTCTTTGATAAGGGGTTCTTTTTTGCCCTTGCTTTTTTGGCTCTAGTTGTTCCATAAGATTATCCCATTCTTTTTCCAAGTTCGGATTTGTGCCATAAAGAATATTCAAATTGTTGTTTAAAGAGGATTCTGCGTTTATTAATTTTTGTTGTGCTTTGCTAATTGCTTCTTGGTCCGCTCCTTTTTTTGTTTCCCTAGCAATATGTTTTCTCGTTTCTCTTATTGCGGAGTATTGCTGGTAAGGTGCTGACAAACTAGGGTTTTGTTCAATTACTCTTCCGGCAAAAGCTTTCTTGCCAATTTCTTTTTGGTTTACACCAGCCAATCCTATACCCAAAGACATAGCGCCACTACTACTAAGATAACGAGGCACATCAGGATTTCTCATCTTGTTTGTATTGGGATCAATTTCAAAATACCAGTCAGTTCCACGTCTTTGAGCGAATTTTGAAAACTTATCACTAAAGTTTTTGCCGTGGGTTGTAGTAGCCTGACTAATTTGGCTTCCCCCCCAGGACAAATGGGCATATTCCATTAATTTGTCATCATCTTCCCATCCTTTTTGAAGTTGTTTTATCGCATCAGCTGTTTTAGCTTCGCCAATTATTTTTTGGGCATAGGAAGTATACCCTTTGTTTCTATCTTCTTTCTTAAGCCCTTGCGCATCAAATTTAGTATTGTCCATTTTATTTAGAATCCCTGCAAAACTGTTAACTGTTGGTTTACCAACCAACCCTCTTTCTATGCCTTCAGCTGTATCTGAATCTCCTAATTTTACTGCTTTTTCATAAGTTTTTAATAGTTCTCCTTCTGTTAAAGCATTTTTGCCAAACTTATCAACATCAAGAGCATCTTTTAATTGGTTTTTCTCAACCATCGCCCCCATTATTCCTGCTTTTTCAGCCTCACTGCCTGCTCCGCGATAATCTCTAAGATTACTGGCCACATCTTGTTTTTTTGCTTTTTCGTGGCTTTTTTCAGTATCCAGTCTTTCGTTCATACCTTTGGTTATCAGCCCGCCCATACCGCGCTGAATTCCAGCTGCCGGAGCGCCGACCATTCTTTTTAAAGCGCCCTTAGCTCCTTTTTCTCCTTCTCCCCATCTTTTAGCAGTAGATTGTCTTTCGCCCCATCTCCTTACAGCTTCAGGAACCCTGGCTCTGGCAAAAGCTTTCCCTCGAGTGCCCATCCATTTTCCAGCTTTCATTCCTCCTTTTTTAGTAAAATTAAGAATCTGGTCAGCTCCCGCAGCACTAGAAGACAAAGACAGCATCAATCCTATAAAAAGAAAAACAAGAGCAATACCGTAAGGCATAATACTATTAAGAATCGACGATAAGCCAGGAGCATTGCCCACTTCCTGCATGGCCGAACCCAGAAAATCAGTACTTTTTGTCGCCATTAAGAAGTGGTCTGCCAGATATAAAAAGAAAGCAGCAATCACTCCAATAAACGACCACTGGATGAATTGTTTCCACCATTGTGACCAGACATTTCTGGTGTCGGGCAGAATATAACAGGCAAAAGCAAGTGGCGAAAGGATAACCAAGACCCAAATAGCAACATAACGGAGGGCAAACAAAAGAGCAAAAACAAGGTAAATCAAAGCGGCAAAAAAATTAAACATTATCAAAACAAAACTGCCAATAGACGCAGCTATTGCTTCTTGGCTGGCAACAGGATCCCAGAATTTTAGTCCACCTGCCAGAGAACTGATATTTGACCATTGGTTAAGAGCCAGATTTACAAAAGAGTTTCCTCCGGCAAAACCTTCTCCGACAAAAAAACTCATTAAGATGTTTGACGCATCAACAATCAAGCCGCATATAACAGGAGTGAAATTAATTAAAAGAGCAATTAGAATCAAGCTTGGCAAAGCTTTCTGAGCTTGATAGCCGGCAAGACGAAGAGCTGTTCCCAATCCTATTACTACTAATGCCAAAACAATGATAATATTGGCAAAATCCCTGGTTAATCCCCAGCCGATTTCAAGAAAAGGATTTTTGGATGGATCGGTATAAGACAGAGAAATAAAATCAGGCGAAAGAACCCAATTGAAAACATTAACAGAGACCCATAGAAAAGCTCCGCTGATTATCCCCAAGATATTGAAAACTAACCCTAATAGAGTGGCGAAAACGCCTGATAAAGCAGTGGCAACTGCGCTTACTATTGGACCCATAAAATTAATTGTTTTATTATATCATACCACAAAGAAAAAGAGAAAAGGAAGTAAAACAATTATTGGTCAAGGCTGGAAAAACTGTTATTATAAAGCAATGAAGAAGCTGAAAACATTTTCTTTTCTTTTTGTTCTTATTTTTTCTTTAGTTGTTGCTGGTTTTGTTTTTGCCCAAAGGCAGTTGGAAGTTGATTATCCGGAAGCTGGCGGGTTAATGCCTGAAACAACTTTTTTCGGTTTGTCAGAATACGTAAAGTATATTTTTAATTTTTCAATAATTATTTCAGGATTGGTAGCTTTCGGTGTTTTTGTGGCTGGCGGCATACGATATATGACTTCAACCGGCATTCCGGCCTTTCAAAAAGACGCCAAAGAACAAATGTTTGCTGCTTTTATCGGGCTATTGGTTTTGCTTTGTTCTTACATGATTCTGACAACCATTAATCCCGGGTTGACTTTATTGGCAGCGCCGGAAATAACAAAATCTACTCCTGAATTCGTAGAAACGCCTACCCTAGAAAAAGAAACCTTGGCTTACACTGAAATTCCGATAGGCGCATTAATTCAAGAGCTTTTTTTAGAAGTTAGATTAACCAATCTAAAAGATTTTTCAAAAAAAGTTAGAGATATTTTAAACAAGATTGGACAAAAAACAGCGGATTTAAATTCTCTTATTGCCCAATGTTCCTGTAACCAGGTGCAGCCGCACTGTTCGGGAAATAATGCGGCAAGCTGCCTGGCAGGAAGCTGTACGGGTAATCCTTGTCCGAACAAGAATGCAATTGAGACAAAAAGAAAAGAGATTGAAAAGCTTATTAATAATGAAGAAGACGGGCTTATATTTTGGCAGAAAAAACTGGACAGGGAAATCAACGGCTCTACTAAAGAAGGAGATGAATATATTGGTTTTAGAAAAGTATATAAAGATTTACTTTCAGCAGAAGAAATGATGAAGAAGTGCTCGCTTACTACGAGTGAAAACGGCAAATCGCAGTTTCTAATAGCTTACAAAGACTTTTGGGTTTACCAGCAATATATGGCAGAGAAGCACAGGATAGAAGAATTCAACAGAGAAAGGCCTTTTGAATATATTCATTTAACGGATCATCCTTATTACCTGACAACTTTTTACTGCGCTGAATTGCTTTATTCTGTTGCGACTGTGGAAGTTGATGAAGATTTGTTTGCCGAACTTGGAAAAGAGATGGAGTCTTTTGAAGAAGCAACGCTGTGCAGTGGTGAGATATTCATTGGCAAAGATATTGACAGTTCCGAAGAATTAGCCAGAAGAATGCTGGTTGAGCTTGATAATATTAACGACAACGCCAAAAAAGAAATAACCTTTGGCAATGATATGATTTCTTTGGCCGATCCAACTGATTGCGTTCTTTCTGCCTGTTCTCCCCAGTGTGACTGGATAGAAAGACAGTGTCCGGAATATTATTGTTGTAGCTGGGATGAAGAAGGAAATTGTGACGGCTGGTGCGAAAGATGGGTAGATTGTAGTTATTGTCAGACCCGGCCTTGTACAGGGGACGTTTGTCCCGGAGACCAGCCAAAGAAATCACAGATTAATTCCCTATACAATAAAATTAAAGAAAGCGATTCGCAAATATCCTCTTCTTATATAGAATTAGTAAATCTTATCCAGGGTAATATTGACGATGAATACCTGAAATTATCAAAAATCTTCCAAATTTTGGGAGTTGTCCAAAATCAAATAACAGCTTGCCATAATCCCCAAGAATCTTACACAAAGCTTGAAGAAGGAAAAGAGGGCGTTATTTGGCGTGAGTTTTTCACTTGTTCAAGCATTAGAGAGTTTGCTCTTAGGGAAACTCCTTTCTATAACGAAGAAGGGGAAGCCATATCTAAGTGCTACGGCCAGACTTCGGAACATTTAGATTTTATGGATAATATGTTCTGCTGCAAGAGCGAATACTCTCCGCAATAAATTTGTGATATAATTAAATAACTTATGTTTCAAAAGAAAAAACTTTCAATAATCGTCTTTTTTTCTCTGTTGATTTTGTTTTTAGCTGGCTTTTGTCTGGCTCAAGAAACGGAAGGCCGGCCTTTGGAAGTTCCTTTACCGGAAATTGGTTCAGAATCTGCCATTACCACTACTCCTCTTTTGCCGGATTACGTGAAATACATATTTAATTTTGCCGTAGTTATTTGCGGTTTTGTCGCTTTTGGCGTTTTGGTTTTGGGAGGAGTGCGTTATTTGACTTCTGCTGGCAATCCTTCGTCCATGTCAGACGCAAACAGCCAAATGCTTTCTGCTGTAATGGGTTTGGTTATTATCTTGGGTTCTTATTTGATTCTGACCACCATTAACCCTCAACTAAAGGTTATTAGTGTTGAATATCAAAAGCCAGAGCTGGTAGCTGAAGGAGTGGCTCAAGTTTTATTATGCAAAGATTCTGGGGAGGAAAACTGCCAGCTTTTTCAGCAGTCAAGCTCCAGTCTGGGAGATATGAATGGCCAGGTTGCTTATGTCAGATTCAATAATACCGAGGATATTAAATACGGAGCAGTTCTTCACAGTAAGCCAAACTGGCAAGGCAGTTGTGTTGTTTGTCTTGAGAGCGGTTGCGATATTTCAAAAGCTAATGGCGGTTATTCAATTACTGTCTTTGTCCAAGGTGCTGGCGGAGGAGGAAACGCTGTCACCCTTTACGAGGTGGACAGCTATAACGAATTGTGCGGAACAGAATGTAAAAACGTTTGTTCGGGTTTCGGCGCCATATGTGGAGATGATTGTGTGGGATGGCAGTGGTGGAAATTTGATTTTATGAGAGGAGGTCAGTGCTGGCCATTTGCTGCTGGTTCTTATTCCAGTACTAATATAAGCGACAATGTCAGGTCGCTTTACATAAACGGCAGATATTTGGTGGCGCGTTTTGACCAAACGGGTTTCAACGGCAATTGCGAAGTTCACCGTTACAGCTCCATGAACATCGGAGCTCAAGTAATAAAGTCTTTAAAAGTCATACCCATGAGATAAGTTTCAGTCAGATTTATCCAATCTTTTAAAGCAAGGGTTTCAGCCCTTTGAGAAGGTTGGATTTTGTTTTTTAAGAGCCATTTTCCCGTTTTTTCTTTATTAAGCTTTAATTTTTTAGAAAGATTGTTTATCAATTGCTTTCTCGGCTGGCTAAATCCGGCTTTGACGATTTTAAAGAATAATTCTCTTTTTTCAGGAAAAAGATATGGATAATTTGAGAAGCAAGGAGAGATTTTAATAATAGCAGAATCAACTTTTGGCTGGGGCCAAAATGATTTTTTAGAAAGATAGCCCATAATTTTTGCTTCGGCAAATGCTTGGACAGAAACAGCCAAGATGCTCATTTTTGGCGGGTCGGCGCAAATTCTTTGGCCTACTTCTTTTTGAACCACCAATACCATTTGTTGAAGTCTGACTTCAACAGTTTCAAGGAAGCGGCGAATAACCGGAGCAGTTAAATAAAAAGGCAGATTAGCCACTATTTTATAGTTTTTCGTTTTAAAACTAGGAGTAAACTTCAAAATATCTTTATTAACAAGTTCTACGTTTTCAGCTTTCAGCAGTTCTTCCAAAAATTTAATCATATTTTGGTCTTTTTCCACGGCAATTACTTTTTTTGCTCCTTTGGCTAACTCTTTAGTTAGAACGCCAAGACCAGGCCCAATCTCCAAAACCAAGTCTTTTTGATTCAACTCAGCAGCTTCAATAACTTTTTTTACTGCTTTTTTATCAACTAGAAAATTCTGCCCTAATCTCTTTGCGGGCTGAATTTGCTTGTTTTTGAGGAAATTTTTAATGTTTTTTTTGTAAGATAAGTCCATTAAAGGCATTCTAGCACCAATTTACGGTGTGGAAAAACTGCCTTTTTGACCCTTGACTTTTTTCCTGGAAAGGGTAAGTTAAAAGAAGTTTGCCAATGATTGACTATCTGCGTAGTAAACAATTATTTAATAATCTTTGTAAAAAAACCAAGGGTTCTCTAAAGACCCCTTGTCTTTGTGTGGGCATAATTGCTCTTTTTTTGTTTGTTTTTGTTTCTTTGAGCCCTGCTTTGACTCTGAATTCTTTTACAGAAAAGAATGAGCTTTGCCTGGATGATAGTCCTAATGACCAGGAAAGCAACTTGTTTTGCGCTCCGATAAAAAGCTTTTCTCCAGAATCTCCGGAATTTGTTTTGATGGGTAATATCAGCATGATAGCTTCCTCGCCTCCAAACACTTTCTCCTCCCAGGTCTTAGGAGCTTTAGTCACAGGCTATGAGTCAGAAGACGTTAAAAAGACAATTACTGAATATATCGTTGAAGAGGGCGACACTTTCTGGTCTTTAGCTGAAAAATTCAATATTTCTTTAGATACCGTTCTTTGGGCCAATGATTTAAGCAAAAGCTCAGTGGTAAAGCCAGGCCAAAAATTGGTTATTCTGCCTGTTTCCGGTGTGGTTCATCACGTAAAGTCAGGAGACACTATTTCCAGCATAGCCCAAACTTACAAAGGCAAAACAGAAGAAATAATTGCTTTTAACGACCTTGCTAATGAAAATGCTGTTTACATCGGAGATATTATTATTGTTCCAAACGGAAAGATACCTTCTGTCGCCGTTCAAAAACAGCAGGCTCCCAGCAGTGTTCCTTTAGCTAGCAGCTATTTCATCTGTCCCCATTCAGCTTGCCACATCACGCAGGGCCTTCACTGGTATAATGCAATTGATTTTGGAGGCAAATGCGGAGATCCGATTATAGCTGCAGCAGCTGGCACAGTCTTGAAAGTACAGCTGACAAGCTCCACTTCCCGCTGGGTTTTTGGAGGAGCTGGCAACCACTTAACAATATTGCATCCCAATGGAGTTGTAACAATGTACGGTCATCTTTCCGCCAGCTTGGTAAAGCCGGGAGATGTTGTTTCGCAAGGCCAAGTCATCGCTTTAATGGGTGGACAGCCAGGAACTCCAGGAGCAGGACTTTCAACCGGCTGCCATGTGCATTTTGGAGTAACAGGAGCCAGAAATCCTTTTGTCAGATAAAATCCCATGCCTCTTTTAACCTACATACTAACTCTTTTCGCAGATGGTCATATAAAATACATTCTGAATTATTTAAATCAGCAATTATTCTAGTTGGTTTTGACCGGTTTCACCGTTCAAACAAAAAAACCTCTTAATTGAGGCGATTTTTGTTGTTATGAGTATTATTTGCCTTCGCACTTCATACAAAATCTGGCAGCAGGGTAAAATTTTAATCTTTCAAGGTCTATTTCTTCTTTGCATTTCTCGCATTTTCCGAATGTTCTTTTTAATATTTTCCCCAAGGCAAAGTTTATATCCTTCAGTTGAATTTCCAAATTGTGTTCCAAAGGTAAAAGAGTGCTGTACTCTTCCACTTCATCAGCTGCTTTTTCTAAGGCGGCTGAGCCTGATTCTCCGCCGTCAAAACGGGGGAAACGAGTGTCCCAATCGTCTTTAACTTTGTCGTCTTTTTTGGCAATTTTTTCCAATTGTTTTTCAATATTATTTTTTTCCTGTTCCAGTTTCTTTTTTAATTGAGTTAATAGTTTCTTATCCATTGTTTTTAAATTAAACTCTCCTTTATTTTAATAATCTTTAATATGGCTGCTTCTATTTTATCTTGAGAAACTTCTCCTTTTCTGAAAGCGTCAATAAAAGCGTCCAAACCTTCGGAAACACCTATCTCCCGTCCGGAGAAAACCATAATGTCAGCGCCAGCCTCAATCGGTTTTGTCACAATGTCTTTTAAGGAAAATTTATCTGAAAGATATGTTTGCGCCAAGTCATCTGTCATGATTGTTATCTTGGACCCTAAGTTGTTTTTCAAATATTGGATGGCTGCTGGAGAAAAAACAAAAGGCAAATCAGTATTGAGATTTTTATAAACTACATTGCCAGTCATTACAAATTCCGGATTAGCCTGCATTGCTTTTTTGAATTGAGATATTTCAGGCAATGTATCTGTCTCAGCCAAAGATTCTTCGGGGTTGAAAGAAATCCCACCATATCCCGGAAAATGCTTAATAGCAGTCAAAATTCCTGCTTTTTTCTGACCGTCAATCAAAAACTTTGCCAGATTGCCGGTTGTCGCTGCGTCTTTTTGGAAAGAGCGGTCAAATAGAAAATCCCCTTCTTCTGTTTTATCCAAAAGCGGAGCCAGATTAAGATTTACGCCCAGTTCTTTTAATTCTTGGCCCCTTGCTAAACCAACCTGATAAGCCTCATTAGTGGTTTCAATTTCTGGCTGAGAAGTTTTTTCCTGGAGAAAATCTATTTTTGAAATAACGCCTCCTTCTTGGTCAGTAGCGACAAAAAGAGGCAAGCCAGTTTCTGCCAAAGAAAGAATTTGCAGGTCGCCAATCAGTTTTGTGAGCTGCTCTTTATTTTCAATATTTTTTACCAACAAAAGCACGCCGCCTGGCTTGTATTTGCGGAAAAATTCTGCCAATTTTGGGGTTAAGGTTGTCCCGTCAAAACCGATAATGAACAATTGGCCGATTTGGCTTTCCAATTCCGTTTCTTTTACCGAATCAATTGTTTTTTTCATGCTTTCAAAAGAAGTGGCAAAAACAAAGTAATCATCAGGCAAAGCATAGCAGATCCCGAAATCTTCTTTGGAAATGGTAAGGAATCTGAAGGTTGTTTCCTGATAAGTGCTGTTTTTAAAAGAAGAAGCCAAAGCCTTGCCCTCTTTTCCCAAGACGGTAAAGAGGGTTTTCGTGTCTGCTTCCATTGTTTTTTCCCAAGAAAGTATCGGAGAGGAAATGTCTGCGTTTGTTTTCGTTACAAAACCCAAGCGGTTAGCTCCTTTACTTGAATAGACAAACAGAGTGAAGTCATCATTTAAGCCGGCTGAAACTTCTTCTGGAATTGTTACCGAGAAAGATTCAAGGAATCCTTTTAGTCCGACAATTTTGTTTTCTGCTGTGTTTTGGAACAGAATCCTGGTGTATCCTTCAGTTTCATAGCTTTTCTGCATGATTTGAGAAAGCAGCTGGGGAATGGCCGCAATATTCGTAATCTCCATGGTTTCAGTAGCGCCAGCTGAAATCAAGGCAGCGGGAATGATAATTTCCGGCTCTTCAGTTATTTCTTCAGCCGAAGGAATTTCCGTTTCAATTTCCTGCTTTGGTAAGGTTATTTCTCCTTTTGGCACTTTGCTTACAACAAACAGCCAATAAAAAAATCCGGCAAAAAGCAAGATAATGACAATAGCTGTTATCCTGATTAGGATTTTTTGAAAAGAAGAAGCTTTTTTTTGTATTTTCGGTATTAAAGTTTGAGGAGTTTCTTTCGGTAAAAGAGTTCTTTCTTCTGGCAGAAGAACCCCTGTTTTTTCTGTCGGCGTTTCTGCTTTTGGTTTTTCTTTTGTCCCCAAAGCAGCAACTCTTTCTTTTTCTTTTTCAGCTTCGGTTTCTCTTAATTTGGCAAGGTCTCTTTGCATTGTTTTCACTTCTCCTCTTTCCAAAAACTCCAGCATTTCTTCCTTTTTTTCTTCTGACGATGAATTGTTTTCCATTAAAGTTTGTTTACTAGTTATTTTTCGCTTCCTTTAAAGAAAGATTGATTCTGCCTTGTTCGTCAATTAAAATTACTTTGACCGGAATGACATCCCCTACTTTTACGATGTCTTCCACTTTGTTTACCCGATAATTGGCCAATTGAGAAATATGTACCAATCCTTCTTGCCCTGGCAAGATTTCAACAAAAGCGCCAAAATCCAAAATTCTTTTGACTTTTCCCTGGAAAATCTCACCGACTTTGACTTCATGGGTAATATTCTTTATCCAGGAAGCAGCTTTTTCTGCCGCTTCTTCTTTGTCAGCGGTAATGAAAATCCTGCCTGAATCCTCAATGTCAATTGATACGCCGCATTCTCCGATAATCTCATTGATTACTTTGCCGCCAGGGCCTATCACCTCCCTTATTTTAACAGGATTAATTTGTAAAATTAATATCCTGGGAGCATATATAGAAAGACTTTCTTTCGGTTTGGAAATTACTTTTGCCATTTCGCTTAAAATCTGCAGTCTTGCTTTTTTACCTTGAGACAAGGCGTTTGATATAATTTCCTTGCCGATTCCTTGAATTTTAACATCCATTTGAATAGCAGTAATTCCTTTTTCCGTTCCAGCGACTTTAAAATCCATGTCTCCATGATGGTCTTCCGGTCCTTGAATATCAGTTAATATTTTATAGTTTCCTTTTAGGTCAGCCATTAGTCCTATGGCAATGCCAGCTGCAGGTCTTATTATAGGTACACCAGCATCCATTAAAGCCAGAGAAGAGCTTGAAACAGAAGCCATGGAAGTTGAGCCGTTAGAGGAAAGAATTTCAGTAACTATACGGATAGTATACGGGAATTTATCAAAGCCAGGGACCAGAGGCATTAAAGCTTTTTCTGCCAGCATGCCGTGTCCTATTTCTCTTCTGCCAGGCCCCCTCATCGGTTTTACTTCACCCGAAGAATAAGGAGGGAAGTTGTAATGGTGCATGAATCTTTTTTTGCCGGTAGTTTCCATTCCTTCAAGAAGCCGCACATCGCCTGGAGCTCCCAAAGTCAGTATGGAAAGAGCTTTGGTTTGTCCCCTGATAAAAAGCCCTGAGCCGTGGGTTCTGGGCAATAATCCTATTTCGCATTGTATGTTCCTTATCTCATCAATTTTTCTGGAATCAGGCCTTTTGCCCGATTTAATGACGTTTTCGTGAACCATTCTTTCAATTTCTTCTTCAAAAAATGTCTTTGTATAGCCTTCCTTTCCCATATCAGGATATTTGCCTTGGATGTAATAGACCAATTCTTCTTTTAAAAGATTGACCTCGTTCATCTGGTTTTTCTTGTCTTTTTGGAAAAAGGCTGCTTCTAATTTATTTCCAAGAAAATCCTTAATATCTCTTTCCAAATTTTCATCCTTTGGAGTTTCTTCGATTTTCACTTTTTCCTTACCGGTTTTTTCAGTAATTTCTTTTTGGAAATCAATCAGCTTTTTCAAAAAGGGCTTGGCAAAATCAACTGCTTTCAAAACAGTATCTTCTTCTATTTCATTGCCTTCCATCTCCATCATATTAATCAGGACTTCATCGTCTTTGTCGTTTCCCAAATCTTTGGACAAAGAAGAAGATAAGCCGGCAATAGCCAAATCCAGGTCAGCCTTTTCCCTTTCTTGGTAAATCGGATTGATAATGAAATCTTTTTCATTTTTGCCCACCCTGAGAATTGATATTGGTCCTGACCATGGTATATCAGAAATGGAAAGAGCCATGGAAGCAGCAATTAATCCGATAATATCAGGATCGTTTTCTCCGTCCCAAGAAAGACAAGTAACTACTACCTGGACTTCTCTTTTCAGATTTTTTGGAAAACGAGGTCTTATTGCTCTGTCGATGAATCTTGAAGTTAGAATAGCTTCGTCTGATGGTCGGCTCTCTCTGCGAAGATATCTTGAGCCAAGAATTTTACCGGCAGCATAATATCTTTCTTCGTAATCAACTGTTAAAGGGAAAAAATCAATTCCTTCCCGTTCGTAATTTGACATGACAGCTGTTGCTAAAACCGTAGTTTCTCCGTATTGGACCAAAACGCTGCCCGAGGCCTGTTCAGCCAAATTGCTGACTTCAACCTTTAATTCCTTTCCGCCAATTTCTAATTTAAAAGTTTCTTTTTTCATTTAAATTTATCTTGTTTTTAATAAATATTTTTCCAGGTTTTTTTCCAAATCAATGAATTCATCAGCAGATTCTTTTAATTTAGCAGAAGAGGACCTGCCAAAAGCAACAACCTCCACTCTTTTCCCCTGGTTTTTTAAATATTCCACCAATTGAAAGAAATCGCCGTCTCCCGAACACAAAACAACAGAATCACAGCTCTGGGCGATTCTTATTGCGTCAACCGTAATGCCGACATCCCAGTCAGCTTTTTTCAACCCACCGAAAAATTCCTGCAAATCCCTGACCCTGGTTTCAATGCCCAGCTTTATCAATGCTTCGAAAAAAGGCTTTTCTTCTCCAGTTTTTGTTTTAACAACATAGGCAAAAGCCCTGATTAAGTTTCTATTGGAAACAGCCACTTTTAAAATGGCTCCGAAATTAACCCGGGCACCATGCAGATTTTTGGCAGAGTGATAAAGATTTTGAACGTCAATCAACACCGCTACTCTTTGACCTGAATGTTTTATTACCATGTTTACTTTTTTAATCCTATTTTTTTGATGATGCTGTTGTATCTTTTTGCGCTTTCCTGCTTTAAGTATCCTAAAAGGCTTCTCCTTTTTGAAACCATTTTTAACAATCCTCTTTTCGAGTGAACGTCTTTGGCATGCTTTTTCAAGTGCAAAAGCAGCTGCTTGATTTCTTCTGTCAGCAAAGCGACCTGTACTTCCGGAGAACCGGTATCAACATCATGCAGTTTGTAATTTTTGATTATTTTTTCTTTTTCCTGTTGAGAAAGCATATGTTTTTTATTTTAAAATTATTATTGTGCCCCCGCCGCGACTTGAACGCGGAACCAAAGGATTAAGAGTCCTCTGCTCTACCAATTGAGCTACGGGGGCCTGTCTGTGCCCCCGGAAGGATTCGAACCCTCACCTTAAGTTCCGAAGACTTACACGCTATCCATTACGCCACGGGGGCGCGCATCATTTTCTAATTCTAGCAGATTAATTGAAAAAAACAAGTTTTTGAGATAAGATAATAATATGCTGATTCCAAAGGAAATAAAAACCATTATTGAAAAACTGAAAAAAGCTGGCTTTGAAGCCTATATTGTTGGTGGTTGCGTTAGGGATATTTTAAGAAAAGCCAAGCCAGAAGATTGGGATATTGCCACTAATGCCAAGCCCAAAGAAATACAAAAGATATTCTCCAACAGTTTTTATGAGAATAAGTTTCTGACAGTTACTGTCCAAACTAAAAGTAAAGAGCAAGCATTAAAAGAAGTGGAGATAACAACTTATCGCTCTGAAGCGAAATACAGCGACAAAAGGCACCCTGACGAAGTTAAATTCGCCAAAACCATAAAAGAAGACTTATCAAGAAGAGATTTTACCGTTAATGCCATTGCTTTGGATATACAAGGGGCAAGACACCAAATCCAAGACATTTTTAGCGGGCAAAAGGATTTAAAAGCAAGATTAATTAGGGCTGTTGGAGACTCCCAGAAGCGCTTTTCAGAAGATGCTTTGCGCATGATGAGAGGAGTCAGGTTTAGTACGACTTTAAACGGTTCTGGTATCTGGCAGATTGAAAATAAGACAGCCCAAGCCATAAAAAAGAATGCTTCTTTGTTTCAGGAAATTTCCAAAGAAAGAATCAGGGATGAATTAATGAAAATTATTATGTCAGAAAGAGCAGCTGAAGGCATAGAACTTTTAAGGGAGTTAGGCTTGTTAAAGTATATTATTCCGGAGCTGGAAGAAGGCTATAAAGTTTCCCAGAACAAGCATCATATATATGAATGCTATGACCATTCTTTAAAATCTTTGGAATATGCCGCTAAAAAGAATTTTAACAAATATGTAAGAATGGCTGCTTTATTTCATGATATAGGCAAGCCAAGAGCAAAAAGAGGAAAAGGCCAGGATTCCACTTTTTACAATCATGAAATAATCGGAGCGAAAATGACCAGCCAAATATTAAATAGGTTGAAATTCCCCAAAAAAGACATTGAAAAAATAGTCAAGCTGGTCAGATATCATCTTTTCTACTATAATCCTGAAGAGGTTGGTGAAAGTTCAGTCAGGAGATTAGTCAGGGAAGCTGGCCCGGAAAACATGGAAGAGCTTTTGCAGGTGAGAATGGCAGACAGGATCGGTTCTGGAGTTCCCAAAGCTGAACCATACAAATTAAGGCATTTAAAGTATATTATTGAGAAGGTTTCCCAAGACCCCATTTCAGCTAAAATGCTGAAAGCCAACGGCAAGGACGTAATGGATATTCTAAATATCAAATCAGGGCCGAAGGTGGGCCAAATATTAGATATTTTGCTTAGTTCTGTTTTAGCTGATCCGGAAAAGAACAAAAAAGAATTTTTAGAAGGAGAAATCAAAAAATTAGGCAAATCGTCAGAAAAAGAACTAATTTCTTTTTCCAAAAAAGCAAAAGCAGAAAGGGAAAAAATAGAAACAAAGAGAGATGAAATGACAAAGAAAAAATACTGGGTAACGTAAATTAGACGGGGTGTAGTATAACGGCAGTATACAGGGTTCGGGACTCTGCGGCCTGGGTTCAATTCCCAGCACCCCGAAAGTCGGGCCTGTAGTTCAGTGGTAGAACGCCGCGTTCGCATCGCGGAAGTCGGCGGTTCAAATCCGCCCGGGTCCATATTAAGTAGTAGAAAAATATTTTCCCCTATTGACGGTTTGTTTTGATTTGTTATTATTTAATTAGTCCGCAAAAGTTGCGGACATTTTTAAAAAATATGTTTGACATCAAATCTTTCATGTCGGCAATCGCTCAGATTGCCGAAGAAAAAGGCATCTCCCCTGAAAAGGTTTTGGAAACCATTGAAGTGGCGATTGCCGCAGCATATAAAAAGGACTACGGAAAGAGAGGACAAATAATCAAAGCTAAGCTTGAGCCGGAATCAGGCGATGTTCAGTTTCGGCAAGTGAAAATAGTTCTAGACAAAAAAATGATTTATTCGGAAGAAGAGCTGGAAAAAATGAAAGTTTTATCGCCTGAAACTTTGGCAAAAGATTCTGAAAAATCTCTTTCTCCAGAAAACAGGAAAATCCATTTTAATCCTGAAAAGCATATTATGATTGAAGATGCCAAGAAAATAAATCCGAAAATCAAAGCTGGTGAAGAATTGGAAACTGCTTTGGAGACAAAAAAGGATTACGGCCGCATCGCCGCCCAAACCGCAAAGCAGGTTATTCTTCAAAAAATAAGGGAAGCGGAAAAGGAAAGCGTTTTCACGGAATACAAATCCAAAGAAGGAGAAATAGTTTCTGGAATCGTTCAGAGAGTTGAGGGAAGGAACGTTTTCATGGACATTGGCAAAACCTTGGGAATTTTGCCAAGAGAAGAGCAGGTGCCCGGAGAATTTTACAGACCAGGCCAGCGCCTTAAAGTTTATCTTTTAAAAGTTGAAGAAATGCCAAGAGGCCCTGTCATACTTTTATCAAGGGCTTATCCAAAACTGATTTCAAAGCTTTTTGAGTTGGAAGTGCCGGAAGTTTCTTCAGGCCAGGTTCAGATAAAATCAA
Organism: uncultured bacterium; assembly: GCA_963790795.1. Taxonomy (GTDB): domain Bacteria; phylum Patescibacteriota; class Minisyncoccia; order Minisyncoccales; family RBG-13-42-11; genus BS750m-G71. The sequence continues at coordinate 152,784 of CAWBPO010000001.1, read as the reverse complement.
TTGCCAGAGAAGCGGGTTTTCGTTCAAAAATCGCTGTCAGCGCTGAAATTGAAGGAATAGATCCGATAGGCTCAATGGTCGGGCAAAAAGGAACAAGGGTTATGGCTGTAATCAATGAATTGGGAGGAGAAAAGATTGATATTATTGAGTATTCCTCAGACCCTGAAAAATACATTGCCAATTCTCTGTCTCCAGCCAAAGTTCTGGAAGTAAAGATAATGCCAAAAAGCAAAGCCCAGGTTTTTGTCCCTGAAGAACAGTTGTCCTTAGCTATTGGCAAAGACGGCCAAAACGTAAGGCTGGCAGCCAAACTGACCGGCTGGAAAATAGATGTAAAGGCAGAAGGATATATTGAAGAAGCAACGGAAGAAAAAGAAGAAAAACCGAAAGAGAAAAAAGAAACGAAAAAGAAAAAGTCGAAAAAAATGCCTAATGACTAATTTCTAAATGACTAAAAATTAGGCATTGGATATTTGAGAATTAGACATTGATTAGAAATTAGGTTAATTAGAAATTTTAATAATATGTTATTTATCCCAATAATTATTTCCATTTTTTCTTTAATTTTCGCTTACTTTCTAATCAAGGAAGTAAACAAGGCTCCTTCCGGTTCGGGAAAAATGATTGAAATTTCCCAGGCTATAAAAGAGGGGGCTATGGCTTTTTTGAAAAGACAGTACAAAACTTGCGGAATAGTGGCTATTGTCATATTTTTCATTCTTTTGATAGCTTTGGGCATAAAAATAGCAATCGGTTTTTTGATTGGTGCTTTTGCTTCAGGTCTGGCTGGTTATCTTGGCATGATTGTTTCAACCAAAGCCAATGTTAAAGTGGCTGAAGCAGCTAAATCTGGTTTAAAATCCGCTTTAAGTTTGGCTTTTAAAGGCGGTTCAATAACAGGATTTTTGGTTGTTGGCTTAGGATTGCTTTCTGTTTCAGGTTTTTATCTTTTAACCCAGGACTTGAAATCATTAATCGCTTTGGGATTCGGAGGAAGCTTGATTTCTGTTTTTGCCAGGTTGGGCGGCGGAATTTACACAAAAGCAGCTGATGTAGGCGCTGATTTAGTGGGCAAAGTGGAAAAAGGTATTCCAGAAGACGATCCGAGAAATCCGGCAGTAATTGCTGACCAGGTCGGCGACAATGTTGGTGACTGCGCAGGAATGGCAGCTGACCTTTTTGAAACGTATGTGGTGACGGTCGTGGCTGCAATGGTTTTGGGAGGATTGTTTTTTCCGAGTTTGCCGGAAGCGATATTCCTTCCTTTAATTTTAGGCTCAATTGCAATTTTAGCTTCAATTATTTCAACTTTTTTTGTCAGGCTGGGCAAAAACCAAAGCATTATGCCGGCTCTTTACAAAGGATTAATTGCTGCCGGCTTATTATCAGCCATTGGTTTCCTGCCAACTATTTTACAGTTCAGCAAAAGTTTGAAAATGCCAGCAGTCAATCTTTATTTGCCAGCTTTAATCGGTCTTTTAATTGCTGCTTTTATGTTCATAATCACTGAATTTTTCACCTCAAAAAAATATTCTCCTGTCAAATCAATAGCTTCAGCTTCCCAGTCAGGCCACGGCCCCAATATCATTGTCGGTCTGGCAGTAGGAATGAAATCAACGGTTTTACCTGTTCTTATTATTTCTGCAGGCATTCTTATCAGCTTTGCTTTTGGTGGAACATACGGCTTGGCTATTGCTGCTGTAGCAATGCTTTCTCTGACAGGACTGATTATTGCTTTGGACGCTTACGGCCCGATAACTGACAATGCAGCAGGCATTTCAGAAATGGCCGGCCTCTCGGAAGAAAACAGAAAGATAACAGACGTTTTGGATTCTGTCGGCAATACCACAAAAGCTGTAACCAAAGCTTATGCCATTGCTTCTGCTGGTCTGGCTGCTCTGGTTTTATTTTCAGCTTACACTCAGGAATTGCTGAATATGGGAAGAAAGGTGCAGTTTTCATTGGAAGATCCCAAGGTTTTAGCCGGTCTTTTTATCGGCGGGGTTATCGCCTATTATTTTGTTTCTTTATCAATGACAGCAGTGGGCAGGGCAGCAGGCAAGGTGGTTGATGAAGTAAGAAGGCAGTTTAAGGAAATAAAAGGATTGATGGAAGAAAAAGCAAGACCCGACTATTCAAAATGCGTTGATATTGTAACCAAAGCTGCTTTAAAAGAAATGATATTGCCTGCTCTTTTGCCTGTTATTTTCCCGATTTTGGTTGGTTTTGTTCTGGGACCGGAAGCTTTGGGCGGATTGTTGATTGGTTCAATTATTGTCGGAATCTTTTTGGCAATTTCAATGACTTCAGGCGGAGCTGCCTGGGACAATGCCAAAAAATACATTGAAGAAGGAAATTTCGGCGGAAAAGGAAGCTTTGCCCATCAATCAGCTGTAACCGGAGACATGGTCGGCGATCCTTACAAAGATACAGCAGGTCCTGCCATAAACCCGATGATAAAAGTTCTCAATATCGTTGCTTTATTGATTGTTGTTTTTCTAGTATAAAGCGCCCCAATCAGAGAAAGAGGCGCTTTAAGAAAATAAGTGTATCCCAAAGTTTATTCCCAAGCTCAGCAGATAAACAATGAGGAATATGCGGGGCAGGTTTACTATCGCCAAATACCAGTGGCCGTATTTTAACCTTTTTGTTCCCAAAACCGCAACAGCGATAACGTCAAGCGCAGGGATAAAGTCAAGCGCAGGGATAAAGAAAAACAATAATATGATCCAGGTGCTTTGTTTATCCAACCAGGCAGTAATCCTTCTTTTTCTGTTTTCGGCAAATGAATTTAGAGCTTGATATCCGGTTATTTTTTTCAAGATCAGTATTTGGTCTTTTGAAAAAGGAACTTTCATTCCTTTTTCCAGCCGTTTTTTCAGCCAGTTTACTGCTTTTTTAAAAACGATGCTGATGCCGAAAGTTCCGAAATAAACGCACAAGATTCCAAGTGTGCTTATACCGTAACAGGCAAGGCTGGTCTGCCAAAGAGGCTTGCCGCTGATAAGCCAGTAGCCTACTGCTCCGTGCAAATAAACAAAGAGAGGGAACGAATGAGAAAGTATTTCCATGGGAGAGCGGGAAAAGCTGAAAGGCAAAGCCAGACAAACGATAATAAAAACAATCAGAAGCTTCTTTTCGACAGAGAGAACCGTGAACTTTTTAAAATTTCCCAAATATTATCACCTCCTTTTCGGGAAACGCTAGTTTTTAATCTTACACGACCAAAAACAAAAAGCAAGCTATTTTGAAGTTTGACTAAAAAATGTTAAAATAATATATTAAACTTGTATGAATTTGATTCCTACGGTTATTGAAAAATCACAATATGGGGAAAGGGCGTACGATATTTATTCTCGCCTTTTAAAAGACAGAATCATATTTTTGGCAGGGCCGATTACCGACCAAACTGCGAATTCAATCATTGCCCAGATGTTGTTTTTGGCTTCAAAAGACCCTGGAAAGGATATTCAGCTTTATATAAACACGCCAGGCGGTTCTGTAACCGCTGGCATGGCTGTTTACGATACCATGCAGTATGTAAAGCCTGATATTTCCACGGTTTGTACAGGATTAGCCGCTTCAATGGGAGCGACCTTATTGGCAGCCGGAGCTAAAGGAAAGCGTTTCGCTCTCCCCAATTCACAAGTTTTACTGCATCAAGTGGCAGGCGGCGTTACTGGCCAAGCAGTGGAAATTGAAATTACTGCCAAGCAAATCATTAAGATCAAAGAAAAGTTGAACAATATCTTGGCCAAACATACGGGTCAACCCCTGACAAAGATTGAAAAAGACACTGACAGGGACTTTTATTTATCAGCCGAAGAAGCTAAAGAATACGGCTTAATTGACCAAGTTATAAAACCAAAAGATTAATTATTTAAAATGAAAATCATGAAAAAAAGATTAGCCATATTATTGGTTTTTTCCGGATTATTTCTTTGTTTTGTTGTCGGACAGGTTCTGGCTCAATCTGAAGGGCTTGTCCCTTGCGGAGAACCCGGTAATCCTTGCAAGCTTTGTCATTTTTTTGTGATGTTTGATAGAATTATTGACTTTGTTTTGATAGATATTGTGCCGCCGATTGCCGCTTTAATGCTGGTTATCGGAGGAGTGATGTTTTTTTCTTCTGCCGGAGATCCTGGCGGATTAAGCAGAGCGAAAAGCCTTTTAACTTCTGTGGTTTTCGGCTTAATAATAGTTTACGGCGCTTGGCTGATAATCAACACTTTCTTTTTGACAATCGGCGTTAACGAATGGACGGGCTTGGGCGAAGGATGGTTTACTTATCCTTGCCAATAGCGAATCGAAGATTCGATATATCAAACTGCGGTTTGCTATAGCAATTATTCTCTTTTAACGTTTTTAGCCTGGTTTAAAGCCCGGCTTTTTATTTTGACAAAACAGAAGAAAATTGCTAACATTAATTCGTATAGCGGACTTTGTCCGATATATCAAACTACGGTTTGCTATTATTAGCTTAACTTTGAACTTTGGTGTATTACCAATTTTTCAACTTGAATTATGAATCAATTTATCCTACTTTTGGTGGGCATATTTGTTTTAGCCCTGGGTTCTGTTTTGGGTTATTATGCCCGTCAATCAATTGCCAAAAAACAAGCGGGAACTCTAGAAGCGAAACTTCAAAAAAAAGTTCTCAAAGCCAAACAAGAGAGCGAAACAATTCTTTCTGAAGCCGAACAAAAAACCAGGCAGTTTTTGGAAAACGCCAAAAAAGAAATAGATAGTCGGCGCTATGAGGTTTTAAAAACCGAGCGTCTTTTATTGAAAAGAGAAACTTTTTTAGACCAGAAAATTTCTACTCTTGAGAATGACCAAAAAGAATTTCAGGAAAAGGTGGAAAAGTTGAGAGCTATTAAGGAGAGTTTGGAAAAATTAAAGCAGGAAGCGACAGACAATTTGGAAAGAATTGCCAAGATTTCCAAGGAAGAAGCGAAAAAAGAACTGCTTCAGAATCTGGAAAAAGAATACCAGCAGGAAGCTTTGGAAAAGATAAGAAAGCTGGAAAAAGAAGGTTGGGAAAAGTACGAGGAAAAAGCAAAAGAGTTTTTGACTATTGCCATCCAAAAGTGCGCTTTGAATCAAGCTCAAGAAATTACAACAACTTCTTTGAATCTTCCTTCAGAAGAGATAAAAGGAAGAATAATCGGCAAAGAAGGCAGGAACATCAGAACTTTGGAAAGATTGACAGGAGTTGAAGTTATTATTGATGAAGCGCCAGAATCAGTGGTTATTTCAGGATTTGACCCTGTTCGTAGGCAAATCGCTAAAATCGCCTTGGAAAGATTAATCAAAGACGGTAGAATACAGCCTGCCAAGATTGAAGAGCAGGTGCAGTTCGCTGAAGCAGACATTGGAAAACAGATAAAAGAAGCAGGAGAAACAGCGATTTACGACACAGGCGTGGTTGGTCTTGATCCTAAAATAGTTCAATTGCTGGGGAGACTGAAATTCAGGACAAGTTTCGGACAGAACACTCTGCTTCATTCAATTGAAGTAAGCCATTTGGCAGGAGCCTTGGCTTCTGAAATTGGAGCAGACCATTTGGTTTGCAAGAAAGCAGGTCTTTTGCACGATATTGGTAAAGCAGTTGACCATCAAATTGAAGGTTCTCACGTTGATATTGGAATCAAGATTTTGGAGAAATTCGGAGTTGAAAAGGAAGTGGTTTCAGCTATGAAATCACATCACGAAGAATATCCTTATGAGATGCTTGAAGCGATAATAGTGCAGACAGCTGATCAGATATCAGGCGCCAGACCAGGAGCGAGAAAAGATACTTTGGAAAACTATTTGAAAAGACTGGGAGAATTGGAAAAAATAGCTTTGAACTTCCAAGGAGTGGAAAAAGCTTGGGCCCTGCAAGCAGGCCGGGAAATTAGAGTTTTTGTCAAGCCGGAAGAAGTAGATGATTTACAAGCAAAAACTTTAGCTAAAGACATTGCTAAGCAGATACAGGAAGAATTGAGATATCCTGGCGAAATTAAAGTGACAGTAATCAGGGAAATGAGAGTGGTTGAACACGCAAAATAATGAATGATTGCAAAAACGGCTTTTAAGGGCCGTTTTTTGATTGTGGAGCGGGTGAGCGGAGTTGAACCGCCATCTCAACTTTGGAAGAGTTGCATAATAACCGCTATACGACACCCGCATTAAATTTGATTTATGATCGCTTCAATCCATCCCATAATTCTTCTATGAAGGTTCCTCCCAAATTCTTTTTCACGCCAGCTTTTTATTTGTAAATGAATAGTTCCATAAGGTAGTTTTCTTTTCTTTTTTCCGGACTTATTAATTCTTCTATCAATTTGAGTTTTGCCAAATTGATTTTTAGGAACACCCATTATTTTTGACCAATAATTTATACTTTCTTTTATGTTATTGTCTGGATATAAATGAACAGAAGGGTTAAAGTTTTTATTTTTCAATTTACAAACTTCTTTAAACCACTTTAAAGATATTTTAATTATTTCAGGGTCGGAGTTTATTATTCTAATGCTTTCGTATAGTTTTGAACCTTCGCCGAGATAAAGACCTATTCCTAATAACCATAAATCTCTTTTTGTTAACAATCCCATTTCTTCTTTGGCCCCGCCTTTAATTCTTTTTATTTCCGCAATTTTTATCCTAGATTTTTGCTCAGCCGCCCTTAAAGGTGCTAACTTTATTCTTTTTAATACCTGTCTGTTGGGATGATATGGTACTTCTTTTAGCCAATTACTAAGGGTGCTTTTTGCCAACCCTAACTTTTCCGAAATCATTCTGTAAGAATAACCTCGTTTTCGATAACCTACAACCTTTTCTTTTAAACTTAAAGGCTTCATAAAATATATTCCGAACCCATTTATTATATTATATCAGAATATAATCAAATGTTCAAATTTTAATGAGCAACAAATTAATATGATTATTTTTCTCTTTTTGGTCGGGGCATCCAGATTTGAACTGGAACTAAATCCTCCCAAAGGACTCGTGCTACCGTTACACTATGCCCCGTTCAATCCCATTCTAATAAAACTTACTCTTTTGGTCAATTTTCTTGTATGGTATACTAAGATAATAATGATTTTTAAAAAAATTATTGACCAACTTAATATTATCAAGCAATGCCGGAAATACAGCTTGTCTGTTTGGCAATGTCCTCAATTTCTTTTCTTGGTAATGGGGATGATTATTATTTGTTCTTCTTTGGTTGCCTACGCTATTGGCAGCCGTTACATTGACGACCCGCTTTTGGTCGCTTTAATAGTTATTGTCACTAGCATTATCCTGTTTATCATTGCTGTAACAATTACTCACAGTTTTGAAAGATTGGCAGAAGTTAACAGAATGAGATCAGAATTTGTCAGCATTGTTTCCCATCAGCTCCGTTCCCCTCTTTCCAACCTGAAATGGGTTACTGAGCTTTTAATGTCGGGGAAAATCTGTCCTGTTGCCGAAAGACAAACAGAATACTTCAAAATTTTGAGAGAAAACAGCAAAAAAATGGATGAACTGGTTTCTGATTTGCTGATTGTTTCAAGAATAGAACAAGGGAGGTTGCCTTTGCAAAGAGAAAAAGCCTCTTTAAAAGATTTAGTTGAAAAAATAATCAAAGAAAGCGAAATTTTAGCCCAGGCCTCTAATGTTGAAATAGAGTTCAATTCAGAAAACAATTTGCCGCAGATTGTTTTTGACCCGTCGCAAGTTAAATTAGCAATCGGCAATCTTTTGGACAATGCCATCCGTTACACAAAAGAAAAAGGAAAAGTGAAAATAAATTTAAAGAAAAAAAATTACAATCTTTATTTTGAAGTCGAAGACAACGGAGTCGGTATCCCTAAAAAAGACCAAAAATACATTTTTCAGAAGTTTTTTCGCTCAGAAAATATAAAGAGGTACCAAACTGAAGGGTCGGGACTCGGCTTGTACATCGCCAAATCAATCATTGAAAAATCAGGAGGAAAAATAGGATTTACTTCAAAAGAAAACAGGGGGTCGACATTTTGGTTCACTTTACCAACAAAATAGTAAGAAAATATATCTGCGGATATATTTCTCGCTTACGCTCAAAATATGAAAACAATTCTTTTTATTGAAGATGAATTCACTCTTCAAAAGACCCTTGGAGAGGTTTTAACACAGGAAGGATACCAAGTGATTTCTGCCTTAGACGGTGAAATAGGATTAAGAATGGCGAAGGAGAAAAAACCTGACTTGGTTCTGCTTGATTTAATCCTGCCGAAAATGAACGGATTCGATGTTTTAAAGAAAATAAAAGAAGATGAAGAAATCAAAGCCATACCAATAATTGTTTTAACTAATCTTGAGAGCTTGGAGGATATAGAAAAAGCCTTGGAACTGGGAGCAGCCACTTATCTAGTAAAAGCAAATTACAGCTTGGAAGAGGTATTGGAGAAAATAAAAAAAGCCATAAACGGAAAATAGCGCAAATAATATATTTATGAGAGTAGAACAGCAACAATTAAAAGCTTTTCTTTTGGACGCTAAATTAACTAATGAAAAGCAGTTTGGCGATGCCCGGAAAGAAGCTGAAAAAACAGGGCAGAAAGTGCAAGACATACTGGTTTCCAAAGGAATTATTTCCCAAGAAGAGCTGATTAAAATGGAAGCTTACATCTTGGGTATTCCTTTTGTTGATTTGGAAAAAGAAAAGATTGACGATGAAATCTTGAAAATTATTCCCGAGCCGATTGCCCGTTCCAACAATATCGTTGCCTTCAGAAAAAAAGAAAAAGACTTGGAAGTGGCCATGCTTGACCCGGAAGATTTGGGAACAATTGATTTTATCAAAAAAACATCTGACTTTAGAATTTTGCCGAGATTGACTACTCCGGAAAGCATTAAAAACGTTCTTTTACAATACCAAAAAACATTAGAAGCTGAATTCGGGGAAATAATAAAAAAAGAAGCCAATGGCATTAAGGTAATAAAAGAAAGCACTTTGACAGGAAAAGTGGAAGCTGAAGATTTAAAAAAAGCAGCTGAAGATCTGCCGGTAATCAAGATTATTGATACGCTTTTAAAGCATGCTATTTTGGGAAGGGCTTCTGATATCCATATTGAACCGACAAGAAAGGAAGTAATAGTCAGATACAGGATTGACGGCATTTTGCGCGATGCCATGGTTTTGCCTAAGCAAGTCAGCTCGGGAATTGTCGCCAGAATAAAAGTTTTATCCAATTTAAAGCTTGATGAACATAGACTGCCTCAAGACGGCCGTTTCCGGGTTGAAGCTGAAAATTATAAATTTTCAATTCGTGTTTCGGTTCTGCCAGTTTTTGACGGAGAAAAAGTAGTGATGAGGCTTTTGTCGGAAACAGCCAAAGCTTTCACGCTGGAGCAGTTGGGCCTTAGAGGAGAAGCATTGGAATTGCTTCAGGATAATTTAAGGAAGCCGATTGGCATGATTTTGGTCACCGGGCCTACGGGTTGCGGTAAAACCACAAGCTTGTATTCAATGATGGAAATTTTGAACAACCCTGGCATAAACATCTCAACTGTTGAAGACCCGATTGAATACAGAATGCCGAGAATCAACCAAACTCAGGTAAATTCAAAAATCGGCTTAACCTTTGCTTCCGGGCTTCGCTCTTTGGTTAGACAGGATCCGGACATAATCATGGTTGGAGAAATCAGAGACAATGAAACCTCCAGTTTAGCCATCAATGCTGCTTTAACCGGACACTTGGTTTTATCCACTTTGCATACTTCTTCAGCTGCTGGCGCTCTCCCCCGTCTTATTGATATGAAAGTTGAACCGTTTTTAATCTCTTCGACTTTGAATGTCATTTTGGGTCAAAGATTGGTTAGGCGGCTTTGCGACGAGAAAGAAAAATACAATTTAAAAGATTCAGAAATAGAAAATATTAAAAAATATTGCGATTTGGACAGAATTGAAAAAGCGTTTAAAAAGGAAAAAATAATTAAGGCAAAGCAAAGATTAAAAGACGTTGTTTTCTACCGGCCCAAAGCCAGTAAAGATTGCCCTGAAGGGTATCAGGGAAGGTTGGGCATTTACGAAGTATTGCCCGTTACTGAAACTATAAAAGAATTGATAGTAAAAGAAGCTGACGCCGACCAAGTCCAAAAACAAGCTTTATTGGAAGGAATGAGAACAATGGTTGAAGACGGTTTTATCAAAGCGGCCCAAGGTATTACTTCAATTGAAGAAGTTTTAAGAGTGGCAGTTGAATAATAAATATATGCCAATTTTTCATTATTTCGCCAAATCCTTAAAAGGAGAAGAAAAATCAGGAGTTGCCCAAGCTAAAGATAAAAAAGAGTTGTCTAAGATTTTAAGAGACCAGGGCTTTATTTTAGTCAGGGCCGGAGAAAAAGAAGAAGTAGTAAAAAAAAGAGAATCCAAGGATTTATTTTCTTTTGGTCAGAGAGTTCCTTTATCTGAAAAATTAATTTTTACCAGAAATCTTCAAGTGATGGTAGACTCTGACCTTGCTTTGCCGAAAGCCCTTCAAACCTTATCTTCTCAAACTAAAAACAAAAAATTCAAAAAAGCCATTTTAGGTATAAGCGAGGAAATCATCAAAGGAAATAATTTTTCCGATTCTTTAGCTAAATATCCCCAGATTTTCTCAGATCTTTTTCAGAATATGGTGAAAGTCGGGGAAGAGGCAGGTAATCTTGACGAAGTTCTGAAGATTTTAGCCCAGCAATTGGAAAAAGAAAACGAGCTTAAATCAAAAATCAAGAGCGCTTTGATATATCCTTCAGTAATAATTTCGGCAATGGTCGGCATAGGTATTTTAATGTTGGTTATGGTTGTGCCAAGCTTGGCCAAAACCTTTGTAGAACTGAACATTGAACTGCCCCTTACTACTAAAGTTGTCATAGGTTTGGGAACTTTTCTTTCTGAAAAATGGTTTTTCGCGCTTTTAATTATTGCCGTTCTTTTTTTGCTCCTTGTTCTTTCCTCGAAAACAAAAAAAGGCAAAAAAATGATGGACGCTTTGGTTTTAAAGATACCCATTCTTTCTTCTTTGGTGAAAAAGACAAATTCTGCCCAAGCCATAAGAACTTTAAGTTCTTTGATTGCTGCTGGCGTTCCGATTATCAGGTCTTTGAAAGTTACTTCGGGAGTGCTTGGAAATGTTTATTACAAAAATGCGCTTTTGGAATCATTGGAAAAAGTGAAAAAAGGAGAAAAGCTGTCAGACGCTTTAAAAGTTCACGAAGACATATTCTCTTTGGTTGTTATTCAGATGATAAAAGTTGGGGAAGAGACCGGTAAAACAGCGTCCATTCTTACCAAATTGGCTGATTTTTTTGAAGAAGAAATAGATTATGCCACGAAAGGTTTAGTTTCCGTCATTGAGCCGGTCTTGATGATTATTATTGGAGGAGCGATCGGCTTTTTCGCCATTTCAATGATTCAACCAATGTACTCAATGTTGGGGGCAATTTAATGAAAGATCAAAGTTTAAAGCAAGAAATAAAAAACTCAAAAGCTTTTACATTCGTTGACGTTTTGATTAGCATCTCAAAAAACAAAATCACCGCTACTTCTATCGCCAACCAGCGCCGTTAATATGAACAGCGTGGATTATTTCGTTGAAAGAAAAATAATTACGTTTCAGATGAAGCTGATGGAATTGGAGAAGACGATTGCGATTTAGATTACAAGCGCGTGGAAATATAATAAAATTATTATATAATGCTTAATTTTCTTAATTTAAAACAAAAAGCTTTTGGTCTTGATATCTCTGATTTTTCCCTGAAAATTGCCAAGCTAAAAAAACAAGGCCAATTTTTTAGCGTTGCTTCCTTTAAAGAAGTGCCTTTGGAAACAGGCATAGTCAGAAAAGGAGAAATCAGAGACCAGGAAAAACTGGCAGAAATCATCAAGAGAGCAGTTAAAAAAGTTCAAGGCGAAAAACTGCAGACAAAAGACGCTGTGGTTTCCTTGCCGGAAGAGAAATCTTTTTTGCGGATAATTCAAATGCCTCATCTTTCAGGAGAGGATTTGAGGTCGGCTGTAATTTTTGAAGCTGAGAATTACATACCTTTGCCCATGGAAGAAGTTTATTTTGACTATCAGGTTATCAGTCCTTTATATAATCACTTGGACCATCTTGATGTTTTAATTGTCGCTTTCCCCAAGAAAATAATTGATTCCTATATCAGTTGTCTTAAAAAAGCCAATATCAGGCCAGTTGTTTTGGAGATTGAATCTTTAGCTATTGCCCGCGCTCTAATAGAAAAAGAAACTTCTCCCTATCCTGTTTTTTTAATTGATTTTAGTTCAAACAAAACCACTCTTATCATTTTTTCCGGGCATTCTGTGAAGTTTACCTTTTCTTTGCCAGTTTCTTCGCAGGAATTTACAGAAGCTATAGCCCGAGCAATGAAAATAGATTTAATTAAGGCTGAAAATTTGAAAAAAAAATACGGCTTGGAAGGCAAGTCGAGAAAAACAGGAGAAAATGTTTTTAATTCTTTAATTCCGCCTTTGACCGATTTAACCGAACAAATTAAAAAATACCTTGATTATTACAGGACTCGTCCCCAGTACGAACATTTGCCGCCAAACGGCACAAAAGAAGAAGTTATTTTGATTTGCGGAGGCGGAGCAAAACTCAAAGGTTTGCCTGATTTTCTTTCTTCACAGCTTAAAGCCGCGGTAAAAATAGGCAACTCCTGGGTCAATATTCTTCCTCCGGCCAGCCAGCCAAAAAAGAAAGCGTTAATTTACGAAAAAGAAGAATCATTAAACCATACCACTGTCTTGGGATTAGCATTAAGAGGAATAAAAGAAAATGATTAATCTTTTGCCATTTTCTCAAAAAAAAGAGATAAAACAGGAGGAAAATTGGAAAATCATAATGACTTTAGGAATCAGCATATTGGCGATTCTTGTTTGCTTTATCTTGATTTTGTATTCAATAAACATTTCTATTTGCGGAGACGTTGAATTGGAAAAGATTTTATATGAGCAAAGAGAAAAAGAGTTTGAGGTCTCTAAAATGCAGGCTCTTAAAACAGATATTTTTGATTTTAATCAGGCTGTTCTTCGTCTGGACAATTTTTACCAAAACCAATTCAAATCAACCAAAACATTAGAGGAAATTTTAAAAACCATTCCCCAGGGGATTTATCTGACAAATTTATCAATCAGCGTTGGGACCGATAAAGATAAAAAAATAGAATGCAAGCTTACAGGTTTTTCCCCGACCAGGGAGAACTTGCTTTCTTTCAAAGAAAATCTGGAAAAAGAAGGGATTTTTGAACAGGTTTCTTTCCCGTCGGCAAGCTGGGTGAAAGCAGCCGATATTAATTTTACGGTAAATTTCGAAATAAAATGGCAATAAAAAAGAAGATCAGCATCACATTAATAATTTTCAGCATTTCGATTATTTCAATAATTGCTTTTGTTATTGTTCCTATTTTTCAAAAAATTAATGATAATGCCGAGAAAATTATCAGTCAAAAGCAAAAAATGGCTCTTTTAGAAGCTGAGGATGTGAACCTTAAAGAAAATGAATCTTTTCAAGAGCAATCCAAGCAGCTTATGGAGCAAGTTGACAAACTCTTTGTGAACTTGGACATTCCGTTGGAATTCATTAATTTCTTGGAAAAAACTTCTGAGGAGTGTCAACTTAAAATAGAAATTCTGCCTAATTTTGAAAAAAAGACAGAAAAGGGCTCTTGGCCGTATTCTATTTTTCAAATAACCTCTACTGGCTCTTTTTCTAACTTTTTGAATTTTGTAGAAAAATTGAACAACAGCGATTATTTGATTGAAATGCAAAATATTAATGTCAGCAAAACTGGCAGCAGCGAGGCCAATATCAGAGCTGTTTTTATGATAAAAGTTTTTGTTGAATAAACATGTTTAAACTCAAAGCAATAAAATTAAAAGAAAGCTTTAAAAAATCACCGAAAAATCTGGCTGAACACAGTTTTTTGTTTTTTCTGGCAATGTTTTTGATTATTGCTTTTTTTGGCGGATTTATTTTTTACCATTACCAATACAGCCTTTCTTTTAAAACTGCTGATGAATTAAGCGGGGAAAAACCGTTGAAATTTGACGTACAGAGACAGCAGAAAATTTTGGAAGAATGGCAAAAAAGGAATGAGAATTTCAATACGGCTGGCTCTAAAGAATATTCCGACCCTTTTTATATTGACTAAAAGTTTATTTCGGGTAGAATATATACGTTAAAATCAGCCCTCGTAGTTCAATGGATAGAACACTAGCCTTCTAAGCTGGATATGCAGGTTCGATTCCTGCCGAGGGCACCATGGTGGGCGTAGTGTAGTGGCTTAGCACAAGAGTCTGTGGAACTCTTAGGGGGAGTTCAAATCTCCTCGCTCACCCAAAAGAGAATTCCCCGCCAGAAATGGCGGGGAATTTTGTTGAGGTCTAACATCAACAAGTTCTATTTTTTCTCTTCCAGTTTCGCTTTTATAGTTATTTCTTTTTTATTTCTTAGAATTTTTAAAGAAATTTCCTGGCTGATTTCACATTTCTGAAGAATGCATGAGAGCGGATTTTCTTCGGTAATTTTTTCTCCTTGGCACTCTAAGATTATGTCAAACTCTTTCAAACCTGCTTTTTCTGCTGCGCCTCCTGCCACTATGGCTGCTTCTCCCAACGTTTCCCTGGTTATTAAAGCGCCGTAATCAACGGGTAATTTGTTTTTCTCTGATATTTCCTTGTTTAGAATAATGTATTTTACCCCCAAAAATGGCCTTTTTATTCTTCCGTATTTTTTAACTTCTTCCAGGTCTCTTTTTGCGTAGTTTATTGGAATGGCAAAACCGATATTTTGAGCGCCCATAACAGTAGCTGTGTTAATGCCGATTACTTTTCCTTCAATGTTAACCAAAGGTCCTCCGGAATTGCCAGGATTAATGGCAGCGTCTGTTTGAATTAATCCCCTGAGCATTTCTGCTTGCTTAGACAAGCCGGAAAAAGCAGTGATGTAGCGCGACAAACCGGAAATCACTCCGGTGCTGACAGTGTCGTGGAATTCGCCAAGAGCATTGCCAACAGCAATGACCGTTTCACCGAGTTCAATTTTATCGGAATCAGCTAATTCCAGACAAGGAAAATTTTTACCTTGTATTTTTAGAACAGCGATGTCGTTAATCGGGTCTCTGGAAATCACTTTTGCTGGGTAAATTTTCTTCGGTTCGTAAATTACGGTGTAATCTGCGTCTTTTTCACAGACAACATGGTTGCTGGTTAAAACATAGCCGTCCGGAGAAACGATAAAGCCGGAACCTCCTCCGATTTTTGTTTTTTCCTTCTTGCCTTTTTGCATTTTAGGAACAAGAAACTCCTGTTCGCCGTATGGAAAAAAATAAAATCCCTCTATTTTAGGAAGGTCGCGGGATATGACAATAGTGATTACTGTTGGGCAAACCCTTTTTGCGATTTCAATAATTGGTGATTTTTCCATAAAATTTTTATTAAATGTTAATCAACAATTTCAAGGTTCTTGAGAGTAGCGAAAGGTTCTTATAATTGGTGATTTTTCTGGCATATGATTTATTGTAACAAGAAATTATATTGTCAGCAAGAGAAAATTTTGTTAACATTATCAATGAACTGCCCTCGTAGTTCAACGGATAGAACAGAAGACTCCTAAGCTTCTAATAGGGGTTCAATTCCTCTCGAGGGCACAGTGGCATTTGGGCCCGTAGTATACCGGCAACACGCCTCGATGGCATCGAGGAATACGGGGTTCAATTCCCCGCGGGTCCACCAGGAGAGGTACCGAAGTGGTTATAACGGGATCGCCTCGAAAGCGATTTATCCTACAAAGGATACGTGGGTTCGAATCCCACCCTCTCCGCATATGTTTAATTTCAAAAAAGAGAAAAAAGAACCAAAAGATTTAAAAGAAGTTTTAAATCAATTTAAAGGCCTGAAAGAAGATTTTAACAAGCTTTCTCAGGAATTTAACGATTTAAAGGAAAATCACCAGTTTACTATTCAAAAAATTGGCTTAGTCAGATTTAATCCTTTTTCTGAAATTGGCGGAGATCAAAGCTTTTCCATTGCCTTACTTGACGGGAATGATGACGGCTTGGTCATTACCAGCTTTTATACCAGGGAAGGAAACAGGGTTTATGGAAAACCGATAAAGCAGGGCAACTCACAATACGCTCTTTCTAAAGAAGAAAACAAAGCAATTGAAATCGCAAAAAAATATGGAGAAAAAAAACCAAACCTTAACAACTCGGCCGCCGATAGTGGTGGTTCTGGGTCACATTGATCATGGAAAAAGTTCCCTGCTTGAAGCAATCAAGGACTTTAAAATCACGGCAAAAGAATCAGGAGGTATCACTCAGCATATCGGCGCTTATCAAATTGAAGAAAAAAAAGGAAAAATCACTTTTCTTGACACTCCTGGGCATGAGGCCTTTTCTCAGATGCGCTCGCGGGGAGCTAAAGTAGCTGATATTGCTATTTTAGTTATTGACGCGGCCGAAGGATTAAAATCTCAAACCAAAGAGGCGATTTTACATATAAAAGAGACAGAAATTCCTTTAATAATCGCTTTAAATAAAATAGACAAACCAGAAGCCAATCCTGAAAAAGTAAAAAGAGAATTATCTCAGGAAGGTTTTTTAGTTGAATCATTGGGCGGGAAAATTCCTTCAATTGAGGTTTCGGCTAAAACCAAAAAAGGCATTCCAGAACTTTTAGAGCTTATTTTATTGGTCTCGGAAATGGAAGAATTGAAAGCTGATTTCCAAAAACCGGCAGAGGGCGTAGTTATTGAATCATATCTGAGTAATTTAAGAGGTCCGACAGCTACCCTTCTTCTGACTGAAGGTCGCTTAAAAACAGGAGAGGTAATCGCCACAAACTCAGCTTTTGTCAAAGTGAAGAGCATAGAAAATTTTCAAAAAAAGTCGGTAAAAGAAGCCCTTCCTTCCGATCCTGTTATCATTTTCGGCTTCAATCAAGTTCCCAAAGTCGGCGAGGAATTCAAGGTTTTTCCTGATTTAGAAAGCGTCAAGAAATACATTGGAATTTCAAAAAAAGAAGAAAAATCTTCTGAAATATTGGAAGCTTCGGAAGGCCAGAGAATTTTAAATTTGATTTTAAAAGCTGATGTTTCAGGGTCTCTTGAAGCTGTTGAAGGAATTTTAAAATCTCTTCCACAGGAAAAAGTTATCTTAAGAGTCTTGAAATCAGAGGCAGGCAATATTAATGAATCAGACGTAAAATTGGCCCTAAGCGCCAGAGCAACCATTCTGGGATTCAGGGTGAAAACAGATCCAGTGGCCACAAAAATATCAGAGAGAGAAAAAATCAGAATACTTCTTTTTGAAGTTATCTATGAATTAGTTGAGGGCATGCGCAAATTAATGGAGCGAATCGTTCAGGCTCAAGACATCAGGACTGATTTGGGAAAAGCTAAAGTTCTGGCCAAGTTTTTAACGGATAAGAATCGCCAAATTATTGGTTGCAGAACAATAGAAGGAGAGGTGAGAAAAGGGGCTTTGATTGAAGTTTTCAGGAACGAGGAGAAGATGGGCCAGGGGAAAATGATTAATCTCCAAAAAAACAAAAAAGATGTATTTTTTGTGCCAAAAGGAGAAGAGTGCGGCATTTTATTTGAAGGAGATGCCAAGATTGAGGAAGGAGATATTTTGCTGTTCTATATTGAAGAAAGGATAAAAGGCCATATAATTTAATGTCTAATCGCATTTCACGAGTAAATCAATTAATCAAAAAGGAACTATCGCAGATTATTCTTAAGGAAATTGATTTTTCGTCTGGCGTTTTGGTAACTTTAACTCGTGTTGACACTACTCCCAATCTTATAAAAAGCAAAATATATATCAGCGTCATGCCGGAAGCAAAACAGAAAAGAGTATTTGTTATGCTGGAGAAAAAAGTTTGGCAACTTCAGCAGCGCTTGAACAAAAGGCTGAGAATGAGGCCTATCCCCAAGATTTGCTTTGTTGAAGAGAAAGAAACGTTAGAAGCAGGAAAAATTGAAGAGATTTTAGCAGGATTGAAAAAAAATAAAAAATAACTAAAATTAGTTTATATTGAACAAAGTTCACTATTGGCGGCGTGGCGAAATAGCTAACGCAGCGGTCTGCAAAACCGCTATACGTGGGTGCAATTCCCACCGCCGCCTCAAGATTTGCCCGGGTGGCGGAACGGTTTACGCACAACACTTAAAATGTTGCGGTCGCAAGACCATGTGGGTTCGAATCCCACCCCGGGCACCAAAAACCGAGCACATAAATTATGTGCTCGGTTTCGTTTGTTAAAGTTATTTTTTAATCTATTTTATCCTTCCAGTATTTCAATATATGTTCTTTTTACGCCGAATTCTTTCGCTTCCCAATAAGAAGGAAACCAAATGTCAAAATGATAATCGTCTTTTCTCCAACTCATTCTGTCTTCAACCACAAAAACCTTTTCCCCAAATAGTTCGGGCATTTTTACTTGCGTACCGAAAGCAAGATAATTATTGGCGACAATACCATCTCTGACCCAGGTTCCGGCAGCAGTGACATAAGGATTTCCGTCAGTTTCCCAGGGCGTACTGGAATAGGCGGTGACGATTACCGTGACCTTTTTAACAGTTTCAGCTTCCTCATTAGAGGGGCTGACAACAGGAATTAAGGTATTTTGGCCGAAAAGCGCCAATTTTTCTTGGAGAGCGGAGTCTTCTTTCAAAAGCAATTCTGCCTCGCTTTTTTGAATAGGCAGGCCTAAAGACGGCATTCCCAGAATTAGAATTCCCAAGCCGACAAAGAGAAAAAATACGATTTTTGCTTTATCCGAGCACATAAGCTTATTATGTGCTTCGGCTTTAGAGTATATATCCATTTTAAAATCCCGTTTTTCGGGATTCTACCATTATAACTTATCCACAGGGCTTGTCAAGGGTATAACATGGAGCGGGTGAAGGGAGTTGAACCCTCTTCTCAACCTTGGCAAGGTTGCATAATAGCCGTTATACGACACCCGCATTTTGTGCCGGGGGAGGGAATCGAACCCTCGACCCCATCTTTTTCAGAGATGTGCTCTACCACTGAGCTACCGCGGCGCAGTTTAATTTTAATGAAAAACCTTTAATTTTTCAAACTGGTGGACGGCACAGGACTCGAACCCATAACCCCCGCGATGTAAACGCGATGCTCTAACCATTGAGCTAGCCGTCCATATTTAGAAGTGCCCAGGGCGGGACTTGAACCCGCACGCTCAAATGAGCCACGCCCCTCAAACGTGTGTGTATACCAATTCCACCACCTGGGCTTGTTTTATTTGCTAATAACTTCTTCTCTTTTCAATTTCGCCCTTTTGCCCTTGGCTTTTCTTAAATAGTAAAGCTTTGATCTTTTTGCTTTTCCTCGTTTAACAACTTCAATCTTATCAATAATCGGAGAATGAATGGGAAATGTTTTTTCAACTCCAATCCCGGAAATTACTTTCCTGACCGTAATGGTTGAATTTACGCCTTTGCCGTGCTTTCTGGCTATTATTTGGCCCTCAAACACTTGAATTCTGTCTTTACTTTCCTGTTTAGCAGATTTGCCCTTTTTTAATGTTTCTTTGATTTTTTGGTGAACCTTAACAGTATCCCCTGGTCGAATATCAGGCAAATCTTTTTTTAATTGAGCCTTAATAAATGTTTCTAATTTCGTACTCATTGTAAATTGTTTAATGCTGTTTTTAAATCATCAGGCAATTCTGACTTGAATTCTTTTTCTCGACCGTTTGGCAATTTTATCTTCAGATAAGATGCGTGTAAAAAATGTCTTTTTAAGCCTTTTGGCAAAGGTTGACCTTTAAACCCGTACATTTTGTCTCCGACAACAGGATGGTTAAGATAGGCAAAATGTGTCCTTATCTGGTGTTTTCTGCCGGTTTTAGGCTCAACTTCAATGAAATCATAATCTTTGAATTTTTGCAATACTTTGTATTTAGTAATCGCTTGCCTTTTCCCTTGGGAGTTTGGCTCTCCGGCCAGATATACTTTTTGTTTTTTTCTGTCTGCCGGCGAACGGCCAAGCAAAGTTTCAATTTCTCCTTCGCTATTTTCCATATTACCGACAACCAAAGAAAGGTATTTTTTGACAACTTTCCTTTCTTGAAACTGCTTTTGAAGAAATTCTAAAGTATCGTCATTTTTTGCGATTAAAAGCACTCCTGAAGTGTCTTTATCCAATCGGTGAACTCTTTTTTTAAAATCGTCGGAATTTATCCCGGCTGGCTTATCAATCGCCAGTAAATCCCCATCTTCATAAATAATTTTTACCCCGTTAGAAATTTCCATTATTCTTTTCTCCGCGCCAGTTTATCCTTTTTAGCCCCGTTAATCGCGGGATTTCTAACGGGGTGAATGTGGGCACTACAGGATTTGAACCTGTGACCTCTTCCATGTCAAGGAAGCGCTCACTCCGGGCTGAGCTAAGTGCCCCTGGTGGGCACGGAAGGGATCGAACCTTCTACTTCTTCTTTATAAGAGAAGCGTTCTACCAATGAACTACGTGCCCTTTCTTATATCACCTTTATTTTCAATTTTGCCGTTTTTTCTTTTCTCGGCGCTTTTTTTGATTTTTCAATTTTCTTTTTCCCAAGCAATTCTTCAAACTCTTCTCTTTCAATCGTTTCTTTTTCAATCAGGGTCTTGGCAATTTTTTCAAGAAACCTCTTCTTTTTTATCAAAATCTTATTTGCCTGATTTTCCGCATTTTTTATAAATTTCTCCACT
This sequence comes from uncultured bacterium, assembly GCA_963790795.1. Classification (GTDB taxonomy): domain Bacteria; phylum Patescibacteriota; class Minisyncoccia; order Minisyncoccales; family RBG-13-42-11; genus BS750m-G71. The sequence goes on along the minus strand of CAWBPO010000001.1, from coordinate 132,046 downwards.
TCTTTGTCGATCTGGCTGGCTATTTCTTCCGAATAGTTTCTTTGCTCTGAAATTTCTTTGCCCAAAAACACCAATTCTTCTTTTTCGCCGAAAAAAATCGGCCCCAACGAAGACATGCCGTATTCTTTGACCAATTTTCTGGCCAACTGAGAAGCTCTTTCCAAGTCGTTTGATGCTCCGGTGGTTATCTCTCCAAACTTTAATTTCTCCGCGCAGAAACCGGCCAGAAGCGTTGCCAACTCTGAAAGAAACTCTGATTTCGTCCTTATTTTCCTTTCTTCTGTTGGCATTTTAATCGTATATCCGGCTGCCATACCCCTAGCAACAATTGATATTTTTCTTACTGGCTCCGTGCCTGACAAAGAAGCAGAGACCAAAGCATGGCCAGCTTCGTGATAAGCAGCAATTTCTTTTTCTTTCTTTGAAAGAATATGGCTTTTCCTTTCCGGCCCCAATAAAACCTTTTCAATTGATTCTAAAAGTTCTTGCTGAAAAATCTGCTGTTTATTTTTTCTGGCAGCTAAAATGGCTGCTTCATTAGCCACATTAGCCAGATCTGCTCCGGAAAAGCCCGGAGTTCTTTCAGCGACTTCTCTTAAATTGGCGTCCGGATTCAAAGGTTTTCCTTGACAGTGAATTTTCAAAATTTCCTCCCTGTCGTTAATATCCGGCAAGTCCAAAACAACTCTTCTGTCAAATCTGCCTGGCCTTAAAAGAGCTGGGTCTAAGATGTCCGGCCTGTTTGTTGCCGCACAGACAATTAATTTCGTATCTCTTTCAAAGCCGTCCATTTCAACCAAAATCTGGTTTAAAGTTTGTTCTCTTTCGTCGTGGCCTCCTCCCAAGCCTGCTCCTCTGTGCCGGCCGATTGCGTCAAGTTCGTCAATAAATATTATGGCCGGAGCTGATTTTTTGGCAGTGGAAAACAAATCTCTTACTCGACTTGCACCCACGCCCACAAACATCTCAACAAACTCAGAGCCTGAAATATGAAAAAAGGGAACATGGGCTTCGCCTGCCACTGCCCTTGCCAAAAGCGTTTTTCCTGTTCCAGGACTGCCCATTAACAATACTCCTCTTGGGATCCTCGCTCCCATCTGCAGGAACTTTTTCGGATTCTTCAAAAAATCAACTATTTCCATTAATTCTTCTTTAGCCTCTTTCAATCCGGCCACGTCTTTAAAAGTAATTCTTTCTTTTGGGTGGCCTTCTGCTCCGAACAGCCTGGCCCTTGCTTTTGTAAAATCAAAAGCCTGCATTGCTCCTCCTTTTGCCTGACGGAAAATCATCCAGAAGAAAAACCCGAAAGCCAAAAGGGGAAGCACTAATAACAAAGGCATTAACCAGCCCCAGACATCGCTTTTTTCTTTTGTTTCAATTTCCACTGATTTTAATTTTTCCGCATCTACTCCGTAGTTTATCAAAGATTGGGAAAGGGCGGTTTCTGTTTCTTTTGTGGAAAAAGCTTTTGCCTCGTCCTTATAGGTTATCTCAAGGTCGTTGCCGGAAACAGCAATCTTTTTTATCTTTCCCTGGTTTATTTCTCCGATAACCTGGCTTAAAGACAATTCCGTTTTCTTTTCAAAAGGGCTTGAAAAAAGAGTAAAAATACTGGAAAGAACCAGAAAAATCAGCAGGATAATTGCGAAGTTTTTAATCAAGTTTCTCATATATATAAGGATAACAGGAAAATAGATGAGAATCAAGGAAAGCAAAAACGGCCTGATTAGCCGTTTTTTGTATTTCTTCAATTCGTTAGTTAATCACTTTCAAGCTCATTCTGTGTTCTTTTGAATCAATTGATAAAATTTGAAATTTGTATTTCTCGCCTATTTTTAATGTTTCTTCCATCTTTGTTTTGGTGCCGAATTCGGAGATATGACAAAGCCCTTGGATTTTAGAATTAATTTGGACAAAAGCTCCATAAGGATTAAACTTGGTTACTTTTCCTTCAAGCGTGTCGCCTTTTTTATATTCCTTTTCAAAATCCTGCCAAGGGTCTTGTTTTAATGCTTTCAACGACAAGGAAACTTTATTGTCTGTAATAGAAATGATTTTTGCTTTAACTTTTTGGCCCAGTTTTACAACGTCAGCCGGGTCTTCAATCATCTGCCAGTCCAGCTCTGATATGTGAATTAATCCCTCAAGGTTTTCCTCGCCGAACCTTATAAAAACGCCAAAATCGGTAATGCCGGTAATTTCGCCTTCAACCACGTCCTCAACCTTATAATTTTTCAATATTTCTTTTATCTTTTCATCTTCTTTGGCTTTTTCCGACAAAATCAATTTTCCTTGCCTTGAATCCAAATCAAAGATTTTAACTTCCAAATCCTGACCGACAAATTTCTGGAGCTCTCTGACGATTTTAGCAGCATCTCCTTTTTCTACTCTGGGATAGTGTTCGGCTAGCAATTGTGAAACAGGTAGAAAAGCAGGAACGCCGAAAACCTCAGCTAAAAGCCCGCCTTTGTTCGCCCCTAAGATTTTAACGTTTAATTTTTCGTTTTTGTCTTTCAGCTGTTTTATCTTTTCCCAGGTTATCTTGTCAGAAGCTTGGTTTAAAGAAAGTTCAATATATCCTTGTTCATTTTCCAAATCTATGATTTTGACAAAAAGAGAGTCTCCCATTTTTAAGCTCTTTATTTCTTCCTTTGCTTCCTGAAACTCTTTGCCGTAAATTATGCCGGTTCCTATCGGTCCCAAATCCAAAAAAACAGCAGATCTTGCTTTGCCGACGATTTTTCCTTCCACGATTTTGCCGACCTGGGCCGGTTTTACCAAATTGTTCTGTTCCAATAAATCTTTCATAGAAATAAGTTTACAATAAACATTGAGTTTTTGCAATAGCTGTGATAAAATTAAATATTATGAACATCTTTTGGCATGGTCAATCATGTTTTCAAATAGCAATAAGCCAGGCAAAGAACAATCATGTCAATATTGTCATTGATCCTTTTTCAGAGGACATCGGCTTAAGAGTTCCAAAGCTTGAAGCTGATATTTTGTTGATTTCCCACCAGCATTCAGACCACAATAATGTAAAAGCAGTTACCGGCAATCCTTTTTTGATTTCAGGTCCTGGAGAATACGAAATAAAAGAAGTGTTTGTCCAGGGAGTTGCTGCTTTCCACGATTCTTCTTCAGGAAAAGAAAGAGGCATTAACACCATTTATATTATTGAGGCGGAAGAATTAAGAATTTGCCATTTGGGAGATTTGGGCCAGAAAGAATTGACTCCAGAACAAGTCGAAAAAATCGGCGAAGTTGATATTTTGATGATTCCTGTCGGCGGTACGTTCACCATTTCAGCGAAAGAAGCAATAAAAATAATGTCTCAGATAGAGCCGAATATCATAATTCCGATGCATTATCAATTGCCCAAATTAAAAATGAAGCTTGACGGATTGGACAAATTCCTGAAAACAATGGGCATTAAAAAAATAGAATCTTTGCCGAAATTATCCATTAAAAAGAAAGACATCGTTTCTGAAGAGGCGAAAATAGTTGTTCTCAATCCTTAATTTAGAATCAATCCGTGAACATTATTGAAAAAATCCAAAAACTGCCAGAATCCAAAAAGAAAATTATTCTGTGGTTGATAGTGATTGTTCTCGGCTTGATTCTGTTGTTTTTTTGGACGAAAAAAATTCAAGACAAGTTGGGCAATTTCAAGACAGAAGAGATAAAAGAAGAGCTGAATCTGCCGAACTTAGAAATGCCGGAAATTAACATACCGGACATTAATTATGAAGAAGAATAACGATTTAAAAACTGAAACTACAAAAATTGGCCTTATCAAGCCGCGGGAAATAACCGAAGAGATGAAGGAATCTTACATTAATTATGCAATGTCAGTTATTGTTTCCCGGGCTTTGCCTGACGTCAGAGACGGTTTAAAGCCGGTTCACCGCCGCATCCTCTATACAATGCTGGAAGAAGGATTGCGGCACAGCGCAAAATTCAGAAAGTCAGCTACTGTTGTCGGAAGCTGTTTGGGTCGCTACCATCCCCATGGCGATACGGCTGTTTACGACGCTTTGGCAAGAATGGCTCAGGATTTTTCTTTGAGGTATCCTTTGATTGACGGTCAGGGGAATTTTGGGAGCATTGATTCGGATCCTCCAGCTGCCATGCGATATACTGAATGCCGCCTTTCCAAAGTCGGCGAAGAAACGCTAAAAGACATTGAAAAAAATACGGTTAATTTCGTTAGCAACTTTGACGAAACGAGAAAAGAGCCAAGCGTTTTGCCTTCACCTGTACCCCAGCTTCTTTTGAACGGCTCTTTGGGCATTGCTGTGGGCATGGCAACAAATATACCCACTCACAATCTGTCAGAAGTTTGTGATGCTTTGATTTATTTGATTGAAAAGCCGAAAGCAGATACTGAAGAGCTCTTTAAGTTTATTCAAGGCCCTGACTTTCCGACAGGAGGCATAATTTTTGACCAGAAAGGAATAGTTGAGGCCTATTCCCAGGGCAAAGGCCCTATTGTTGTCAGGGGAAAAGTTGATGTCGTAGAGCAGGAAAAAACAGGGCGTCAGCGCATCATTATCACTGAAATTCCTTTTCAGGTTCAAAAATCAACTTTAATTGAACAGCTGGCTGCTTTGGTCCAGGAAAAAAAGATAGAAGGGATAAAAGACATCAGGGACGAATCAGACAGAGAAGGAATGAGAATTGTCATTGAGCTTTCCCGCGATGCATACCCCCAGAAGATTCTCAATCGCCTGTATAAGTTCACTGACCTTCAAAAAACTTTCCATTTGAACATGCTGGCTTTAGTCGATGAAATCCAGCCAAGGGTTTTGAGCTTGGTTGAGATACTTAGTTATTTTATCGCGCATCGGACAGAAGTGATTACCAGGAGAACAAAGCATGATTTGGAAAGAGCAAAAGAAAGAGCTCATATTTTGGAAGGTTTGCACAAGTGTCTGGCTAATATTGACGAGGTGATAAAAACAATCAAGAATTCAGCCAGCAGGGATGATGCAGAAAAGAATTTAATCAAAAGATTTAATTTAACGAAAATCCAGGCAAACGCTATTTTGGAAACAAAACTTTCAGCTTTGGCCAAATTGGAGAGAAAGAAGATTGAAGACGAATTAAAAGAATTAAAATTAAAAATAAAAGAATTCACTGAAATCCTGAAAAGCCCGCAGAAGATAAAAGCAGTGGTTAAAAAAGAAATCAAAGAAGTTAAAGATAATTTCGGAGACGAAAGGAGAACAAAAGTGCACAGCCAGAAAATAGGAGACATTGCCGAAGAAGATTTAATTCCCCAGGAGGAAACAATCATCACCTTGACCCAAGGAGGATATATCAAAAGAATCAATCCGAAAACTTATAAAATACAGAAACGAGGCGGCAAAGGAATGCTTGGTATGAAAACCCTTCAAGACGATGTGGTAGAACATTTTCTGGCAGCGCAAACTCATGATTCTCTGCTCTTTTTCACTGATTCCGGAAAAGTTTTCCGCACTCAGGTTTACGAAATACCAGAAGGCCAAAGAGTGGCCAGGGGCAGGGGTCTTTTGAATTTCCTTGAGATTACTCCCCAGGATAAGATTTTATGCCTCAGGACAATCAGCAAAAAAGACCAGGAGCAGGGCATAAAATACTTAATAATGGCCACCAAGAATGGTATAATCAAGAAAACTCCTTTGGATGATTTTGAAAACATCAGAAAGTCAGGGTTAATCGCCATTTCTTTGAAAAAAGGAGACGAGCTCAAAAACGTTCAGAAAACAACCGGCCAAGACCAGATACTGCTTGTTACCAGAAAAGGCCAGTCTATTTGCTTTAAAGAAAAGGAGATAAGGGCAATGGGAAGGACTGCTTCCGGCATCAGAGGAATAAGGCTGAAAAAAGGAGACGAAGTAGTGGCAATAGATGTCGTCGCCTCCCAAGAGCAGAAAGTCAAAGCTCAAAACTATTTGCTGATTATTTCGGAAAACGGATTCGGCAAGAGAACAGACGTCAAAGAGTATAAAACGCAGGGCAGAGGTGGTTCTGGGGTAAAAACCAGCAATGTCAATCCAAAAACAGGCAACATAATCGCTGCCAGAGTTATCGGCCCAGAAGAGGAAGATTTAATTGTTATTTCGCAAAAAGGCCAGGTTATCAGAACGAAGATTTCCCAAATTCCAAAGCTTTCCCGTTCAGCCCAGGGAGTGAGATTAATGAGGTTAGAGCAGGGCGATAAAGTTGCTTCGGTAACCTGCACATAATTATGGAAAGATTTTTAAATCCGGAAAAAATCTTGCAGAAATTAAAATTGAAAGAGGATATGGTTGCTGCTGATTTCGGTTCGGGTTCTGGCGGCTGGGCCATTCCTCTGGCAAAGAAACTGGAATACGGAAAGGTTTTCGCAGTTGATATTTTAGAAGAGCCCATTTCTTCGCTTCAGGCAAAAGCAAAATTGGCAAAGGTTTCCAATATTAAGACAATTTTAGCAGATGTTGAAAAGGGCGTTGAAATCTGGGAACAAGGCTGCGATTTGGTTTTAATGACAAACCTTCTTTTCCAATGCGAAGACAAAAAAAAGGTGTTGGAGGAAGGAAAAAGAGTTTTGAAAAAAGGCGGCAGAATATTAATGGTTGATTGGGGAGAAAATGCCGTTTTGGTGCCGAAAGAAAAGAGAGTTTCGCCTGAAGAAATAAAAGAAATTGCGCTTAGTTTAGATTTAAAGATAGAAAAAGAGTTTAAAGCCGGGCCTTATCATTTTGCCTTGATTCTGGTAAAATAAAACCATGAAAAAGAAATACTTCATATTTCTAATCTTTATACTGCTTTTTGCTTTTTTCGTGAAAGATATCTCTTTGGCAGTTGAGCTGGAAAATCCTTTAAAATACAACGATATTAAGGATTTGATAAACGCCATAATTGATTTCATTTTTAAAGTAAGCATACCTTTGGCCGGTTTGCTTTTCATCATCGGCGGCTTTATGATGGTTACTTCTGCCGGCGATACTTGGAAGCTTGAGAAGGCAAAGAATTTATTCTTATACACGTCCATCGGCTTTGCCATTATTCTGCTTGCCAAAGGATTGGTTTTGGTGCTAAAATCAGTATTGGGAGTGGTGGAATAAAAATCTTTTTAAAAATTAAAAGGTCGAAAGTCAATTTTTAGGGATAAAAAAATGAAAAAATATTTAATACTATTTCTTTCAGTAAGCTTGTTGGTTCTGCCTTTTTTTGTTCTGGCGCAGGAAACGGCGCCGACCATCGGCGGAAGCGTTGACGAGTTAGTTGATATCCTGAACAGAATCGGCGATTTGATTTTCACCATTTTGTTGGTAATAGCTTTCATCTTCTTGGTTATGGCCGGCCTTAATTTCATTACAGCTAGCGGAGACACGACAAAAGTAGATAAAGCCAGAAATATGTTGATGTACTGTTTGATGGGCGTGGCTGTTGCGTTATTAGCCAGAGGAGCGATTGCCTTAGTAAGAAATCTTTTGGGCGCTTAAGATTCCTTAAATTATTTGATATTACATCAACCCTCTTTTTTGGGAGGGTTGATTTTGTTTTTTAAAAAGAATAAAATTCATAATGCGCCCAGGTGGCGAAACTGGCAGACGCGCTGGGTTTAGGACCCAGTGAGGCAACTCTTGAGAGTTCGAGTCTCTCCCTGGGCACCAAAAACCGAGCACATAATTTATGTGCTCGGTTTCGTTTATTGAAAAACTCTTACTGTTTTTTGATAATGATTTTTCTTTTCTTTTCTCTTATAACTTTCGGAATTTTGATAGTTAAGATGCCGTTTTTCATTTCAGCTTCAGCTCTGCCAGGATCAGCTTCAGTTGGCAGGATTATCTCTCTTGAAAAAGGTCCCCAAAAGCACTCTTGCAGGAAATAATCGCCTTTTTCTTCAAGTGGTTTTTCCCTTTCTCCTTTGATGGTAATTATGTCTCTTTCTGTTGAAATATCCAAGTTTTCAAGCTCAACTCCGGCTATTGCCGATTGGATAATCAAATCTTTTTCTGTTTGGTAAACGTCAATTGCCAGTTGTCCTTCTTCCATTCCGCTGAATGAAGGCCATTTCTTCTTCTTTTCTTCTTTCGGTTCTTCTGTTTTTTCTTCAATTTCTTCAGGTTCTTTTTCTTCAGGCTCCTCTGTTTGAATTTCTATTTTCTCCACTTTTATTTCAGGAGTTTTTTCTTCCTTTTTTGGTTTTTTCGCTCTTTTTGGTTTTTTGGCTGTTTTTTCTTTAATTTCTGTTTCTTTTTTTTCTTCTTCTGGTTCGGCAATTGGCTCTTCAATGCCCATGCCCTTTTTAAGTTTGTCGAAAAATGATGTCATAGTTTAGCTGTTTAATTATTATATTTATATTCTACAAACACTTTTGAGTTTTTTCAACTTATGAAAGCCGAAGGATAGGAATACGGCCAAACCGAGCAAGATAATAATTGGAATCAAAAAGGAAAGCATTCCTTCAGTCTTCATAATAGAAAAATTATAGAGTCCGTGCAAGAGCAAGGCTATCCCCAAGCCACTGGCAAGAAATAAACTTCTTTTCTTCATTTCAAAAATGGACAAAGCCAAAAAAACTCCAATAAGGCCGGAACACAAAGCATGCAAAAAAGTTGCTCCCCAGAATCTTAAAACGCTGATTAAAAACACGTCTTCCAGGAAAAACACCGGGCCGAGAGAAAATAAAATTAAAATGTTTTCTGCTGCGGCAAAGCCCAAAGCGGCAATAATCATATAGAGGACAACGTCTATCGGTTCGTCAAATTCCGGATTGTCCAAAACTTTTGCTCTGACAACCAAGTATTTTAAAAACTCTTCTATAAAAGCCACAGCGACAAAAACGCTTAAGAATATTGATAGAATCGTCGGCAAAACCAGATTGTTTAAAATATTTAAAATTCCCATTTCCAGTAAAATAGCCGGCAAAGCTATTAGCATGCCAAAAACGAATATCTTTAAGACCATTTTGTTGGATTCAGGGTGCGAATCTGCTTTTAAATAAAACAAAAGCCAGATAAAGCTTGGCAATGTTCCAAAAAATATGTAAAAAGGATAAGACATTTTAATTAAAGCGGCCAATTTTCAACCATTAAGCACTTCTTTTTGTTCTTGATGGGAAGATTTTGATAAATTTCTTCGGTGATGAAAGGCATAAACGGATGCAGAATTTTAAGGGAGTTTAATAATACATATAACAATATCTTTTGAGTGTTTTTTTTGTTTTTTTGCGATTTGCTTTTTTCAATATAAAGGTCGCAAAAATCATGCCAGAAGAAATTGTAAATAATATTAGCCGCTTTGCCGAACTGGAAATCGTCCAAATCCTTATTTACTGATTTTACCGTGTTATCTAATGCCTTTAATATTTTTTTATCGGCCGGAGTTAAATTTTTTATCTGTGTTAATCTGTGTGGCGAGCGGAGCGAATCAAAATCTGTGTTAATCTGTGGGGGTTTGTTTAATAGAACAAACCTTGAGGCGTTCCAAATTTTATTGCAAAATTTTCTTCCCATTACAATATTGTCTTCGGTAAACCTGATATCCTGTCCTCCTGTTAATTGCCAGCTGATGCCAAAGCGAGTGGCGTCGGCTCCGTATTTTTCAATCAGGTTAATCGGGTCTATTCCCGTGCCCAAAGATTTTGACATCCTTTTGCCTTCTTTGGTTAAGACGGTTGGATGGATATAAACCGTATGAAAAGGAATTTTATTAATAAATTCAATCCCGGAAAAAATCATTCTTGTCACCCATAAGTTAATAATGTCCCTGGCGGTGGAAAGAACGTTTGTCGGATAAAACCTGTCCAAGTCGCTGTTTTTGGCTTTGTTAGGCCAGCCCAAAGTGGCGAAAGGCCACAGAGCAGAAGAAAACCAGGTGTCTAAAACGTCATTTTCTCCTGGAATAGGAATTTTGTGGCCCCACCAAATTTGACGGGAAATACACCAGTCCTTGATGTTTTTCAGCCAGTCAAAATAAATTTTTTCAAATCTTTTAGGAATAAATTTTACTTTTCCGCTTTTTACCGCCTTGATTGCCGCTTTTGCCAAAATGCCCATTTTTAAAAACCATTGTTTTGAAGAAATCGGCTCAATCAAAGAATGACATCTATAGCAATAAGGCAGAGAATGGTTATAATCTTCTATTTTTTCAATCAAATCGTCTTTTTGCAGAATTTCTATTACTTTTTCTCGGCATTGAAAAGGAGTCAAATCTTCGCAGATTTTTGATTCTTTTGCCATTTTTCCGTCCTCTTTGATGATTTTTATTGATTCTAAATTATGCCTTTCTTTTATTTCCCAGTCGGTCATATCGTGGGAGGGAGTGACTTTTATGGCTCCTGTGCCGAACTTTATATCAACTAATCTGTCTGCGATTATCGGAATTTCCCTGTTTTGAATCGGTAGAATAACGGTTTTGCCAACCAAATTCTTGTACCTTTTGTCTTTTGGGTTGACTGCCACTGCCGTATCTCCCAGCATTGTTTCCGGTCTTGTCGTTGCCACCGTAATTGAATTTGGAATTTGGGATTTGGAATTTGGAATTTTTTTAATTGGGTATTTTATGTACCAGAGTTTCCCCTTTTCCTCTTTATATTCAATTTCTAAATCAGATAAGCTTGTTTTGCATCTCGGGCACCAGCTAATCACTCTTTCCCCCTGGTAAATCCAGCCCTTTTTATAGTAATGCAAAAAAGCAGTTTCAACCGCTTTTACATAATCTTTGTCCATTGTAAAACGGGTTCTTGACCAATCGCAACTGGCTCCTATTTTTTTGAATTGATCAAGAATTATGTTTCCGTATTTTTCTTGCCATTGCCAGACTTTTTCTATAAATTTTTCCCGGCCCAAATCAAATCTGCTTAATCCTTCTCTTCTCAGATTTTTTTCTACTACATTTTGAGTGGCGATGCCGGCGTGGTCCGTGCCCGGCAGCCAAACAGTTTTAAATCCCTCCATCCTTTTTTTTCTAATTAAAATATCTTGAATCGTGGCGTTCATGGCGTGCCCCATATGAAGCTCGCCGGTAATGTTTGGCGGGGGAATGACAATGGAATAGGTTTTGGATTTTTTTTGAGAATTTTTAGGAAGCCTGTCCGGATTAAAAAAACCGGTCTTTAACCAGAGTTGATAAATTTTCTTTTCTGTTTTTTTCGGTTCGTAAGTTTTAGAAAGCTCTTTTCCCATAATTTACAGACATTTATCTATTCTTAGATTAGCATTAGCTTCAATTTCTTTCCAGTTCTTTTTCTTTTGCCAATTGAAATATCCGGCAATCGCCACCATCGCCGCATTATCAGTGCATAGATTTTTTGGCGGGAGCAAGAGATTAATTTTCAGCTGCTGGTTGTTGATGGCTGTTTGGAACTGTTTTCTCAGTTCTTCATTGGCTGTTACTCCTCCGCTCAGGATGATTGATTTCACTTTGTAATCTTTTGCCGCGATTATCGTTTTTCGGATTAAAACATCAATGATTGCTTGCTGGATTTCAGCGCAGATTTCTTGAATATATTGTTTTGACTTTCTGGTTCTTATTGGACGTTTTTTGAAATCGTACAAAACAGCTGTTTTTAATCCGGAAAAGCTGAAATCATAGTTTTTCTGATAAATCATCGGTCGGGGTAAAACAATTTTTAATTTCTTGCCTTTCAATTTAGCCGCTGTTTTGGCGACAATCGGCCCTCCAGGATACCCTAATCCCAGAATTCTGGCTGTTTTGTCAAAACATTCTCCGGCTGCATCGTCTCTGGTTTCGCCTAATATACTGTATTGGCCGATTTTTTTCATTAATATAATTTGCGTGTGGCCTCCGGAAACGACCAAACAGATCGCCGGGAAGCGGAATTTTGAATTTTCGTAAATTGCATTCGCCAAGATGTGAGCCTCAATATGGTTTATCGGTACGACCAGCAACTTCATTTTTTGCGCCAATTCTTTAGCGAAGTTTATACCTGTCCATAAACACGGTTCAAGACCCGGTCCGGACGTAACAGCAATCAGATTAATCTTTGGATTCTTAGCTTTGTTTAAAGCTTTTTTGACAACAAGAGGCAGGTTTTTTTGGTGCTCCCTTTTTGCCAAAGAAGGGAAAACCCCTCCGTATTTTGAATGGAGTTTTGTCTGAGAAGAAACCGCACTGGAAAGGATTTCAAAATCTCTGGCTTTTTTGATTTCAACAACAGCTGCGCAAGTGTCGTCGCAGGATGTTTCTATGGCTAATATTTTCATAATATTGTTCGTATCTTTACAAATATCATAAATTAAATTAAGATAGAAGGGAAATTATGGCCCTATCGTCTAGTGGTTAGGACATCGGGTTTTCATCCCGAAAACCGGGATTCGACTTCCCGTGGGGCCGCATGAAAAATAACTATTTAAATCTCTCTTCGTCTTCAGATTTGGAAAACAAGAAAGAGAGATTTATTTACAGATGCTTTGAGTTTTTGCCCGCCTTGCTTTCATGGGGGACTCTTTTTTTAGCTTTTGTCTTTTCTTGGCTAAATCCTGTTGCTGTAGCTGTTTTTATCATCATTTTTGACTGCTTTTGGCTGTTCAGGGTTTTTTATCTTTCTTTTTATCAATCAGCCAGCTACAAACTGATGAAAAAAAACCTTTCAATTGATTGGCTGGAAAAAGTAAAAAAACTTAAAGACTGGCAGGATATTTATCATCTTATTATTTTGCCGACTTATAAAGAGAGCTATGACGTTGTGAAATCTTCTTTTAAAGCTTTGCTTGATTCAAAGTATCCCAAAGATAAAATGATTGTTGTTTTGGCGGTTGAAGAAAGAGGAGGAGAAGGCGTAAAAGAAACAGCCAAGCAAATTGAAAAAGAATTCGGAGAAAAATTCTTTAAACTTCTGGTTACTTTCCACCCCAAAGACATTAAAGGCGAAATAGCGGGCAAGGGCTCTAATGTCGCTTGGACAATTCAAAAAACAAAAGAATTGATTATTGATAAATTATCCTTGCCTTACGAGAACATTATTGTTTCCAATTTTGATATAGACACAAGGCCATATCCTCAATATTTTGCAGTTTTAACCTGGCATTATTTGACCGTAGATAATCCTTTGAAAAGCAGTTTCCAGCCGATTCCCATTTACAACAACAATATCTGGCAGGCGCCTGCTTTTTCCAGAGTGATTGCCACCTCAGGAACTTTCTGGCAGATGATGCAGCAGCAAAGACCGGAGCAATTGGTAAGCTATTCCTCGCATTCTATACCTTTTAAAGTTTTGACAGAGGTCGGCTATCCTTACAATATGACTTCAGACGATTCGCGGATTTTTTGGAAAGCTTACTTTTTTTACAATGGCAATTACAAAGTTGTGCCTTTGTATTATCCTGTTTCAATGGATGCTGTTTTGGCCAAAACCTTAACAAGGACAGCCATAAACCAATATAAACAGCAAAGGCGTTGGGCTTGGGGGTGTGAAAACATTCCTTACATCCTTTTTAATTTTTTAAAAAACAAAAAAATTCCCTTGAAAGAGAAAATTAGCCATACTTTTGTCATTTTAGACGGATTTTGGTCTTGGGCAGTAGCTACTTTGATTATTTTCTTTTTAGGCTGGCTGCCTTTGATGATCGGCGGTGAACACTTCAAAACCAGTCTTTTGTCTTACAATCTGCCGAGATTAACCAGCTTGATTATGACAGCTGCCATGGCCGGCATAATGATATCAGCGATTATGAGCTTGCTTTTGCTTCCTCCCCGGCCAAAAACTTTGAGCAAATGGAAGAATTTTTCAATGTTTTTCCAGTGGCTGCTCATACCTGTTACCCTAATAGTTTTTGGCGCTTTTCCTGCTTTGGAATCGCAAACAAGATTAGCCATTAAAAAATATCTTGGATTCTGGGTGACGGAAAAGATAAGGAAATGATTTATTCCAAATGGATTCTTTTTTGGAATTCCTCCAGTTTATTCCGCAAGAGCGGATTTTTTTTCAATTGAGGGTCAGTTTGCAGGATTGCTTTTGCTTCGTTTCTCGTTTCTTCAACCAATTCAATATCTTTTAAAGCGGTCATTGTCATATCGGGCACGCCCCACTGCCTTTGGCCGGATAAATCGCCAGGTCCTCTGATTTGTAAATCCTTTTCTGCCAAGTCAAATCCGTTCTCGTAACTTATCAATGCTTTTAATCTTTTGTTTACAGTTTGGGAATGAAAGTCAGTTAAAAGCAAGCAAAAAGATTGCTCTTTTCCTCTGCCAACCCTGCCTCGGAACTGGTGAAGTTGTGCCAAGCCGAATTTGTCAGCTCCTTCAATAGCCATGACTGTTGCGTTTGGAACATCAATACCCACTTCTATAACAGAAGTGGAAACAAGAACATCAATAATGCCTTGCTTCAGTTTTTTCATAATCTTTTCTTTTTCTTCGTTTTTCATTCTGCCGTGGAGCATGGCTATTTTAAACTCAGGGAAAATTTCTTTTTTCAACTTCTCGTATTCTTCTTTTACCGCTTTTACTTCAGCCCAGATTGAGGCTCTTTCGGATTGTCCGTTTGCAGTAGAGGAAGATTCAATTCTCGGGCAGATTACAAACACCTGCCTTCCTTTTTTTATCTGTTCTTTTATGAAATTGTAGGCTTTTTTTCTGTCTGCTGGCGGAACTATTTCCGTAATTATCTTTTTTCTGTCTTTGGGAAGCTGTTTAATCAAAGAAAGGTCCAAATCTCCGTAAATCGTTAAAGTCAGGGTTCTGGGGATTGGCGTGGCTGTCATTGACAGCAAGTGAGGAATGGTTTTAGTTTTTGAATTCTGGCACAATCTGGCTCTTTGTTCTATGCCGAATCGGTGCTGCTCATCAATGATTACAAGAGCCAAATTTCCGAATTTCACTTCTTTTTGGATTAAAGCGTGAGTGCCTATTAAAATGTCAATTTTCCCCTTGCTTGTTTTTCCCAAAATATCTTTTCTTTTGACTTTTCTGTTCTGAAGTTTGTTTTCTTTTCCGGTAATCAGCCCTATTTTTAAGCGGTATTTTTTAAGAAGATTGTTAAAGGTTTGATAGTGCTGCTTTGCCAGGATTTCTGTCGGCGCCATAAAAACCGTTTGATAGCCGGTCTTAACCACATTAAGAGCGGCCATAGCTGACACCACTGTTTTGCCGGAACCAACCTCTCCTTCCAAAAGGCGGTTCATCGGCCTTGGTTTTTCCAAATCTTTCAGTATTTGCCAGCTAGCTTTTTTTTGGTCGTCAGTCAGTTTAAAAGGCAGGTTGTTTATAAAGTCTTTGATGATTTTAAGGTTTATTGGTACGGCAAAAGACTTTTCTTTTGTCATTTTCAATCTTTCATTCAAGATAAAAAGAGAAAGGACGAGCAGCTCTTCAAAGACAAATCTTTTTTTTGCTGTTTCTGCTTCTTTTAATGAATCGGGAAAATGAATCTGCCAGATAGCTGTTTTAAAATCAGGAAGCTTGTATTTTTCTTTCAGTTCTTTCGGCAGAGGATCTTTGATTTCACTGCGCATTTTCAACAGAACAGGCTTAATCAAGAATCTCAGCCATCTTGAAGACAAGCCTTCTGTTCCGGGATAAACAGGTACCAGCCTGCCCGTGTGGGTCAGGTCGGAATGGTTAAAATTAATGTCAGCGATTTTCTCGTAAGCTGGAGCTGATAAATATTTGCGGCTTCCTTTTTGATTGGTTTTGCCCGATAGAAACAAAAAATCTCCTTTTTTGAAAGTGTTTATCAGATACGGCTGGTTGAACCAAATTGCTTGTATTTGTCCTGTTTCGTCACCGATCAAAGCCTGGGTCAAAGTCATTCTTTTTCTGAAAGTCCTGATATTTTTGATGTCCAATACTTTTCCTTTAATGGAAACTAATTCTTCTTTTTTTATTTCAGAAATCGTAATAATATTGGAAAAATCCTCATATCGATGAGGAAAATGAAAAATGAGGTCTTTTACGGTTTTAATCCCGAGCTTTCTTAATTTCTTTTGGATTTGCGGTCCGACGCGGGGAGTTTCTTCAATAGGAGTAGATAGGTTCATGCGCGCCCGAGAGGAATCGAACCTCTAACCTTCTGATCCGCAATCAGATGTTCTATCCGTTGAACTACGGGCGCTAATCGTTGAGAATGAAGCTCAACTATTCTAAAATATCATAAATTCAGCTTAAATTCAAATTGACTTAAATGATTTTTATGGTTAGAATTAAAAATACTGGAGAGGTGGCTGAGCGGCTGAAAGCGGCACGCTGCTAATGTGTTAGGGGAGTAATATCCCCTCGTGGGTTCGAATCCCACCCTCTCCGCTTTCTTTTTTTTGGGAGGGGTCGGATAGCGGCTTATTCCATCGGTTTTGAAAACCGACGTCCGCAAGGACTCGTGGGTTCGAATCCCACCCCCTCCGTAGGCTTGTGAGCCTTTCGGATGACCGAAAAGCCTCATATTTTATCTTTTTTGTTTTCGTCCGAGAGTTGTTGCCTCGGGCTTTTGCCATTGACACAAATCCAGATTTAAGCTATTTTGAAGTGGATTGGGCTGAGAAGCCAAATAAATAGGTGGGCGGCGCAAACTGCTCATTGACCAGCCAACCTCAGCCTTTTTATTTTTTAAAGAAAAGTAAAAAACTGGCTGGAACGTTTATCCAAAGGTCGCATCAGAAATTAACCTTAAAAACGAATAAAAATATGCCAGAAGAAAAAAAAGAAGAAAAGAAAGAAGAAAAGAAAGAAGAAAAAAAAGAAGAAGAAAAGAAATAAGAAAAGAAAGAAGAAAAAGAAGAAGAACAGCAGTAAAAAATTCCATCACTGGAATTAAAGAGAGTCCCGGATCCTTGCTAGGATTCTTTTTAATTGCGGAGACCAATGTTCGTAACTTGAGAAATCCTAACATCGTTCAGTCTTCAAGATTAGGCCAAAAAGCCTGTCGCCGAGCAATTTTTATTTCAAGAAATAGTAGCAAGATGGAGTAAAATATGATAAATTAAGCTTGTGGGCTTAAATCTGGTATGTAAATATACTCAGTTTGTCGTTGGAGTATAGTTCTAACGTTGTCCACGATGTTCCGCAATCCTTCGCTAAAGCTTCGGAATTGCAAGCGGCTTGCTGAGTTCTTTAACAAGATTTTTGGTTTTTATCCACATGATTAGCTCTTTTCTCAATACGATATTAATGGTAATATATAAAAAAACATTATGTGGAATTTTATCCAGACATTACTACCTAAAAGATTCTTGGGAATAGACATTGGAACTTCCTATGTGAAGATGGTGGAAATGTATAGGTTCGGCCACCAGAGGAAACTGGAAAATTACGGTCAGATTTCCGCCTCTGTTTTTTACGACAAGCCATTCAGAACATTTGATAAAAATACGCTTTTGCTTTCCAATAAAGACGTTGCCAAAGCGATAAAAGCGGTCAAAGAAGAAGCACGAATCAAAACGCAGAAAGTTGTTTTTTCCATTCCTGATTTTTCCACTTTTTTTACCAATTTTGAATTGCCATCGATGACTAGGGAAGAATTACCCCAGGCAGTCAGATACGAAGCCAAGCAATACGTTCCTCTTCCTTTATCAGAAGTGACTCTTGATTGGCAGATAATAGAGGATAAGTCCTTAGCCAACAAAAAAAAAGGATTTAAAGTTCTTTTGGTGGCTGCTCCCAATGAGATAATCAACCAATACCAGGAAATCGCCAAACTTTCCCAATTGGAATTATTTTCTTTGGAAGCAGAAGCTTTCAGTTTGATGAGGTCTTTGGTCGGAGAAGAAGAAAAAAGACTGATTGCTTTAATAGATATTGGAGCGCAAAGCACCACTTGCACTATTGTTGACAAAAGAGTTTTAAAAAATTCGCACAGCTTTGACATATCCGGAGATGATTTCACTTCAACCATTGCCAAGAGTTTGAATATTGATTTTGCCGAAGCTGAAAAAATGAAGAAAAAATACGGCATAAAATGTTTACTGCCCGGAGAAGAGCAAAACGCTCAAAATATCAGAACGATACTCCTTCCTTTGATTGACGTCATTTTAAGAGAAATTCAGGGAATTTTTCACGCTTTCTTCCAGCAGGAGAATAAAGAGATTGAAAAAGTGATAATTGCCGGCGGCACAGCCCTGCTTCCCGGCTTAAAAGAATATTTCAAAGAATCTTTTGGCAAGGAGGTGGAAATCGGCAATCCTTTTTCAAATATTTTTTATCCTCCCATTTTGGAAGAAACATTGAAAGAAATGGGTCCCGGTTATTCCATAGCCGTGGGCACGGCTTTAAGAGGTTTGGAATATTAATATATGGTTGAAATAATACCAAAAGAAAGCGCAAAATTACCCAGCTGGCTGAATGCCTTGTTTTTTGCTTTTTTGGTTATTTTATTTTTGTCCGTTTTAAGCTTTTTTATTCTGGACAATTCTTTGAAAAAATCCGGGGGTTACTTTCAGGGATTAACAGTATCTTTGAATGAATTAAAGTCGTTGGAAAGAAGCGCTTCAGAAAGAGAGGTTTTGAAATATAACAGCAAAATTGAAGCTTTTTTCAAATTGCTTGATCAGCATATAAGAAGTTCCAAGATTTTTGATTTGATTCAAGCGTCGTCTCATCCCCAAGTTTGGTTTTCTCAATTCAATTTAAACGCCGAAGGAAACAAGGTAATTCTTTCCGGGAAAACTCCGAGCTTTGAAATCCTCGGGCAGCAGATTTTGATTTTTAAAGAGAGAAATTGGATTGAGAAAGTAGAATTGCAGAAAATTTCCATAAGCAAGGAAAGAAACGTTGATTTCGAATTGTCAGTATATATTAAACCCGGCATTTTAAGATGAACAAATTCAATTTTCTAGATTTCATCCCGATTATCATTATTAGCTGCTTTGTTTTTTCCATTGTTTTGGGACCGGCTATTTTGTGGCCCAAGTACCAAAGCTTGAGAGAAGTGCAAAACAGCATTAACGCAAAAAAGATAGAGCTGGAAGCGCAAGAGCAGTATTTTGCAGATATTGATGCGATAAAAGCCAAGCTGGCAGAATATAATGCAGAAACTTCCAAAATTGATTCTGCTTTGCCTGATTCCCTTTCTTTGCCGTCTTTGCTCAATTTTGTCCAGCAGGCCTGCAGCCAGTCTGGCATGATTTTGGAAAGCGTAAGCCCTTTTACCATTGCTGCTTCCAAAGACCTGGTTAACGTCAAACAAACCGAATTAAGCTTAAGGGTTTCCGGCTCTTACGCTTCCCTTGAAAGCTTTATTGTTAATTTGGAAAAATCAGCTAGGCTAATTGAAATAGAAGACATTTCTTTCACTTCCCCGGCCTCAGAAGATTTATTTACGGTTGCTCTGAAAATAAAAGCTTATTCTTATTAAAATGGCCATTATTTTCTTACAACAGAAAAACTTCCAAAAGACCTTAGTGGCAGTTTTCATTTTTATCGTCATTATTACGCTGGTCATTATTTGGCAGGGGTTTTTTAAAAAAGAAACAACCATTCCGTTTGAGGAGCCTTCTTCCCTGTCTCAAAAAGAAATAAGGATTAATTTTGACGAGCTTATAAGCCAGGATTTAAAAGACCTTGTGCCTTTCCCGGCAATTGAACCTTTTAAAGAAATTCCTGCCTCAGAAACCGAAGAAGGAGAACAGATACCAGGAGTGACAATAGGCAGAGAAAACCCCTTCCTGCCCTATTGATATTGTTTTTAAAGAGCGGTGTTAGTCCCGCTGTAAGCGGGACGTGCCGCGACTAATTAGGTATTACAATTATGTCTTTGCTTAAAAAATTAATAGAAAAAGGAATGTTGGATAAAGAGAAAAGCGATTCTCTAGAAGCTGCCATTAAAAACTCAAACAAAAAAGAAGAAGAGGTGATTTTAGAATCGGGATTGATTCCGGAAACAGCTCTTTTTAGCGTTAAAAGCGAAAGTTTAAAAATACCCTTACGGGAAGTAACCATTGAAAAAGTTCCCTTGCAAACCTTGGAATCAATTCCAGAGGAAACAGCCAAGTATTACCAGATGATTCCGATTCAAAAAACCGAGAAAGATTTGGAGGTGGGTATGGTTTATCCTGAAGATTTGAAAGCCCAGGAAGCCCTGAAGTTTCTTGCCAGACAGGGAAATTTCAATTATCGCATTTTTCTTATCACTGCCAACACTTTCAAAGAGCTTTTAAAGCAATACAAAAACTTGAAAAGGGAGGTTGGCATAGCTTTGGAAGAGCTGGAAACAGAATTAAAAGAAGAAAAAGGAAAGAAAAAAACCTTGACTTCTCTTGAGCTTGAGAGAATGACCGAAGAAGCTCCGATCACCAAGATTGTCGCTGTTATTTTAAGGCATGCGGTGGAAGGCAATGCTTCGGACATTCATATTGAGCCGACAAAAGACAAGTTGAGAATTAGATTCAGATTGCTGGGAATCTTGTATTCTTCAATATTTCTGCCATTAACGATTCATCCGGCAGTTATTGCCAGAATAAAAATACTTTCCAATTTGAAAATTGATGAAACAAGAATTCCCCAAGACGGTAGATTCTCCACAAAAGTCAACAGCAGGTCCATTGATTTTCGCGTTTCTACTTTTCCAACGACCTTGGGAGAAAAAGCGGCTATCAGGGTACTGGATCCTGAGACCGGCTTGAAAAGTTTTGAAGAGTTAGGTTTAGAAAGCAGAAATTTAAAGGTGGTCCAGGAAGGAATTTCAAAGCCTTATGGTTTGATATTAGCTACCGGACCCACGGGTTGCGGAAAAACAACCACTCTTTACGCTATTTTGCAGCTGCTAAACAAAGAAGGAGTGAATATAGTAACTCTTGAGGACCCGGTGGAATATTTTATTGAAGGCGTAAACCAATCGCAAGTAAAGCCGGAAATCGGCTACAGTTTTGCTTCCGGCCTTCGCCAAATATTGAGGCAGGACCCAGACATCATTATGGTGGGAGAAATCAGGGACAAAGAAACAGCCAGTTTGGTTATTCATGCTGCTTTGACCGGCCACATTGTTTTGTCAACTTTGCACACTTCCAACGCTTTGGGCGTTATCCCGAGATTGGTTGACATGGGCATTGAACCGTATTTGATTCCTTCCACTATTCAACTGGCCATTGCCCAAAGATTGGTCAGAAGATTGTGCGATGATTGCAAGGAAAAAGTAAAACCGAATCCGAAAATAAGAGACATTATTTTGAAAGAGATTGAGGGACTTCCTCTAACAATTAAAAATTCTCTTAAAAAAGAAAAATTATTAAATATTTTTAAAAGCAAAGGCTGTCCCAAATGCAATAGCGCCGGATTTACCGGAAGAATCGGAGTGTTTGAAATTTTATCAATGACTCCTTCTCTTGCCAATGCGGTTTTAAAAGAACCCTCCGAGTTTATAATTAAAAAAGAAGCAGAAGAGCAAGGAATGGTTACAATGAAACAGGATGGAATACTAAAAGTATTGCAAGGGATTACAACAATAGAAGAAGTTTTGAGGGTTGCCGAAGAGAAATAATATGAAACAAATTTTACTAGTTGAAGACGACCCATTTTTAATAGATATTTATACGACAAAGCTGAAAGAGTCCGGTTTTTCAGTTGAAGTGGCCTCTGACGGAGAACAAGCCCTGGCAAAAGTAAAAGAAAAAAAGCCGGATTTGGTCATATTGGACATTGTTTTGCCGAAAGTTGACGGGTGGGAAATTCTCAGAAAAATCAAATCAGAATCAAAAATTGAAGATTTAAAAATAATCATCCTCTCAAATCTCGGCCAAAAAGAAGAAGTTGAAAAAGGAATAGCTTTTGGAGTTTCAAAATATTTAGTTAAAGCTCACTACACTCCCAGTCAGGTAGTGGATGAAATTAAAAAAATCATATGAAAAAAACAGCTAACGTAGTAGATAGCAACCACAGAGCTAAGTTAAAAGAGTTTCTTGAAATAACCATTAAGGAACAAGCGTCTGATTTGCATCTTTCAGTCGGCCACCAGCCGGTCTTAAGAGTGTCTGGCGCCCTAGTTCCTCTTTTGAAAGAATCGGTTTTAAGCTCAAGCGACATGCAGGAGCTGACAAAAGCGCTGATGACCGCAGAACAATACCAAAGTTTTTTAAATAAAAAAGAAATTGATTTTTCTTACAACTTTGAAGATAAGGCAAGATTCAGGGCAAATGTTTTTTTTCAAAGAGAAGAAATTTCAATTGCCCTTCGTTTGGTGCCGGCAGAAATTAAAACCATTGAAGAGCTGAATCTGCCTCCTATTTTGCATGAGTTTACCAAAGCAGCCCAGGGATTTGTTTTGATTGCCGGGCCTTCCAGCCACGGCAAATCAACCACCTTAGCCGCTTTAATAGATGAAATAAATAGGAACAGAAAAGACCACATTATCACCATTGAAGACCCGATTGAATATATTTTCAAAGACGAAAGAAGCATTATTGACCAAAGAGAAGTTTACCAGGACACTCTTAGTTTTGCCAAGGCTCTTCGTTCCACTTTCCGGCAGGACCCTGACGTCATTATGGTCGGTGAAATGCGAGACCCTGAAACAATTGCCATTGCCATTACCGCTGCTGAAACAGGTCATTTGGTTTTTGCCACTTTGCATACCAATTCTGCCAGCCAGAGCATTCATAGGATCGTTGATTCTTTTGCTCCGGAGCAACAAGGCCAGGTCAGAGCCCAGCTATCAGGTTCTTTGCTTGGAGTGATTTCCCAGCGTTTGGTGCCGAGAATCAAGGGAGGACTGATTCCGGCTTGCGAAATTATGCTTTCCACTCCGGCTGTGGCCAACCTGATTCGTGAAAATAAAATACACGAGTTACCTCTGGTTATTGAGACCTCGGCAGAAAAAGGAATGATTTCTTTAAACAGGGCTTTGGCCAACTTGGTGAAGAACAAAGAAATTTCTTTGGAAAATGCCCTTAACTATTCTTTGAATCCTTCTGAATTGAAGATACTCATACGTTAGTTTATGAAATTCAACTATCAAGTTCGCACTAAAAAAGGCGAAATTCGCGCTGGCCAGGTTGAGGCTTCTTCTAAAGAAGGGGCAATCAATCTTTTGCAAAAATACGGTCTTTTCGTTACTTTTTTAGAAGAAGCAGTTCCGCCTTTTTACGCAACGAGAATAAAGCTTTTTGAGAAAATTTCAAAGAAAGACGTGGTTTTATTTTCCCGGCAGCTGGCCATTATGTTCAGGTCCAAGATTCCTTTAGTTGAGTCTTTGAGGGTTCTTTCTTCCCAGTCCCAGAATTTCGAATTTAAAGAGAAAATTCTTAAGATATCCGACGATGTGGAAGGGGGCAGTTCTTTTTCCGGCGCTTTGTCTCATTTCCCTAAGGTTTTCTCTTCGTTTTACATTGCCATGATAAAATCCGGAGAAGTTTCCGGCAAGCTTTCCGAGGTTTTAAACTACTTGGCCGACCATTTAGAAAGGGAATATCATTTAATGGCAAGGGTGAAAGGCGCTTTGCTTTACCCTTTTTTGATTCTTTTTGTCGCTTTTTTTATTTTAATCTTGCTGGTTTTCTTTGTCATTCCTCATTTGTCCCAGGTTCTGGAGGCAAGCGGCCAATCTCTGCCTTTGATAACGCAGATTATCATAACAGTGGCTTATTTTTTCAAACAATTCGGACTGGCGATTGCTTTAGTTTTAGTTTTTTTCATAATCTTTTGTTTCAGATATTATCGTACTGAAAAAGGAAGAAAGTTTTTTGACAAGCTTTTGCTTAAATTGCCTTTTTTCAACTCTTTGTTCAAAATGATTTTTCTCAATCGTTTTGCCGAAAATCTTTCAACCTTGATTTCTGGCGGCTTGCCCATTGCCCAGGCATTGGAAATTGTAGGAGACATTATTGACAACACTTTATATAGAGAGATAATTTTTAAAACCAGGGATGAGGTCAGAAAAGGAGAGTCTATTTCTTCCATATTAAGCGAATCGCCGGAGCTTTTCTCTCCCATTTTTGTCCAGATGGTCTTGGTCGGCGAAAGAACAGGAAGCCTGGATACCACCTTGATGAATATCGTTGATTTTTATCAAAAAGAAATAGACAGGACCTTTGATAACGTTTTAAGCGTTTTGGAGCCGGCATTGATTGTCTTTTTGGGAGTAGTGGTGGGAGGATTGATGCTTTCCATCTTGATTCCTATGTATAAAATGGTTTCTCTGTAGTTTTGCCCTTGACGTTTTTTGTGTTTTAAACAGAATGTGGTAAAATTAGGAAAGAGTCTATCAATAAATTTAAAAAGTCGACTATTTTGTCTTTTAGAAATAGTTTAATAATATATGATTCAGTATTTTAACAAAAAACATCGCGGCCTTGCCCTGAGTAAATTGAAGGGTTTCACTCTTATTGAATTATTAGTCGTTATCGCTATTATCGGAATTTTAGCCACTATTATTTTGGTTTCTTTAAGTGGAACAAGGGGAAAATCTCGGGACGCTCAAAGACAGTCAGACATCAACCAGATTTACTTGGCTATGGAATTGTATTATGACGACGGTCAGGCTTATTTAACCACAAGCACAATGCCTACAGCAATCGGAACTCATTTGCCTACAGTTCCCAAAGATCCTCTAAACAGCGGCGGTCATGTTTATGGTTGGTTTACCAATGTTGGAGACAACCAGAAATATTGCGCTTGGGCCGTACTTGAATCTAATAATGTTTTTACTGCATCTAAGAATGGAACAAAAATGCTTACTGGTACGGCTACCCCTACTAGCCTTAATTGCGGCTGGTAATGAAATGGTTGCTTTATAGCAAACCGCAGTTTGATATATCGAATCTTCGATTCGCTATAGTTTTCCACTTGACGCTTTTTGTGTTTTAAACAGAGTGTGGTAAAATTAGGAAAGAGTCTATCAACAAATTTAAAAGGTCGACTATTTTGTCTTTTAGAAATAGTTTAATAATATATGATTCAGTATTTTAACAAAAAACATCGCGGTTTCACTCTTGTTGAATTATTAGTCGTTATCGCTATTATCGGAATTTTAGCCACCATTGTTTTGGTTTCTCTGGGCGGAGCAAGGGAAAAAGCCAGAGATGCTCAAAGACAGTCAGACATCAGGCAGATTTCTCTGGCAATGGAAATGTATTATGACGATGGTCAGGCTTATTTAACCACAAGCACAATGCCTACAGCAATCGGAACTTATTTGCCTACAGTTCCCAAAGATCCTCTAAACAGCGGCGGTCATGTTTATGGTTGGTTTACCAATGTTGGAGACAACCAGAAATATTGCGCTTGGGCCGTACTTGAATCTAATAATGTTTTTACTGCATCTAAGAATGGAACAAAAATGCTTACTGGCACGACTACCCCTGCTAACATTAATTGCGGCTGGTAATGAACTGTTGAGGTTAGATTTCAACAAGATAAGCTTGGATAAAAAAGCGGGCTGCGGCCCGCTTTTCCATTACTTAACTAAGTTAATTCCATTGTTTAACCAAGTTAATCAAAAACAGAAATGTTGAGGCTAGTCTTCAACAGAGTGGAAGCAATGATTGGAGAGAATGATTTTGTGTGGTAAAATTCAAAAATGAATATATTTTTAAACCTTATCGCTTTTGTTTTCGGACTGGTAATTGGTTCTTTTTTGAATTGTTTGATTTATCGACTCAAAACTGACGAGAGCTTTGTAAAAGGCAGGTCTTTTTGTCCCAATTGCAAACATTTATTATCGTGGCAGGATTTAATCCCGATTTTCAGTTTTTTATTTTTAAAAGGAAAGTGTCGCTACTGTGGAAAACCGATATCTTTCCAGTATCCTCTTGTTGAGCTTTTTGCCGGTTTTTTGTTTGTTTTGATTTTGAATTATACGTTAGGCGCTCAATTGTTCAATTTTGAAAATGTTTTTAATTTGATGTTCTTAATTATTATTTCTTGTTTTCTGATTGTCATTTTCGTTTATGACCTTAAACATTATATTATTCCTGACAAAGTAATTTATCCTGCCATTATTATTGCCATCATATATAATATTTCTTACTTTTTATTCGTAATTGATAATTCAAGCCTTTTAATCCAATCTTCAATTTCTGCTTTTGCGGCAGCTGTTTTTTTTCTACTGATAGTTTTGATATCTCGAGGCCGTTGGATGGGGGTTGGCGATATAAAGCTTGCTTTTTTACTGGGTCTGGTTTTGGGCTGGCCGAATATCTTGGTTGCCTTATTTTTAGCTTTTTTTCTTGGTGCTATAATAGGAATAGGATTGATAATCTTTGGTAAAAAAACCTTGAAATCAGAAGTTCCTTTCGGCCCATTTTTGGTTTTTGGGACATTTCTTGCTTTATTCTGGGGAGAGAAGGCGCTTGACTGGTATTTGAATTTATTTTTGCTAAAATAATATAAGGTCAAAAAATATAGATTATAAAGTTTAAAAAGCATGTCAAAAAACACGATAATTATTTTAGGCGTAATTATAGTGATAATTGTCGGAGGAATTATTATTTTTAGCTTTTTACAAAAAGAGAAAATTGTCTCCTGGAGAACAATCTGTTCCAGAAGAAGAATCCTATAGAAGAGAGCGGAGAAGAGTCTGGGGAAACTATTAGTCTTTCAGCTACGGTTTTAAGCGTAGATGTTGAAAATAATTTTCTAATGGTAAAGTCGGTAAACAAGGAAAAGGAAATCAAGGTAATTATTAGAGAAGAAACAAAAATGATAAAATTGGGGTTGCCCACTGATCCTGAAGAATTGCCGAAAGAGGGAGGAGTTTTTATACCAACGGAAGAAACAATAGACATTTCTGGTTTTCGTGAAGGAGATAGCGTCTTTATCATGACAAGCACGAACCTTGTCGGCAAAACCGAACTTGACGACGTTAGTGTCCATACAGGTTCTTCCCTAAAACATATGGCAAAAAATAAAATTATTATAATACTGGTTATTTTAGTTCTAATTTCTGTTGCGGTTTTCTGTTTCTTTTTTGTAAAAGAGAAAAAAAATAAGTTTGAGGGAGAAAGTTTTACGACAGGAGAGAGCGCAATCACGCAGACATTCAGCTTATCCGGAAAAGTTGCCAGCATTGATGTTAAAAATGGTTTTTTAACAGTAAAGACAGCGAACGAAGAAGTTAAGGTTATTATTTCTGACACAACTAAACTTATTAAATTAGAAGCGCCCTTTTCTCCTGATAATCCTCCTCCGGCCGGCACCCAGTTTGTTCCGGAAAAGAAAGAAATTAATCTCTCTGATTTTAAAGAAGGCGATGAAGTTTTAGTTATCTCTCAGGAAGACATCGGCGGAAAAAGCGAGATTGATAATGTGAATCTCGTTCAAATATTGCCTTAAAGGTCGAAAAAAATGATTTATTTTTTAAAAAAATGATAAAGAAAATAAAAAGAAAACATATATTATTTACTTTAGTCGGATTAATTATTTTAGCGACTGTTGCTTTTTCAGCTGTTCAGATTATTCAAGCTTCACCTGGAAGCGCAACTACTGGTTCTGCTCCAAATCCTGGCCATTCCTGGAGTCAGATGGCTAATTTTTCTTGTCCTTCAGGAGAATGTCTTCAGAGTAATTCCAGTGGCGTTCTTACTTGCGCTGCTTGCGGTGGAGGAGGATCATTGGTCCAAACTTATGCATCTTGCAGTTGGACCGGTGCCTCAACTTATTATTGTACTGTTGCCTGTCCAGCAGGATATACTCGAACAGGATGTAGTGGCAGCGGAATAGCTACTACTGGTCAACTTCGTTATATATATTATTTAAGGGCGACCCCTTATGGATCGGATTCTTGTCAGTGTTATTGTCGTGAAAGGCAAGATGGAAGCAGTACCGAATATTATTGTAGCGCTGGAGAATGCTTTGCTTATTGTACTAAAATCCAGTAAACTAGAAATTTTAATAGTTTATCAGTTTTTCGTTAATGAAAAGAATAATCATTCTATCTTTATCTCTTTTCTTGTTATTTATTTTGGCTGATTCAGCGGAGGCGGCTTTAAGTTGCTCGTTTAATTCCTGTCCTTCGGGCGGTATTTATGTTTTAAGAATGTCAGCATCATATAATGCTCATGCAGAACTTCCAAGTCAATCAAATTACAGCAATTATGTCTGTTGTTCGGGAATAAGCGGAACGTCATGTAGTGGCGGTACCACTTTTTTAAGGTTGTCGGCAACAACAAATGCCCACGTTGAAGAAAACCTTTATACATACTTTTCAAACAATGCTTGCTTATATCCAAACAGCGGCGAAACAATAAGTTGTACTTACTCAACTAGTTGTTCTTCGGGTTATGTTTGTTTGGCTTCGATTTCCGACGTCTATAACGCACACATAGCACAATGCGGCGTTTATTCTACGCAAGTTTGTTGTATCGCAAACGTTGCTCCGGCCTTTGATTTTTCTATTGCAGTTAACCCAATTTCAGGTTCGGCGAGTCAGGGAAGTTCTGTATCAACAAACGTGACCGCAACTTTACTTTCCGGAAGTACTCAATCTGTTACTTTTTCTGCTTCGGGCTTACCTTCGGGAGCTTCAGCTTCTTTTAGTCCTACTGCTTGTAATCCAACTTGTTCTTCATCAATGACTATTAATACGGCTGGAAGTACTCCAACTGGTACCTATTCAATAAACATTTGCGGGACAGGTGGAAGTTTAACGCGCTGCGTTACTTATCAATTAACAGTGACAGCAGCCAGTACCCAGATTACTGCTCCTAGCGTAACTACTAATGCTGCCGATCCTGTCGGTCAGACTACAGCCACTCTTAAAGGTACTTTAAGCTCTTTGGGCAATGCATCATTTTGCTTGGTTTGGTTTGAATGGGGACCGACCACTTCTTTAGGGAATGTTACCTCGGTTCAAAATAGGAGTTCCACTGGCAGTTTTTCGGCCGATATAACCGGTTTGACTGCTGGTCAAACGTATTATTTTAAAGCTTTTGCTAAAAACGGCGGCAGCTGGTGAAAATGAAAAAATCTAATTTTTTTATTTTAATATCGATTATATTTTTAATGGTTTTTGGCTTGGGTTTAGCTGAACCAGTAAAAGCGGCAACCACAATCTTTTTTGAAAATTTTGATAGTTGCTATGCTAATTTTGCAAATTGTTCTTCTGGTGTGTGGCAGGAAGCCCTGTGGGCATATAGTAGTACCGGCGGGTGGAATGACCAAAGTTATCCTGCCAAATATAAATCCCCTTCTTACTATGCTATAGCGCCTAATAATACATATAGTTACAACTATCAAGGCAGTGCTTTATATTCGCCTTACTATAACTATAATTCATCTGCCACATATAATATTAATTTTTATACAGGAGTAGCTGCTTCAGGATCATGCAAATTAGAGGTTGGAACTGCTTCTGCTTATAGTACAAGTCCTGGGGGTACAGGTTACGCGACCTTAGCGACATACACCATAAATAATGTAGTTCCTAATAATTCGCCTGGAAGTTATGTCTTAAAACAATTGGCTAGCAAAACTGTTCCAGCTGGAAAGAAATATATTGTATTTGTAGCTTATGGCTGTACCTCCGGTGTAGATTTACTTTTAGAAGATGTAACCATTATTGAGAACCCACCAGCTGATACCACCCCCCCCACTGTTGGTCAAACCTCACCTACTTCAGCCACAGTCAATGTAGCAACAACTTTTTCCGCTTCGGTATCAGACAATGTAAGCGTGTCTTCTTGTAATCTTTATGCTGACGGAGTAAGCCAGGGTGCAATGTCTGGCCCGCCCTGCACCAGTTGTACTGCTTCCCGTTCCCACACCTTCACTACCACCGGTACCCATACAATGTATGCCAGATGTTCTGATGCGGCTGGTAATACCACTAATGGGACAAGCGTTAATGTGAATGTAGCCTCTGGTGTTTCACCTTCGACAGTTACTACTGACATTGCTACCATTAGTGTTCCTACCCAGCTTCAAAACAACCAGACTACTTTAAAGGGAACCATAACGAATACTGGTGGAGCAACCGTTACTCAAATAAGATTTATGTGGTCAAACACCTCCGGAGGTCCTTATACAAATACCGCCTGCAGCAGTTCAGGTACATTTACCGGCGCATTTTCATGTGATTTCACTCTAACCGGAATTACTCCCGGCAATACAAATATATATTATTACAAAGCCCAGGCATATAACTCAGCTGGCTGGTCAGATTTAGCTAGTACCAACGAAAAAAGAGTGGCTATTTATCTTCGCGATGGCGGTCAGCAGCAATTTACTACTTTGATTAACTACGCCCTAAATGTCACTATTTTGCCAAGCAATTCAGCAGGGAACGTGCAAAGCAGTCCATCCGGAATTAACTGCGGGAACGGCTATTCTACCTGTTCAGCATCTTTCAGCGGAGGAACGTATGTTACTTTAACCGCTTCCCCGGCAACAGGCTATAGTTTTTCCAGCTGGTCAGGTTGCGACAGCTCTAGCGGAGTTTATTGCTATGTAACCATGAGTTCGGCAAAGAATGTTACGGCTACTTTTACTATCAATAACTACGCCCTAAATGTCACTATTTTGCCAAGCAATTCAGCAGGGAACGTGCAAAGCAGTCCATCCGGAATTAACTGCGGGAACGGCTATTCTACCTGTTCAGCATCTTTCAGCGGAGGAACGTATGTTACTTTAACCGCTTCCCCGGCAACAGGCTATAGTTTTTCCAGCTGGTCAGGTTGCGACAGCTCTAGCGGAGTTTATTGCTATGTAACCATGAGTTCGGCAAAGAATGTTACGGCTACTTTTAGCAACAATCCCCCTACTTGTACTAACGTTTTTGCTTCTCCAACTTCAGGAGACGTGCCTTTGGATATAATTTTTACAGGAGCAGGCTCTGATCCAGGCGGTTCAATTTCTGCTTATCAATTGGATTTTAACGGAGACGGAACCTGGGACACAACAACTACTGATAACTTCATAGGATATATTTATGCTTCAGCAGCCACTTATTGCGTCAAATTAAGAGTTCAGGACAATTTAGGCGCTTGGAGCACAAATACCGGCAGCTGTCCGGGAGGGACTTGCACTATCCAGATAACAGTGACTACGCCTGATCAACCGCCGCAAGTTCTTAACCCAACAATCAGTAATAAAAACTATTGCACTTCCTTTCAAGGACATATGACAATATCTTTTAGCTGGACTTACTATGATCCTGATGGAAATCCAGGCTCAAGATTTCAATTTAGAATTAACGATGTCAACAATGTTGATGCTCCAAATCCAAAAGTTGACTCTGATTATACTACTGGTATACCAAACAATACCACGCAAACACAAACAGTTTCTGTTTCTATTAATCCAGGAGTGAATGAATTAAGCTATAATTATACATATTACTGGTGGGTGAGAGTTTGGGACAACCAGGGAAATAATTCTGGCTGGGTCCAAGGGCCAGGTGAGTAATTTATTAAAATGAAAAAGTTTATTTCTCGTTTCTTAAAACTTTTTACTTTCAAACCTTCGTTCAAAACAATTACAGTTGGTAAAAATAATTTAGTTGATATGAAAATGAAAAAGCTAAAATTCGTTTTTACTCTAACTCTTTTAATAAGCGCGGGATTTTTATTTTTAAAAGTAGAATCGGCAGAGGCAGATAATTGGAGGCCAACTTCTTTTACTGAGACTGTATCTACTAATGCAGAGATTTTAAATACAAGTAATTCTTTAGATGGTTCATATGGCGACACAAGCACTTTTGCAACAATACGGGGTACAAACCCTGGGTGGTCGTGTGGCGGTATGCCTGGTCCTTGTCTTGCATATGTAAGATATTATTATTGTGATGGCAAAACAACCACCACCCTAAACATAAAACACAGGTCTTGGGATTCAGAGTGGTCAATATGGGTTGGAGATAACAAAATATATGAGCAACTTCGTTGCTCTTCAAAAACTACAATAGAAACAACATTAGTTACTTTACCCGCAGGTTCCACCAATTTTTATTTGTATTTTGGAGGTAATTGCGCTGGAAACGCAACGCTTGAAATTTATGATATTTATTTATCAGGTACAGAAAATACAAGTGGCTTTCAGGGAATTTGTAATGCTCAAAACTGCCCGAGTTGTCTTTCACCGTATGTTTGTAAATATGATTATGATGGTAGTGGTTCTTGGTGTTGCAATAGCGATCAATGCGCGCATGACGGAAGTTGTTCCAGCTCCGGGAGTTGCTCCGGACAATACAAATGCCAAAGTGGGAGTTGGACTAACCACTGCGCAAATGGTTCTCAGGATTGCGATGAAACTGGCACTGATTGCGGCGGTTCCTGTCCCGCTTGTATCACAGATAATCCTCCTATTACCACTGTTGGGCCTTCAGAATGTAAGCCAGTTTGTGAAAAAAATTTAAACGAAGTTATTTCAGTAACAGTTTCAGCTACAGATGACTATGGAGTTAATCAGCTTTGGCTTTATACAAATGGAGAACAACCAAATGATCGTTGGGAAGAAGTTTATGTTTGTAGTGGGACAACTTTCTGCTCTCATACTTGGAATATTACTTTAGATTGGGCGGATGAAATACCAGATGGTACTAGTGATTGGACTTTTTGGGGAATATCTCAAGATACGGCAGAACAATGGAGCGAATACGATACAATTAGTGTAAATGTTACTTCTGGTGTGACTAATCCTGTTGTTACTAACTCAACAGGCGCTTCAAATATCACGCATAATTCAGCCAGATTGAACGGCGAAGTCACTTATACCGGAGGAGAAGATCCCACAGTTCATATATATTGGGGTGATAATGATGCTGGGACTGTTTCCGCAAACTGGGATCACAATGAAAATCTGGGCGAAAAGGGATTAGTAACTTTTTACAAAGATATTTCAGGATTGAATCCTTCCACTCCCTATTATTATCGTTGTTATGCTTCTAACTCAGCTGGTTCTGACTGGGCAGATAGCACTGCTTCTTTTACCACTGCTGAATATGTGCCAGACCAAGGATTTACCACTATCTTGCGTCCTTATCCATATCCTGATTTTACTCCTTCTCCTTCAAACCCGAATTTAAACGCTGAAGTAACTTTTTTGGATAATTCCAAATGTTATAACGATTCTTTGGTAGAGTATGATTGTAAAACGAATTCTAACATTCGTTACCAATGGAATTTCAACGCTCATGAGGATGCAGTTATTGATTGCGACAGCGGCGTAGTGCCGGATTCGCCGTGCCGGGGCAATGCGACAACCAGTTACAGCACAATGGGCGGTAAGACAATAAGTTTGAAAATAACCGATGATTTGGGAACTTGCACGTCAACCGAAGAAATAAGCGTTTTTCCTCCTTTGCCTGAGTGGAAAGAAACAGCGCCTTTTTAAAATTATGAGGAACAGTAAAGGTTTCACATTATTGGAAGTGACAGTGGTTTTAGTGGTTATCAGTTTGCTTTCAATTATTTTTATTGCCAACTATCGTGAAGGAGAGAAGCAATTCGCTTTAAAAAGGTCAGCTCATCAATTGGCGCAAAGCTTGAGAAAAGCCCAGGGAATGGCATTGTCAAGCCAGGAATTTATGGGCGCTTATCAGGGAGGATACGGAATTTATTTCAGCGAAACTCCTGGAGGCGAAGAAACAGGCGTTTATACTTTGTTTGTTGACTGCGATAATGATAATAAGTTTGATGGTGACGATTTGGTTTGTGATGACTGCCGAGGCGGTTCTTGTACTGCTTCTTCTTCCGAAAGAATTGAAGATTTTTCTCTTGAAACAAGGATTAAAATAGATAATTTAACTCCTTCTTCTATAGGAAACACTCTTTGTATTACTTTTACTCCTCCGGAGCCGACAGTTGTTTTTGACCCTGATGGCGCGTCAGTTTCAATTACATTGAATTTTGAAGGCGGTTCCGGGAAAACAGTTTTTGTCAATAAAGCCTGTTTAATTGAAATTGAATAATGTTTTGTTTTAACAGTAAAAAATTTAGATCTTCTGGAGAAAAAAGTTTCACCATTTTAGAGGTAATGATGGCTATTTTTGTTTTGACCATAGCTGTTGGCGCAAGCTATATCTTAATCCAGCAAACCCTTATTGCTGTTTCATTAACTCAGTCAAAATTAATAGCTTCTTATCTTACTCAGGAAGGCGTTGAAAATGTCAGAAATATCAGAGATACAAACTGGATCAACGGCAGCGCTTGGGATACAGGCATATCTTCGAATAACGAGTATGTAAATTTCTTGGACTCAACGCAGAGTAGATTTGAAAGAACAACTTCTATTACAGCAATGTCTACGTCCACAATAGAGGTTAAAGTTGAAGTTGGATGGAATGAACGGGGAAAAGACTATAGCGTAGAAGTGATAAATTATTTATATAACTGGTACGGCGAATAACATTATGAGGAAAAACGGTTACACATTAATAGAACTTTTGGTGGCTTTGGCGGTTTTCACGGTGGTTATTGCCGCTCCTACCGGATTTTTTGTCAGTGCTTTGAAAGGGCAGCAGAAAGCTTTGGCTTCTCAAGAGCTTTATGACAATGTTTCCTATACTTTGGAATACATCAGCCGGGCTTTGAGAATGGCTAAAAAGGATTTAACCGGTTCTTGTATTACTGCCAATATGAATTATGAGACCACAAGAGACTGGAAAAGGCATAGCCTTTAAAAATTATGAGGGAGAATGCCAGGAATTTTATTGGGACACTATTGATAATCGTCTAAAAGAAACAAGCGGAAAAGGCACTGGCATTCCTTTGACTGCCAGCAGTATAGAAGTGGTTTCCTTTGTTCTTGGCGGGGAGGACACTTGGAGTCAAGACGACGCTTATCAGCCCAAAGTAACGCTATTTTTGAAAATAAAAGGAAAAAGAGGAACATTGCCTGAGCTTCAGCCGACAATGAAAATACAAACTTCCGTTTCCCAGAGAAACTTAGACATTAGATATTAAAATTATGAAAAACGCAACACAAGAAAAAGGAGTAGCATTGTTTTTGGTAGTTTTGATTATGAGCGTGATTTTAGCAATTGGTTTGGGAATTAGCGGGATTTTAATCCAGCAAATCAAAATATCGGAAAACATAGGAGATTCAGTTGTTTCTTTCTATGCAGCTGATTCTGGGGTTGAACAGCAGATTTACGACTTGTATAAACTAGAAAGTCACAACTCTGCCTATAGCGATGTCATGACCAATAGCGCGTCTTACAGTGTTTCAGTAAAATGCAGCGAAAGCAATGCTGACTGCCAGCCAGGAGGAGAACTTTACAATGTAATACCGGTTGCTGCCACAGCAGAAGAGTGCCCTACTTTAAATTTCTGTATAAAGTCAGTCGGTGCTTTTCAGACAGCCAAAAGAGCAATTGAAGTGGAATACTAGTGGTAGGTTCTCCCGACCCCTCTCCGAAATGGGCCTTTTTTATTATATAATATATATGACATATATTATGACGAAAAACGAGGCGAAAAAGAGAATAGAGAAACTGAAAAAAGTGATTAACCACCACCGCTATTTGTATCATGTTTTAGACAAGCAGGAAATTTCCGAGTCTGCTTTAGATTCTTTGAAACACGAGCTTTATAAATTAGAACAGCAATTTCCGGAATTTGTTACTGCGGATTCTCCCACTCAAAGAGTTGCCGGAGAACCGCAAAAACAATTTAAAAAAGTAGAACATAAAGTTCCGATGCTTTCTCTGGAAGATATTTTTTCAGAGAAAGAACTGCAAGATTGGGAAGATTATTTAAAAAGATTGGCCCCCCATCTTTTTGAAAAAGGCGGGGGATTTGAATATTTTGCTGAATTAAAGATTGATGGATTTGCCATTGCTTTAGTTTACGAAA
This sequence comes from uncultured bacterium, assembly GCA_963790795.1. GTDB lineage: Bacteria > Patescibacteriota > Minisyncoccia > Minisyncoccales > RBG-13-42-11 > BS750m-G71. Next base: position 96,404 of record CAWBPO010000001.1, on the reverse strand, counting down.
ACGGCATTTTCAAAACAGGAGCTACCAGAGGAGACGGAAAAACAGGAGAAGATGTTACTCAGAACTTAAAAACCATAGAAAGCATTCCTTTAAAACTGGAATTGAAGAAGAGTATATTAGACAAGAACATTGAAGAAAGCCTGAAAAAAGCGATAAAACGAGGCAAAATTGAAGTAAGAGGAGAGGTTTTTATGGGAAAAGATGATTTTGAGAAGCTAAATAACGAATTAGCAAAAAAAGGAGAAAAAACATTTTCTAATCCTAGAAATTTGGCTGCGGGCTCGATTAGACAGCTAAATTCTAAGTTGACAGCTTCCAGGCCTTTAAAGTTTTTAGCATACGATATGGTAACTGATACGAAACAGACAAAACATTCTGAAGAGCACCAAATTTTAGCTTCATTGGGATTTAAAACAGACAAAGGAAAGGTTTGCAGCAATTTATCCGATATAAAGGATTTTTGGCGAAATGCTGCTAAAAAAAGAGAAATTTTGCCCTATCAAATAGACGGAGTGGTAATAAACGTTAATAATAACGCTCTTTTTGACAAACTAGGAGTTGTTGGCAAAAGTCCCAGAGGAGCCAGAGCTTTTAAATTCTCGCCAAAACAAGCGACAACCAAGGTTTTGGATATAAAGCTTCAAATAGGCAGGACAGGAGCAGTAACTCCTGTGGCTGTTTTAGAGCCGGTAAAAGTCAGCGGAGTGACTATAACCAGGGCTACTTTGCACAATGAAGACGAAATAAAAAGATTAGGAATAAAAATTGGAGATACAGTGATTATTGAGAGGGCTGGCGATGTCATACCAGATGTGGCCAAAGTTTTGTTTGAACTTAGAACTGGTCGAGAAAAGAATTTTCATTTTCCAAAAGTTTGTCCGAGCTGTTCAATCAAATTAAAGAAATTTTCGGGAGAAGCGTTGTGGAAATGTCCGAATGTAAATTGTCCTGCCAGAAAAAGAGAAAATCTTTATCATTTTGTTTCAAAAAAAGCTTTTGACATTGACGGGTTAGGGCCTAAAATTATTGACAAACTTATCGATGAAAAAATAATTTCCCAAGCAAATGATATTTTTCAGTTGAAGGAAGGAGATTTAGTTTCTTTGGAACGGTTTGCCGAAAAGTCAGCTAAAAACCTGATAGAGGCCATTCAAAAAAGCAAAGATATTTCTTTTCCAAAATTTGTCTTTTCTTTGGGAATTCGTCATATTGGAGAAGAGACAGCCAATGATTTGGCAAATTGAATCTTATTTTGGCGTATTGATAAATTAAAGAAAGCCAAAAAAGATGAGCTGGAAAAGATTCTTGATATTGGCCCTAAAGCGGCAGAAAGCATTTATAATTGGTTTAATTCAAAACGAAACCAAAAATTCATTGATGACCTTTTCGCCGTTGGAGTAAAGATAGAGAAAAAACCTGCCCCTTTCCCCAATCTTTTTAAAAAAGGTGGGGGTGCGGGGCTAGTCGGGAAAACCTTTGTTCTTACGGGCAGTTTGGAAACAATGACTCGAGAAACAGCTAAAGAAAAAATCCGTTTGCTTGGGGGAGAAGTTGCCGAATCGGTTTCGAAAAAAACAGATTATGTTATTGCAGGAAAAGAACCGGGCTCCAAACTCAAAGTCTCCAAAGAATTGGGAATAAAAACGCTGGATGAAAAAGAATTTTTAAAACTAATTAAACCATAACTTAATTTTTAGCAAACAGAGGACGGGCCTCTGCGAAGCTTAGTTATATGTGGAGAAGTTTAAAACAATTAGATTGGATATTAATCGTTGTCACTTTTTTACTGGTCGGTTTCGGGCTTTTGTCTCTCTATAGTTCGTCTATCGGCAAAGAGGATTTTTTGAATTTTGGAAAGCAGCTTATCTTTTTTGGTATAGGAATTTTTCTGATGTTCTTTTTTTGTTTTTTTGATTGGAGAATTTTCAGGGAAAACAGCTATTTGATTTTGATTCTGTATTTTGTTTGCATTTTGGGTTTGATCGGTTTGTTTTTTCTTGCGCCGGAAATCAGAGGAGTGCAGAAGTGGTACAAAGTCGGGTCCCTTTCTATTGACCCGATAGAGTTCATGAAAATTATTTTAATCATTTTATTGGCAAAATATTTTTCAATGCGACACATTGAGATGTACAGGGTCAAACATATTCTCCTTTCCGGTTTCTATATTTTATTGCCGGTTTGTTTAGCTTTTTTCCAGCCAGATTTGGGTTCAGTAATAATTTTGGTTGCTTTATGGATAGGAGTGTTGATTGCTTCCGGAATAAAGCTCCGCCATTTTTTAATTTTGCTTCTTTGTGGTATTTTGATTTTAACTTTGTGTTGGTCTTTTTTAATAAAGGATTATCAAAAACAAAGAATCATCAGCTTTATTACTCCTTTTGATCCTTTGGGAGCTGGCTGGAGCCAGAACCAGGCGGAAATTGCCATTGGTTCTGGCGGAATTTTGGGCCAGGGTTTTGGAAAGGGCTCTCAGACCCAATATGGCTTTTTACCCGAACCTCAAAACGACTTTATTTTCTCGGCAATTGCCGAAGAATTTGGCTTAATAGGCGTATCGGTTCTCCTTTTTTTATTTTTAATTTTAATATGGAGGATTATAAAAATTGCTCTATCCAGCCAGACAAATTTTCCCCGGCTTTTTGCTATCGGTCTTTCCGTCCTTTTAATTTCTCAGATTTTTATCCATATCGGTATGAATTTAGGTATTTTTCCCATAATAGGCATCTCTCTACCATTAGTAAGTTATGGTGGTTCGGGCTTAATTGCCAATCTTTGCGCTATTGGAATTCTCCAAAGTATTAAAACTCACTGATCAGTTGGCAGATTGACATTTTATTTGCAAGGCATTAAAATTAAAGTATGATATAATATAGATGTAATATGAACTTGGTTTCCTTTTTTAATAAATTAAATAAAATTCCCCTTTACTTACTTTTATTTTTAATTCCCATTTTCTTCTTACCCTTTACTCAAGATGTTTTGGATTTTCCAAAACAATCTTTAGCTTTAATCTTGATTTTTCTGAGTTTAATTGGCTGGCTGGGGAAAAAGATATTCGAAGGGAAATTAGTCTTAAGAGAGAATAAAATTTTTTATTTTTCTTTCTTTCTAATTTTTCTCTCTCTTTTATTTTCTTGTCTCTTTTCTTTTTGGCCAGAAGCCTCTTTTTGGGGTCTTCCTTTAGATATTGCCGATAGTTTTCTCTTTTTCTTTTCCTTTTTAATTTTAGCTTTTCTCATCATCAACTCCCTTGAGACAAAAAATGAATTCCTTTCTTTATTATTCCCCCTCCTTTTATCGGGAGGAATTTGTGGAATCATTAATATTTTCCAACTTTATAAAATCTTCCCATTTCCGTTTGATTTTACAAGAATCTCTTCTTTTAATACCATTGGAACCACAAACAGTTTTGCTATTTTTGCAGTCGCTCTTTTACCATTATCTTTACTTCTAACCTTTAGAGCAAAAAGTTTTTTAAAAATAATTTTAGGAGTAATTACTTTTGTTCTCTTTGGAAATGTTATTTTAGTAAATTTTAAAACTGCTTGGATTAGTTTAATAGTTGGTATTTTAGTTTTATTTATCTTTAGCTTTGGAAATCAAAAAGAGAAAATCAAGCTAAGTTTAGTTTCCTTTCTAATGGCTGGGTTAATTCTTTCTATCTTTTTCTACTTCTTTCCAATTCCCTTGCCGGGATTTCCTATTTTGCCCCTTGAAGTTTCTCTTAATCCTAGCTCGGAAATTTATATTTTAAAAGGCGCCTTCAGCGAAGGAGTGAAAAATATAATTTTAGGAACAGGGCCCGGAACTTTCGTTTTTGACTATTCTCAATATCATTCTCCCTTACTTAATCAGACGATATTTTGGGGAACGAGATTTTTGAAAGGAAATTCAACATTTTTAGATTGGATTTTAACTAAAGGGGTCTTGGGGGGAATCAGTTTGCTCTTTCTTTATCTTTTAATAATCCGCTCGCTTTTAAAATATTTAAGAAAAATTGAGGGTAAAGAAGATTTTTTTGAAATAAAACTTGGATTGGTGGCTGGAATTCTAAGTTTAATTGTTGCCAGCTTCTTTTATCCATTTAATTTTGTCCTTTATTTCATTTTCTGGTTTTTTGTCGGTGGATTTCTGTTCTATTTTAGCCCGAAATTAACCCAGATAAATCTTTCTTCTCCTTCTAAAATGATTTTTGCAAACTCAATTTTGATAATAGTTATTATTTTCAGTTTGAGTTTATTTTTTCTTCAGGGACAGAAATATTTTGCCGAAATGAAATATTTAAAAGGGGTTGAAGCTTCTCAGGCTGGAAACCTTACTCAAGCGATTGATCATATAAAGAGAGCAGGAGAGTTAAATCCCTCTATCGATACTTATTGGCGAGATCTCTCTCAACTTTATCTGGCTAAAACTAATTTAATTTCCCAAGACCCTAATTTATCTCTTGAAGAAAAGAGAAGGTTAGCCAATCTGGCAATTGTCGATGGAGCTGGAGCCATAAACCAAGCGATAAATGCCGCCCCAATGAATGTCGCCAATTGGAATGTGAGAGGATTTTTTTACCGGAACTTAATTGGAATTGAAGGAGGAGGAGAATTAGCCCTGGGTTCATATCAAAAAGCAATCCAATTGGAACCTGCCTCTCCTTTCGCTTTCGGGGAAAGAGGAAGAGTTTATATTTTAATAGCTCAAGGACTTTCTCAAAAAGGACAAGAAGAACTTCGCCGAGAAAATCTTGACCTGGCAGTTGAAAATCTAGAAGCTGCCATTGAATTAAAACCGGATTATGCCCCCGCTCATTATCTTTTGGCAGTGGTTTATGACCAACAAGGAGAAAGCGACCAGGCGATTTCGAAATTGGAGGAAACAAAAACAATTACCCCTCAAGATCCGGGAGTAGCTTTTCAACTGGGGTCGCTTTATTGGAGATCGCAGCAATTCGAAAAAGCTCAAGAAGAATTTGAGAGGGCGGTAAATTTAAATTCCGATTATTCTAATGCTAGATATATGTTGGGCTTAGTTTACGATAAAATGGGGAAGAAAGAAAAAGCCAAAAAGGAATTTGAGACATTGGCCCAATTGAATCCCCAAAACCAAGAGATAAAGAAAATTTTGGAAAATCTTGAAAAAGGTTTACCAGCTTTAGAAGGGATAACTCTTTCCCAACCTCCCATCCAAGAAACTCCACCCGAAATTGAGATTCAAAAATAAACCCTATAGCAAACCGCAGTTTGATATATCGAACGAAGTTCGCTATAGCAAAAAGGAAATTGGTAATCCAATCCAAAAAGTTGTTCCCTTACCCCAGCCCTCCGATTCCGCCCAGATTTTACCGCCGTGAGCTTTAACAAATTCAGTAGAGATACTTAATCCTATTCCTCTACCAGGACCGTAAAGTTTTTTAGCTTCTATTCCTCTTTCAAAAAGCTTTCCTTTTAAAAAATATTCAATCTCTTCTTTTTCCATACCAATACCGGTATCAGAAATAGCAATCTTTAATTTTCCATCTTCAATTTTTGATGTGATAGTAACCCCTCCTCGATTTGTGTATTTAATGGCATTATCAACTAAGTTCCAGATTGCCTCTCTGATTCTCTTTTTGTCTAACTTTATCGTTGGTAAAGAGACTTTTTCAAACTTTAAGTAAAGACCTTTTTGTTCTGCCTGCGGTTTTAATTCCTCAACGATACTTTCGATTAAATTTTCAATTTGACAATTTTCTAAATTCAAAGTTTTTCCCCCCATTCTCAACTCTTGGATATCTAATAAACTTTCTATTAGAAAATACAAAGTATCAACTAATTTTTTCATTTCAATGAGTTTTTCTCTAATGACAGGGTTTTCCTCTCGGCCATAAGTTCCTTCTAAAATCATCTCTAAATATCCTTTAATTGGAGCAACGGGGGTTCTGAGGTGGTGTTGAAGCGATAATAAAAATTGATCTTTTGTTTGAGCCAATTTTTCCCATTCTCTTGCTAATCTTTCCGCTTCTTCTCTTCTTTTAGATTCTTTATGAGTTACTTTAATTAAGTAATACCCCAAAATGCAGAATAAAAGAAAAATAATAGTAGTAAGAATTTTTAAGTTAAAACTCGGTATTAAAAAAGGCAAGATTAGCAAAGTTGTTCCTATCGCCCCCACAAACAACTTCATCAAAATGACCCTGGTTTCAAAAAGATAATAACGAATAATAGCAAAAGCTAAAAAACCAACTAAAAAAAGAGCAAAAATAGGACCCAGCCAAAGATACTCTCTTGACCCGGTAACTAAAGGAATAAAAACATTTAAAACGGTAATAGAGATTAAAAAGAACCCAAACCCAACCAATATATACATAGCCTGTAAATGTTTGACACTTGAACTTTTAAGGGACCTTTCAAATAAAATCGCTGCTCCAAAAGCTCCGTAGATAAAAAGTAATAAAAAAAAGATTGCAGATCGGGGATGAAGCATCATCAAATAGCTTTTTTCCTCAATCATCAAACCACTTATAAAAAGCGCTAAAATTATAGCTACACTTAAAATGAAAGATATAATTAAAGAAATCTTAAATTTTTTAAAGGAAATATTGGAAATAACAATAATAAAACAAAAAAGTTCAAAAATACCAACAATCGTCAGAGATAAGGTTATTTTCAACCATTCAAATGCGCTCAGTAAAATAGGATTATTATAAAAATATAAAGAGATAGACCATAGGGTTATAATAATAGCAAAAATTAGAAAATGAGACCCAGTTTGTCTGTTTCTCTCTTTTAAATATACAAATACAGATAATCCTATTATAAAACTTATTAAAATAGAAAATAGAATTAAATATTCTTTTTGCATAAAAAGTAAAGAATTTTGATTATTTTGATTTCAGGCCTTCTTTAATTATTTTAATTAACTCATTGAGGGAATATTGAACTTTAATTAAAATTTTATCAATTCCTTCGTTGGTAAGTTCTTGATTGGATTCGGGGTTGCTATAGTTAGTTAAGGCATAGATTTTAAGGTTTTTCGTTTCGGGATATTTTCTAGCTTCTTTTAAAACTGAAATACCATTCATATCCGGCAAAATTAAATCTAATAAAATTAAATCCGGCTTTTCTTTTTTTCCTTCCCTAATTTCTTTCAGTCTCTCAATTGCTTTTTGGCCTAAGTCCAAAACTTCAATTTCAAATCCAGCCATTGAGAAAACTTCTTCAAAAAGATTAATAGTCGGTTTATCGTCTTCAATTATAAGAATTTTCGGCTTCATCCTTTTAATTATTTTAGCAAAGTTTCTTCATAATCCCAAAAAAACATTTACTTTATTTTCACTTACCTCTAATACTCCTCTTTCAAATTGGTAGGCGAAATTTTTTTTATCAGGAGTATAAATGGTTAAGGTTCCAAAAATAAGAGTAATAAAATTGGTGTGTCTGGGGAGTATATCAAATTTACCCAATTTATTTTGAGAAGAAACTGCTTCGGCTGTTCCTCTGAAGGGTTCTTTTTCAATAACCGGTGAGCAAAATACTTTTACCTCAAGAAGGGATTTTTTTTCCATAATTAGTATTTTAAATCACTTAAACCACCGATATACAAAAATGCTTCTTCTGGAACTTGGTCTAATTTACCTTCTAAAATTGCTTTCACTCCTTCAATAGTTTCTTCTCTTTTTATATATTGTCCTGGTACTCCAGTTTGTTCAGCTATTGTAAAAAGATTTTGGGTCATAAAATTTAGAAGTTTTTTTGCTCGATAATAAATAACTCTGTTTTCTACTGAGAGTTCGGCTTCGCCAATAATCGAGACTATTTGCCGGAGGTTTTTGTATCTTTCCAAGACTTTTTTTGCTTCCAGTAAAACTTCGTAGTGTTTTTGGCCTAAAATAATTGGGTCTATTACTGAGGAAGAAGAAGCTAAAATATCTACTGCTGGATATCTTCCTTCTTGATAGATATCGCGGGACAAAATGACTACTGAATCAAAATAGGGGAGGACTGCTTGAACCCCAGAGTCAGTAATGTCATCTGCCGGGACATAAATTGCCTGAATGCTGGTTATTGAACCATTTTTAGTTGAAACCAATCTTTCTTCGAGTTTCCCAATCTCACTATTAAGAGTGGGTTGATAGCCGTCTTCGGACGGGATTACCGAAAGCATTGTTGAAAGTTCATTGCCTGCCTGCAAGAATCGATAAACATTATCAATAAAGAAAAGAACATCCCGATGATGGAAATCGCGAAAATACTCAGCAATAGTGGCGGCAACAAACCCCACTTTAAATCTTATTACTGCCGATTCATTCATTTGTCCAAAAACTAAAGCCACCGAGGGCAAAATACCACTTTTCTTTAATGTTTCATAAAGTTCATGTCCTTCTCTGATTCGTTCTCCCAGGCCGGCAAAAACCGAAACTTCTTTTTTAAAAAAAGCAACATTATGCATTAACTCGCAAAGAATAACAGTTTTCCCCACCCCTGCTCCTCCAAAAAGTCCCAATTCTTCGCCTTTTCTCAGGGGGGTGAAGAAATCAATTACTTTTATTCCTGTTTCTATTAGTTCTTTTCCAAAGATAATCTCTTGATAAGAAGGAGGAGATTGATAGATTAATCTCCTTTCTTCAATTTCAAATGGAGGCAATCCATCCCGAGGATTGCCAAAGATATCAATTACTCTACCTAAAAGTTCTTTTCCCACAGGTGCTTCTAAACTTTTTCCTGTTCTTTTAATCTTAGCACTTCGATATAATTTATCCGACTCAGTAAGAGAAAGGCACAAAAAAGTATTCTTAGCATATGCGCTGTGAACTTCCAGAAAAGCTTTAGGATTTTCTTCTAATACTAATATTTCACCAATAAAAGGTGGGTTTTTATAAAATTCAACTTCAACCACTTCTCCCTGAATTGAAAGGATATAGCCCGTTCCGCCCATATTTATATTTTGTTTTCTTTGCTCCATAATTGAAAACCAGAAAATACCTCAATTTGTTTTTTATTTAACAATTGACGTTCTAATTTTTTTTGTTCTATTTTAAGTTTTTCTCTTATTTCTTTAGCATTTTTGGTAGCTTGGTACATTGCTACTATTCTTGTTGCATATCTTGATAGCCGATGTTCTAAAAGAGCCTGATTGAAAAAAGCGGACATCAATTCAGTTTCAAAAAATTCTAAAACAGCTTCTGGTGATGGCTCAAATAAATAACTTTTAACTTCACCCAATTTTTCTTTTAAGGTAATTCCTCCTGAGATATTAGTTTGTACCACTTTTTGAGACAAAACAGTGTGAAATCTTCCGTGAAAAATTATAATTTCTTCATAATTTTTGAGAAACTCCATGATTTCTTTAACTCTTTCTCTTTCCGGTTTTTCATCATTTAATTCAAAATAAAACATTTTCAGCCTCCATTCACTAATTTCAGCCAAATATTTGCCCATTCTTCCTACTGTCACTAAATCCACCTCCTTTTCTTTCAAATCCCCTTGAATTTCCTGCCAGATGTCTAAAATTAAAGTTCCATAAAATGATGGTTTATTGCAAGAAAGAAAAACAGCAACTTTCCCTCGGTTGCGTTTTATGAAAGATTCTTCTTTTTTCATTGCTTTTCCTCCCGTTTTAAGCAAGGAAAGATAAGCTTTTTTTGCCAGAGTATAAACCCGAGACAATTCCTCGATAAATTCTCGGTTACTTAGCACTATTTGGCGGATTTCATTCATTCTTAAATTAGCAATCTCTTGATAGGCCATGGTAATTGTTTCAATATTGGAAATGGCTTTTAAATTTTCTTTAATTTCTTTTAAAATGGGCATATTTAAAGAGGAAGATATAAAATTTCTTTTACTTTTGGAATAATTTCTCCAATAAAACTTTTAAGTTCCTCTAGATTTTTTATTTTTTTAATTTCACTTTCTACCTCAAAGAAAACTCCTTCTTTATATTTTTTCAATATTTCATCAATTTCTACTTTCATTACATTTTGCGGTTTATCTTCCCAAAAACCGAAAAATAGTAAGCCAAAAAGAAATAATTGGAGGGAACGAGGAATTATTGTTTTTGGACCCTGATTAAAGAGAATCTCTAATTTCTTTCCCAGGTCGAGAAGTTTTTGAGTTTCCAAAGATAATTCTACTCCAAACTGGGAAAGCTCCATTACTCTTTGATATTCAACTAAATTTCTTTTTATCCAGCCGGCTAAAGCTCTATCTAAAGGTTCTTTTGTTTGATTCCCTACCCTTGAGACCGAAAGAAAAGCATTAATAGCCGGTCTTTTACTTTCTCTAAAATAATTAATGTCAAAAAAAATATGGCCATCGGTCATCGCCATCAGATTAGTTTGAATATAACCTGAGATATCATTTTCTAAAGTTTCGGCTACCGGTAAAGCAGTAATGCTTACCTCTTTATTATCTGGAGTTTTGATATTTCCGGCTCGTTCAACTACTGCTGCCTGGATATGAAAGATATCCCCAGGATAGGAGGCTCTACCAGGAACCCTTTTTACCAATAGAGAGATTTCCCGATAAAATTTAGCGTGGCTAGTAAGATCATCAAAAATAATTAATACCTTCTCGCCTCTATCACGGAAGTATTCAGCAATAGTCATTCCAGAAAAAGGGGATAGGTAATTTATGGTAGAGGGATTTTCGGAGGTAGCAATTACCATCACTGTTTTATCAAAAACATTCATTTCTTTTAAATAATCTTCAATAATCTTTACTGCCGAGGTTTCTTTTCCAATCCCAACATAAATACAGATTATTCCTTCTTTTGCTTGATTGACCACGGTTTGCAAAAGAAAAGTAGTTTTGCCAGTTTTTGCGTCGCCAATAACCAATTCTCTTTGACCATATCCAATAGGGACTAATAAATCCACTACCATCACTCCGGTCTCCAGGGGTTTGTTTACTCTTACTCTCTGGGTGATACCGGGAGCTTCTCTTTGAATGCTTAAATATTTTTTTTCTCCAAATACAGGACCCAAACCATCAATTGGCTGGCAAAGGGGGTCAATTATTCGTCCTAAAAATCCTTGAGAGACTGGAATTTGAAAGGGCTTGTCGGTTCTAACTACCCTTTCCCCAACTTTTAATTTTCCGGTATCAAACATTAAAACTTCAGCTATCTCTTTATCTAATTCATGGACCATGCCTTTTTCTCCATTCTCGGTGATTACCATTTCCCCTGTTTTCAGGCTAGGAAGGCCAGAGATATAAACAATGGAGTAACTGAGGCCGACGATATGACCTATTTCTCCTGTTTTTTCCAGAAAGCTCTTAAAATCACTCATAATACTTGCCCCCCACCAAATTTTGGTGGGGGGTTAATTTATCTATTTCTTTTGCTAATGAAAAATCGCGCCAATTTCCTTGATATTCTATTATTGCTCCACCAACAATTTTTGGATTTATGGTTATGTCCAAAATTACCTCTTGATGATTTTCTTCTTTAAACCATTTCTTAATTCTCAAAAGAAAATCTTCAGAAGGTTCGAAGGCGATTTCTAATTTAACCTGAGGTATTTTTTGGAGATAATTTTTGAGTTCATCAAAAAAAGAAAATTGTTGATTAGGAGATGCCGAGATTATGCCCTCTTCTTCTAATTTTTGAAGTTCATTTCTAAATTTTTCCCCTACCTTTCCTTTTACTCTTTTCCAAAGAGGTACCTCTATGTTTTTAAAAACAATCTGCTCAAGTAGGTTTATTTCCTCAATAAAAAGTAAAAAATCATCTTTAGTGATTATTTTTTTAACCAAGTTTTCAAAAATTTCCTTCATTGATTTTTACCGAGTACATAAGTTTTAATATCTCGGTTTTCTAAGGCTATACTTTAATCTCTCTTTTAATCTTCGGACTGTTTGGTCGCGTTTTTTTAATTTCTTTTCTCTTTCTCTTGTATCTATTTCATCTTTGTAGGCCTCATAATAAATTAAATCTGGCTTTTTATTTCTATGTTCTTGGAGTCTCCTTTTTAAATCATTAGTTGAGCCTATGTAGGTATTGCCAGTTTTTAAATTTCTTATGAGATAAACATAGTACATTATGTGCTCGGTTTAGAAAATTTTCTCTTTCTTTGCCTTTTCCAAGACCTCCGTTACTAATTGCTCATGGTCGGAGATATCAATTGATTTTCCAATTGTTTTTTTGGCTATTTCTCCTATTATTTGATAAATTTTTTGGTCTACCTCTTTTAATTTTTCTTTTTTATAATCTTCGATATTCTTTTCGGTTTGGGCAGTTTGCTGGTTTATAGTTTCTGTTACTGATTGGTAAATCCGATCGATTTTTTCATTCAGACCCTTGCCTAATTCGTCTACCTTATTCTTTATTATTTGTAATATTAAATCTTCGGCCTGAGAATAGATATTGCTAAATTTTAAAATTTCTTTTTTAGTTATTTGGTCCCAATCAGCCATCTTGTTTTCTGCCTCCTGAGAAAAAACAGCCATTTGTTTTTTATAATATTCCATTGCTTCATTGGTAACTTTTTGATTGATTTCTGAAATAGCTTTTTTTATCTCTTGGCTAATTAGTTTTTCTAATTCTGGCAGGAACTTTTCAGAAAATTTTAAAGACAGGACACCCTTTTCTTCTTTAGGCTTTTTCGCCAAATAATAAATATTGAGGCCAAATAAAATTATTACTATTATTGCAAAAACACCTAAACTAATTGAAATAATAAAGAAAGTTTGATTATCCATATTAGTAAAGTATAACAAATAAAGCTAAGGCGAGTCCAGCCATAGTTAAGATTAAAATTCCAATTAAGTTCAATATCATCGCTGATTGAATGCTTTTTTTGGCCAGAGGATTTCTACTGATTCCCGTCACTCCGTCTCTCAGGGATTTTGCAAACGAGAAGAAACCTATAAAAAAACTTCCTCCTCCCAAGAGAATGGCAAAAAAATAACGAAGAACTTCTGGAATATTTTCTGGCATTTTCAATCCAGAAATAATTTCCTGAACCACTCCGCCAAAAGTGAATTTCCCTTCTGGAATATTTACATATTGAATATTAACAACCAGGGTTATCAATCCCTCCTCTTGGTTAAAATCTTCCAGGGTTTTCCCAATTACAAATCCGGATTGAGTTGCTTTTTGTCCTACTCCCGATTTATCTGAGGAGGTAATGAAATCACCTCTTTTTATTTCTCCATTTATGTTACTTGCTTTTGCTAATGTTTCTCCTGAAAAAACTATTGGTAAAGTAGTAGTGGTTGGTTTGCCAAAAACTAAAATTGGAGTTTCTCCTATAACTCCAATAATGTTTTGATCGTAAGGAATGTTTGAGCGAAATAGGCCATCCTTAGTTCGAGAAATAATATCCCCCGTTTTTGCTTCTGGATCATCTATTTCAAGATTTCTGGCCATCGATGGTAAACCTTGAGCTAAAACAATTTCGATTGAGATAAACAACCAAAAAAATATTAATGAAATCAATTTAAATTTTTTTATTTTCTTCATTTATTTATTATATATAAAAAAATGGAAAAAACAACCAAATCTTTTTAACCTTTAACCTTATAGCAAACCGGAGTTTGATATATCTAGTCTTAGATTCGCTATAGCAAACCGGAGTTTGATATATCGAATCTTCGATTCGCTATTAGGCACTCTCTTTTTTAATTTTCGGACCTAAAATATTGAAAAACAAGATTTAATAAGCATTTTCCTTGTTCTTTTAAGATTAGTTTTCTGTGATTGTATCTCCAGATATATTCTCCGAGGTAAAGAGGTAATCTTTCTTTACGAATTCCTCCTTTTGAGGATAGCTTCATTTTTAAATATCCCCAGAATGTTTCAAGGGCATCAATATGATTTTTATTTTGCGAGGGAGTTATTTTATAAAGACGGCCCCTAAACGCCAAGCCGATATATTTTTGCCAATTTTCGGAATAGTTAATTACTTCCTTTTTTTCTTGAGCCCCAAGGAAAAGCTTTAAATCTTCGGGCTTAATATTTGATAAAACTTTAGCATAAACTTTTTCTTCTTTGTAAAGAATGCCGATAATTGGATTTTTGATTTTATTATCTAATGTAAAATTTTCCGAATCAAACTTTATTATTTCACGGAGATTGTCGGGAATGTCTTTAGTTATTAATATTCTTAAAAAAAATAACACTTTTAAAAGTTTATATTTGGAAATATTTACTCTTTCTAGAATAATATTTGTTGAATGTTCTAAAAGGAATTCGGAAATAACCTCGCTTAATATTTTGTCTGGAATATTAAGGGGATTGGGTCTTAAGGTAAAAATATAATGGCAGTTTTTGCATTTCAAACGATCATCATTGGTTTTCCAAAAAATTGATTTAAAACATTTTGGGCATTTTATTTCGTTAGGCATAGATAATTTTATATGTTTAAAAGCTAAAAGCGTCTCATTTAAAATTATAACATATTTAGTTCGTTTTTCAAACTATGTGTATAATTTTTAAACCAATCTTTTTGATAAACCTGCACGCTAAAATTTGGTATATTTTAAAAAAGTTTAAAAATTGAACTATTAAAGTATGTTTTGAACAAAGCCCGAGGTTGTTTAAATTGTTTAAAGATAATAATATATCTCTGGTTCAGTTTTCAAACTTTATATATAAGAACGTGCAAAGTTAGATATGGTTCAATTTTCAAACTTTGTATATAATTCTATGTTTTTATGTTTTTTAAAAAAATAAATGAGAATTGAGAATAAATAATGAATCAAGAATGAAGAATTATGAATGGGAATCTGGAATATAGAATATAGGGATTCTTGCACTGTTTAGTTGTTAGAGTTTTCCACAATTTTACCCTTGACAGAGCCTTTTGGTATTTATATTATGAACTAATCTCAAAATTTCCCGTGACGGGAAAAATTTCTCAGAAGGATTTATATAGAATCTATATTTAATTGTATAAAAAAAAGAAGGTCCGCACAAAACGGCCAAATGTTGGAAAAAAGTTTTTTAGTCGCTTTTTTGTCTCACCATAATTTGTATGGCGGGATGGCGGGCCTTCTAATTTGAAGTTTAAAAGAAACCAAAAGATTTGTCAAGCCTCCACGTTCAATAAGTATATGGGGAGAGAAGATGAAAATTTAATAAGTATTGATGAAATTATTAACCGGGCTCAAAAATTAGGAGTTGTTTTTGGGAATGGAGATCCTCGGAACCGCTTGCGTTATTATACAAAAATCGGACTTTTACCTCACGCCCAAAGAAAATCTTTTAATAATAATCATCCAGAAGGAGCTTATCCAGAAGATGCGGTAGCGCTTTTAATTGAAATTAATAGGAAAATAAAAGCTGGAAAAAGCATTCAAACAATAAAAAGAGAAATAAAAGAAGAGAAAGAAAAAGAAGAGAAAAAGAAAGAAAGTTTAGAAGAAAGGTTATTTGAAACGCCTTTTGCTCCGTCTTTGCCTATACATGTATATGACACACCTTCTCGTTTACCTTCTGGGATCAAGGAAGAAGTTCAACCCGAGAAAAAACTGAAACCACATTTCAGATTATCCTCTTTTCTCAAACCGATATTTATGGTTTTAATTTTTGGTTTAATTGTTTTCTTTATAAACATAAACGCAAAAATTAATTTTGTAGATTCAATTTCCTATTTCTTAGCTAGCATAGGCAGCGAAGTTAGAAAATTAACCCAATTGTCACCTTCTCCTCCCCAAGAAGAAATTCTTGTTACCCCTCCTATTGAACCTTATCTTACTATCAATGCCGAAACGGCTATTAATGGTTCTTTAAATGTGAAAGAATCCGTAAGCTCTCCTGCTTTTATTATAACCAAAGGAGGTTTTAAAGGGCTTCTTACTTTGACTACTCTCACTACTGACAGGATTTATACTTTCCCCAATCAATCAGGCATAGTTTGTCTTTCTACTGGTAATTGCGTTGGTTTAGGTGAAGAAGTTCTTACTCCTGGCGGTACTCTCAATAGATTAGCCAAATTTGTTAGTCCTCAAAGAATTGATGATTCTTCTATAGTTGACCTTTATCAGGGAATTTCAATTACCATCGCTTCGACAGGGAATGTTGGTATAGGGAAAAAAGATCCGGTTTATGCTCTCGATGTTAACGGAAGAATTCAGGCGACCGGTGATATTTGTACTAATTTGGCAGGCGGCAGATGTTTAAGCACTTTGCCGGTGGGAGGAGGAGGGGGAGGAGGAGGTTTTGCTGGTATTAGCGGTTCGGGCTCTTCCAATTATTTTTCGGTCTGGACCGGGGAAACCGCTTTAGGAAATTCTATTGTTTCTCAAAGTGGTGGAAATATCGGGATAGGCACCACCACTCCATCTCAAAAGTTAGATGTGGCTGGAACAATAAAGATGCTTGGTTTTCAATTTCCGACTAATGCCACTTCAGGTTATATTTTAACCTCAGATGCTTTCGGTTTTGGAACTTGGCAATCCGCACCTTCAGGCGTTCTTCCTTCCGGAACAGCTGGTCAAACTTTAAGACATAATGGCACAAATTGGCTGGCCGACTATTTTCTTTATAATACTGGCTCCGCAATAGGAATTGGCACTACCTCCACCTTGGCTACTCTCACCGTTGCCGGAGATGGGCGCTTTGAAGGTCCTCTTACTATAGCTACTTCCACTTTTCCTCAATTAACTTTGGAATACGACAATAATAATTATTTAAGGTTTTTAATTAACTCAACCTCGTCTGAACTTTTATCCTCAAAAACAATGGTAATAAATTCTTTAACTGGTGAAATTAGGTTGGCTGGTGGCGTTAATCTTTTTGACGCCTCTTCAGCTACCGTAAAAGGAGCGACTTTTATTTCAGGAGCTTCCGACTCGACAGTAAGAAAATCTGGCGAGAAGGTTTTTCAAGCCAGCATCCCAATTTTTATCTATTCGGTTCCAGCCCAAACCACTTCCACCGAATTTGTCGCCGTTTCAAGAGAAATTTCCACCTCTACTTTGAATGCTACTTTACCCGATATCCTTCCGGGGGCAACCAGAAAATTTTCTTTTTTAACAAATTTTGCTGACGGTATCTCGACTTCAGCTAGTTCTACTTGGCTGGTTGATTTGACTGGCGGAACTGATATCGAATTTTATTTTGCTGGCCAGAATCTCTCTTCTCTTGATGAAGGTATCCCTAATTTGAGTATTTTTATCCAACCCCCAGAAAACAATTGGCAGCTAAAAGTGAAAGTTCCTTCGGGAAATACCATTCGAATTTTCAGCATTTTTCTTTTAATTTATGACCAAATTTAATAAATTCACCGAGCACATAACTAAGTTATGTACTCGGAAAGGTCGAAAAAAATATAAAAAATTATAAAGGTCGAAAAAATAATTAACTAATATAATTAAATAACTATGAAAAATCCATTTAGAAAATTCTTTGAATCGAAATTAAAACTGGCTAAAGGAACAAGATTTGCCTCTTTTCTGTTTATCGGTTCTTCAGTGTTGATTGCTGCCGGAGTTCTTTTTGCGGCCAATATGTACTACAACATTGACACAGGACAAATAGTAATGGAGGAAGTTCAAAACGTGACTAAAGATATTATTATTTCTGGAGCAAACCAAGCCTTGAAATTTACCGGAGGCACAAGTTATTATGTTGGACTGGAAGCAACGACAACAATATCTACAAGTAAAACTTATTATCTTCCTGCGCACGATGTGAATCCTCCAAGTGCCGACTATGTTTTGACTTGGCAAGCAGGGGACCAACTTACTTGGAAGTTAGCCACGAGTACAGGCGGAGTGGGAGATATCACTGCAGTTGGCAATGTTACCTCAGGAGATGCTTTTACCTCTGGCGGAACCCAGGGAACGAGTTTATGGTTTTACGATGCTGAAGGCAGAGGACAATTAACTATTGCTAATTTAACCGGAGCGAGAACTTACACCCTTCCTGATACTTCAGGAACAGTGGCAGTTTCATCTACAGCCCCTATTACCTTATCAGCAGCAGGAGTAATTGGATTAACTAGCCCTTTGGCTACGACTTATGGTGGAACTGGAACATCCACTTCTCCCACTGCTGGAGGAATGGTTTATGGGACAGGTTCAACCTACGGAATCTCTGCTGCTGGTACTTCTGGTCAGGCATTAGTTTCTGGAGGCACTGGAATTCCAACCTGGTTTAATCCTACTACTGGCGGGGTTATTTTCGCCGGGGCAGGCGGTGTTCTTAGCGAAGATAATGCCAATTTTTTCTGGGATGACAGCACTAATCGATTAGGAATAGGAACCAATAGTTTAACTTATCCTCTCGAGGTGAAGGGCGCAATCAGAACCGGAATAGCAGGGACAAGCGGTCAACTCAGAATTTACTCAGAACAAGGCGGAACTGATTATGAAGTCATTTTTAATCCTACTTCAACAATGGTGGCAAATACCACTTATTATTTGCCCCCAAATACTGGCAGCAATAATTATGTTTTAACCACTGATGGAACAGGTGTTTTGACTTGGAAGGCTGCGACGGGTACGGGCGCAGTTATTGGTTCGGGTACGGCAGGAAAAGTTTCCAGATGGAAAGACTCTACAGAATTGGAAGATTCCTCAATCGTGGACAACTACACTGGGACAGCTTTAACTATCGATTCTGCCGGGACCACAACCATTGCCTATAATTTGGTAGTAAGTGGAAGTGGAGGAGTAAGTTCAGCCTTATATACAGGAACAGGTGCGGTTACGTATACTTCTGGCGCCACGACAACCATTTCTTCAGTCGGAAGCAATGATATTATTTTAGACCCGGCCTCAGGAAAGATAACTCTTGGAAGCGGTGATTATATTCAAACTGCCTCAGGATATGAAATTGGGAAACAGAATACCGAGATTTTGCGAGAAATGATTCCGATTTTCGGATTTGATTTGCCCGCCCAGACCGCTACTACCAGTTATGTTAAGATTTCTCGGACTATCCAAGACTATCCCTTCATTGCAACTACGACAGGAACAACCAGAATTCATAAATTCGTCATCAGATATACTGATAATCTCCTTCTTGCTTCTACTACTGATTGGCGAGTAGCCACAACTACCGGCGCTGCTTACAGCACCTTCACTTTAGGCGGTTGCGACAACTCGGCTTTGGATTCAGGAATAGCTACAACCACTGGCACAGTTGCTATTCCTACCGATGGGACAGATTGGTGGTTAGAGGTCAAATCTCAACCCAATTACGATGATAATAAGATCAAAGTTTTCCAGATCTTTTTGGCTGCCTACGATAGAATCAACTAAATTATAACGCATGAGGTATAAGAAGAGATTAGTTAAACGGCGATACTCGTGTTTAACAAGGCTTATGTGTTAGTTCTTGTGGTTTTTTGATTGTAGTACGCCCTTATACCCTTACGGTATACATATATAGTATATAAGCATGTTTAATTGGAGGTTAAAACTAAACAGGGAAAAAACCTGGAAAAGGGTTGTTTTAGCTATTTTGCCAGGAATAGTCGTGGCTGGTTTGGTTTTTGCCGCCAATTTTTATTATGAATTAGATACTGCCACAGTAAAATTAGAAGAAAAGAAAGAAATTTCAATTTCTTCAACTGCTGCCGCCCTAACCGTCAATCAATCAGGAAATGGCAACATTGTAGAATTCAAAGATGCTGGAACCCCAGTCTTTACTATTGCAGATGGAGGAAATGTCAGTATCGTAGGCAATGTTACTTTAGCGGCTGACAAATGGCTTAGATTAACTGGCGCTGGAACCTTACCAGCTACCTCTACTGCTGCTGAAGGCCAGATGTTTTTCAGCACCAGTACTCACCAGCTTTATATTTTTGATAGCAGTAAATGGCAGGCAGACAGAACGGTGGTGACAAAGATTGTAGCAGCTAATGATTCTCAGAACAAAGAAAAAGCAGATTATGTCTGTGATGGCGTAGACGACCATGTACAGATACAAGCGGCGATTGACGCTTTGCCGGCTACTGGCGGAGAAGTCCGCCTCCTTGATGGAACTTACAACGTTGAAGCCACTATTAATTTAGATTCTAACCAAACTCTCAGAGGAGACGGCAGAAATACCATCCTCACTACCTCAACCGATGGTCTTATATTTTTAAGCGCTGTAGGCGGAGCCGGTACGGAAAAAACAGGGATAATCATAACCGACCTTCAATTAGACGGCGGCACCTCTTATTTAAGCGACGCCAGTATATTATTTTCATATGTAGACTACAGTTTTATCCAGAATGTGCATTCAAGAAGAAACCAGGCACCATCTGACGGCTACTGGGATGGTATCTATCTTGAACTTTCAGATTTTAATACGCTAATAGGTAATACCTGCCAGGAAAATGGTAGTGGTATTAATCTTAACGCCTCCAACAACAACACGTTAATAGGCAACACCAGCCAGGGGAATGGCGACGGCATTGCACTTGACACCTCCGACAACAACATCATCTCAGGCAATACTTGCCAGGGGAATGAAAATGGCATTACAATTTATGCCTCCGACAACAATACCATCTCAGGCAACACCAGCCAGGGGAACAGTAGTGCTGGTATTGAACTTCACACCTCCAACAACAACACCATCTCAGGCAACACCAGCCAGGGGAATGGCGATATTTGCATTGACATTGAGGACACCTCCAACAACAACACCATCTTAGGCAACACATGTCAGGAGAATGGCTCATACGGAATTTACCTTTACACTAGCGATAACAACACTATCTCTGACAATACCTTAACCGAAAATTCACAAGACACTGATAATACTTATGATGATATTTACCTATCTGAATCGGACCACAATAACATTCAGGGTAACACCTGTCGGGCCGGGGCGTTGGCTAACGTGCCGCGCTACGGGATTAATATTTCTGATGCCGCGTCTGACGGAAATTTGGTTGTCAATAATGACATTTATGACGACGACTTCGGCACGGGTTCTTTCAATAATTCGGGGACAGGGACGGTTATTTACGGCAACAGAACCGGTGCCGGCGCCACCGAAGAATATATTTTCAACATTAAAGCCGCTTCCGCTAACACAGCCCTAACCGTTATCCAGTCTGAAACAGGAACAATTGCCAATTTCAGCAACGCCACAAGCAGCATCTTCACCATTGCCAACAACGGCGACATCACCACGGGCGTTTGGAAAGGTACGGCAATTGGCTCAGCCTACGGCGGCACAGGAACAAGCACTATCTCCTGGACAGGTGTTCCGTATATTGATGCGGGCGTCTGGGGAACAACTACAGCTCCAACAATTTCTGGAGGACAAACAAATTATCTTCCTCTCTGGACTTCTGACACCGCCCTTGGCACATCAACTATCTACCAATTAGGAACAAATATCGGCATCGGGACGACGGAGCCGGCGGAGAAACTTACAGTTATAGGTAATACTTTTCTCGGCGGGAACAGCAATACAATTACCAGTTCCGCTTCGCCAATTTTTACCACCACTGTTGATTCAGCAGGTGATGTAGGGAGAGACACCTCCTTAGCTTTAGGTTCTGACGGATTTGCCAGGATTAGTTATTGTGATTATGACAACGAAGACCTCAAATTCGTCCAGTGCACCAATGATGACTGCTCAACCAAGAACATCACCACCGTTGACTCAGCAGGTGATGTAGGCGAATACACCTCTCTCGCCATCAGCCCTGACGACGGCTATGCCAGGATTAGTTACTATGATCTTAGCAATAGTGCCCTCAAATTCGTCCAGTGCACCAACGATGACTGCTCAACCAAGAGCATCACCACCGTTGACTCAGCTGGTTTAGTAGGAAGCTATACCTCAATAGCTCTGGGTTCTGACGGCTTTGCCAGGATTAGTTACTATGATAATAGTAACTACGACCTTAAATTCGTCCAGTGCACCAATGATGACTGCTCAACCAAGAACATCACCACCGTTGATTCTGTTTCTCTAGGGGGCACCTCCTTAGCTTTAGATTCTGAAAACCTTGCCAGGATTAGTTATTATGATAGTAGTAGTAATGACCTTAAATTCGTCCAATGTACCAATGCTGACTGCTCAGAAAATAACATCACCACTGTTGATTCAGCAGGTTTTGTAGGGCCCTTTCCCTCCTTGGCTCTTGGTTCTGACGGATTTGCCAGGATTAGTTATTGTGATTATGACAACTACGACCTCAAATTCGTCCAGTGCACCAATAATGACTGCTCAACCAAGAACATCACCACTGTTGATTCAGCAGGTTATGTAGGCGAATTCACCTCTCTCGCCATCAGCCCTGATGATGGCTATGCTAGGATTAGTTATTATGATGATGGCAACGGCGACCTCAAATTCGTCCAGTGCACCAATGATGACTGCTCAACCAAGAGCATCACCACCGTTGACTCAGCAGGTGATGTAGGACATGACACCTCTCTCGCCATCAGCCCTGATGATGGTTACGCTAGGATTAGTTACTATAATAATAGTAACTACGACCTTAAATTCGCCCGACTTAGTGATATTTCCTTCAACCCCGATAACAATGACTTATTTGTAGCCGGTTTTCTTGGGATTGAAGGAGATATTATTACTGATGGTTCACTTCTTGTTAATCAAAGCGCCAAATTTGGAAACAGCGTTTTAATCGGGGGAGATTATTCAAACATCCTCACTACCCTCACTTCTTCCTGGCAGAGAACCACTGTTGACTCAACAGGTGAGGTAGGTTACTATACCTCTCTCGCTATCAGCCCCGATGATGGCTACGCCAGGATTAGTTATCAGGATGACACCAACGGCGACCTCAAATTCGTCCAGTGCACCAATGATGACTGCTCAACCAAGAACATCACCACTGTTGATTCAGCAGGTTATGTAGGCGAATACACCTCTCTCGCCATCAACCCTGACGACGGCTTTGCCAGGATTAGTTATTATGAGGGTGACAACGGCTACCTCAAATTCGTTCAGTGCACCAATGATGACTGCTCAACCAAGAACATCACCACCGTTGACTCAGCAGGTTATGTAGGCGAATACACCTCTCTCGCCATCAACCCTGACGACGGCTTTGCCAGGATTAGTTATTATGATGGTACCAACGAAAACCTCAAATTCGTTCAGTGCACCAATGATGACTGCTCAACCAAGAACATTACCACTGTTGACACAGGTAATGTAGGTACACAAACCTCTCTCGCCATCAACCCTGACGACGGTTTTGCTAGGATTAGTTATTTTGATCATTCCGGTGGCGACCTCAAATTCGTTCAGTGCACCAATGATGATTGTTCAACCAAGAACATTACCATTGTTGACTCAGGTAATGTAGGGCTCTACACCTCCTTGGCTCTTGGCTCTGACGGCTTTGCCAGGATTAGTTACTTTGATGAAAACAACGAAGACCTCAAATTCGTTCAGTGCACCAATGATGACTGCTCAACCAAGAACATCACCACTGTTGATTCAGCAGGTTATGTAGGCGAATTCACCTCTCTCGCTATCAGCCCTGATGATGGCTACGCCAGGATTAGTTACACTTATTATGATGAGGACGAAATCGCTAGCTCAAATTCGTTCAGTGCACCAATGATGACTGCTCAACCAAGAACATCACCACCGTTGACTCAGCAGGCGATGTAGGATATGACACCTCTCTCGCCATCAGCCCTGATGATGGCTTTGCCAGGATTAGTTATTATGATGGTACCAACGGCGACCTCAAGTTCGCCGTTGGCGGTGAGTTCTCGTCATCATTTAACCTCAGCCAGTCCTCACTTTTTCTTAATGGAAGTTTGGGAGTAAAAAACAATATTTTCACCGACGGCAGTCTGACTATAGGTGATTCGCTTGAACTAAAGAGCGGCATCTTGACTGCTCCTCAATTTTATTTCACTTCAGATGGTTTTAATAACTTGGCGGTAATTGATAGCGATGCCAAACTCTCTGTTCAAGGAGGTGCCTACTTTGGTGACAACGTCGGCATTGGGACGACGAAGCCGGACCAAGCTTTACACCTTTATAGAACAAATGACGTAGCTATTCTACTTGAGACATCTGCAATTTATACAACTGGCTTTAAATCTTCAACAGCAGTTGGGGATTACTATAATAATTGGTCTTACCCCGATATGTTTATACTGAAGATGGATTCTGCCTTTTCTCCCTTTAACGACGATCAGCAAGATTTTTACGATTTCTCGTTTAATTTTCCCTCTGGAGCAAGCATCGATGGTATAGAAGCAAAATTAGTGATGTGCAGAGCCGGACATTGGGTCTTGTCCTTATTTATATTTAGGATGGAACCTAGTTATAATTATTATACAGATTTTGCCGGTGAATCGTTTGGCGGCTCCTGGTTTGAACCACATATATATGAAGCTGGAATATATGAATTTGGAGATTTCGAAGCTATAGATGGGGTTTATAATCTAAAAGTAAGAGAAGTCATCCCAGAATCAGACTTTTTTGACGAGGCAAAGTTAGTTTTGGTTGATGTTCCTGAAGGATATGGTGTCTTGAACCCATGGAGTTACACCTACTCATTGAAGCAGCGCCGTCCAAGGAGTTTATGACAATAAAGAATCCAATTGTGCCATTGCAGCAACAGATAGTTATGGAAATAATGTTATTACAAGTTTTTAAAAAAGATGGAATACCCTTAAAGAAACTATGAATCAATAACATTTGACTTTGGGAATATCGACAACCCGCAATATGCAAAATTGATAATTACTGGCTGGCATCTTATGAGCTTAACCCGGGACTATCGACCCATAATTATCTTCTTATAGAAACAGAGGAAAATGAGCATGGCAGGTGGGCCAGAAAAATTCGGTAATTTTGCGGGTGATTCCAAGACTTTTGTCTTTGATATTTCCGATATTCTGAAAAAAAATAATACAAAGATGAGGGTTACAGCACCTTATTCACAAACAACAATACATCATTGACCAGATATTATTGGATGATTCCGAACCTGTTGAAGTCAATGTAACCTATGTTAGCCCCTCTTATGCCGACCTGCACTGGGGCGGGTCAACAAATTATCAATACGCAACAGTAGACCACAGACATATTAATGTTACGGATGAACAATTACCCAACAGAGAAAACTTTCTTATGTATGGAAACTTTACAAAATATGGCGACGTCCTGCCCCTTCTTGACCAAACAGATGATGAGTATGCCATTATGCGCCACGGGGATGAATTGAGTTTAGAGTTTAATGACATCCCCAAAAATGAAGGCCAAGATAGACATGTCTTTTTACTGGCAGACGTGATGTATAGCATAAAATACAGTGTTCAGGGCTTTGTGGGCGATACTATTGATCCTTTGCCCTTTCATGGCATGTCACAATACCCGTATGATACGTCTTTAGAACATTATCCTGATGATGAAGAACACAATGCATATCAGACAGAGTATAATACGCGGGAATATGTAGCCAGTCAACCTCCAAGTCATAATACTATTTATGTAGACCTTTCCCATGACGGTGGGAATACTTACGAAACTGATGTGAAACAAGCCTCAACGACATTGGAAGATCCAGAATGGGATACCGTAACTTTAGGCGGATCAACTGATACCTGGGGAAGAAGCTGGACTCAGGAAGAGTTTTCAAACGCCAACTTTAGAATCCGATTTGATAGTGGCACTATTGGAGCACTCGTAGATATAGTAGATTCTCTCCAAGTAAAAGTTTATTATTCTGGTAGTTCAAATTGGACCCTTGGTCAAAGCGATGACCATAACTTCAAAATTTCAGGTTCTAGCGCTTTCGGAACAAATGACTTTTTAACAATTGATTCTGATGGCAATGTCGGCATCGGGACAACGGAGCCAGGCCAAAAACTTACTGTTGCCGGCGATTTATCTTCAACGCTGAATGCCGGCTATCTCTCAACAGACAATGTTTTGCTGTCAAGTTTGGAAGGAGGGATGTATTTTGGCAGGGTAGGAGTGGAAGAGAACCAGTGGGGATTATCTAATTACGGCAATACCTGGACAGCCAAAGACGAGGAAAGAGGCTGGACTGGCGTGGCCATGTCCTCTGGCGGCAAAATCCAGACAGCAGTTGCAGATGGAGACTATATTTACCTTTCCACTGACTACGGCAATACCTGGGAGACAAAAGACGATATGAGAGCTTGGACTGGCGTGGCCATGTCCTCTGACGGCAAAATCCAGACAGCGATTGCAGATGCCGACTATGTTTATGTTTCCACTGACTACGGCAATACCTGGACAGCCAAAGACGCCGAGAGAAACTGGTATGACGTAGCTATGTCCAGCGACGGTAAATACCAGACAGCAACAGCTTATAGTGGTGAAGATGATTACATTTATGTTTCCACTGACTATGGTAATACCTGGACACCAAAAGGAAGTATTCAGAGGTGGTGGGGAATTGCCATGTCTTCGGACGGTAAATACCAGACAGTAGGTAGAGGATTTATAGAAGCACCGGTTTACATTTATGTTTCCACTGACTACGGCAATACCTGGACAGCCAAGGGGGATCCTGAAGATGGGTGGGCTGGCATAGCCATGTCCAGCGATGGCAAAGTCCAGACAGCGGTTCCCTTCAACAACGGCTACATCTACCTTTCCACTGACTACGGCAATACCTGGACAGCCAAAGACGAGGAGAGAAACTGGACTGGCGTGGCCATGTCCTCTGACGGCAAAATCCAGACAGCAGCTGTATCAGGAGGCCAGATTTATCTGTCCACTGACTACGGTAACACCTGGACAGCCAAAGGCGCGACAAGCTCCTGGCTTGGCGTTGCAATGTCCAGCGACGGCAAAATCCAGACAGCGGTTACAGATGGCAACTATATTTACATCTCATCAGCCGATTCTTATATACCCCTTGGCAACGTTGGCATCGGGACGACCAACCCGATTGCCAAATTAACGGTTTCAGGCGATATTGTTTCAGGAAATATTCTTCCAACTTTTGCTCCGTCCATTACCGCAACTACCCGAACAAACACCCAGATTAGCGATACTGATAGTGTTGGCTCTGGTACTTCCATTGCCATTGGCACTGACAGCCTGCCGATTATTTCTCATTACAATTTCACCGACGGTGACCTGATGATTACCAAATGCGGAAACTCTGCCTGTTCTTCAGGAAATACCACCACCCAGATTAGCGATGATGATAGTGTTGGCGATGATAATTCCATTGCCATAGGAAACGACGGCCTGCCAATTATCTCTTATGGAAATGATGACGACACCGACCTGATGATTACCAAATGCGGAAACTCTGCCTGTTCTTCAGGAAATACCACCACCCAGATTACTGATACTGATATTATTGGCTATGATACTTCCATTGCCATAGGAAACGACGGCCTGCCAATTATCTCTTATGGAAATTCCACCGACGGCGACCTGATGATTACCAAATGCGGAAACTCTGCCTGTTCTTCAGGAAATACCACCACCCAGATTAGCGATGGTGATAACGTCGGTGGTTCACTTCCATTGCCATTGGCACTGACGGCCTGCCAATTATCTCTTATTACAATCAGAGTGACGGCGACCTGATGATTACCAAATGCGGAAACTCTGCCTGTTCTTCAGGAAATACCACCACCCAGATTACTGATACTGATATTATTGGCTATGGTACTTCCATTGCCATAGGAAACGACGGCCTGCCAATTATCTCTTATGGAAATTCCACCGACGACGACCTGATGATTACCAAATGCGGAAACTCTGCCTGTTCTTCAGGAAATACCACCATCCAGATTAGCGATGGTGATAATGTTGGCGATGATAATTCCATTGCCATTGGCACTGACGGTCTGCCGGTTATTTCTCATTACAATTCCACCGATGGCGACCTGATGATTACAAAATGCGGCAATACTGCTTGTTCTTCAGGCAATACCACTACCCAGATTAGCGATGGTGATACGATTGGCAGGTTTACTTCCCTTGCCATCGGTGCCCACGGTCTGCCGATTATCGCTTATCGCAATCAGAGTGACACCGACCTAATGATTACCAAATGTGCTGATTCTTCCTGTGTAGGTGCTACCGGCACTGCCTTAACCGGAGGCTCCCAGTTGGGCGGCTGGATGGCAAACCCCAGGTCATATTCAGTTCCCTTCCAAACTATAAATACCCTTCAGATAGCTAATCCCACTATTTCAAAATCTTTCAATTCTAACCGCTGGTGTAGAAAGACTAACCATTACTCCTTCAGGCAACGTCGGCATCGGGACGACCAGTCCTGGCAAAAAGCTGGATGTGGTTGGTGATCTTCGGGTTGACGGCGGTTCAACTTGTTCTAAAGGGTAACTGGTACCCCGATGATACGAATGTGATGCAATACGCCGTTTCTGTTTATGTCTCTGGCAAGTACGCCTATGTGGCGGGAGATGGCTCCGACAACCTTGCGATTGTGGATATCAGCAATCCTGCCAGCCCTACCACCACGGGCAATTGGGATCCTAACGATACAAACGTGATGAATGGTGCTCATTCAGTTTATATCTCCGGCAAATACGCCTATGTGGCGGGATATGTCTCTAGCAACCTTGCAATTGTGGATATCAGCAATCCTGCCAGCCCCACAACTATTGGCAACTGGGATCCCAATGATACGAACGTGATGTATGGCGCTTATTCAGTCTACGTTTCAGGCAAGTACGCCTATGTGGCAGGAGAAGATTCCGACAACCTTGCAATTGTGGATATCAGCAATCCTGCCAGCCCCACAACTATTGGCAACTGGGATCCCAATGATACGAACGTGATGAATGGTGCTTCTTCAGTTTATGTTTCAGGCAAGTACGCCTATGTGGCGGGAGATTTTTCTAGCAACCTTGCAATTGTGGACATCAGCAATCCTGCCAACCCCACAACTATTGGCAACTGGGATCCCAATGATGCAAACGTGATGAATGAAGCCGTATCAGTCTATGTCTCCGGCAAGTACGCTTATGTGACAGGAGCTGGATCTGACAACCTTGCGATTGTGGATATTAGCAATCCTGCTACCCCCACCACCACAGGCAACTGGGATCCCAATGATGCAAACGTGATGAATAACGCTTTTTCTGTCTATGTCTCTGGTAAATATGCTTATGTAGCGGGACGTGACTCCAGCAACCTTGCTATCGTTGATATCAGCAGCCCTGCCAGCCCTACTCTTGTTGGCAACTGGGATCCTAACGATACAAACGTGATGAATGGTGCTCCTTCAGTTTATGTCTTCGGCAAGTACGTCTATGTGGCGGGAGAGTTGTCTAGTAACCTTGCCATCGTGGACATCGGCGGTATTGAAACCCCCAATCTCTTTGCCGGGTCTCTCAACCAGACACCATGATGGTCAATGACAACGCCATAATCAACAACAATCTTTACGTCCAAAACGGAATCAATGCAGGTGTAGGAGGAATATATTCAGAAGGATTGGTCAGCGTTTACGCTTCCTCCACCTCTG
The DNA here is from genome assembly GCA_963790795.1 of uncultured bacterium. GTDB lineage: Bacteria > Patescibacteriota > Minisyncoccia > Minisyncoccales > RBG-13-42-11 > BS750m-G71. Next base: position 67,057 of record CAWBPO010000001.1, on the reverse strand, counting down.
CCACAAACACCTCAGCTCTAACCGTCACCCAGGCAAGCACAGGCAGTGTTGTTGAATTCAAAAACGCCACTAGTACTGTTTTTACCGTAAATAATGCCGGCAATACGATTCTGACAGGAAATCTGTTGCCTTCTACGACAACTGTTTATAATTTAGGTTCTTCAGAATATAAATGGGCAAATATATATGCTGCCACAGCAACAATTGGAGAAACCATAACTATAAATAAAGACACCATTTCAGGTTCAACATCAACGACACTTTCTACTGTTGCTGGTAATATTATTTTAAACCCTGCTGGCAACGTCGGCATCGGGACGACAGAGCCGACGGCAATCTTGGATGTTTATGCCACCACAAGCGATACTGTTCTTTCTGCCAGACAGGACGGATCAGGCAATATTGCTGAGTTTAAAAATGCCACTGGCACTGTTTTAAACTTAGCTAATAATGGTGATTTGAGTTTAGAAGGTAATTTTCTACCGATGACTGACAATACTTATGATTTAGGTTCAGCCACTAACCTCTGGAGAGATCTTTACTTAGGGTCAGCCTCAATCAAAATGTATGGTTCATATACTGACCCCTCAAATTATGAATTGAGTCAATTTACTCTTAATCCCTATCCACTTCTTAATTCTAATAACTCACTTGACTTTGATGAAGCTGATGAATCCAATTTCCAACAAGAAGAATTAAAGGGTTCAGCCACTACCTACACTGCCTCAGGTTCAGCAGTTACTTTAAATGCTGCCATGTCTTTAAAAGTAAAAGTTGGCTGCCGAGCCAAATTAGCTGGCACTTTTTACGATATCAGCTCGGTTGCTGATACTACTCACTTTTAGGTTTCTGGCACTCCTTCTGCTTCTGGCAGTATTAATAATATTTATTGCACTAAATTCAACAGCGGAGTGGTTGAATTAAATAGTTATTCTTCTAGTGACTTAACCTCCTGGACCCAGAGAAACGTTGATACCGGAGCTGGTGACCAATGGATTAATTCTATCATCTATGACTCAACTCATAGCAAATATGTAGCTGCTGGTGCTGAGGATACTACTGACTACGATGCCGAAGTCTGGGAATCAGCCGACCTCCAAACCTGGATCCGGAGAGACGTTGATACCGGAGCTAATGACCAATGGATTAATTCTATCATCTATGACTCAACCCATAGCAAATATGTAGCGGCTGGTGCTGATTATGGTACTGGCTCTGACGCCGTAGTCTGGGAATCAACTGATTTAATTTCCTGGATCCAAAGAAATGTTGATACCGGAGCTGATAACCAATGGATTAATTCCATCATCTATGACTCAACTAATGGAAAATATGTAGCCGGAGGGCATGATCATTATGTTGAAGCGGGAAGCTTTTGTGATGCCGTAGTTTGGGAATCAACTGATTTAATCTCCTGGATCCAAAGAAACGTTGATACCGGAGTTGATGAGCAATGGATTAATTCCATCATCTATGACTCAACTCATAGCAAATATGTAGCGGCTGGCATTGATGAGAATGCTACTAGCTATTATGCCGTAGTCTGGGAATCAATTGATGATTTAATCTCCTGGACCCAGAGAAACGTTGATACCGAAGTTGTTGATGACCAATGTATTGATTCCATCATCTATGACTCAACCAATGGCAAATATGTAGCTGCTGGCATTGATAATTGGGGTGTCGTAGTCTGGGAATCAACTGATTTAACCTCCTGGATCCAAAGAGACGTTGATATCGAAGCTTATACCGATGGTTGGATTTCTATCGTCTACGACTCAACCAATAGCAAATATGTAGTTGCTGGTAGTCATTATGATTCGTATAATGATGGCAACTATGCCGTGGTCTGGGAATCAACCGATTTAACCTCCTGGACCCAGCGAAACGTTGACACCGGAGTCGTAACCAATCGATCTATTCCATCATCTACGACTCAACCATAGCAAATACGTAGCGGCTGGTTGGGATTACAGCAATGCCGTGGTCTGGGAATCACGGGCACTGAAATTTATCCTTCCGATGAATATTATATTCTCTCAACTACTGACAGTAATCAAATCGATACTTCCAGCTGGCTAAATATAATTTCAGGAGCCATTACCGAAACTTTAAATTCTCAAACCATTTATTATGCCGTTTCTTTTGATGATAGAACTATCTGGAAGGTCTTTGGTTTAGGTCAATCCCAGTGGAGAAGCATAGCCAAAAATGATTCTGGAACTTGGAAATACAACTCCAATGCGACCTATTCTCAAGAAACCTGGACCGCCGCCTCAGTCAATTCCCAAGAGAGAGCTTTAGACCAGGCTTTCGGGATTTCAGCTAATCTAATGTCAGGAGCTAACTTTAACAATATTTCCGATGTCAATTGGGAAGCGACTGGCGGCTGGTCAATTTCGGTTGATACTTTAGATTTTACTGGCGGACTAAAGACTACTTCCACGAGCAGCAGTCCTTCTCTTAGTCAAATAACTATTAACTATGATTCTTCTGGAGGAGATGCTTTAACCATTTCTACTTCAGCCAGTGGCACTGGGGAAATAAGACCAATTCAGTTTCAAATTGGGTCCAATGAAAAAGTCCTGGTTTTGGATACCTCCGGCAATGTCTTCATTGGCGGAAATATTAATACAGTTACCAGTTCTGTCTCGTCAATTTTTATTACCACTGTTGACTCAGTAGATAGTACGGCAGACATCCCTCCCTCTCTCGCCATAGCTGATGATGGCTTTGCCAGGATTAGTTACTATGATGATACCAACGAAAACCTCCAATTCGTCCAGTGCACCAATGATGACTGCTCAACCAAAAGTATCACCACCGTTGATTCATCAGGTAATGTAGGACCTTACACCTCCCTCGCTATGGGTTCAGATGGTTTTGCCAGGATTAGTTATTATAATACTTACAACAGCTCCCTCCAATTCGTCCAATGCACCAATGATGACTGCTCAACCAAGAACGCTACCATTGTTGACCCAACAGGTAATTGGGTAGAAGATATCTCTCTCGCTATAGCTGATGATGGCTTTGCCAGGATTAGTTATTATGATTATGACAACGGAAACCTCCAATTCGTCCAGTGCACCAATGATGACTGCTCAACCAACAGCACTACCACTGTTGACTCAGCAGGTGATGTGGGGTACTACAACTCTCTCGCTATAGCTGATGATGGCTTTGCCAGGATTAGTTACGCTTATTGGGATGAGGTGGAGGAAATCTCTAACCTCAAGTTCGTCCAGTGCACCAACGATGACTGCTCAACCAACAGCACTACCACTGTTGACTCAGCAGGTGATGTGGGGTACTACAACTCTCTCGCTATAGCTGATGATGGCTTTGCCAGGATTAGTTATTATGATTATGACAACGGAAACCTCCAATTCGTCCAGTGCACCAACGATGACTGCTCAACCAAGAACGCTACCACTGTTGACTCAACGGGTGGGAATGGCTCCTCTCTCGCCATAGCTGATGATGGCTTTGCCAGGATTAGTTACTATGATGATACCAACGGCGAACTCAAATTGGTCCAGTGCACCAATGATGACTGCTCAACCAACAGCACTACCACCGTTGACTCAACAGGTGGTGTATTTGGTGAATACACCTCTCTCGCTATAGGTTCAGATGGCTTTGCCAGGATTAGTTATTTTGAATATGATTATGTGGAACAAAACGCCAACCTCAAATTTGCCCGATTTACTAATGATATTTCCTTCAACCCCGATGGCAATGACTTATTTGTAGCCGGTTCTCTTGGGGTTGAAGGTAACATTATTACTGATGGCTCACTTCTCGTTAACCAAAGCGCCAAATTTGGAAACAGCGTCTTAATCGGAGAAGATTCTTCAAACATCCTCACTACCTTCACTTCTTCTTGGCAGAAAACCACTGTTGACTCATCAGGTGATGTGGGGTACTACAACTCTCTCGCCATAGCTGATGATGGTTTTGCCAGGATTAGTTATTATGATGGTACCAACGAAGACCTCAAATTGTCCAGTGCACCAATGCTGACTGCTCAACCAACAGCACTACCACCGTTGACTCAACAGGTGGTGTATTTGGTGAATGCACCTCTCTCGCCATAGCTAATGATGGCTTTGCCAGGATTAGTTACATTTATTGGGATGAGGTGGAGGACGTCTATAACCTCAAGTTCGTCCAGTGCACCAACGATGACTGTTCAACCAACAACGCTACCACTGTTGACTCAGGTTGGGTGTTTAACTCCTCTCTCGCCATAGCTTATGATGGCTTTGCCAGGATTAGTTACACTTATCTTGACTTTGAAGATGAAACCAACGACCTCAAATTCGTCCAGTGCACCAATGATGACTGTTCAACCAACAACGCTACCACCGTTGACTCAACAAGTGATGTAGGTCAATACACCTCTCTCGCCATCAGCCCTGATGATGGCTTTGCCAGGATTAGTTATTATGATAATGAAACCAACGAACTCAAATTCGTCCAGTGCACCAATGATGACTGCTCAACAAAGAACATCACCACTGTTGACTCAGCGGGTGATGTAAGGGGATACTTAGCTCTGGGTTCTGACGGCTTTGCCAGGATTAGTTACACTTATTATAATGCGACGAGGAAAACTACGTCCTCAAATTCGTCCAGTGCACCAATGATGACTGTTCAACCAAAAACATCACCACCGTTGACTCAGCAGGTGGATCTTACACCTCCCTCGCTATAGCTGATGATGGCTTTGCGAGGATTAGTTACGCTTATTGGGATGAGGACGAAATCGCTAACCTCAAGTTTCAAGTGTGCCAACGGTGACTGCTCAGCCAAGAATATCACCACCGTTGATTCATCAGGTAATGTAGGACTTTACACCTCCCTCGCTATAGGTTATGATGGCTTTGCCAGGATTAGTTCACTTATTATAACTACGGAACTCTTAAATTTGCCGTTGCCGATGAGTTTTCGTCTCTATTCAGCCTCAGTGTTCAAGGAGGTGACCGTCTGGCGACAACGTAGGAATTGGGACTACGGCGCCAGAAGCGAGACTTTCAAGTTACAGGCGGCGGATTATGTGTTGGAAGCGATGACAACTGCAACATAGACAATAACATAGAAGGATACGTTTATTCTCACGCAGTAGCTATGTCTATCTATGATGTGGCTGAAAATTATCCAACCAAAGACACAACATTGGGGGCCGGCGAGGTGGTCGCCTTAGACGAAGAGAATCCTATATTTATTAAACGATCTTCTTCGTCTTAGATTCAAAACTTCTCGTGTTATTTCCACCGAGCCAGCCGTTCTTCTGGGAGGATTTAAAACGGATAAATCTCAATTTTTAAATGAAATTCAGGTACCAGTTACTTTAAGCGGTCGGGTACCAGTTAAAGTGTCAACCGAAAATGGGCCAATTCAGGTTGGCGATGTTTTAACTTTTCTCAACCAGGAGTGGCAATGAAATCGACAGAAGCAGGAAGAGTAATTGGAATTGCTTTGGAGTCGTTTAACAATACCAAGACTCAATGCGAAACAGAGTCTGTTAAAAACGAGGAGACGGGTGAAACTGAAGAAATTGAAACTTGCCAGCCCATTGAAAACGAAACCGGTAAAATTTTAGTCTTTATCAATCCTCACTGGTCCCTTGGCTCATTAGCCGAGGACGGCTCGCTTACCACAACCGAGGGAGAAGCTATTTCTACCGAAGATGAGCAACCGACAATTCTTGACCAATTTACCTTGACAATTAAAAATAGTTTGAAGAAGTTGGGATTATTTATTGAAAACGGAATTGTTGGAGTGAAGAAACTAATTGCCGAAGTGGCTCAACTTGATAAATTAGAGATGCGTGATCAAGCCACTGGTGAAATCTATTGCACCTGGATTGAAAACGGTGAATGGGTGAAGGCAAAAGGGGAATGTGAAATAGCACCAGCACCAGAACCATCATGCGACGCCAATAATTTAAATCTTTGTTTAACTCAAACTGATTGTGAAAGTAATAGCGGATATTGGTACAACGAAACCTGTAATGCCGAACCAGAAACTTTAGCTTGTACTCCTGCCGATGAAATCTGCGATGGAATAGACAATAATTGCGATGGCCAAATAGACGAAGGTGGTGTTTGTGAAACAGCGTCACCACCAGCCGAGGATGTTTGTGATGCAACTCATTTGAATCTATGTACGAGCCAAGCTGAATGTGAAACTGCTGCAGGTTTTTGGTACAACGAAAGTTGTAATGCTGAGCCAGAAGCACCAGCTTGCGTCCCTGATTGGTCTTACACTGGATGGGAGCCTTTACCCGAAACCGTTGCCTGTGGCGGGAATTTCACCCAGACTAGAACCTGCACTGACTCAAACAATTGCGGTACCGACGAAGAAAAACCAATAGAATCACAAGACGCTACAGGAAATCTTTGTTCAGCTCAAAATGCCACAGGCGCTTGCCAGGAGGGAAGTTGCAATTTCACTTGCGCTGATGGCTTTTCCGATTGCGACAGCGATATGTCTAATGGCTGCGAAATCATTGGCGAATGCCAGCCACTCGAACAATAATAGTTGAAATCGGTTGAAGTCTAACTTCAACCGACAAGGGATGAAAGAGACATGAACAGCGTGGAAAATACCGTAATTTTATGGTAAAATATAAACATATGAATAAAAAATTGCCAGATTATTTTAAGCCAATTTTATGGTCATACGATTTAGATAAGTTAAATCCGGAGAAAAACAAAAAAACTGTTATTATTAATGTAATCAATTACGGAGACCTTAAACACTGGCGTTGGCTTAAGCAAAACTATGGCAAAGAAGCAGTCCGCGAAGTTTTGGCAAAAACCAGAGCAAGCGAAATGAGACCGGGGGCTCGCCGCTTGGCCTCAATTATTTTTGATATCAATAGATTCAATTATGCATCAAGAAGTACTAACTGAAAAAGCTAGAGAGATATTACCAGCTTTAAGAAACTTTAATAATTTTTATCTTGCCGGCGGGACCGCTTTGGCTTTGCAAATTGGCCACCGCATTTCTGTCGATTTTGATTTATTTTCAGGAGAAGAGATAGATAAGAACTTATTTCCGAAAGTCAAAAAGATCTTTTACGGCAACAAAATAGCGCTTTCTGTAAATAATCCAGATGAGCTTACTGTTTTTATTGATGGGTTGAAAACCACTTTCTTAAAATATCCCTTTCCGTTGACATTTGATTTGGTTGATTACGAAGGGATCGGATTATTAAGCGTTAAAGAAATTGCTGCGACCAAGACTTACACCATAAATAGAAGAGGTTCACTCAAGGACTACGCGGACCTTTTTTTTATTGTTTCAAAAAAACACGCTACCCTTGAAGAAATAATAGAGATTTCTGGGAAAAAATACGGCAATGAGTTTAATGCCCGTCTTTTTTTGGAACAACTCGTTTATCTTGAAGATATTGAAGAAGTAGAAATTGAATTTTTGAAAGAAAGCGTGACTAAAAAAGAAATAGAAACCTTTTTTACAGAAGAAATCAAAAAAATAAAAATATGAAGGACTGAGAGAATCCGTTGAGGACTCTCCTCAACACAAACTTAAACAGCTTAAAGATGAAAAGAGACAAAATTATACCAGGTTCATTTGCGCACGTTTACAACAGGGGCAACAGGAAACAGCCGATAGTTCTAGATCAAAAAGACAAATGGCACTTCCTTGAAATGCTGTATTACTTTAATGACGAATTTACAGCAATAAATCCTTTTCGCGACCTTAATCGTCGGTTGATCTTAGACTTCAACCGATCGTTCAATTGGCCGTTAGATTGGCCTGAGCGCAAATCGCTGGTAAAAATTTTAGCATTTACCCTTTTAGAAAATCACTTTCATCTTTTTTTGAAAGAAATTCAAGAAGGCGGCGTAACAAAATTTATGAGAAGATTGGGTACGGGAATGGCTAATTATTTTAATACAAAATATCAGGAAGTCGGAAGTTTATTTCAGGGTTCTTATAAAATAAAAATAATAAACGAAGAGATATATCTCAAATATTTAAGCGTATATATTCAGGTAAAAAATGTTTTTGAAATGTATCCGGAAGGGCTGCAAAAAGCGTTAGAAAATTTTGATAAAGCGTACGAATGGGCAGTACAATATCCATATTGCAGTTTGGCTGATTATGCCGGAAAAAGAAATTCGCAAATTATTGAAAAAGATGTTTTGGGAGAATTATTTTTCGGCCCGGAAGAATATAAAGAATTTGCTAAGCAATGCCTTGTAAGAATGAATCTTGATGATAAATTAGGAACATTAACTCTGGAGAATTAAATCGGTTGAAGTCTAAGATCAACCGACAAGGGATGAAGGAGGTATTAAATAAAATAAAAGAAGGAATAATAGATATTTTATCGCCCAGGATGTGTGTAGCGTGCGGAAAAGAGGGAAAATATATCTGTGAAAAGTGCGGTTTATTTCTTTCCGAAGCCCCGACTGTTTTTATGGCGGGCGGCTTGGAAGAAGTTGTTAGCGCGTGGGAGTATGAAGGATTGATTAAAAATATTATTTTTAAAATTAAATACGAAAGTATGTTTGATGCGATAAATGAACTTGTTGAAATGGCTTTTGAGATAAGAGAGCCGTATATTCCGGAAAACACGACAATAACTTTTGTGCCGATGTTCAAGAAAAAAGAAAAACGAAGAGGATTTAATCAGGCGGAGTTGATTGCCAAAAAGGTGGGGGAAATAACTGGTAGAGAAGTATTAGCCTTGCTTGAAAAAATAAAAGATACGCCATCTCAAACCGAATTAAACAAAGAAGAGAGAATGGTTAACGTTAAAGATTCTTTCCATAGAAAAAAGGGAATAAATTGCCATAATAATGTTTTGTTAGTAGACGATGTCTGGACAAGCGGAGCGACGATGCAAGAATGTTGCAGAGTATTAAAAAGGTCGGGAGTAAAAAAAGTTTGGGGTTTTACTCTCGCCCGCACCGTTTAATTGACTGTTGAGGAGGGTCTTCAACAAATCTATGAAAGAAGAAAATATAATAAATATACAAGATAAAAGATATCCGGAATTGTTAAGAAAAATCGGCAAGGAGGCGCCGGAAAAACTTTATTATAAGGGCGATTGGGATGGGAAGATTTTTGATAATTGTTTATCAGTGGTCGGCTCAAGGCGTTTGACCAGTTACGGAAGGAAAATAACAGAGCAATTGGTAACGGAAATCGCGGCGGCTGGCGTGACTATAGTTTCCGGATTTATGTATGGCGGAGACGAAGCCGCTCACAAGGCCACAGTAGAAGCAGGTGGCAGGACAATAGCTGTAATGCCTTGCGGAATAAATATAATACATCCTGAAGAGCAAGAAGAGCTTTACAATAAAATTCTGGAAAATAAAGGATTGATTATTTCCGAGTTTGAGGGAAAATTTCCGCCAGCGACCTGGACTTACCCCAAAAGAAACAGGATAGTGGCAGGGCTATCAAAAGCGGTTTTAATTGTAGAAGCGGGGTTAAACAGCGGAACACTGATTACGGCAGAATTCGCCAAAAAATTCGGAAGGAAAATATTCGCCGTGCCGGGTCCTATCACAAGCGAAGTGTCAAAAGGAACGTTACAGCTTATTAAAGAAGGAGCTGAGGTAGCGACCGGAGCCAGGGATATTCTGAATTTTTACAAAATTATACCAAGTAAAGAATCTGTTGAGGTTAGACCTCAACAGATTAGACCTCAACAGATTAATGGGCAGTTAAAAGATGATATTGAAAGAAGAATTATTGAGCATTTAAAAAAAGAACCATTAGAAGCAGATATTTTAGCCAGAATATTAGGTATTTCAGTTTCAAAAGTTGGAACCACTCTGTCTTTAATGCAATTGAAAGGTTTTATCCAACAAGAGGACAATAAATATTATGTTAATTAAGGTTTCATCAGCCGCTAATTCGGGATTGGAAACAATTAAAGTGGATGTTGAAGTGAATTTGGCAAACAGAGGCCTGCCTGGATTTGAGATTGTCGGTTTACCGGACAAAGCGGTGGATGAAAGCAAAGAGAGAGTCAGGGCTGCAATTTTAAGTTCGGGTATTGAGTTCCCGGCAAAGAAAATTACCGTCAATTTGGCTCCAGCCGACATCCCAAAAGAAGGTTCGTTTTACGATTTGCCGATTGCTTTGGGAATTTTGAGAAGCATTTTGCAATTTGACATACCTGAAGAATCTCTGTTTTTCGGGGAATTATCACTTGATGGTTCTTTGAGGCACACAAAAGGAGCGTTTCTACTGGCGCTTTTTACCAAAGAGAAAGGATTTAAAAATTTATTTGTTCCCAAGGATTCAGCAAACGAAGCAGCGGTGATTAAAGGAATAAAAGTATACCCCGTAGAAAACCTTTTTCAACTTATTTCGCACTTTTTAGGAAGGAAATTGATTGAACCTGCTGTTTATAAAGAACCTGAAGACAGATTACCTATTCCAGCAGAGTTTGATATGAAAGAAATTTTAGGGCAAGAACAAGCAAAGAGAGCAGTAGAGATAGCTGCAGCCGGCGGCCATAACATTATTATGGTGGGAAGTCCTGGTTCCGGGAAAACAATGTTGGCCAGAGCTTTACCGGGGATTATGTCTCCTTTAACCGAAGAAGAATCGTTAGAAGTAACTAAAATATATTCTGTAGCAGGCAATATTCCTCCAGGAGGCTCTGTAATAACTTATCGACAATTCAGAGTGCCGCACCACACAGCTTCTCCAGTAGGACTAATCGGCGGTGGTACAAGACCGCACCCCGGCGAAATAAGTTTGGCTCACAGAGGAGTTCTCTTTCTCGATGAATTTAATGAGTTTCCAAGGCAAGTCATGGAGGCAATGCGTCAGCCCCTGGAGGAAGGCTATCTTACTATTTCAAGAAGTAAAGAAATAGTAAGATATCCTGCGGATTTTATGCTTGTGGCTTCTGCCAATCCCTGTCCTTGCGGTTATTTGAATCATCCGAAGAAAAATTGCGTTTGTACTCCCCGCCAAATAAGAAAATATCAAAAGCGGATTTCTGGTCCCATCTTGGACAGAATTGACTTGCATATTACCGTTCAGCCGGTCGATGTGGAAGAATTTTCAGAAAATCAAAAAGCCTCGGAATTCTTGGAATCGTCGGAGACAATCAGAAAAAGAGTAATCTTAGCAAGGGAAAGACAGGAAAAGCGTTTTAAGGAAGAACCTATCCAATCAAACGCCCAGATGAAAAACAGCCACATTAAAAAATACTGCAAACTGATAAAGGAAGTGGAGCAACTTTTAAAGCAAGCGAGTATGAAATTTCAATTATCCGCAAGGTCTTATATGAAAATGATTAAAGTCGCCCGCACTATCGCTGATTTGGAGGGAGCATCGGAAATAACTGTTTCCCATATGGCCGAAACCTTGCAGTACCGGCCAAAAATATATGAATCAATTTAGGCCTGTTGAGGACGAACCTCAACAGGCACATTTGGAGACAGGGAAAATAGGAGAAGAAATTGCAAAGGAGTATTTGGAGAAAAAAGGATATAAAATAATTGAGCAAAATTACAAAACAAAATATGCGGAAATTGATTTAGTCGCTAAAAAAGGAAATGAAATGGTCTTTGTGGAGGTGAGGACGAAGAAGGGAGAGAATTTCGGCACGCCGGAAGACACTATTAATAACAAAAAATTGAGAAAGCTTTGGGGTAATGCGAGGGCTTATGCGACGTGGAAGAAATGGCAAGGACCTTATCGAGTGGATGCAGTATGCGTAGTTTTAAGGTATAATAATACTATGGAACGTTTAAACCATTACGAAAACATAATTTAAAGCTATTATAAAGCTGTTGAGGAGAGTCCTCAATAAACTCACAAAAAAGTTGTATAATAAATATATTAACAGAATTATACTATGTATAACAAAATTATAACTTGGAGTATCCATTTGTTGGTCTTTTTACTGCCTTTGTTTTTTCTGCCTTTTTCTTTTGAAAAGTTTGAATTAAACAAACAGTATCTTTTGTTCTTTTTAGTTTCTCTGGCGTTTTTGACCTGGTTGGCAAAGATGATTCTATTTGATAAAGAAATTAAATTTAAGAAGTCGCCTCTGAATATTTTTGTTTTGGCGTTTTTCTTTATTGCTGTTTTTAGCGCGATATTTTCAGTTGATAAGCTTTCAAGCTTATTCGGATTTTACGGAAGATTCTCAGACAGCTTGATAGGACTGTTCAGTTTTTGTTTGTTTTATTTCTTGATAACCAATAACGTTGGAATTGAAAAAGAAACAAAAGAAGGAGCAGTTCATTCTTTATTAACCGTTCAATCGCTGCTGAAAACGTTCTTTTGGTCTGCTTTTTTTGTCGTTTTGTTCAGCTATTTTTCAATCTTCGGAGTTTTCGAAAAAATAAACAGTTTGTTTGTAGGCAAGTTTTCCTTGCCAGCAATAATGCTGCAATCAGGCTTTAATCCCGTTACGGCAAGTATGGACGGACTGGCTGTATTTTTAAGCATAATTTCGGTGTTTCTAATCGGCAGAATTTTGATTTCTGACAAAAAGAAAAAACCAAACGGCCAGATATTTAATTATTTATTGTTAGTTGCAATTTCAATATTGCTGCTGATTATTGATTCTAAAGTGGCCTGGCTGATAATATTTTTAAGCTTGATTCTGTTTTTGCCCTTTGTTTTATGGAAAAGAATGTTTAAGGAAGACGTCAACAAACTTTTACTGCCGATATTTTTTGCCATTTTAGCTTTTACCCTTGTTTTTATCAACACTTCCGGCTTGCAGGGATTGATTTTGAAAAATAACCTTCTGCAGGAACAATTTTTAGGTCAGGGAGATTCCTGGATTATCGGATTAAAATCGGCAACTGAAAACGTAAAGTCCGGGTTTTTGGGGTCTGGCATTGGCACTTTTCATTATGACTTTTCAAAATTCAAGCCTTTAAGCTTTAACCAGAGCGCTTTTTGGCAGATAAGGATTGATAGGCCGGGGAATTATTTTGCTGAAGTGTTGGGAACAATGGGATTTTTAGGCATAATTTCTTACATTATTTTAATCAGCTTGTTTTTGCTAATCAGCTATGTTTTTTTGCAAAAAAACAAGAACAGCATACCATTGTTGGTGTTCTTTTTAGCTTTGTTTTTCGGACAGTTTTTTTACTATCAAAATACAATATTAGCTTTTGCTTTTTGGCTGGTTTTGGGATTATCTGCGGCAAGTTGGCATTCGTCGAAGAGCGAATCAGAGGAAGAAAAAACAATTTCTTTCAAGAAATTTCCGGAAATGTCTTTGATTTTTTCTATCCTGCTCATAATTATTATTCTGCTTTTTTTGGGAGTTTATTTCTTTGCCGCGCAATTTTATTTAGCTGATGTTAATTACAGAAAAGGGCTGGAAGAAAACAACGTTGAATCATTGGAACAAGCGGCAAAACTTAATCCTTATCAACCGCAATATAAGATTTTTTTGGCAAGGTATTATTTGGGAAAAGCTAACTCTCTCATTGAAGAGGGAGTACTTGACCAAAATCAGTTGATTTGCAACGCTTCTTTGGCGCTTGCCCATGCAAAAGGCGGAGAAGTATTTGAAGTATGTTTGAATCCGAACGCTAACCCAAGCAGCACAATCACAATAAAAGGAGTTGATAAAATAAGTCCGAACAGAGTGGCTGTTCAGGAAACTTTGGGAATAATTTACCGCGATTTCAGGGTTATGATGGGAGGACAGGAAGTTTTAAAATGGGGAATACAGTATTTTGAAAAAGCGATTAGCTTGGAGCCGATAAATCCTGTTTTAAGAACAGAAGTGGGCAAGCTTTATTTGTTTTCCAATGACATTGAAAAAGCAAAAGAGAATTTCAGCAAAGCAAAAGAATTAAAACCTGATTATATTGACGCTTCAATACAATTGGCTTTAGTTTATGAACAAGAAAACAACGCAGAAGAAGCGATAAAACAAATGGAAGTTTTGGTTACTTCTTTTCCTTTAAATGTTGAAGCTATTTTTCAATTAGGCCGTCTTTATCTTAACAACAATCAAGTAGACAAAGCGATTGCTCAATTTGAAAAGTCGGTTCAGCTTTTTCCGTCCCATTCCAATTCTCTTTATTCTTTGGGTTTGGCTTATCAGAAAAAAGGGCAAACAGACAAAGCTTTAGCTTACTTTGAAAGAGTGCTTGAATTGAACCCGGGCAATGCCGACGTCATATCAAAAATCAACAATCTGACACAAACAGAAGAATAGCCGCTATTTTACGCCAGAAATCCAAAGCTATTGACAGGTTTCCATAAAAAGAGTAATATTAAATTTACCATTTACTGTGATTTTCTGAGATAAAATTAAACAGAGTTTTTAATATCATCTTGTTTCCCTCCTTGTTATAAAAAATCAAAATAATTTTTTGCCCCAGAATTTTGTTTGTTTGGGGTATTTTTGGTGTTTTAATCCCATATGAAGACTAAAAACTTCACAAAAGCAAAAGTTTCCCTTTCTCTTCCTTACTTGATCTCCATACAAAAAGACAACTGGCAGCTGTTTTGGGACAGGGACTTGAAAGAGCTTTTCCAGGAAATTTCTCCGATTAAAGATTATACTGGCAAAGAGCTTGAACTTTGGTTTTTAAATTTTAAATTGGAAGAATCAAAATATAAAACTGATCTAGAGGCAAAGCAAAACAACGATTCTTTCGAAGGTTCTTTAAGAGTCAAAACAAAGCTGGTCAATTTAAAAACAAAAGAAATCAAAGAGCAGGAGGTTTTTTTAACTGATTTCCCCTTAATGACAGAAAGGGGAACTTTTATTGTCAATGGCGTGGAAAGAGTGACTATTTCCCAGCTGATTCGTTCTCCTGGCGCTTTTTTCACAGGCCAAAAAGTTTCAGGCAGAGACACTTTCGGAGCTAAAATTATTCCCAATCGGGGAGCCTGGCTTGAATTTGACACAGAAACATCAGGAGCAATCGGATTGAAAATAGACAGAAGAAGGAAAATAATGGCCACAACTTTGCTAAGGGCTTTTGGCATTGAAAAAGACGAATCAATTAAAGAAGCCTTTCAAGACGTTGACAGAGGAGAGATAAAATACATTGAAGAAACCTTGAAAAGAGACACAACCCATAACCAGGCAGAGGCTTTTGTGGAGATTTACCAGAGATTAAGGCCGGGCGATTTGGCGACCCCGGACACTGCCAGAGAATTGATTGAGAACATGTTTTTTAATTTTGAAAGATATGATTTGTCTAAAGTAGGGAGGTGGAGAATGCTACAGCGACTACCGTCGCTGAATGCAAAAATGAACAAGTTCCTCGCAAGCGAGAGCAAAATGCAAAATGCAAAATTGAAAAGTAAAAATTCAAAAGAGGGAGAAATAAAGGTGAAAGAGAGGATTCTTGCCTTAGAGGATGTGGTCGCCGTAATAAAAGAGATTATCAGATTGAACAACACTCCAGATGCAAAACCGGATCAGATTGACCACTTGGGCAATAGAAGGGTCAGAACCTTAAACGAACTCATACAAAACAGATTAAGAGTGGGATTAATGAGAATGGAAAGAATTATTAAGGACAGAATGTCCACACTTGACGTTAGTACGCTTACTCCTGCCCAACTGATAAACCCAAGGCCTTTTATGGCAGTGGTCAAAGAATTCTTCACTTCTTCCCAGCTGTCCCAATTCATGGATAATGAAAATCCTTTAGCTGAGTTAGAGCACAAAAGAAGATTATCTTCCACAGGGCCTGGCGGTTTAACCCGAGAAAGAGCTGGTTTTGAAGTCAGGGATGTCCAGCCTTCTCATTACGGCAGAATATGCCCCATTCAAACTCCTGAAGGTCCGAACATTGGATTGGTCGGACACATGGCTTCTTTTGCCAGAATAAACCAGTATGGGTTTTTGGAAACCCCATATTTCAAAGTTGATAAAAGAAGGGTAACTTCGGAAATCCATTACCTTAATGCTTACGAGGAAGAAAAATACAATATTGCTTCCGGCGCCGTATTAATTGACAATAAAGGATATATTATTCCGGAAAAAGTGGAAGCCAGAATAAAAGGAGAGCCTGGGGTTATGGATAAGGATAAAATTGATTTTATTGACGTTTCTTCAGAACAATCAATTTCTATTGCCACTTCCTGTATTCCTTTCCTTGCAAAATGACGATGCAAACAGGGCTTTGATGGGTTCTAATATGCAAAGACAGTCAGTTCCTTTGTTCAATCCTGAACCTCCTTTGGTTGCTACTGGCGTTGAAGAGAAAGTGGCTCAAGATTCAGGCCAGGTAATAGTAGCCCAAGACGACGGCACTGTTTGTGAAGCTGATGCAAACCATATTGTTATCAGGACAAAAGGAAAAACAGCAAAATTAAGGACCTACAATTTAAAAACTTTCATTAGAACAAACCAATACACTTGTTTTCACCAAAAGACCATTGTCAAAAAAAATCAGAAAGTCAGAAAAGGAGACATTTTAACTGACGGCGGTTCAATTGCTCAAGGGTCTTTGGCTTTGGGCCGGAACATTTTGGTTGCTTTTATGCCTTGGAGAGGAGGCAACTTTGAAGATTCAATTATCATTTCCGAGAAATTGGCAAAAGACGATGCTTACACTTCAATTCATATTGAAAGCTTTGCCTGCGATGTCAGGGAAACGAAACTCGGGCCGGAGCTGACAACTTCTGATATTCCCAACGTTTCTGAGGAAAAGCTGAAGGATTTGGACGAAGAGGGAATTATTAGAGTCGGAGCCGAGGTCGGTCCGAATGATATTTTAGTCGGCAAAATTTCACCTAAAGGCGAAGCTGATTTAACTGCTGAAGAAAGGTTGTTAAGGGCTATTTTCGGGGAAAAGGCCAGGGAAATAAAAGACAGTTCCCTTCTAATGGAACACGGAAAAAGAGGAAGAGTGGTTGGCGTTAAAGTTTTTTCCAGGGAGTTCGGACATAAATTGGAGCCAGGAGTGATAAAAAAGATTGAAGTGGAAGTGGCCCAATTAAGAGAAATCAAAGCTGGCGACAAATTGGCAGGCCGCCACGGAAACAAAGGAGTAATTTCAAAAGTTTTGCCGGTTGAAGAAATGCCTTTTATGGCAGACGGCACGCCAGTTGATATTATTTTGAATCCGATGAGCGTGGCTTCCAGAATGAATTTAGGACAGATTTTGGAAACGCATTTGGGTTGGGCTGCCAAGACTTTAGGAATCCAGGCTATTACGCCGTCCTTGGCCGGAGCAACAGAATCAGACATTAAGAAAGAGTTAAAAATAGCTAACCTTCCTGAAGACGGAAAAATTATTTTGTATGACGGCAGAACAGGGTTAGTTTTTCCAAAGAGCATTACTGTCGGATACATATATATGATGAAGCTGATTCATATGGTTGAAGATAAGATCCATATGCGTTCAATAGGGCCGTATTCTCTGATTACCCAGCAGCCGCTTGGAGGAAAAGCTCAGTTTGGCGGACAAAGATTCGGGGAAATGGAAGTCTGGGCGCTTGAAGGATACGGCGCAGCCAATACTCTTCAGGAAATGCTGACTATAAAATCTGACGATATGTCGGGAAGAGCAGCCACTTACGAAGCAATATTAAAGGGAGAGGAAATAAAAGCTCCGAGCATTCCCGCTTCCTTCAATCTTCTGGTGGCTGAGTTAAAGTCGTTAGGCCTTAGCATTGAAGTAAAAGAAAAACCAAAAGAAATTTTTTAAGAAATATGATCTGCGGAATATATTTTTCACTAACGTTCAAATTATGAGAGTCCAAGATTTAGAATCAATCAGAATAAAGATTGCCTCGCCTGAGGAGATTTTAGTTTGGTCTAAAGGCGAAGTGACAAAGCCTGAAACTATTAATTACAGGACCCAACGCGCTGAAAAAGACGGTCTTTTTTGCGAGAAGATTTTCGGGCCTGTTAAAGATTACGAATGCTATTGCGGCAAATACAAAGGAATCAGGTATAAAGCCATGGTTTGCGACAGATGCGGGGTGGAAGTAACCAAAGCCCAGGCAAGAAGGGAGAGAATGGGTCACATTAAGTTGGCCAGCCCCTGCTCTCACATCTGGTTTTTAAGAGGCGTGCCCTCCAGAATGGGCATGGTTTTTGATCTTCCGATGCAGCAGATTGAGAAAGTGATTTATTTCTCTTCATACATTGTTATTAGTATAAACGAAGACGCCAAAAAAAAGGTTTTGGACGAGATTGAAAAAGAATACAAGGTAAAATTTAAAGCTCAAAGTTCAAAACTCAAAATTAAAATTAAAAACAAAAAACCAAAATCTGAAAAAATTAAACCAGCGGAATTAAAAGCAGCCAGGGACGCAGCCAGAGAAGAAGTTTTGAATTTAAAGCCGTTTAAGATTTTGCCGGAAGTTGATTTCCATCGCCTTTCTTTGAAATATGGAGAAATTTTTGAAGCTGGCACAGGAGCTGAAATCTTGAGAAAAATATTTGAAAAGATTGATTTGAAGAAAAAAATTGCAGAGCTGAAAAAAGAAATGGAAACCGCTCAACCTGTTTCCAGAAAAAAGATTTTGGCCAGGTTGAAACTTTTTCAAGGAATGATTAAGGCCGGCATCAGGCCGGAATGGATGTTTATGACCTTGCTGCCGGTACTGCCTCCTGATTTAAGGCCAATGGTCCAGTTGGACGGCGGCCGCTACGCTTCTTCTGATTTGAACGACCTCTACAGAAGAGTTATTAACCGCAACAACCGGTTAAAATACCTCTTGGAAATAGGCGCTCCGGAAGTCATTGTCAGAAATGAAAAAAGAATGCTTCAGGAAGCGGTTGACGCTTTGATTGACAATGGAATGAGAAAAGGAACAATGACCACAGCCACTACCGGAGGCAAGAGATTATTGAAGTCTTTAGCTGACATACTTAAAGGAAAACAAGGACGCTTCAGACAGAATCTCTTGGGGAAAAGAGTGGATTATTCGGGAAGGTCGGTAATTGTTGTCGGTCCTGATTTGAAGCTTAATCAGGTGGGCATTCCAAAGCAAATGGCTTTAGAGCTTTTCAAGCCTTTTATAATTAAAAAACTGCTGGATAAAGAATTAACCTACAATGTCAGGGGAGCGGCCAGGTTAATTGAGCAGGAAACAGACGAAGTTTGGGCCAGTTTGGAAGAAGTGGTTAAAGACAAGCTTGTTTTGCTCAATCGTGCTCCCACTCTTCACAGATTGGGAATACAGGCTTTTTATCCCATATTAATTGAAGGCGAATCAATTAGAATTCATCCCATGGTCTGCAAATCATTTAACGCTGACTTTGACGGCGATCAAATGGCAGTTCATTTGCCCTTATCTGATAAAGCTCAGAAAGAAGCCAGGGAAATCATGCTTTTCACTCTTAATCTGTTAAAGCCAGCTACCGGCACTCCGGTTGTCAGTCTTAATCAGGATATTGTTCTGGGTTGCAGCTGGATGACACGGTTGAAGGAAGGAGCAAAAGGAGAAGGGAAAGTATTCAGCAATAAAGAAGAAGCCATTCTTGCTTTTGAGTTCGGCGAAGTTGACATACAAGCTAAAATAAAAGTCAGATTTTCCCAGAGCTCTCCATTGATTGAAACTACAGTCGGCAGAATTATTTTCAATGAAGCTTTGCCTGAGAATTTTCCTTTTCAGAACTCTTTGATAAGGATCAAAGATTTGGAAACAATAGTCAGAGATGTTATTGAAAAATATGATTCTAAAAAAACAGAAGAGGTTTTGGACAAGATAAAAGAACTGGGCTTTGAATATTCAACTTGGTCTGGAGTTTCTTGGGGCATGGATGATTTGGTCGTTCCTCCTGAAAAAGGGAAAATTATTGCTGAAGCGGAAAAAGAGATTGAGGGGATTGAAACGCACTTCAAAAAAGGACTGCTTTCAAAAGAGGAAAAAAGCTTTAAAGTGATTGAAGTTTGGAGCAGGGTGAAAACAAAAATTGAGGAACTGGTGCCAAAATCTTTGCCAGAGGACGGTTCTGTTTTCCAAATAATTGATTCTGGAGCAAAAGGTTCTTGGGGCCAGCCGGTTCAGATGGCAGGAATGAAAGGGCTGGTGATTAATCCAGCAGGCCAAATCATTGAATTGCCCGTCAAAAGCTCTTTTAAAGAGGGGTTTGATGTTTTGGAATATTTTATTTCCACTCACGGCGCCAGAAAAGGAACAGCTGATACAGCTCTCAGAACTTCCACAGCCGGCTATCTGACCAGAAGACTGGTTGACGTTGCCCACGAAGCCATAGTTACTGAAGAGGATTGCGGTAATAAAGAAGGAGTGGTTATTTTGAAAAAAGATGCTGATGAAATCGGCCAGAACTTTATTTTCAAAATTTTAGGCAGGGTTTGCCTTGAAAACGTTAAAAAAATCTGCAAGCAAGGAGAAATTATTGACTGGGATAAAGCCGAGAAAATAGTCAAAGCCGGCATTGAAGAGATAAGAGTAAGAACGCCTTTAAGCTGCGAGTCAATCAGGGGCGTTTGCCAGAAATGCTATGGTTGGGATGCCGGCAAAAACCGGCTGATACAATTAGGAGAAGCAGTGGGAGTGGTTGCTGCTCAGTCAATCGGCGAGCCGGGAACTCAGTTAACCATGAGAACTTTTCATACAGGAGGCGTGGCAGGCGGCGGAGACATCACTATGGGTTTGCCGCGAGTCCAGGAGATTTTTGAGGCAAGAGTGCCTGGCGGAAAAGCGGAAATCGCTCATGCTGACGGTAAGGTTTTGGAAATAACGCCGGACAAGATAATAAAGATAAAATCTAAAGTCCAAACTCCGAAGTCAAAATCCCAAAAATCAGAAGTAGTTGAATACAATATTCCGGCAAAATCAGCTGTTTGGGTGGAACCAGGACAAGATATTAAAAAAGGGCAGCAGCTTTGCGAGGGAAGTTTAGAACTGAAAGAATTATTTAAGTTGACAGGCGAAGAAGATACTCAAAGATACATTATTAAGGAAATCCAGAAGATTTACGTTTCCCAGGGAGCTTTGATTCATGACAAGCACATTGAGATAATTTGTCGTCAGATGTTTTCAAGAATACGGATAAAAGACCCTGAGGATTCTTCTTTTTCTTCCGGCGAAATCATTGAAAAAACAAAATTCTTGGAAGAAAACAACCAGCTCAAAAAAGCAAAGAAGAAACCGGCCAAAGGCGTTTCCATTCTATTGGGGATTTCCAGGGTTGCCCTGACCACGGACAGTTTCCTTTCGGCAGCTTCATTTCAGGAAACTTCCAGGGTTTTGATTAAAGCTTCTCTGGAAGGGAAAGAAGACAAGTTAAGGGGATTGAAGGAAAACGTGATTATCGGCAAGCTGATTCCGGCTGGCACGGGTTTTAAGAAAAAGTAAATTTATTTGCTTTATCATCATCTCATAATGTTAAATGTAAAAAAGTTGCAGGGATTTTTAATTGGGCGGAGAAGTGATATAATGAAAAGGCATTAGCAAGTTAAATTTTTATCTGTGTCAAAGAAGAAAAAATACAAAAACAATAAAAAATTCCTGGCAAAAGAGAAAAAACCCGGTATTTTTTCCTTGCCCGAAGAGGTTAAAAAGTGGATTTCCGGCGTAGTAATTTTTATTTTGGCGATAATTGTCGGTTTGAGTTTTTTTGACAAGGCAGGAGGGGCTGGTTCAGCTTTGATTAAGGGACTCACTTTTTTAATCGGCAGAGCCATTTTTTTCATTCCTTTGATTTTAGTTTTGGCCGGAATCGTCTTTTTCAATACAAAATACAAGAAGTTTTTCGGTCCGACAATCCTGGCTATTTTTATCTTGATTATCGGAACAGCCGGGATTATTGAGAGTTTTTCTTCAGAGCCAAAACAAGGTGGCTGGCTGGGATTTGTTCTTAACTGGCCTTTTTTGCAATTATTCGGGCTTTTAGTGACCAAAATAGTTTTCAGCGGAGTAATTGTTATCGGGCTTTTGATTTTCTGGTATTTAATCAAAAGGCCGGACATTAAAGAAGCTCCGAAAACTGACAAGCTGGAAATAGAAAAAGAACCTTCTTTAATAAAGAGAATATTCCTGCCCCAATTCAAAGTCAGGGAAGTTGAGCCGAGAGTAAAAGAAACTTACTCAAAAGCAGAAGAGCCGGTTTTGGAACTTGAAAGCAAAAAAACAGCCAAAGTCCTGGCTGGAGAACAGTATAAAAGACCGCCTTTGGAATTATTGGAAACAGACAAAGGAAAGCCGACAGCCGGCGACACAGTGACTAATTCGGCAATTATTAAAAAAACTTTGGAAAACTTCGGCCTGCCAGTGGAAATGTCAGAAATAAATATCGGCCCGACAGTAACCCAATACAGCTTAAAGCCGGCTGAAGGCATAATGCTTTCCAAAATTACCGCTCTTTCCAACAATCTTTCTTTGGCTCTGGCCAGCCATCCGATCAGAATTGAAGCGCCGATTCCCGGCAAATCTCTGGTTGGCATTGAGGTGCCCAATAAAACAAGATGCCAGATAAGGTTGAGAGATTTGGTTGCTAATCCTCAGTTCCAAAACACTGCTTCTGGCTTGAATATTGTTTTGGGCAAGGATGTTTCAGGCAATTCTTGCTATGCGGATCTGGCAAGAATGCCCCATCTTTTAGTAGCTGGAGCAACTGGCACAGGTAAAACCATTTTCTTGAATTGTTTGATTTTAAGCCTGCTTTACCAGAATTCTCCTGAAACTTTGAGGTTTATTCTGGTTGACCCCAAAAGAGTTGAATTTTCAGCTTACAAAGACCTTCCTCACCTTTTGACTCCTGTTATCTTTGACCCGCAAAGGACAATCAATGCTTTGAAGTGGCTGATTATGGAAATGGAAAAAAGGTTTGATAGTCTGTCCGGAAACGGCTCAAGAAATATAGACAGCTATAATGCCAAAATCACAAAAGAAGGAGGAAATCCTTTGCCTTACATTGTTTTGATTATTGACGAATTGGCAGATTTAATGGCAGCAAAAGGAAGGGATATGGAAGCAGGAATAGTAAGATTAGCTCAGATGGCAAGAGCGGTGGGCATTCATTTGGTCGTTGCCACTCAAAGGCCGTCAGTTGAAGTGATTACCGGCTTAATAAAAGCAAATATTACTTCCAGGGTCACTTTCCAGGTCGCCTCGCAAGTTGATAGTAGAACTGTCCTGGATATGGCAGGCGCTGAGAAGCTATTGGGCGCTGGTGATTTGCTTTTCATTTCAGCAGAAGTGTCAAAGCCGAAAAGAATCCAGGGCTCATATACTTCTGAAAAAGAAGTGAGAAAAGTGATAGATTATGTTAAAAGCCAAAGAGAAGAAGCTCTTGAAGAACCTGATTTAATTGAAAACCATCTGGCAGAGGATTTGGAAAAGACCTTGGAAATGAAGAACGGCGAAAGTTTTGACGGCTATGTCGGAGGAGAAGACCCTTTGTATGAGGAAGCGAAGAAAATAGTCATTGAAACAAAAAAAGCTTCTGCTTCTTTTTTACAGAGAAGACTGAGAATCGGCTATGCCAGAGCTGCCAGATTGCTGGATATTCTTGAGGAAAAGGGCATTATCGGGCCCGGCGAAGGAGCAAAACCGAGAGAAGTGTTCTTAAAACAAGAAACGCAAAACGAAGAAAACGATGAGGGCTGGGAAAAAATTTAGTTGAAAATATATTTTTTATTGCTAAAATAACATTATGGCAAAGAAAAAAATACAACAATCAGAATCAAAAGATTTGCAGGAAGCAGTTGACGAGATAAAACAGCGCTTCGGAGAGGGAGCGATTATGAAACTGAAAGATGCAAGAGCAGTTGATGTTGATGTAATTCCTACGGGTTCCCTTTCTTTGGATTTGGCTTTGGGAGTGGGAGGAGTGCCGCGGGGAAGAGTGATTGAGATTTTCGGACCTGAGAGTTCCGGCAAAAGCACTTTAGCGCTACATATTTTAGCTGAAGCTCAAAAAAAAGGAGGGATAGGCGCTTTTATTGACGCTGAACATGCTTTAGACCCTGATTATTCCAGAAAAATCGGCGTTAATATTGACGACCTTTTGATTTCCCAGCCAGATTCAGGAGAACAAGCTTTGCAGATAGTTGAAACTTTGGTCAAATCAGGAGGGATTGACGTGATTGTCGTTGATTCTGTTGCTGCTTTGGTTCCCCAGGCAGAAATTGCCGGAGAAATGGGCGAATTCCAAATAGGCCTGCAAGCGAGATTGATGAGCCAGGCATTAAGAAAATTGTCTGGCATACTTGCCAAATCGAAAACAGTTTTGATTTTTATCAACCAGACAAGAATGAAAATAGGGATCATGTTCGGCAATCCGGAAACAACGCCTGGCGGTCTTGCTTTGAAATTTTACGCTTCAGTCAGAATCGATTTGAGGAGGATTGCTCAAATCAAGCAAAAAGAAGAAATTATCGGTTCAAGAATCAAAGCGAAGATAGTCAAAAATAAGGTTGCTCCGCCTTTCAAAATCGCAGAATTTGACATTTTCTACAATGAAGGAATTTCATATTACGGGGACGTTTTGGCGGCCGGCGTAAAAGCGGAAATAATAAAAAAAGCCGGTTCTTGGCTTCAATTTGAAGATAACAAACTCGGACAGGGGACGGAGGCAAGCAAAGAATTCCTAAGGCAAAATCCTGAAATTACCGAAAAGATTAAAGATTTGTTATTTAGAAGTTGGAGAGAGAAGGGCTAAATACCTTGCTCTTTTTATCGCCCGAGTCAATTTTCGCTGATGACCGGAACAGACTCCGGTTCTTTTTTTTGGTTTTATTTTTCCCGAAGCTGAGATAAATCTCCACAAAATTTGCGTATTTTTAAAATCAATACTCTTGATGTTTCTTTGGCAAAAGTAGCATTCCATAAGTGAAAATTTCTAATGACTAATTTCTAAAATGGGACGTCTTTTATATCAATTTCCTGTTCTTCTTCAATAACTGGAATATCTTCTGACGTTTTTTCCGGTTCCTGGCTGACTGTTCTGTTGGCTGACTTGGGGCCCATTTGCAGTCTTTCAGCTACGATTTCTGTCCGCGATCTTTGATTGCCGGAGGAATCCTGCCAGGTTCTTGTTTGCGTCCTGCCTTCGATTAAAACTAAAGACCCTTTGTTCAAATATTGGCTGGCAATGTCAGCCAGTTTTCCGAACATTACAATGTTGTGAAACTCTGTTTGCTGTTGTCTTTGGCCGTTTTTGTCGTTGAAAAAGCGATCAGTTGCCATTCCGAAAGAAGTTACCGATTGTCCTGAGGGGAGAGCTCTTTTTTCGGGGTCTCTGGTTAATCGGCCGATTAAAAAAACTTTATTAAGGTTCATTTTTCAAGTATTTCTTCTAATTTTTTCTCAATGTCTTTTAAGTCGACCTTTTTTTCTTTCTCCGGCTTTTTAGATTTTGTTTTTCTTGCAAAAGAAGTAATTTTATCTTCTTTGACAGGATGTTTTATCAGAATCAAATAACGGAGAATCTGGCTTATTTCTTTTAATTTTTTCTCTAGGTTTTTCAATTTTTCAGGCTCAAGCTGAAAAACCAGAACACTCAAATAGGCCTGAGATTGTTTTTTGACAGGATAAGCTAATTTTTTTCTGAAAGGCAGTTTTTCTTCAAGCAAAATGCCAGCTTCGCTTTGTATCAAAGTAGCAATCTGGTTCTGCAATTGCTGGGCTTCTGTTTCAGAAATTTCAGATGATATTAAACAAGTTAGTTCGTAGTTTTTCATAAGATTATATTTTAAATTCTATTACGTCGCCGTCTTGAACAAGATAATCTTTGCCAGCGGTTTTCAGCCATCCCAATTCCCGCGCTTTATGCCAGTTTCCGCTTTCAACCAATTTTTGCCAGTTGATCGTTTCTGCCTTTATAAACTTTTCCTGGAAATCAGAATGAACGATTCCTCCGGCCAAGGGCGCTGTTAATCCTTTTTTCAATGTCCAGGCCCGAGTTTCTTTTAAGCCGGCTATTGTGAAAAAAGTAATTAAATCAAGAATATTGTAGCAGTCAACGATTAATTGGTCAAGTTTTGATTTAAGGCCGAGCTCTTGTTGTTCTTTGTCTGATAGTTCTGAGAATCCTTCTTCGTCTTTCAGGTTCATTGCCAGGTATTTTATTTTGGCAGGGAGTGCTTCAGCTTTTCCGTCGGTATTTAAAACATAAAGCAGTGGTTTTTGGGTTAGAAACTGGTATTCTTTAATCTCTGATTTTTCTTCTTCAGTTAAATTCAATTCTGAAATCAAATTGCCCTGGGAAACCCAGTCTTTAATCTTTCGGAGAAGTTCTATTCTTTTCAATGATTTTTTATCTTTTTCTTCTTTTTCAACTTTTAAGATCAGTCCTTCTAAAGTTTCCAAATCCTTCATTAAAAGCTCAACCTGTACCGTTCCAATATCTTTTTCCGGATCAACAGCTCCGTCAACATGTTCAACGTTAGCGTCTTCAAACTCCCTGACCACTTCAACTATGGCATCGCAGTTCCTGATGTGAGTTAAAAATTGATTGCCCAGCCCCTCGCCCTTATGAGCTCCTTTCACCAAACCGGCAATATCGACAAACTCAATTATGGTTGGAGTACTTTTTTCCGGTTTGATAACCTTGGCGATTTCTTCCAGTCTTTTGTCCGGTACCTGAACCACTCCGACATTTGGATGAATTGTCGTAAAAGGATAAGCAGCTATGTCAACCGGAATTTTAGTAAGCGCTTTAAACAAGGTGGATTTCCCGACATTGGGAAGTCCGATTATACCCACTGAAAAAGACATACTAATATGATATAATAAAATATTATGAAAATCAATCCATTTCGAAGTATCAATCCAAATATTTTTCGCGCTTACGACATCCGAGGAATTTATCCTGACGATTTGAATGAGGAAGCAGCTAAAAAAATTGCTTCAGCCTATACTGAATTGTATCCCTGGGCCCAAAAAATAGCAGTAGCCTGCGATACCAGGTTAAGTTCTCCTTCTTTAGCTGAAGCGATTATGGACGAACTGGTTGATAAAGGCAAAGAAGTAATTAATATCGGGACAGCTCCTGACTCTTTGTTTTATTTTTCAATTTTTCATTACCACTTTGACGGGGGAATAATGGTTAGCGGTTCCCACAACCCCAAAGAATACAATGGGTTGACGCTTCACATTCGCAGGCAAAACAAGGAAATTTCAGAAGATGTTATCGGAGAGGATTTAATAAAGATAAAAGAGCTAGTTTTAAAAAATGCTTCGAAACAAGACAGCAAAAAAGGAAAGGAGGTTTCTTTTAGTCCTGTCAAAGATTACATTAATTATGTCACAGGACGAATCAGCTTAAAACGGCCATTAAAAATCATTATTGATTCTGGAAACGGAGCAATGGGTTTTTTGCCAGAAGAAGTTTTTAAAAAATTGGGCTGTCAGGTAAAAACGATTTACGGCGAATTTGACGGAAATTTCCCTCATCATTTGCCAGACCCTTACGAGGAAGAAAATATTCAGGATTTAGAAAAGCTGATTTTGAAAGAAAAAGCTGATTTGGGCTTTGCTTTTGACGGCGACGGCGACAGAGTGGCTTTGATTGATAATAAAGGCAGATTAGTTTCTGGAGACCACTGCCTTTTAATATTGGCTCGTCAATCTCTGAAAAAGAAAAAAGGGCCTGTTGTTCATGATATGAGAGTTTCCAAAGCTTTTTTGAATGATATGGCAAAACAGGGAGCGAAAACTTATTTCTCAGTATCCCATCATAACGCTGTTATCAATAAAATTATTGAAACAGGTGCTGTTTTCGGCGGAGAAATTACTTTACATTTCTTTTTCCCTCTTGATTATTATCTTTGTGATGATGCTCTTTTCGCTTCCTTGAAATTGGCTGAAATCGCTTCTGAAAAGGAAGATTTAGCCGAATATATTGACAGCCTGCCTCGATATTTTGCCAGTTCCGAGATATTCATTGATACCACCGACGAGAAAAAGTTCAAGATTATTGGAAACCTGCAAAAACATCTTAAAGAAAACAATTACGATTTTATTGATATTGACGGTGCCAGAATTAATTTTGCTCATGGCTGGGCTTTGGCACGGGCAGCCAACACCACTCCGATTATAAAATGCCGCTTTGAAGGCGACACCAAGGAACATTTAATTGATATAGAAAAAGAAAGCTTGAAGCTTTTTGAGAAGGTTGGGATTCCGGTAACTAAAAAAACCTATCAGGAAATGGGTCTTTAAATCAGGCCCATTTTTTTCTTTGCTTCCTGAATAGTGGATTGGGCAATGGATTCAGCTTTTTTCCTGCCTTGTTCCAGAATCTCTCTGACATAAACTTCTCTTTGGAGGAGTTCTTTTCTTTTTTTGCGGAAAGGCTCCAAAGAATTAATCAGAAGCTCTGATAAAGCTTTTTTAAAATCTGCGTATCCTTTCCCTTTGAATTTCTTTTCCGTTTCTTTGATCGTTTTCCCGGAAAATAAAGAATAGATAGTTAAAAGATTTGAGATGCCTGGCTTTAGTTTTTCATTGTATTTTATCGTTTTGCCAGTGTCAGTAATAGCCCCCATGATTTTTCGCTTTATCTCTTCCGGTTCGTCAAAAAGACCGATATAGCTTTCTGAAGAATCGCTTTTTGACATTTTTTTTGTCGGCTGGGTCAAACTCATTATTTTTGCCCCTGATTTTGCCAGCTTAACATCAGGAATTTTGAAGACCTCTCCGAAACGCTGGTTGAATTTTCTGGCGATTGTTCTTGCTAATTCAACATGCTGTTTTTGGTCTTCTCCTACAGGAACAATGTCTGTTTTGTACAAAAGGATGTCAGAAGCCATCAGAATGGGGTAATTTAAAAGACCGGCATTGAGATTTTTCTGGAATTTTTTTGCTTTTTCTTTGTATTGGGTCATTCTGGAGAGATCTCCAACAGGGGTTATCGTATTCAAAAGCCAGGCCAGCTCTGTGTGTTCTTTAATTTGGGACTGGACGAAAATTATTGATTTTTCAGGGTTGACTCCGGCAGCCAGATAAGCAATTGTTTTTTCCAAAATCAGTTCCTGGAGAACTTTGACGTCGTAAGACACGGTTAAAGCGTGCAAATCAACAACGCAAAAAATGCATTCATTTTTCTCTTGAAGCTCAATCCATTGTTTTATCGCTCCCAGATAATTGCCAATATGTATTGCTCCTGTGGGCTGGACGCCTGAGAATATTCTCATAAGTTCTTACACTTCAATGACAACAGGCAGTATCATCGGCCTTCTTTTGGTTTTTGTGTAGAAAAACTGACCGATATTATTCCTCATTTCATCTTTAATGTAGCTCCAGTTGACCGCTCCTCCTGAGCCTGTTGCATGATGAATGATTTC
Organism: uncultured bacterium; assembly: GCA_963790795.1. GTDB lineage: Bacteria > Patescibacteriota > Minisyncoccia > Minisyncoccales > RBG-13-42-11 > BS750m-G71. The sequence continues at coordinate 37,832 of CAWBPO010000001.1, read as the reverse complement.
AATTACTTTTTTGCGGGTATCTTTCAGCAATTCTTTGGATTCCCTGAGATAAACAAATCCTCTTGATATTATATCAGGAGAACCCTTTACTTTGCCAGTTTGTTTATCCACCACCACCACAATGACGAACATGCCGTCTTTTGCCAGCATTTGCCTGTCTCTTAAAACAATTTCTCCGACATCACCGATGCCCAAGCCGTCAACCATTATGTAGTTTGAGGGTGCCCATGTTTTTTCAACGGATATTTTCTTTGGAGTTAAGTTGATAATCTGGCCGTTTTCCGCCAAAACTATGTTTTTTTCCGGTATGCCTGATTCTTTGGCGATTTCAACGTGGCTGGCAAGCATTGAATATTGGCCGTGAATCGGTATGAAGAAACTCGGCTTTATAATCTGTATCATTTCCTTTAATTCTTCTTTTTGGGCATGCCCTCCTGCATGAATGTCCATCATCTTGTAATGGAACACCCTACAGCCCTGGCGCAGAATGTCGTCTTTCAGGTTTTGGACGGTTCTCTCGTTTCCCGGAATGACTGACGAGGAAAGAATAATGTTGTCTCCTTTTTTTAGGCGGATGAAACGGTGTTCTTTGGTAGCCATTCTCATTAAAACAGCTGAGCCTTCTCCCTGGGCGCCGGTGCACAGAATGGTTATTTTTGAATCAGGATAACGATGAGCGTCTTGCACTTTTATAATCGTACCCTTTTTTGATTTGATAAATCCTAGAACTTTGGAAATCTCCACATTTGTTTTCATTGAATAGCCTTCAATTATCACTTTTCTGCCGTATTTTTCAGAAAGAGCGATTATCTGCTGGATTCTGTTGATCAAAGAGGCGAAAGTGGCTGCGATAATTCTGCCTGTCGCTTTTTTGAAAATTTCCTCCAAGTTATTTTCAATTGTTTTTTCAGAAAGAGAGTGGTTTTCTTCTTCAGCGCCGGTAGAATCGGAAAGCATGAGCAGGACTTTTCTGCTGGCCAGTGTTTTTAATTTGTGGAAGTCCGTTGGCAGGTCGTTTATCGGGGTTGAGTCAAACTTGAAATCAGATGTATGGAGAATGTTGCCGACAGGCGTTTCAATAAAGAGGCCGAGATTATCAGGAATGTTGTGGTTTTGCCGGAAAAATTCAATTTTAAAGGGGCCTAACCCAATCTTTGAGCCGTTTTTCACTTCATTTATCTTAAGAGGCGGCTGGTTCGGAAAATCTTCCTGTCTTCTGATGATTATGCCGCGAGTCAGAGAAGAGGCGTAGATTTGAATGTTGGGATGCCATATTTTTTCAATCAGATAGGGGACAGCGCCAATGTGGTCATAGTGGCCGTGGGTGAAAACCATTCCGACAATGTTTTTCTTTTTGTCTTTCAGATAATTGATATTGGGGACAATATAGTCAATGCCAGGCATGTCTTCTCCTGGCATGCGGAATCCCATATCAATAATTAAAATGCTGCTTTTGTATTCCAAAAGCATCATATTTCTCCCTACTTCCCCCAGTCCGCCGAGGGGGATGATTTTAAGATTGTTTTGTTTTTGTTCCATAGTGCGGATGGTGGGATTTGAACCCACAAGCCATTGCTGGCACAGCGTTCTGAACGCTGCGCGTATTCCGGTTCCGCCACATCCGCAAGAGATAAGTTATTTTTTAAGGAATTTTCTAAGTTCTTTTCCGAATCTCGGATCTTTCAGCGAAAGATGGAAATTTGATTTCAAGTAAGCCAGTTTGTTGCCGCATTCAAGCCACTTTCCCTCAAATTCATAGCCGTAAATATCCTTGTTGTCTTTTGCCATTTCAATCAAAGTGGCGCTTAAAGTTATATCGCTTTTCAGATCAAAACGGGTTTTTCTGAGATATTCAAAAACTTGAGGAGTTATAATATATTTTCCGACAATGGCCAGATTGGAAGGAGATTCTTTAATTGACGGTTTTTCAATAAAATCCTTAATTTTATATGTTCTTTCGGCTATTTTATTGCCTTTTATCATTCCGTAAAACTGGAAGTTTTCTTTGGGAACCTTGCATAGAGCGATTACTGGATTTTTATATTTTGTGAAAACCTTGATTAATTGCTTGAGGCAGGGGATTTTTGATTCAGCGACATCGTCTGCCCATAAAACTGCGCAGGGATTGTTGCCGACCAGTTTTTCTGCCTGTAGTACGGCATGCGAGTTTCCCAGAGGATGTTTTTGAAAGACATGAGAAAAAGAAATATTTTTTGAAATCTTTTCTAGCTTTTCAAGGTCTCTTACAAAATGACTCTTATACTTTGAATAAGAAGTTTTCTTTGATTTTAGTTTTTTTTCAAAATAACTGTTAACCAATGTGTTCCCAGGTTTGTTAACGAAAATGATTTCTCTGATTCCTGATTCATATGCTTCCTCAACAATATACTGCAAAACCGGCTTGTCAACCAAAGGCCAGAGTTCTTTTGGCACGGTTTTTGTTAGGGGGAGAAATCTGGTTCCCAAACCTGCCACCGGAATTATAGCTTTTTTGATCATGATTATGAGTTAAGGAAACTTAAGTCTTTGGGAGCTTTTTTAAGAGGTTTTTTTATTTTTAATTTGGGCACTTTCTTGTAATTTTCATTTTTAATCCAGCCGTTTTTGGTGTAAAAATAGCAAGCTCCTTTCATCTTTTCTATTTCTTCATATATGTTTTTATTTTTATTAGAAACCCAGTTGGCTGTCTTCAATGTCTTTTTTGAAGGATTGATGGTGACAACGTAGTAATCAGACGGGATGACAAGCCAGTTTCCTTTTTTAAGCTTAGCAAGAACAGCGTCTTTGACGATTTTCCCTTCTGTTTTTTGCATTAAAAAGAATGCTTCTCCTTGAAGAACCGTGTAGAGCTCGGGATACTTGTTTGAATTTCGGTTTCCTTTGGTTTTGACAAATTCACTCCCCAGCATTTTTGGAGGAATGACAGCGATATCATATCTTAATTCTCCTTTGAGTTTTACATTTCGGTAAATGTAGTAAAGCTTAAGATTGGGAGCTGCTTTTGCCCATTTTTTGTCAAAAAGAACGCCTTTCATTTCTTTCAAGAACCTGATTTGGGCTTTTTTTATTTCCATACTCTTTTTGTTTTAATATACCAGCTTTCTATCCCGGAGAATCTTTTTGAAGGGTCGGTAATGATCTTGTCGGTGATTCCTTTGATTCGCTTTGAAATTAAATAAATGTAATCAGGACTGTAAAGGAAGACAGCCGGCGTGTCCTCAATCAGAATATTTTGGAATTCTTCCAAAGCTGCTTTTCTTTCTTCTGGATCTAAAGTTTGTCTGGCTTTTGCTAAAAGATTGTCGCTTTCTTTATTTTCATAACCGGAAAGATTGAATCCCGGGTCTTTAATTTGGGAAGAATGCCAGTAGGGAAAAGGATCAAGAAACAATTCCAGACCCTGACCGAATAGAAGCAATTCGTAATTCCTTGGCTTTATTACTTCCTGTTCAAGCGCGGAAGTGTCCAAAACATTGACGGTTATTTCTATTCCTGCTGCCTGCCATTGTTTTTTCAAAATGTTTGCCAGATTTTTCATAATCGGCTGGTTGACTGTTGTCAAAACAAAAGAAAGAGAAACAGTTTGCTCCAGGGGAGCGGCGCAGAGTTCGTTTAATTTGTCTCTGGTGCTTTTTAAAACCTTTCCATTGCCTTCTGTCAGATTATTCGGCGTTAAAATTTCATCTTTGTATTTTTCCTGGAATTTTATTACAGCCTCTTTTGTTTTATCTCCGAAATATCCTGTAATTTCTCCTTCAGGATAGACCGAAGGATCTTTAGCCAGGCATTTTTGAAGTTCTTGTACCTCGATTCCTTGGGAGTCTATTTGGAGAACGCTCTTGAACTGAAAAGAAGATTCTTTTTTCGTGGTTTTTTCTCTGATGCCTGATTCTGTTTCAGTGAAGTCAGCTGTTTCCAAAAGCTCTTTGGCTTTTTCCAAATCAAAGCCATATATCCTTGAAGGGCTTTCAAATCCGAAAATATCAGGCAGAATCGGCGAATCAGCTGCTCTTCCCTGTCCTGCCAAAAGCTCGCTGACAATTGCTACTTTGTTTGTGGCGTAATTCAAAGCTTGCCTTATGTTCTCATCCTCTAAAATCTTTGAGTTTTCCGAATTGAAAAACACTGCAAAATAGCTCGGCACCAAAAGCCGGTAGTCAGAGAAACTTTTTTTTACTTTTTCATATTTTTGCGGAGAGCTGAGGGAAAATCCTTTGATTTTTCCGGAATTAAAAGCAGAAATCAGCTCGTCTTCATTGTTAAAAAAGAAAAAGGTGATTTCCCGGATATTGGGCAAGTTCCCTTGGTAATTGCCGTTAATAGTCAATTCAGCTGATTTTATGGCACCTTCTTTATTCTGAGTCAGCTCTTTTAATTTATATGGGCCTGAGCCGATTGGTTTTAGGTTATATATTGATAAGGCAAAGTTTTGGTCGGAAACAGTTTCCCAGATATGCTTTGGCAGTATTTTCAAGGTGCAGTTTTCCAAAAAGACGGCGGAAGAATTGCTTAATTCAAAACGGATTGCCAAATCAGATATTTTTTCCGCTTTTACCCCCAGCCACTTTGCCCTGATCGGACTGTGCAAGGACTGGTTTTGAACAGCTTTTATGGTGAAAATTATGTCATCAGCTGTAAGGGGCTGGCTGTCTGACCAGAGAAGATTTTCTTTCAAATAGAATTCAAAGACTTTTCCGTTGTCAATAATCTTGTAATCTTCTGCCAAATCAGGAATAATCTGCCCTTTTTCATCGTATTTCATCAAGCCGGAATAAATCAATTCAATCAAATCCCTGTCAACGTCGCGAGCTGGATAAATCGGATTGATCAAGCGGGGAGAGCCGACTACTCCTTCGATATAAGTTCCTCCTTTTGCCGGTTTGATTTCCGTATGCGTTATATAAAAACTGATGGAAAGGAAAAGCAGGCTGCTCAAAGCGAAAAACAAAAAGATAAAGAAAATAATTTTCTCTTTTTTGCTGAATACTTTAAAAAATTGCCTCCACTGTGATTTGAAAGGCCATTTAGAGATCAGAAAAGACATTTAAAGAATGAGATTTAATAGAGCCAAAGCAATGAATAAAACTCCGCAGATTATTGTTGCCCAGAGAATTTTTTGCTGCATGCCTCGTCTGGTGGCGTAAAAGCCGCCTTCCTGGCCGAAAGCAGAACCCAAAGCTGCTCCTCTTTGCTGAAGAAGAATAAAAACAATTAAAAGTACAGATACGATAATTTGAGCCAAAGGCAAGTATTGTTGCATATTATTGTTCAATCATTGCTTTTTTTTGTGTTGGTACCCAACCCCAGGAAATAACTGACCAGCCAGACAATAAGAGTTGTCCAGAAAAGGGGAACAATGCCAGGGATAATTAATTCCGGAAAAGCAAGGTCAACGAACCAGATTAGAGCCATGTTGATTATCAAACTGAAAAGTCCGAGAGTTATAATCCTTAAAGGCAGGGTGAGTATTTTTATAATCGGCTTAATGAAGAAATTAATCAGTCCTAAAAAAGCGCCGGCCATTACCAGATACTTGGTTTCTCCGACAAATTCAACGTTAGGCACGAATCTGACAGCCAGCCAAAAGCTTAGAATGCCGCCGGCAACCTGGAAAATCAGTTTAATCATAAATTCATAATATCAAAGATTCATTTAGGAAGCAAGAGTCTGGCTCTTAATTTGCGATGATAGGTTATGGCAAATCTGTGAGCTTCGTCGCGCAAATGTAATATTAGCTTGAAAATTTCTCTCGGCAAAGTTTTAAGCATAATCGGTTTTTTCTTTCCTTCGATGAACAGTTTGTTTTCTTTTTTCGCCAAAGCCATAAACCGTATAGTTTTGAGTTTTGAGTTTTGAGATTTGAGTTTGAGGGCAACGTTAAGTTGTCCGATTCCGCCGTCAATCAGCATTAATTCAGGATAAGGCCATTCATGGTGTTTTAATCGCCGTGATAAAACTTCTTTAATCATTGCCACATCATTGGATTTTCCCTGTATTTTGATTTTGAATTTGCGATAAAGACTTTTATCGGGTTTGCCCTGGATGAAAGTTACCATGGAGCCTGTTGCTTCCTGTCCCTGAATATTGGAAACGTCATAAGCTTCAATCCTGAAAATTGGTTTTTCTGCTTTTAATATTGCTTTCAGTGTTTTCTGTATTCGGAGAGGTTGATCCTCAACAGATTCAAAAATACTGGCATTGCGCATTATTCTTTCCAGATAAATTATTTGATCTCTTGTTTTGGCTGCTTTTTCATAATCTTGTTTTTTTGAAGCCAGTTTCATTTCTTTTTTCAAATTGTTTAAAACTTGGCTTTTTCCTCTTTGAAGGATTTTAATGATATTTTTAACGTTTTTCTGGCAGATGTTTTTTATCTTTGATTTTTGTAATTTGAATTTTATCAGGCAGGGAGCGGGACACAGGTTCAATTGATACCAAAGACAAGGCCGCTTGGGCATATTTTTGCAGGTTCTGTAAGGAAAAACTTTCCTCAGAACTTTTAAAGTTTGCTTTAAAGAAGCCCCATCCACAAAAGGACCGAGGTAATTATGCTTTGATTTCCTTTGGTGAGTTATGAATATTCTGGGAAATTCCTCTTTTGTCACGGCCGCAAAAAAGTAATTTTTGTCGTCTTTCCAAGATACGTTGTATTTTGGCTTGTATTTTTTGATTAAGCTCGCCTCTAAAATTAAAGCTTCAATCTCAGAATCTGTTTTTATATATCCTATTTTTTCAACTTGGATAAGCAGTTTAGTGTGGTTTTTGACTCTTTCTATTATATTGGTTGCTTTGCCGATGTAAATAATATCTTTTCCTTTTTTAAAAGCGTAAACGCCTGAGCTTCCGGGCAGTTGGTTAATTTTGTTTAAAAACTTAAATTTATTCATGAATTTCCGGCTGGAAAAAGTCGTTTATTTTAATTTCTTTTATTTTAACTTCTTTTATTGTTTTGTCTTCTATTTTAATCTCAACGATTTGACTTTCCATTGTTTCTTTTGAGAAACTTTGGTCAAAAATGAAATTGCCTAAGCTGTAAAAGATATAGCCTTGTTCGTATTTGTCGTTCAATTGGACGACATGAGGGTGATGGCCGACTATCAAGTCTGCTCCGGATTCAATCGCCATTTTGGAAAATTCAACCTGAAACTGCGTTAACTCTTGGACATATTCTTCTCCCGAGTGCAGAGAAACGATTAAAACATCAACATTTTCTTTCGCCTCTTTTATTTCTTTTCTGATTTTTTCAAAATCAGAAAATTTAATCCAGGCAATGCCGGAATTTTCTTTGGCTTTCCAAATTTCAGGACCTAAATCAGTGTAAGCCAGGAATCCTATTTTAGTGCTGTTTATTTCTTTAACAACAAGGGAAAAAGCTTCTTTTTCGTTAAATCCTGCGCCAACATAGCTGATTCCTGAATTTTTTAATCTGGTTAAGCAATCCTCCAGCGCAGCTTTTCCGTAATCTAGAGCATGATTGTTGGCCAGAGATAATACGTTAAACCCGGCAGAAATCAAGCCTTCCATTGCTTTTGGGTTAGCCCTGAAAGAATAAATGCTGCCCACTTTGGTTCCTTTGTCGGAAATAACTCCTTCAAGGTTGCCGAAAACAATATCAGTTTTTTTAAAGTATTCGGTTGTTTTTAGAAAAGGGAATTTAAAATCTCCTTTTCCTTGTTTTTCAACCATATATTCCACGCCGCGGTCAAGCATAATGTCTCCTGCCAGAATTACGTTGATTGTTTCTTTTTCCGTTTCTTCTGCAACAGGGGATTGGTAGATTTCCGTTTTTTCAGGAACAATCAAAAAACAAGCAGCAATAAACAGAATTATTCCCAGAGCGATAATAATTAAAAAGATAAAAAGCGGCTTTTTCTTCAAAAAAGTCATCATATATATTATAGCAAACTGGAGTTTGATATATCGAATCTTCGATTCGATATACCTTTATCTCTGGCTATTGTTGAATTTTTTTCAAATTTGCAGTATAATGTAATACTCTTATGGCTGAAAATTACATTAAAATACGAGGCGCAAGAGTTCACAACCTCAAGAATATCAGTTTGGACATACCGAAAGACAAACTGGTGGTTATCACCGGTATTTCAGGTTCCGGCAAATCGTCTTTGGCTTTTGACACTTTGTATGCTGAAGGTCAGAGAAGATATGTTGAATCTCTTTCTGCTTATGCCAGGCAGTTTTTGGGCGTGATGGACAAACCTGATGTGGATTATATCGAAGGAATAAGCCCGGCAATTTCAATTGACCAGAGAAAAGCTTCTCACAATCCTCGGTCCACTGCGGGCACAATAACGGAAATATATGATTATCTCCGTCTTTTGTTCGCCAGAATCGGCAAGCCCCATTGTCCGAAATGCGGCAAATTAATCAGCCGGCAGACAATAGACCAAATTACAGAACAAGTTTTAAGCCTTCCTAAAAAAAGCGAAATTGTAATTCTTGGTCCTTTAATTAGGGGCAAGAAGGGAGAGCATAGGGGTGTTTTGGAAGAAGCCCAGAGAGCGGGGTTTGTCAGAGTCAGGGTTGACACTATTGTTTATCGGATTGAAGAAATCCTTGAAAAAACATTGGACAAAAAGAAAAATCACTTTATTGAGGTTGTTGTTGATAGATTAGTTCTGGATAAGAACTTGGATAAATCAAGGCTGGTTGATTCTTTGGAAACAGGATTGAAACTGGGAAAAGGCATGGTAATGGTAAATCAAAAAGCAAATAATTTTGTTTTTTCCGAGCATTTTGCCTGCGAAGAATGCGGTCTTTCTTTGCCTGAACTGGAACCGAGATTGTTTTCTTTCAATTCTCCTTTTGGAGCTTGTCCTTCCTGCCAGGGTTTGGGAGAAAGGCTGGAAGTTGATCCGAAGCTGGTAATTCCCAATCCCAATTTAACGATTGCTGAAGGCGCTATTTTCCCTTGGGCTTTCGCTTCTCATAAAATCGGCAGGCAGGGATATTTCTGGCTTCAGCTTCAAAACCTGGCAGAAAAGCATAATTTCTCTTTGGATGTTCCTGTTAAAGAATTGCCAAAGAAAATCATTGATTTGATATTGCGCGGCAATTCTGATTTTGAAGGAGTGATTCCCAATTTGGAAAGAAGATACCATGAAACAGATTCAGACTACACCAGAAGCGAAATAGAGCAATACATGGTTGAAAAGCAATGCGAACAATGTCAGGGAAAAAGATTAAAGCCGGAAATCCTGGCTGTTACTGCGGCCGGTTTGTCCATTGATAAAATTGTTGAAATGCCTATTAGCAAGGTTCAAGAGTTTTTCGACAGTTTAATTAAAAACAGGAATTCAAAGCTGAAAAACAGCGAAATGAAAATAGCTGTTCCCATTATTAAAGAGATTTTAAACCGCCTCCAGTTTCTTATTGATGTTGGTCTTGATTATCTGACTCTGGACAGAAAATCAGACACTTTGGCCGGGGGAGAAGAGCAAAGGATAAGGCTGGCAACGCAAATAGGCTCAAAATTGACAGGCGTGCTTTACATATTAGACGAGCCTTCAATCGGACTTCATGCCAGAGACCAGGGAAGGTTAATCCAAACCTTGGAAAAACTTAAAGATTTGGGTAATACGATTATTGTTGTGGAGCATGACCGCCAGACCATTTTGAAAAGCGACTGGGTAATTGATATCGGGCCAGGAGCAGGAAAGCACGGCGGCAAAGTCGTATTCCAAGGAACGCCAAAGCAGCTGTTAAAGTCCCGTTCTTTAACCGGCGATTATCTTTCCGGAAGAAAGATTGTTGAAGTTAGTCTTCAACAGAAGAAGAAAGCTGTTGAAGTTAGTCTTCAACAGAACAATCCTCAACAGAATAATTTGGTAATTAAAGGGGCGACAGAGCACAATTTAAAGAATATTGACGTGAAAATACCCTTGGGGAAGTTTATCTGCATTACCGGAGTTTCCGGCTCAGGCAAAAGCAGTTTGATGAACGATGTTCTGGCCCGTGCCTTGTTAAAGAAGTTTTACAGGGCCAAAGAAGAACCAGGTCAGCATAAAGAAATTCTGGGAACTGAGTTTTTGAACAAAGTGGTTTTAGTTGACCAGTCGCCAATCGGCAGGACTCCCAGGAGCAATCCTGCCACATATACCGGCGCTTTTTCATATATTCGGGACTTGTTTTCCAAGACCAAAGAAGCAAGAATCAAAGGATATAGGCCTGGCCGTTTCAGTTTCAACGTTAAAGGAGGAAGGTGCGAGAGCTGCGAAGGCCAAGGAGTGAAAAAGATAGAAATGTATTTTTTGCCTGACATATATATCCAGTGTTCGGAATGCAAAGGCATGAGATTTAATAAAGAAACTTTGTCTGTTGAATACAAAGGCAAAAACATTGCTCAGGTTCTTGAAATGACAGTAGAGGAATCTCTGGAGTTTTTCAAAAATATCGTCGGGCTTTACGAGAAATTGAAAACTTTGAACGAGGTTGGTTTGGGATACATCCAGTTAGGCCAGCCTGCTCCTTCTCTTTCCGGCGGAGAAGCCCAGAGAGTGAAACTGGCCACAGAACTTTCCAGAAAAGCGACAGGCAAAAGTTTGTACATATTGGATGAGCCGACAACCGGTCTTCATTTTGACGACATTAAAAAGCTGATACAGGTTTTGAAAGGTTTGGTTGAAAAGGGGAATACGGTTGTGACAATTGAGCACAATTTGGATTTCATTAAGAATGCTGACTGGATTATTGATTTAGGGCCGGAAGGAGGGGAAAAAGGAGGATATATTGTGACAGAAGGCAGGCCTTCTGAAATTTCAAAAAACAAAAAGAGCTATACCGGCAAATATCTGAAGCAGGGTTAGCTCCTTGATATTATATATGTAATGAGTTAAGATTTGTTTAGTTCTCTGGCTCTTTCTAGGGCCAAATCTATGGAACGAAAGGAGGTGACAGAAATTGAACAGAAGAAGGCATAAAAGAAAAAGTAAGAACTACTTTCATGGAACAGTAAGAAGGAAACGCCAGATGAAAGAGACAGTAAGTGGAATCTTGGCAGATCCAGGAGTAGAAAAAGGTTTTTGGGGCATCGGCGTTGCTACTACTAAGGCTAGAGAGAATGCGTTGATAGCTGAAGACAAAGCAATTAAGGCTTTTAAAACCATCCAGTCAACCAAGCTGCAATTTGACAGGATAGGAGTAATTGCAGAAATTACTTCTTACCAGCACTTGAGCCCAGAGGACAGAAAAGGCATTGACATAGAAGTGAGGTTCAGCAGCGGTAAACTCCTATTTATAGATGTCAAAAACAGCGGAGACCTGAGATTAATGGAAACGATGAGCGACAGGAATAGATGTCTTTTGATAATCCATTGGGATACAGGAGACGAAGACGCGGTAAAACTAACCATAGGCACCATTAAATGGTGGTTCGGGCTGTACAATAAATAAAACAGGAGGTTAAACATAACAAGTTAGATTACAGGAGCGTACGTTAAAGTGCGCTCCGTTCTATTTTCCCGCTTGACAAATTTTTTCTGTTCATTAAACTGAAATATTAGCACTCAAAGGTCATGTTTGCTAAAATTAAAATCAATAAAAATAATTATATGAACCCCGCTTTCAGCGAGAACCATATAATTTCTCGCTGAAGCTCGAAATTATGAAAATCAAACCATTATCAAACCATATTTTAATTGAACCGATAAAAGAGGAGGAAAAAACCAGAGCTGGCATTTTACTTCCGGATACCGCTGAGAAAGAAAGACCGGAGCAAGGCAAAGTGATTGCTGTTGGCCCCGGCAAAAAAGACAAAAAAGGTAACTTCATTCCTCTTGAAGTAAAAATCGGCAGCATGGTTTTATTCACCAAATACGGACCAGCCGAAATCAAGGTTGAAGGCAAAGAATACTTAATTGCCAAAGATGAAGATATTTTGGCGATTTTAGAATAAAACACTTATGGCAAAACAAATTCTATACAAAGAAGAGGCCAGGAAAAAATTAAAAGAAGGCGCAGATAAACTGGCCAATGCCGTTAAAGTAACTCTCGGACCGAAAGGGAGGAACGTTGTTTTGGACAAAGGATTCGGCTCTCCGACCATTACCAATGATGGAGTAAGCATTGCCAAGGAAATTGAATTGGAAGATAAGACTGAGAATTTGGGAGCGGAAATCGTTAAAGAAGTGGCTGAAAAAACTAATGATATTGCCGGAGACGGCACGACCACTGCTGTTGTTCTAGCTCAATCAATAATTGCAGAAGGCTTAAAAAACGTAGAAGCTGGAGCCAATCCTTTGGCCCTAAGAAGAGGAATTGAAAAAGGAGTGGAAAGAATTGTTGAAGCTTTAAAAAAGAATTCAAAGAAAATCACCAACAAAGAAGAAATAGCCCAGGTAGCGACTATTTCAGCCGAAGACAAAGAAATCGGCAATCTAATCGCTGAAGTAATGCAGGAGGTTGGTAAAGACGGAGTAATTACGGTTGAAGAATCAAAAGCTTTCGGCATTCAGAAAGAAATTGTCAAAGGACTTCAGTTTGACAGAGGATATGTCTCTGCTTACATGATTACTGATACTGAAAGAATGGAAGCTGTTTTTGAAGACCCTTACATTTTAATTACAGACAAAAAGATTTCCTCAATTCAGGAAATACTGCCTGTTTTGGAAAAGGTTGCCCAGTCAGGCAAAAAAGAATTAGTCATTATTGCTGATGATGTTGACGGGGAAGCTTTGGCCACTTTGGTGGTCAACAAGCTTCGGGGCATATTCAACACTTTGGCAGTCAAATCCCCTGGTTTTGGCGATAGAAGGAAAGAAATGCTTCAGGATATTGCAGTGGTTACTGCGGCTGAAGTGATTTCCGAAGAAGTTGGCTTGAAGCTGGAAAACATTGAATTAAAGCAATTAGGACAGGCAAGAAGAGTGGTCTCGGCAAAAGAAAACACCACTATTGTTGACGGTAAAGGCGAAAAAGAAAAGATTGACGCCAGGATTAAACAGATTAAAAAAGAATTAGAATCTACAGAATCTGATTTTGATAAAGAAAAAATCCAGGAAAGATTGGCAAAGTTGGTTGGAGGCGTAGCAGTGATAAAAGTTGGAGCAGTTACTGAAATTGAGCAAAAATCCAAACAGCACAAAACTGAAGACGCTTTGAACGCTACTCGGGCAGCAGTTGAAGAAGGAATTGTTCCTGGCGGAGGAGTGGCCTTGATAAGAACAATATCTTCTTTGGACGAATTAAAACTTGAAGGAGATGAATTGACCGGACTTAATATTTTAAGAAGAGCCCTTGAATCTCCAATCCGCCAGATAGCCCAGAATGCCGGAATAGACGGAGCTGTTGTTGTCCAGAAAGTGAGAGAAGGACAGGAGGGATTTGGTTTTAACGCCCAAACAATGGAATATCAGGATTTGATGAAAACAGGTATTGTTGACCCGGCAAAAGTGGTTAGAAGCGCTTTGCAAAATGCCGCTTCTGCTGCTTCCATGCTTTTGACTACGGAAGTGGTAGTGGTTGAAAAGCCGGAAGAAAAGAAAAAAACCGGCGGAATGTCGCAGATGGGCGATGGATACTAATGAAACTTAAAAATTTCTTGAAAACTCTTCCAGGTTGAAACCGGAGGAGTTTTTAGTTATAGCAAACTTCGTTCGATATAACAAACTCCGGTTTGCTATAACAAAACAGAGTTTTGATATATCAGGCGAGACCTGATATACTGGTAATAGGTCGATATACCAATTTTTAATTTACAAATCTATTATGGATTTAAATAAAATTCTTATAATAATAGGCGTTATTATTGTTTTTTGGGTAGTTTTAGTTTACAACCGGCTGATTGCCTTTAAAAACAGGGCAAAAGAGGCTTGGTCAGATATTGAGGTCCAATTAAAGAGAAGGTATGATCTGATACCCAATTTGGTTGAAACAGTCAAAGGATATGCAACTCACGAAAGAGAAGTTTTTGAGAGAGTGACCGAAGCCAGGGCCAGGGCAATGGGAGCTACAAGTTTAAAAGAAAAAGGCGAAGCGGAAAACGCTCTTTCTCAAACTTTAAAATCCCTTTTTGCCGTAGCTGAGAATTATCCGAATTTAAGAGCTTCGGAAAACTTTCAGAAGTTTCAGGATGAATTGACTGACACTGAGGACAAGATCCAGGCTGCCAGAAGGTTTTACAACAGCAATGTCAGGGACATGAATATCCAGATTGAAACATTCCCGGCAAACATTATTGCAGCTGCTTTCAGGTTTAAAAAGATGGAATTTTTTGAAACCGGTACAGCTGAAGAAAAAGAGCCGGTGAAAGTTAAGTTTTAAATATGGCGACCATATATACGCAAGCCGGATCCAATATCCGCAAGACTTGGATGTTGATGACCGGTTTCTTGATATTAATCATTGCTTTGGGCTGGTTGTTCAGCAATATATTTGAGAACCAATTGATTTTGTTATTTGCTGTTGCTTTTAGCGTTTTAACCAGCATTTCCAGTTATTGGTATTCGGATAAAATCGTTTTAGCGACAGCTAAGGCAAAACCGATCGAAAAGAAGGATAATCCTGAATTGTATAGATTAGTTGAAAACCTTTGTATTGCTGCCGGTCTTCCTCTGCCTAAAATCTACATTATTGAAGAAATGCAGCCTAATGCTTTTGCTACGGGCAGAGACGCCAGGCACGCTGTTGTGGCTGTAACCAGAGGCCTTTTAAATAAGCTTGAGAAAGCTGAATTGGAAGGAGTGATTGCTCATGAGCTTTCGCATATTGGTAATAAAGACATGCTCTTGCAGACAGTCGTCGTTATTATGGCTGGGATTATAGCGATATTGTCCAATTTCTTTTTAAGAATTAGTTTTTGGGGAGGCGGTAGCCGCGATTCAAGAAGTTCCGGAGGAAATATTCTGGCGATTGCAGGAATAGCCGCTGCCATTCTTGCTCCCATTGCTGCCAGTTTAATTCAGCTGGCAATTTCCAGAAAGAGGGAGTTTCTGGCCGACGCTTCCGGTGCTCTTTTAACAAGGTATCCTGAAGGACTAGCCCGCGCTTTGGAAAAGATTTCTGCTGACCCAAGCCCTTTGAAAGCGGCAAATGATGCAACCTCTCATCTTTATATTGCCAATCCTTTCCGGGGAAAAGAAAAAAGTTCTTGGTTTCACAAATTATTTACTACTCATCCTCCGGTAGAAGAAAGAATTAAAGCTTTAAGAGAGATGAGCGTTTGAAAAAGGAGGAGTCGGATAGCGGTTTATTCCACGCGCTTGGAAAGCGCGCGAGCGCAAGCTCACGTGGGTTCGAATCCCACCTCCTCCGCCAACACATTTTTCTATCGATAGACCCGAATGCCCTTATTTTGTGAGGGTTTCCGGAAATCGATATTAATCAAAAAAGTTCGCCCACTCGGGATTCGAACTTTTTTGTTTTTCAGCTAGTTATTATTTTACCAATGTTATAGTCTTGTCTTTGTAAATCAGTTTGCTTTGCAGCAGTGCGAGCAGTTCTCTTTTCTCTGTAATACTTCCTTCCTGCAAAACATATTTGGCGTACGTCCGTACGTCAATTTTCTTTACCGGCACGTTTTTATTCGGCTCCGTGCCGAGTACGGACTCTTGAAATTTATTATAGCGTTCAACCTCTGCCTCTAATTTAAATCTCATCCCAAGTTTATCTATTTCCACCTGATCAATGATCTTTAATAATTCTTTGATTAATTCTTCTTCTCTGATATAAATATTTTTACAGTATTTATCTTTGCCGCGCGTACAGCCGTAATAAATATATCTGGCCATGGTTCCATCTTTTAGGTTTTTATATTTTTCCTCTCCGCTCACTCCCGAGCCGCAGTATCCGCAAGTCATCAATTTCGTAAAGGCAAATTCTTTGGTTTTTCTCACTCGATGTTCGCGCTCCAGCTGTTCCTTTGCTTTTTCAAAAAGATCCTGCGTGATAATTGGTTTATGTTTGCCTTGATACCAATTTCCGCTACTTCTTGGATATTCAAACATTCCATAATAAAACGGGCTGTCTAATGCGCGGTAAATTCCGCTCAAAGTCAGCGATTTGTTTCCCCTTGTTTTAAAATTCAGTTCGAATTTCAGCCAGTGAAATATTTTTCTGCCGCTCCATCTCTCTAAAGCCACTTTTTCGAACATCTGTTTTACAATTGGTGACCTCTCGGGATCGACGATGACTTGGCATTTTTTGTCCATATTTTTTTGATTCAAATACCCCAATGGCGCCATGCCTGGCCATAATCCCATCTCCACTCTTGTCCGCAATCCTCGTTTTACATTTATTCCTCGGTTATCATTTTCCAGTTTCGCCTGCGATCCTAAAATCATCAGTAAGAATTTTTCATTAGGGTTATTACTGAATCGCTGGCCATAGGTTCGGATATCGAGAAGAAGCTTCTCATCCATCAAATCAACAATTGCTCCAAGATCGCCGGCGTTTCTACTGATACGATCCGGCGCCCAAGTCATAATTCCATTAAATTTCCCCTGTCGGATGTCTTCCAATAATTCATTAAAAATCGGCCGCTGACCGGTTGTTTTAGCGGAATGACTTTCACGCTTAATTTCTAAAATATCCAGCCCTTCTCTCTCGGCCAGCTGGATCATTTCTTTGACTTGCGAGTCAATGGAAAGTACCTGCCGTTCCTCGGATTCGGTTGATTTCCTCGCATAAAGGCAGTATTTGACCTTTGGTGGGACCTGCTGATTTTGGGTCAAAGCCCCATTAACCCCTTGGGTGTTTGCGTATTCCATACAAGTCAATGAATGACGCAGACCCGGCGGGGCGTCCAGACTGCCTAGTCGGCAAGCTGTTGATAACTCAAAACCTTAAAATATCCGTAATTTTGCCGTTACCAATAAGGATCATAGTTGGGTATTTCTTGTTTAGGCATATCTTCGTAGTAGGTAAAGTCGTTTTCCATTTTCTTTTCGACAAGGGCCGCATAGCGGTGAACATCGGCGGCGTGAGAAGTCCAATTATGATACGGGACTTCTTTAAAGATATTCCGTTTCTCGTCCCACTCCCTTTTATATTGACTAATCGCATCAAGCCATAATGAACATTTTTCTTCATCAATCCAAAGCTTATCAAACATAAACTTTCCTGCCTGAATTCCGTCATCAATATTGGTTTTTGGATCAATAACACTGAAATAAACGCCAAGATCTTTTGCATAATCTATCCTTGCTTTTCCACTGCTTGCTTCCCGGGTGTTTATGTCGTGTGGCGCGAAATGTGTTCCGTAGATATACTCTTTTCTTTTTACCGCAAGAACCGCCTGATCGATTCCGTCGCTTTCAGCACCATTCCAGTAATCGATCATGTAGATTATACCTCCTACACGCTGGTAAAAACCGATAGCCATTGCTGGTCCCACTCCAATATCCCATACAGTGTATACTTTTTGATCACGCCGAAAAGGAATAATCGCAATTCTTCCTTCTTTCCGCGCGCGATTAATCTCCTCAGCATAAACAGCTCCCTTCACGGCAGAATCAAACGAACAGTAAAGTTCCTGCATAAATTCTTCCCGCGACATATCCTTTTTAGATTTTTCAATCTCTTCTTTATCAATGACACCGGTATCGTCTACTGTAAGGTGGCGGGTAAACCAATCATCATCGTTTTTATGTGCTTCGAACAGCCGATAAAATTCGTTTTTGCCCTGAGGTGTTCCGATCCAAATCGCATATCCTTCATTTTCAAGAAGTGTCGGCCGTATTACTTCCGTAAAGATGTTGCTCGGCTGCATGCCGTATTCATCAAACACCACGCCGCTCAAACCCATACCTCTTAGACTATCAGGGGTTTCTGCGCCGTACAGCGTTATTTTTGATCCGCCTGAGAATGTTACTGACAATTCTGATTCCCGGCATATAATGTTCGGAATGAATTTCGTATAATCCTTTAAAATTCCCCAGGCAACATTCTTAGCCATTTTATAGGTTGGGGCGATGTAGGCGTAATACGTTCCTCGTTTAGTCAGTGCGCTTCTTATCAGAAAGTTCAGCGCTGCAGTTGTTTTTCCGGCGCGGCGATGAACCACAAGCACCATCCAGCGCTTGTCGGTGTCGTGAAATGGAATTGCCCATTTCCGCGGCACGTAAGGACATGTTATTTTCTTTGTCATAAACCTAGTGTTTTTGTTTATACAAGAATGAGACTTCTACCGGCTGGTCAATCTCAATCTTGGTTTTATTAAACTTGGGGTGACGCTTTTCGAGCCAATAGTGGATTGCCGGCCAATGTTTATCTTTCATCATGGACAGTAGTTGGTGTTCGCTGAGATCGTTGAAAAGATCTTCACCCTCCAGTATTGCTTTATCGGCAGACTCTTCAAACTCTTTATCTTCTTCTCGCCATCGATAATAGGTTTGTCTTCCGACCCCGGCCTTTTCGCATGCCACCTGAACGATCGGATAGTGACGCAGTTGTTCAAGAACAGTTTCTTTTTCTTTTGCCTGTCGATTCGCAATAGTTTTCTGTTTTTTAGAATTGTTCATAGGATTTTCTTTGGCTTTTGGCCGGTTAGTTTTGTCCAGCGTCGCTTGATTACCTCACAATAAACCGGCGACTTTTCCATCAAGTAGCATCGCCGTTTCATTTTTTCTGTGGCAATTAAAGTCGACCCGCTACCGCCGAAGGGCTCAATGATTAAATCATCTCGTCTAGTCAGAACTTTAATGTAAGGAATCAGGATTTCTATCGGCTTACAACCGAAGACAATTCCTTGGCCTGAGTGCTTGGCGTCATCGGCATTAAAGACGATGTGATCTGTTGGACAGATTCTTTTGCCTTTTTCGTAGCCTTCCCATTGCGGTTTACCTGCAATAGCATATAGGGCAGTTTCGTATTCGCTCTGAAGTTCTTCTGCTTCCGGCTCAAGATTGAACTGCATTTTCTTTGATGTTCCAACCATGGCGATGTCGTGCTTAGAGAAGAACCTGTACTTTGAGGCAAATCCCTGCGTGCGGTTGGGAAGATGCCATACCAGCATATTTTTTATCTTCCAGTACTTCTCAAGCTCGCCCCAAATAGTTCTGATGTTCTTCCAATTCTCATAGACAATGATATGGAAGTCCGGTTTGGCAACCTTCGCGATATTGGCCATCCACCTTTCGGTAAAGTCAGGAGGAAGAGTATCGGTACCGAGATATTTTCTGTTGCGCTTGAATCCGAATCCTGATCCCTTGCCTTTATATTTGGTATGCAGATAATCAAGAATGTACGGAGGATCGGTAAAACACATATCAGCTTTTTCGCCGTTCATGAGTTTTGTAATATTTGTCTGCACAGTTGAATCGCCGCACATGAGGCGATGCGTTCCCAACTGATATACGTCACCGTTTTTAACTGTGATGTTCTTGATATCCAGTTTTGCCAGTTCTTTCTCCAAATCAAATTCCTCCGGGATATCCTCAATTACGAATATGTCATCCAGTTCTTCCGAAGAGAAACCGATATCTGCCAGAAACGATTCTTTGAAGTTTGTTAGTAAATCCCAGTCAAACTCGCCGGTATTCTTATTGAGCCTCAGATTTAATTCCTTCTCCTTTTCGATATCGGGGATATTGAGATATACGACCGGTATCTCAGTAATTCCGATTTCTTTGGCAATCGACAGACGGAAATGTCCGCCGATCACAACTCCTCTGCGTTCTGGCGAGGAGTTAGCGATAATAGGATCAACAAAGCCGTATTTTTTAATGCTGGCCTTGAGATGCTTTATTGCCTCTTTATCCCACTTTCGCGGGTTATATTCCGACGGCCGAAGCTGGCCTAGTGGGACATAGACAATGTTTAATTTATTGTTTTTCATGATTTTTGTGGCGATTGTATTAATTATTAATTTCGTCTATCTCGATCGATATCGACCGCGGCATAAAAAGCCGCACCAATCGGCAGAACAAAAAAAACAGGGAACGCAATGCGTTCCCCGGTGGTTTAAAATGAAAAAGTCCGAAAATCAAATCACCAAAGAAGCATTGCGGTGTTAAATGCAATGTTTGGCAATTTCATTTCCGGATTCTTTACTGGTAACTTATATCCAGGTATAAATCCTGAAACCCTTAAATTAAGGCTTACCCTGTTTTTAATGTTCTGACAATTGCATTATAGCACAGTTAACCCATGTCAACAAGCCCTGTTGGCAACTTCGCTTTACAATTCCGGTGGTTAAGTTAGGGTACAGTGGACGCATGCTTAAAAAAGCAGTAAAATTAAAGCGTTAGATACAATTTAATATTAGTTGCCTAAACTCGTCGGTTTCCGGCGGGCATGGTGCAAAAACCTTCGCAGATATTAAGCTCGTCGTCAGAGCATCTGCGAAGGTCTATACCCGAAAGGGTATAGGGTGATCGCAAGATCATCGCTGGCGGCGAGCTTTATGTTTTCCGCCAGAATAACAAGGCATATCTGATATGGCGGGGAAAATTAAAAATTGGCTTAGCAATAATTGGTTTAAAGCAATAAGCGCCGCAGTTTTACTGCTGGTGGGTTTTTCTATTTTCTACTATTTCTTTTTAAGGCCGTATCAAAATGATAAGCCTTACAGGGAATGTATAAAGCAGATTGATCCTAACGCTGATTTTAAAGATGTTAAATCTCTTTATTTCAATTGCCTCAATAGCTTTAGATAGAAACATATGGCAAATAGTCATCCAAAAATAAATCAAAAAGGGTTTATCCAAATACCAATACTCATTGCAATTATTGCCGGGCTTTTAGTTGTCGGTAGCGTTGGTTATTTTGGGATAAAACAATACCAAAATCATCAAACTAGAAATGAAGAAAAACAGCAAGAAGTGCAAGATGATATTATTGAATCAGAGGGGCCGACAGAAATTTCCGGCGATGGATTTTACAGCATAATCTTAGAATCTGCACCAATTATTAATGCCGGAGAAGTAAATCTAAAAATTAAACTCAAGAATCTAAGCGTGACTCCCTTTATCACAAACTTAGGATCAGACAGTTGTACTATTACTGATTCAAAAGGAATAAAACATCTTGCAGAATTTACAAGTGAAACTAAATTAAAGAAAGCACTTCTCCCAGGGGAAGAATCTTCGATTGATATTGTCAGACAGCGATTAAGAACTTCTTATCTTCAGGAAGGGGAAGTGGCATGCAGTAAAGAAGGAATCGATCCGAGTAGTTTAATAAATAATGAGGTCAAATGTATTTTTAATAATTCCGGAGAATGCGTTTGTGAAAATATAAGTATTTTAAAAATTAATGACTGCATCTTCCGCATTACAACAGACGGCAAACAAGCATCTAGTGGTTGGGGTAAATATCCGCTGACGGCAACTATAGAATAGAAGCGCATATATTAAATTAATAGCCACCCCTTTAGGGTGGCATTTCTATAATTCTCAATATTGCCCAGACAATTAAAGAAAGATCGCGCCGCGATGTTTGTCCCACTTTGAAAGTTGGATTTTTCTGTTCGACATATATTCAAGCATGTCCATGCGATGGTATTTATTTATGATATCGTTGAGGTGCGTACTCAGTCCTTGGGGTGATATTAAAATGGCCTGCGTTGGCCGTACCAGCTTCGAGTAAACAAGTAATTGGGCAAGATGTGAAAAATTTAACTCTCCGTCTTTAACTTCAATAAAAATCAAACTGCATTTTCCATCTTTCTTTATAAGACCGAGTAAGTCAACTTTAATCTTATACGTAGAATAATCGGGAAAATCTTTTCGGAATTCCGCCTTAGCGAAAAAGTCACTCAAATAAATTTTGTGAACATCATGAACAACAACCTCATCATTTGGGTTTTTGTTTTGCAAATATTCGCCAAACCATTTTTGCATTGGCTCATATAACGCAAGTTCTTGTTTAGAAATTTTCTCGTTATTATTAGGCATTTTCTATTATGGTGATTAAGTAATCGAGAAGTTCTCTCCAATGATTAAAATGTTTCCCCCTTAAAAACTCGGGGAGCTTTTCCGAATTTTCTTCTGGATTAGACGGCTTTTCTCGTACTCTCGGTTCTTTTTCCTCGCCATCCCCTCCAAATTCAGGGTTATTTTTATCCGCCAACTCCTTTAATACTTCATCTTTATGCTTCAAATAGGAACCGACTTTAACAAACTGATTTGCATATATTTTAAGCTGATGTTCTTTGGCCCAAAATCCTTTCGCCTTCTTCAGCTCGGGGTCCCGAAAATTCGGATGTCCAAAATCGATGGTGTGAATTGAAACTCCAATGTTACCAAGTAACTTCGCGAGGTCGGCAATAATTAACCAATTCCTTTGATCTATTTCCAAATATACACGATGTTGATCCTCTTTCCCGAAGGCAGCATTAGATTTTCTTATATGTCCCGTAGTATCAAAATATCCTCGTAAAAACTCTTTTTGTATCTCCCGATCGGCTTCAAATATTGCCTTCGGAATTCTAAACGAATGAAAATCGGTGAACTCGTCATTTAGCAGATATTTTAGAATCTGCCATGACAAATCTTCGCGGTGCCATGTAATTACTAGGGCAACATCGTTTTTATTTGTATTTTCTTTTGCAACATCGAATCCATATTTTCGAATTCGATTTACCACTGCATCTAAACTACTCGATAATTCTAGGGGTTTGTCGTAGGTGCTATGATATCCTTCAGCAACTAAACTCTTATAAGGAAATGTAATAACGAGACGACGCATTTCTCCTTCGCGAACGAAAACACCCTTCCCGACAATCAAACCGAGAAGGTATGCGATATCCTCACTAAGGAAATCTGATATTTTATTTGTTTTGTCCATTTGATTTTTCAAAAATTAATATATATTCGTGAACCTTATTCACAATGAAGCTATATGGATAACCAAGCGGCTTCATGTTGTTATATTCTTTTTGTCGATCCCAAATCATAATATCTCGCAATTTGAAACCAATATCAGTCAGCTCTTTTGTGAGATCGGAATGAAAAGGATAGAAATGAGATTTCTTTCTAATATCCATTACAATTACAGCACAAAATCCGTTATCCTGCAATGATTCATAGACTTTGGAAAAAACCAATCTGAGCGAATCAAGAAATTGATTATAGCCACGCAGATTACCCAAATCCTTCTTGCTATCGCCGTAATTAATACTCTCTTTTTGATCAGCAGTCCTTTTTTCATTCAAAATATCCCAATATGGCGGGGATGTGACACACAATCGCACAGAGTTCGGTTCTACATGCTTGTGTAAATCCAAGGCATCGCCAACCACAAGTTTGTATCGTTTTTTGTTATTAAATTCTTTATAGTGATTTCCTAATCTCTTTTTAGCAAGTTGAATATATTTTTTACTCAAATCAACACCAATGGCTTTCCGTCCCTTTTTAAGCGCCGCAATAACGACACTGCCACTTCCAACCATTGGATCTAGAACTACGGCGTCTTTTTTATCAGTATAAATATCAATCAGGCGCTCTGCCAAAGAAATCGGGAATATGGCCGGATGATTAAGTGCTAATTCTTCAGCGTTTTTAGAGGTGTCACGCCAAATACTAAAGGAATGTTGCAACCATTTGGCACCATTTAATCGATTAAATCTATCTTTTATACCGTTTGTGGTTACAATATATAATCGTTCATTGACTGAATCAGGATCATTATCGTTTTGGTTGATACTTCGATATCTTTTGTGATTCTGCTCGTAACGTGTAAGCTCTCCTTTTTCCGACAGTGTTTTTTTAATAAATTTCTCGGGTATTATGCCTTCATTGTTATAACTTAAAATAATATGGCGTGCCTTTGCCCTTTTAATAAGATCGGCAAAAATAGTAGGAGCAGTAGATTTTTGGCAATAAAGTGATTTTTTTGACTCGTCGAAATAGATGCCGGTTTTACTTTTTGGATCAGTTTTTATTTCTTTGTCGAACCAACCTTCTGCAATTAATTCGAGTAAGAAATAATTTGATGCAAATTGGCGCGTGTTGTAGGGTGGATCTAAATATAAAACGTCTGTCGAAATTTTTCTGACGATTTTATTTGCATCCATCTTGAATGCCTTATTAACTCTTTTGCTGGATATAATTTCTGGTGATGCTAGCGTTAAAGGTTTCAATGCACGCTTGTCCCATGTTTTTAGACACGCCGCATAAGTCCCAGCAACATTTGAAACTAAATTCACCCCTTCAATTAATGCAGTGAGTAGATAGTAATATTCTAATTCCGTAACTAAGCTGGATTTATTCCATTCATGAATTTGAGTTCTGATTGCATCAATCTTCTCACCATTCTTATCGGAGAAATATGTTCTTAAATTTTTCGTTCCTCCCGGACAATAGTTTTTAAATATAAATCCTTTGATGGGCTTTATAGTATTGAGATAGCTAATTACTTTACTATGAGCATCTTCGCCGGGATAATCTCTAATAATCTTTTTCAGTTTATTAAATTTTGGATATTCATTAAGCTCTATATATGCTTTAGCTAGGGCATAGCAGAATTCTAAATTATCATTAGCTATAACTGTATAGCCCAATTTTTTAAAATGCTTGGCAACTGCGGTGGTTCCAGTGAACACATCAAAAAACTTCGCTCCCTCATAAAGATCAAGTTCTTTTACTGCTTTTTCGATAAATTCTAATAATTTAGTTTTACAGCCGTAATATCTCATAGATTATTTGCGGCGATTACTATTCGCATTAAAAAAACGATTGAGATCGCTCTCTTTAATTCGCCATTGCCCTAATTTTGAGGCTCGGAGCTTTTTGGCCTTGATGTAACGCATAACCGAGCGTTGGCTTACGCGTAATTGTTTCGCTGCCTCTTTTACGGTTAGAATTTTTCCCATAGGCACATCTCGTTATCTATATATCCATTATATTATATCTGTCCTATTTTGTCATATTATCATTTTTACTAATATCCGCCAAACGGATAACTAAATATGATTGTCCTATTTTGTCATATTTGATATACTAATAAATAAGTAATGGTTTTTTACCGCATCTTGTCGTTGAAAATAACAGTCGTTGAAGCAAACATAACGATAAGCGGTGGCCATACACAATCTTTATGAATGAAAAGAACGACGAAAAAATAAATAAATCTGCCATTCTATCGTGCAATGAGTTGCTAGAAGATTTTTTTTCTAATGTTTTATGTAGCCAAAAAGATATAGATAAGCTAATTGTTAAATCTTTAGGAGATTTATATAAACAAGATCAATTAACGGCAGATAATATTATCAAGGCACTGCGAGAAGAAAGAATCAAATTATTATGAGTAAGATATCAATAAAAGAAATCGCTCTAGAAGGATTTAGGGGGATTTATAATAAAAATTCTCTTGAATTTGGTAATTGTCGGGGAATTGTTCTCTATGGCGACAACGGAACTGGTAAGACCTCTTTTTCAGAGGGAGCTGAATGGCTGTTTTATGATCGAATAGAGAAATTAGAAAAAGAGGGCTGTTCAAAGGCTGACTTCCGACATTTAAAATTTCCATTAAGCGAGAAATCTTGTGTCGAGGTAAAGCTTGCCGACGATCGTCTATTATTAAAACAATTAGCGGTGACGGTAAGGTAGTTGTCGAACAGCCCTCGGGAGATATTTTAGAAAATCTTTCAAAAGACAACATCATTCTCTCTTACACAAAACTGAGGGATTTGTCGACCAAAGTAAAAAAGATAAATTCGTTTCGTTCCTTAAGGTCAGTGGCTACGGATCTATTCCGATAATAAGAGATGAATTAAAAAGATGGTTGGAAAGATAGAACAAGAAATTGAAGAGGCTGTTTTGGCTAGTAAAATCGATGGGCTAAAAGAACAAATTGCAAACAAGGTCGGGGACGTACAAGGTGAAGGCATAAACAAAGATCGATTGATCCCAACAAGGCATTACAATTAGTGAAAGGATTATTGAAGGACCTTTCAGAAAAAAACGAATTACAACTCAAGTTGGGGGAAGGCGTAAAGGATGATGCAGAATTAGATAATGTAATTCAGCAAATAGAGAACGCCCTTATTAAGAATGGGGTTGGCAAGGATTTTTTACAGCTTGAAGAATTACAGCGACTGACCCAGGTTGCCAACATTAATTTGGAACTTAAACAGCAGATCGAGAAAATAGAATCAAAAACAAAAAGATTGTTCTTAGATAAAGACAAGATCGAAACTTTGTCTTTCGGAGCATTTTATCAAAAAGGGAAAGACCTTTTTGATAAGCTGAATTATTCTAAAGACATATGTCCCTTCTGTGACCAGTCAATTGTAAATAAAGAGCTACTAAAACTTATCAATTCCAAACTACGCCTCAGTAGTGATTTGAATAAAGAAAAAGAGCAACTTTTAGAAGATTTGGAAGTTGTTCATCGAAGTATTAGTACGGTTATTCAAAATATAAATTCTGTACAAAGCTACTATAAAAACTATTTCGATAAATTCATTAGTTTCGAAAATATAAATCCGGAAATAGCACTCGCTACCTACAAACATAATATAGAAGACATTAGCTGTCCAAATGAGACCATAGTCACTCAGGTAACTACTTTTACTACAAAAGCTGTAGAAGCTTTGAAACAGTTGGAAACTTTATGCGCTGAGAAAAGTAAAATAATTAAAAAACCGTCGCAAAAACTAAACGAAATTAATGAATCTGTAATTAAAATAAAGGAAATCAGATCTCTATTTTTTGATCTTAGGAAACAATCTAGTATTAAGGAAAAGTTCGAAAATCAACGTCGTGCTTTGGAAGAAATCCTAACGTTGTATGAACAATTTGAAAAGAAAACGATGGATTCTGTCCTTAAAACAATGTCTGAGGATATAAACCGTTTTTATACCATCCTACATCAACACGATGAACACGAGGATGTTCGTTTAGATTTTTCAGAGAAGGGTAGGGGGATAACATTTAAACTAAGTTTTCATAAACAGGAAGTAGACCAGCCAATAAAATATTTGAGTGATTCACACTTGAATAGTCTCGGTTTATGTTTTTTCCTCGCGTCCGTAAAGCACCTTAATAAAACAACTGAGTTAATTATTCTAGATGATGTGGTTAATAGTATTGACGCCAATCATCGCCGCCAATTGATAGAAATTATAAGAGACTATTTTAAAGAAAACCAATTTCTGATTTTAACCCACGATCAAACCTGGTTTGAGATGCTTAATCAACAATTGGAAGGCCTTGGCTGGAAATCTTATGAAATAATCAGTTGGCACCTTGAAAGCGTTGTTATAGAACCAACAAAAGATAAAATACAAAAAGTCCAAGAGTTAATTAATAAGTCTAACGGCGAGGGGGTGGCTCAGCACCTTCGCATTTATTTTGAGCAAGAACTTAAACGCCTGTGCAGAACTCACCATATATCCGTTGGATACCGAGAAGAATATCGCCCAGAAGATCTTTGGCAACCACTCAAAGAATTTCTAAAAACCAATACCTATCTTGATCCAGACCACAGTTCTTATAAGGGCCTTTTTAATGATATACAAACGAATAGGTATCTTTTTAATCTCGATCTGCACGATAAATCTAAAAAATTAACCTTAAGTAAGGGTGATATGCAATATGCACTTGATAAATATCAAGATTTTCTGAAGATTTTTCGTTGCGAAAAATGCACCAAAACAGTAAAGTTGGATAAAAATGGCTATTTATGTAGTTGTGGCCATGAGGTTTCAATAAACACATGAGAGATCTTAAAAGAATTTTAAAAAGGACAGATGCCGGATTGATCCAGTTCTTTTTGTATGTTGGAGCTTTAATATATTTACTATTGAAAGGGTACGGCTGGTGGTCAGTCGTTTTTGTCCACCTCTTTTTTGTATTCGTTTACGGCGTTGTATATTTTAGATATGAGTTTTTATTGTTTTTCCTTTCGCCTATAACAGCAGTACTTTTTCCGATCCAGAATTATCTCCTGAAAAGGTATTTAAAAAATTTTAAACAGAACGTTCCAGCAGAAGCAGTTGTTATTTTGGGACGATCCGACTGGTTTAAGCTCGAAGCATGGATCAAACACAATTTTCTTAAAAGTGAAATAGAATCGCTCGTTAAATACTTAAAGACAAAGAAACAGGATTTTTCTTTTTATTCGGATGCAAACTTCAAAGATATTGAAAAAATTATGAGTGACAAAAGCATAAAAGAAGTATATTTCTTTGGACACGGAACTTCGCACGTTTTTCAATTGAATACTGAAGATTATTTATACTATTGCGATTTCAATGATCCTCAAAAATACGGAAAGGAATTTGTCCACCAGATACACTGCGGCACTCCGGATGGCAAAAGCCTAATTGATTACGTGGTTCCTAAGGAAAACCAAAATAAGTGTTTTCTTTTTAGAAAACCGATTAATTCTTTTGATATTCAAAAAGAATTTAAAAAAAGAACTAAAAATATTCATGGATGAGCCGGAAAAAAATCTTAAAGATATAACTTACTATGGCGATCTCTATGATCGCCATACTGTTGAAAGGTGCCGTAATCTTGTACGCCTTCATTCCCAACCCCTAAAGCACCCACCGCTTATCATGGGCAAAAAGCCGTCACAGAGAATGATAGAGGTAGTATCCAGCATGGCCCGTGACTGGAGTCTGATGTTTGAAAAAGGAGATAGATATATCCATAAAGAAGAAACGATTCGGGACTGGATGGCTAAAGATGAAGCAAAAGATAGACTCTATGAATCGGCAAGACCGCCGGCAGAAGTCCGATGTCTGAAATGCCGAAGCATAATGAATCTCCTTGATAAAGATCTTTGGACGGGAGGCCTTAATGAGCCGGATCGGGTTCTTTTTATGTTTGATTGTCCGAACGGATGTGTGCCGCGCCGAGCTTTCTATGACAATGGCGAGGAATGGAAGTCAAAACCTGATCTTTGCCCCAAGTGCGGTAAAAACCTCAATGTTGAGGATAAAACAACCAAAACCAAGTTTATTACGCATTATAAGTGTCTATCGTGCGGTTATGCCAAAACCGACGAATTAAAGCGTACGGCGAACCAAAAAGAGAAGCCGGATCCTGATTTTGAAGCTGACCGATCGCGCTTCTGTCTTACCAAAGAAGAAGGAGAAAAATGGCGATTGGAACTTGTTAACCTGGAACAGATGGGAAAACTTGTAGATGAATGGAAAGAAAGGGACAAAAACAAAGAGCTTTATGATAAGGTAGCGAAAATAAAAAAACTGACGGTTATAGAATTAGGAAAGCTGTTAACGCCTGCTCTTGAAAAAGAAGGATATATCAGTCTGCAGTTAGCCAATCCGGAAATCGACAGAAATGTGGTCGTGCCGTTTACGGTTCAAGATTCAAAAACCGGCCGTGAAAGCCGGCCAAGCGAATACGATTTAAAAAGACTTTTTAAGAAAATACTTGAGGATACTAATTGGCGGTTGATGACTGACGGTGTGAGCTATCGGCTTGGGGTTTTAAGCGGACGCTTGAAAGGATACGAGGGCGAGGAAGATTTAGTGAGTTTAGTAAAATTATAAAATGATTAAAATAAATAGAATTCGCGGAATATTAGCCGACAAACTCCTGGATTTTTTTGTCGAACGAAGAATAAACAACTTGAGTGCTTTAAGTTTCTTTATTCACGCTTACACTTTTTTAATAAAAGATTTATATATAAGGGAGTACAAAAATGCGAATCATCATTTTATTCCACAATTTTTACTTCGAAAATTTCGTATTACAAACACTGGGAACATTTTCATGTATGCTAAAGGGAAATTACCCGCTCCAATTTCTATCAAAAAAGAAGCCGCAGTCGTTCCAAATCTATACTCGTTTCGCGACAAAAAAACTAAAGAACTAAGCGACTTTATAGAGAAACAAATTTTTGCCCATGTGTTAGAAAAATATGGATCAAGAATAATAAATCGCATATTAAAGATTGATAGAATTGAGTTGGGACACCTGGAAGAAAGCATTCTCGCAAGCTTTATCGCATTCCAATATACGCGTACCCCAAGCTTTCATTTTCAACTAAAACTTGTTTTAGCTTATATTATGAAAGAAAGGAACGTCACGCCAGAAGAAATGGTAAAGCCGAATTTTACAAGAGATGTATTTATAAATAATAATTATCAATTGCGACCCCCAGAAATCGCTCAATTTTTAAAGGAAACGAAACTAAGAATTGGTGGCGTTGAGAGTTTAATTCTGAGTCTATCTAACAAACTTGCGGACGAAATATCGGTCAATATCTTTTCTGGTAAATTGAATTTATTGCGTGCCACTGGTTCGGAGTTCTTTTTCCTATCAGACAGCCCAGCCGGAATATTCAATTTCGGTAACGGTAGATCAATCGGTCCATTTTTTTGGGAGTTGAATAATAACTTATTAATATATCTCCCTATATCGCCGACACGTTGCATTTATTATACTCATCGGATCAGCTCAGTATATCCAGCTATCAACGATAGTTTGATAGGGAGGTTGTCACTTCAAAGCATCCACGAATTTGCTTATTCAGATAGAAATTCATCAGTTATTGATAGCGCATTGCAACAATAGTTATGCAAACTCCATGGAGACCAATATTTGGATATCGTCTTAGCGATATACAGAACTCTCAGAAAATTTATGACGAGATTTTCCGTGCGGCCCTTATATACAAGTCTATTAATAGCGGACTCACCGCTTTTCGTGTTGATGGCAGGGTACTCACGGATGCAATCTTCGATTTAAACTCGCATGATCGCATATTGGTGCCACCCGAGAGAGAAATAACTGGCCAGCAGCTAAAGGAGTTATTCATTACTACTATTTTTCTTAAAACGATCGAAAATAAGATCCCTAAAGATAGTTTAGTTCATGTGGCAGTACCCCTAACATCCACATCGGTAGATACGGCCGTGATTGCATCCGAGCCTAGCGCTACCGTGGAGATGATTGGAGAGAAGGCTGGTCGCCTCTCAAGTGCATACGCGATTTTTCCGTTTCAGATTAAGGAGTACGTGGATCGCCAACGGCTCAAGGAGGCTAAAATTCTTGCTCCGGAACCAGTTAATATTGCCAAGCTCACAAAACTGTCTGGCAATTATTCCGAGTTTGTGCTTGTGTATCTAAGAGCTTTCACAAACTTTAGCAGTGGAGACGTAGATGAGTTTTTTGAGAGGAATCCGAACTGTCACTTGATTCACGCGTTCTCCGGTCCCCTTGAATATATACCAAGCGAGTTCGACCAGAACGGTGAAAAGAAAAAGGTTATTCTATATTCGAAACCCGATAAGCACAACTACGTTGTTGTATCGCCGAACGGCACATTCTCAACGCTTACTTTCAATGCGCCAAGCTTTCTAATTGCAGAGAAAGATCTTCCGTTCTATTTTGAAATTCGTTAGTTGGAACGACTCAAATGAGACACGGGACGAAATACCGCAAAAAGTGTCCCATTTGTCCCAATTGTAAAAACCGACCCCGACCCACGTGCTTCAAATTTCACTCTGTTCAGAAAGTCAAAAAAGCGCTATAATGTTCTTATAATGTCGACATTTGGGGGCACTTGACCCGAATGTCCCGCCAAAATAATTATTAATAATCTTCAAAATTATGAAAAACAAAAAATTCACGCTTTCCATATTGCCTGAAAAATTAGGCATTTGTCATCTATCCAAACGTCTTCCCATTCCCGAGTGGGCAAAAGTCATCAGTTTTTGTTCCATTACAAGGACAAAAGACGAGCTTTCAATCGTTTGTCCTCAAGTAAAAATTCCAGGAGGAGTTATGTTTGAGAAGGACTGGAGAGCTTTCAAACTTGAAGGTGATTTGGATTTGAGTTCTGTCGGCGTTATTGTTGCCTTATCAAAACCTTTGGCTCAAGCTGGCATCAGCATTTTTAATGTTTCAACTTATGAAACCAATTATATTTTAGTGGAAGACAAGAACCTTAAGAAAGCGAAGGCGATTTTGGGCAAATTCTGCAACATTAAAAAGTAAAAATTATGAAAATCACCCTTTGCGGTAGTATCGCATTTTATAGTGATATGTTAGCTGTGAAAGAGAAATTAGAGAAAATGGGGTACGAGGTTGATTTGCCACCCTCTAGAATTAAAGACAACAACGGAAATATAATTTCCGTAAAAGAATATTATCAGATACGACAAACAGCGAAGGAGGATGAAAATTGGGTTTGGGAAAGGAAGGCAGAAGTAATGACGGAACATTTCAATAAAGTGGCCGGCTCAGACGCTATTCTTGTTTTGAATTACGATAAACACAATGTTAAAGGATATGTCGGAAACAATACATTTTTAGAAATGGGAGTAGCTTTTTTCTTAAAGAAAAAAATTTATTTATTAAATAAAATTCCAGAATTATCCTCTAAGGAAGAAATTTTAGCGTTAAAGCCCATTGTTATTAACGACGACCTTAGTAAAATTTTCAATGATTATGAAAAAAAATAAATTAAATAATTTGAAAGAATATCAAAAACTCTGTAAAACGACAGCGCAGAAGTTCAAAGACAAAGAAAAAGAGATATTGACCTGGGGGTTGGGTATTGTCGGAGAAGCAGGAGATGCGGCAGGCTGCATTAAAAAAACTTTTTCACATAAAAACGATCAAATTGCCGGTATCAGGGAAAACATCGGAGATACTTTGTGGTATGCGGCCATGATTTGTAATTTTTTTAAATGGGACTTGGACGAAGTTTTGGAAGAAAATATTGCAAAGCTCAAAAAAAGATATCCCAAGGGTTTTTCAAAAAAATACGCCAAAAGACAGGGCATAGACTGGAACGAAAAGTGAAAATTATGGAAAATCAGAAATTAGAACTTCATAGGGTTACAGCAACGGCAATTATTCATAAAGACGGCGGATACCTGATAGTTCAGCGCAGTCCGCAAAAGAAAGCTTTTCCTTTGAGGTGGACTGTTCCAGGCGGCGGTTTGGATGCCAACGATTATATCAATACGCCGAAAACCAATCCTGATGCCTGGTATTTTCCTTTGACCGAGTCTTTAAAGCGGGAAATAAAAGAAGAAACAGGATTGGAAGTTGGCGATTTAAAATATCTTTTGGATTTGACTTTTTTGCGTCCTGACAATATTCCGGTTATTACTTTAAGTTATTACTGCGATTGGAAATCCGGTCAAGTGCAATTGAACGAGGAGAACGTTGATTACAAATGGGTGAATGTTGAAGAAGCGAAAAACTATGATTTAATCGGAGGAATTTTGGAAGAAATTGAAATGGTGGATAAAATTATTAAAAAATCATGATTTCTTCTCCTATCGATGAAATTAAAAATAGGTTAGATATAGTCGAAGTGATCAGCAGCTACATTAAGCTTCAAAAAGCCGGAGCCAATTACCGGGCTGTTTGTCCTTTCCATTCGGAAAAAAAGCCTTCTTTTTTTGTTTCTCCTGCGCGCCAGATTTGGCATTGTTTTGGATGTTCGGTCGGAGGCGGAATTTTCGATTTTGTAATGAAAATTGAAGGGGTTGAGTTTGGCGACGCTTTGCGCATTTTAGCACAGAGAGCAGGCGTGGAACTGAAAAGGCAGACCAAAGAATACAAAGAATTCCAAACTGAAAGACAAAGGCTTTACGAAATTTGCGATCTAGCGACCAGATTCTTTGAAAAGCAGCTGGAAGAAAGCAAAACAGGCAAAGAAGCCAAGCAATACCTTTTGGATAGGGGTATGGAAGAAGAAAACTTGAAGAAATGGAGAGTAGGCTATGCTCCTGATGTTTGGCAGGGCTTAGCTGATTTTTTAAGTTCCAGGGGCTATACTCAGGAAGAAATCAAGAAAGCTGGACTGGGATTGTCTTCTGAAAAAGGCTCTTTTTACGACAGGTTCAGAGGCAGGATTATTTTTCCTGTTTTTGACTTGAATTCCCAAGTTGTTGGATTTGGCGGCAGAGTTTTCAAAGAAAAAGACAGTAAAGAAATAGCTAAATACGTCAATACTCCTCAGACTATTCTTTACGACAAAAGCCGCATTCTTTACGGCTTGGACAAAGCGAAAGTGGAGATAAGAAAAAAGGATTTTTGCATTTTAGTGGAAGGATATGTTGATTTGATAATGGTGTCCCAGGCCGGTTTTGAAAACGCAGTGGCTACTTCAGGGACCGCTTTGACTCCTTTGCAGCTGAAAACATTGAAGCGCTATTCTGACAATTTATTGACTGCTTTTGACATGGATGTGGCCGGGGAAGCAGCTACCAAAAGGGGAATTGATCTGGCCCAGGTTCACGGTTTTAACGTTAAAGTTATTGTCCTGCCTCAGGGTTTGGACCCGGCAGATTTGATTTTAAAAGACGCAAAAGAATGGGAAGAGAAAGTGAATGAGGCAAAATCAATCATGGATTTTTATTTTGACAGCGCTTTCTTGAAATTCGATAAAAATACTCCTGAAGACAAAAGAGAAATTGCAAAGATATTGCTGCCCGTAATAAAGAGAATTCCAAACAGAATAGTTCAGGCTCATTGGATTGGCGAGCTGGCCAAAAAACTGAAAACAAAAGAAGAAAACGTTGAGGAAGAATTGAAAAAAGTCAGGCTGGAAGGGTATTCTGAATCTTTGGGATTGGAGCCGGAAGAAATTAAGAATTTGCCCGTAAAACCAAGAAAGGAATTACTGGGAGAGAGATTAATTGTTTTGTTTTTGAAATTTCCCAAGACCCTGGAGATTATTAAAAATGAATGCCTGGACGATTTTTCTCCAGAAATTAAGGAAATTTTAATGAAATTGAAAGAAGGTTCGAAAATCGACTCAGAACTGTTCAATTGTCTTGCTTTAAAGTCGGAAATAGAGGAAATTGAAGAAAAGGACATTGAGCCTGAAATTGAATACTGTTTGTCGGAGATCGGCTCGATAAAAATAAAAAATGAATTGAACGAAATGTCCCAGGAGATAAAAAAGGCGGAAGATGAAAAAAACTGGGAAAGAGTCGGGGAACTAACCAAAGATTTTAACCAATTAATTCAACAAAAATGCCAAAATCAAAAAAAGTAAAAAAGAAAAAAGCGGTCAAAAAGAAAAGAGTTGTTGTTAAAAGAAAGAAAAAACTAAAAGCAAAGAAAAAGATTAAAAAGAAAGCAAAAGTTCGAGCGAAGAAAAAAGTGAGACGCAAGAAAAAGAGATTAATAAAACTAGGCAGGCCAAAAAAGGTTTTCACTGCTGAAAAGTTCCAGCAGCTTCTTGACAAGGGAAAAGAAAGGGGATTTGTCACTTATTCTGAAATTCTTTATTACTTTCCGGAAGTGGAAAATGACGTTAAAGGCTTGGAAAATCTTTTTGATGATTTGGATAAAGCCGGTATTGCAGTGCAGGAAGTCAAGGAATTGATTTCAATCGGAGAAAAGGTTAAAAAAGTCAAAGAAAGCGAGGGAAGGATAGACCCTATTCAAATGTATTTGAAGGAAATAGGCAAGCTTTCTTTTATCACTGCTTCCGAAGAAAAAGAATTGTCAAAGAAAATAGAAAAAGGAGACATTGAAGCTAAGAAAAAACTGGCCAAAGCCAATTTAAGACTTGTTGTTTCAATTGCTAAAAGGTATGTTGGCCGTTCTCCCAACCTGACTCTGCTGGACTTGATACAGGAAGGAAATCTGGGTCTTTTCAGGGCAGTTGAAAAGTTTGACTGGAGAAGGGGATACAAATTTTCAACTTACGCTACCTGGTGGATTCGTCAGGCAATAACCAGGGCTTTGGCTGACCAGGCAAGAACCATCAGAATACCGGTTCATATGGTGGAAACCATTTCAAAGTACACTCAGGTGAGAAGGCGGCTTTTGCAGGATTTGGGCAGGGAGCCATTGCCGGAAGAAATTGCCGCTGAAATGGGCATTGAATTGGAAAAGGTTTATCACATTATGAAAATCTCCCAGGATACTGTTTCTCTGGAAACGCCTGTTGGCGAAGACGAGGAAGATTCTGTTTTAGCTGAATTCATTGAAGATGAAAAATCAATCTCGCCTTCTTTGGAAGCAGCTAGAACTTTACTTAAAGAAAGGCTGAAAGAAGTTTTGGTTGATTTAACTCCGAGAGAGCAGAAGATCCTTGCAATGAGGTTTGGGTTGCAAGACGGCGTAACCCATACTTTGGAAGAGGTGGGAAACGAGTTTGGCGTAACCAGAGAAAGAATCCGCCAGATTGAAGCTAAGTCTTTAGAAAAGATAAGGGAACACGACTCTCTAAAAAAATTGAAAGGATATTGATTCTATATGAAAGACTTTTTGGGAAAAATTATTTTCTGGATTCATTCTGCAATTGTTGTTTTTTGGCTTTCTTTGTTGGTTATTCCAGCAAGCTGGTGGCAGGATAAAATAATATTACATTTTTATCTGACTCTGGTCATTGTTTTCAATCAATTTATCTGGGGCCTTATTATTATGCCTTGGACAAAGAAATACAGAATGGTTTGTTTTCTGACAACGATGCATCAGCTTTTAAGGGGAAAGTCCATATCAGACGAAAGGAATTACAATCATTCCTTTGCCAGAGAGTTTTTCGGGAAGTTTCATATACAATTATCGCATAGGTTTATAACCTGTTTTACCCTTGCAGTTTTCGTTATTGTCAGTTTGCAGTATTTTTTGCTGGTTCGTTAAACTTGAAAAATTATTAAAATTGAATATAATAAAAGATATTCCGGAGTAGCTCAACGGTAGAGCGGCTCCCTGTTAAGGAGATGGTTGTAGGTTCGAATCCTACCTCCGGAGCCATGTGGGATTTGCGGAGCCAAAAGCTCCGCTTTTCTCTTTATTAGTGCCTATTTTGACCGGTTCGAACGCGCCGGTTTTTGTTTTCTCCGGGCGTGAGACGAATTGCATGGGCAGAAGCGCATTTTGTACGTCAATTTCGAGTATTTTGCCTTTTAACAGGAGGTTCGAACCGAGCGCGGACAGGATCAGCTTTTTAGCCTGCAATCCTTTGTTTTCGAATGCTTCTTTGGCATCTTCGGAGAATCTGATGACGCGGTGTGCCACTTCAAGCCAGCTGTCTATGCGGTTGTCAGTATCGTTTAGAAGTTCATGCAGTCTGATTTTTTCTTTGCTGACTTCCGTTTTCTTTTTGGTAAATTCATCTTCGGTGATTTCTCCCGAAGCGCGCATATCTATAATCGCATCCAGTTTTCTGACGCATGTTTCGTAATTCTTTTGCAGATTATTCAGGATAGTGTTCCGATCCGTTGATTCGCTGGAGTTTTCATTTTTTAGCCACAGCATGGCCCAGTCGTGAAATTCCGGCGGGACTTTTATGTCGGCCAGAGTTTTTGCGATCTGTTTTTCCAGTTCTTTTACTTCGATGTATTTTTGGCTGCACGGACCTCGGCGCTTGGTGCAGTGGTAATAAGTGTAGTGATGTTCGCCGCCCTGTTTGTTTCTTTTAACTTTATTTTCGGCCGTAATCATGCAACCGCATTCGGCACAACGGATCATGCCGGTGAAAGCGAAGACGTGTTCTTCGGGCTTTGGTTTGTTGCCCGGGTGGAGAAGTTTCTGGACGCGGTCGAATTCATCGCGCGTGATCATCGGCTCATGTTTGCCTTTGTGCCAGTTTCCGCTTCCCCTGGGCCATTCAAACCAGCCGTAATAAAAGGGATTATAAAGCGTGCGGTAAAATCCGCTTCGGGCAAATTTTTTTAAGCCCCATTGGTTGACCGCGATTTCATGGACTCTTGGCGCGGTATAACTTCCGCTTAAAATCATATCGAACATTTTGCGGATTATCGGAAATATTTTCGGGTCTTTGCGAATAGTTCTGAACCCTTTTTCTTTATTCGGGGTGTTGAGATAACCGATCGGTGCCGGACCAGGATGCCAGCCCAGCTCCGCTTTGCGACGCAGTCCGCGCTTTACGTCAACTCCTTTGTTGTCGTTTTCCAGCTTAGCCTGGCTGCATAAAAGGTTAAGAAGAAATTTATCGTTGGGAGTATTTTTGAAAGTCTG